>NZ_JBFUKM010000001.1:0-833055 GCF_056400825.1 Allobosea sp. P4_H5 | reverse complement strand
CCGCAGCGGTGGGGCCCTGCTCGGCGCCGATTTGATGGTCTATGACGCGCCGGGTTCGTCGCTGAAGGTTGGCGTCGCCGGTGGCTACAGCCAGTCGCGCTTCGATCTCGATGCCCGCCTCTCGACCGGCAAGCTCGAGAGCGGCCATGCCGCGCTCTATGCCGGGGCCCGCTTCGGCCAGCTCAGGCTCGATGCCGGTGCAGCCTATAGCTGGTCGGAGAGCGACATCCGCCGCCAGGTCCAGATCCGCGGCTTCGGCGATCTCCTGCGCCTGCAGCGTCCGGCTCGGTGACGCAGGGCTTTGCCGAGCTCGGCTATGCCTTCGCCTTCCGCGGGGTCGCGCTCGAACCCTTCGCGCAGTTGGCGCTGATCCGCGTCAGCACGGACGCCGGCACCGAGCGCGGCGGGGCTGCGGCCCTGCGCGTGCTCTCCAGCGACCAGACACTCGGCTTCACCACGCTGGGCCTGCGGGCCGAGGCGCAGCTCGGGGCGATGCCGCTGTTCGCGCGCGCCATGCTCGGCTGGCGCCACGGCTTTGGCGAGCTCACCCCGCAGGCCCGCACCGCCTTCGTCGCCGGCACCACACCGGCCACGGTCTTCGCCGCCCAGATCGATCGCGAGGCGCTGGTGGCCGAAGCCGGCCTCGACTGGCGCATCTCCCAAGCCACCGCGCTCGGCCTGACCTACTCCGCCGCCATCGGCGAACGCTCCAGAGACCACGCCCTCAAGGGCAGGGTCGAGATGCGATTCTGAAAGGGGGAGCCGCCGGCGCGAATGCGCCGATTGAATTTGCATCGCCATGGAGCAAATCTGTGAGCTGCCGGGTTATCGCATGGCAGCCACGATTCCGCTTTGCGGTCATCGCGCTGGTCACTCGCGGCTCGGCATCGAGAGGGATGGAGACAGCAGCCATGGCGGGAAACGGCAATCACGAAGCGCTGGACGATCTGATCGCGCTGCTGCGTCGACAAATTTCCGACCTGACGGAACAGGCTACCGCCGTGTCCGGCTCCGGGAGCGAGGAGAGATTGACGGATCTGCTCAACGAGAAGCAGGACCGCCTCAACGAGCTGCTGAAAGAGCGCTCGGCGGGGGAAGGATGACGTCGCAAGCGACGGGCTGGGGCGCCCCTGGCTTATTCTGAATGGCCTCGCGGCATCGCCGGCGCGGATCATCGGCCCAGCGTTTTGCCGCCAGCACGTCGCTGGTCAGCGGCGCGCGCCGTTCTGCCGAGGCTCTCCACTGGATAGCCGAAGGCGTCTCCGGCCAGGACCGCAAGCGGGCCGGCGCCACGCAATCGCCCAGACAGGCTGGAGCATTTTCGGCGAATACGGGTTCGCCTTCAAAGCTCCATCGCTTTGTTTCTGCGCAATTCCCGACGCAAAACCGCTCCGCGCTTTTGCTGGAATTGCTCCAGGATCGCGCTTCGCCCAAAACGAAAAAACCGCCCTGAGAGGGCGGTTCTTCTAAACCAAATCAAGCAATTAGGCGGATCGCCTTACTTGATCTTGGTTTCCTTGAACTCGACGTGCTTGCGCGCGACCGGGTCGTACTTCTTCTTCGACATCTTCTCGGTCATGGTACGCGAGTTCTTCTTGGTCACGTAGAAGTACCCGGTGTCCGCGGTCGAGATAAGCTTGATCTTGATGGTCACGGCCTTGGCCATGGCGGAGCCCTCGAATAGATGGGGCCGCCGTCGGCCCGCGCAGAAAACAAAATGGCCGGGCGAGCCCGGCAATCCGATGGGCGGGGAATGCCGTATCGGCGTCGGCAAGTCAAGGAATATCGGGCGGGCATACGGATTTTCCGCCGCCCGACGGTGTCAGAGCAG
Source organism: Allobosea sp. P4_H5 (assembly GCF_056400825.1). Lineage (NCBI taxonomy): Bacteria > Pseudomonadati > Pseudomonadota > Alphaproteobacteria > Hyphomicrobiales > Alloboseaceae > Allobosea > Allobosea sp. P4_H5. The sequence continues at coordinate 831,224 of NZ_JBFUKM010000001.1, read as the reverse complement.
CTCGCGCACGAAGCTGCCGCGCTTCTCCCAGTAGAACGGAACCGGCAGATACTGGGCGAATCCGGCCTTCAGACGCTCCTCGACCTCGGCGATGATCACCTTGGTGATGGTCGGCAGGTCGAGCTCGCGCGCTTCGTCGAAGGTGACGGAGACGAGGTCGACGAGCTCCGAATCGGGGCCGATCACGCCCTCGACCTTGCCGGCGACGGCACGGGCATCGACGGCGAAGAAGCGGGTGTCGAAGCGCTTGGGCCGGCGCGGCGGCGTGATGGCGCGGGCGACGAAGGTGATGGCGCCGAGGTCGGGGAAGACGCCCTTGGCCGCGAACTCGGCCCAGACGCCTTGGGGCGGGCTCTCAGGGGCGCCATACTCGGCGCTGCCGAAGATCAGGCCGGTCTCCTCGAAGGTCTCACGGATCGCCGCCAGCGCCAGTGCCCGGCCGCGCTGCAGGCTCGGGCGCACGCAGCGGGCGAGCAGGCGCTGCTCGCAGGGGCCGGCGAGAGCGCCGGTCGCGGCCATGCGGCGGTCACCGGCTTCGATGCGTCCGCCCGGGAAGACGTATTTGCCCGGCATGAACTTGTGGCCGGCATGGCGCTTGCCCATCAGTACCCTGGGCTTCTTCCCGGAATGATCGAGGATCAGCATGGTCGCCGCGTCACGCGGGCGCAGGTTGACGTTGGTGCGTGCCCGCTCGGCCTGGGTCAGGGTGATGGTGTGGTCACTCATCGGCCGCCGATTGCCTTCATGGCGGGCTGGCGCTCGGGCTTGGGCATGGCGCCGCCGAAGCCGTGCATGCGCAGCGCCCATTGCAGGCCGATGACCGCGCCCTTGGCCGGCTGCATCAGTGCCAGGCTGAGGAAGACGGTCAGCGGCAGCCAGACCCAGAGGTGCAGCGCGATCGACCAGTCGCTGTATTTCTCAGCCAGCAGGATGCCGCCGACGATGACATGGCCGACGATGGTGATGACGATATAGGGCGGCAGATCGTCGGCACGCTGATGGTGCAGGGTCTCGCCGCAGGCCTCGCAGGAATCGACCGGCTTCAGGAAGGCGCGAAACAGCCTGCCTTCGCCGCAATGCGGGCAGCGACCGAAGAGGCCGCGACGCATAGCCTGACGCCAGTCGCGAGCCTGGACCGGCTTGGGTTGGTGACAATGTATGGACATGGGATGTCTTCGTTAATGCGGGGCGTCAGCGCTTGCGGCCCGATCGTTTGGGCGGGGGGCGGCCCTGCTTTCGCCCCATAGGTAAAGCAGGCCGTGACCTTTTGCCAGAGCGGTCGGATGTCGCGGGCCTGCCCTCTGTGAGCAACTCGAAGCGAAGTGCTCCTGCGACCGGCGCCGCTTCGACCAGTTTGACATGGACACGGTCGCCCAGGCGCCAGCTTTCGCCGGTGCGATCGCCGACCAGTGCGTGGGCGCGCTCGTCATGGCGATAATAGTCGGCGCCCAGTGTCGAGGCCGGGATGAAGCCATCGGCGCCGGTGCCGTCGAGCTTGACGAAGAGGCCGGCGCGGTTGAGGCCGGCAATGCGCCCGTCGAAGCTCGAACCGATCTGGTCGGCGAGGAAATGCGCGATCAGCCGGTCGGTGGTCTCGCGCTCGGCCGCCATGGCGCGCCGCTCCGCCGCCGAGATCCGGGTCGCGACCTCGCGCAATTCGGCGAGCGAGGTCGATTTCGGCAGGCCGTCATCGCCGAGCTTCAGCGCCGTGACTAGAGCACGGTGCACGATCAGGTCGGCATAGCGGCGGATCGGCGAGGTGAAATGGGCGTAGCGGCGCAGGTTCAGGCCGAAATGCCCGTAATTCTCGGCGACATATTCGGCCTGCGCCTGGGTGCGCAGCACGACCTCGTTTATCAGGAGCTCGTTCTCCGAGCCCTTGATCATGGCGAGGATGCGGTTGAACAGCACCGGCCGCAGCGCCGCGTCCTTGGGAAGTTTGATGCCGATCGAGGCCAGGACCTCGCCGAGCGCCCGCATCTTCTCGAGCGAGGGCTCGTCATGGCAGCGGTAGATGAGCGGGCTCTTCGCCTTCTCCAGCGTCTCGGCGGCGGCGACGTTGGCGAGGATCATGAACTCCTCGATCAGCCGGTGCGCGGCGAGCCGCTCGGGCACGATCACGCGGGTGACCTTGCCATTGGCATCGAGGACGAGCTTGCGCTCGGGCAGATCGAGATCGAGCGGCTGGCGGGCGTCGCGGGCGCGGGCGGCCGAGCCATAGGCCGCCCAGAGCGGCATCAGGATGCTGTCGCGGATCGGGGCGGCGACGTCGTCCGGCTTGCCGTCGATCGCGGCCTGGGCCTGCTGGTAGGAGAGCTTCGCCGCCGAGCGCATCATGATGCGGTGGAAGCTGTGGCTCTTCTTGGAACCGTCGGCCTTGAGGATCAGGCGAACGGCAAGGGCAGGGCGGTCCTCGCCACCGCGCAGCGAGCAGAGATCGTTCGAGATGCGCTCCGGCAGCATCGGCACGACGCGGTCGGGGAAATAGACCGAGTTGCCGCGCTCCAGCGCCTCGCGATCGAGCGCCGAGCCGGGGCGTACATAGGAGGCGACGTCGGCGATTGCGACGGTGACGATGTGGCCGCCGGGGTTGTCCGGATCATCGTCCGGCGCGGCATGGACCGCATCGTCATGATCCTTGGCGTCGGCCGGATCGATGGTGATCAGCGGTAAAGCGCGCCAATCCTCGCGGCCGGCGAGCGTGGCGGGTTTCGCCGCTTCCGCCTCGGTGATCGTCGCCGGCTGGAATTCGTTCGGGATGCCATGGGCGTGGATCGCGATCAGCGAGACCGCGCGCTCCGATTTCAGCGAGCCGAGCCGCTCGCGCACCCTGGCCTGTGGCGGGCCGAAACGGCTTTCGCGCGCAAGAGAGACCGAGACGAGGTCGCCATCCTCGGCGTTGCCGGTCTGTCCCTTCGGGATCAGCGCCTCGCGCCCCTGCGCCTTCTTGTCGACCGGGACGAGCCGGCCGGAGCCGTCGGGGAGGGCACGGAAGATGCCGAGCACCTGCGCCTTGGCCTTGCCCATCACCTTGAGGGTGCGGCCGGACCATTGATAGCCCTCGACGCCGCGCAGCTTCGTCAGCTTGAGCAGGACATGGTCGCCGACGCCGGGGGCGGCCGCAGTCGGGGATTTTGGCTGGCGGCGGAATTCGCGCTGGCGTTCGAGCAGGATCTTCGGCGCTTCGCCCTGGTCGGCCTCGTTCCATTCGAGCGGAGCGGCGATCAGGTCGCCCTCGCGGTCGCGCGTCTTGATCTCGCAGAGCAGGACGGCGGGCAGGGCGGCATGCGGCTTGACCGGGCCGGAGCCGCCATTCTCCTCCAGCTCGAGCTCGCGCAGCAGGCGCTTCAGCCAGATCTTGCCGCCGCCATCGAGCTGGAAGGCCTTGGCGATGTCGCGCCGGCCGGGCTCGCGGCCGGCGGCGCGCTCCTCCTCGATGAAGGCGAGGATGGCGTCGCGGGAGAGGTCGGCGTCGGGGCGGGACAAAGGCTCGGGCCTCGTCAACGGCTGCTGGGCGCAAAAGACATGAAGGGTTTCTGCCATGCCGTGGCCAAGGGCGCCAGAACGGTCTGTGCAGAACTGCCATCCGAAACGGAGAAGGGCTGCCCTTGCGGGCAGCCCTTCCATTGCCGAACCGCAGCCCCGGTAACAGGGCTAAGCGTCACGGAAACTCACGCGCAACCGAACCCCTCATGGGACGAGTCCAGGCCATGCGCCCCCCGCGACAGCGGTTGATGACAATGAGACACTGGATCACCTCCTTTCAGTTGTTACCGACAAGGAGGAGGCTAGGGTGATTCCGTCGCCGGCGTAAATGGCAAAGATTCGGCGGATCACAGATCACATGACTGCAGTGAAAACAGGCATTGGGCGGACTGGTGGCGATGCTGCCTATTTTCTGGGCGACCAACTTGCCTGCTGAATAGTCATCTGCCGCCGCCGCACATGATGTTTGCGTGGGGAGGCGTCTTGCCGGCAGGAAATCGCTCCAAAAGCTGCCGTGAACACGCCTTGTTGCGGTGTCGATATGCCCTTGGACCGGGTTGGCATGCCGCTTGCGAACTTCCCCGCCAGCCGGAACGGCAGCTGGCGCCCGGCAAGGGCGTGGTCAACAGGGACCTCAGGGGACATCGCAGTGAAACTCACTCGTCGCACGGTCATCGGCGCCGCCTTAGCAGGCGCCACGGTTCTCTCCTCGCTGCTGCCGGCGGCGGCGCAAGAGACCATCAAGGTCGGCATCCTGCACTCGCTCTCCGGCACGATGGCGATCTCGGAGACGACGCTGAAGGACGTCATGCTCATGCTCATCGAGGAGCAGAACAAGAAGGGCGGCGTGCTCGGCAAGAAGCTCGAGGCGGTGGTGGTCGACCCGGCTTCGAACTGGCCGCTCTTCGCCGAGAAGGCGCGCGAGCTGATCGTCAAGGACAAGGTCTCAGCCGTATTCGGCTGCTGGACCTCGGTCTCCCGCAAGTCGGTGCTCCCGGTGTTCAAGGAGCTGAACTCGATCCTGTTCTACCCCGTCCAGTACGAGGGCGAGGAGAGCGAGCGCAACGTCTTCTACACGGGCGCCGCGCCGAACCAGCAGGCGATCCCGGCTGTCGACTACCTTGCCAAGGAAGAGAAGGTCGAGCGCTGGGTCCTGGCCGGCACCGACTACGTCTACCCGCGCACGACCAACAAGATCCTGGAGGCCTATCTTCTCGCCAAGGGCGTGAAGAAGGAGGACATCCTGATCAACTACACGCCGTTCGGCCATTCCGATTGGCAGACCATCGTCTCCGACATCAAGAAGTTCGGCACGGCCGGCAAGAAGACCGCCGTGGTCTCGACCATCAACGGCGACGCCAACGTGCCGTTCTACAAGGAACTCGGCAACCAGGGCATCAAGGCGACGGACATTCCGGTCGTCGCCTTCTCGGTCGGTGAAGAAGAACTCGCCGGCATCGACACCAAGCCGCTGCTCGGCCATCTCGCTGCCTGGAACTACTTCCAGTCGGTCAAGACGCCGGAGAACGAGGCCTTCATCAAGCAATGGAAGGCCTACAAGAAGAACGACAAGGCCGTCACCAACGATCCGATGGAAGCCCATGTCATCGGTTTCGCCATGTGGGTCAAGGCGGTCGAGAAGGCCAAGAGCTTCGATCCCGACAAGGTCATCGACGCGCTGCCCGGCATCGAGGCGCCGAACCTGACTGGCGGTGTCTCGAAGATGCTGCCGAACCACCACATCACCAAGCCGGTGCTGATCGGCGAGATCAAGGCCGACGGCCAGTTCGACGTGGTCTCGAAGACCGGCCTCGTCGCGGGCGACGCCTGGTCGAAGGAGCTCGACGGCTCCAAGGACCTGGTCGGCGACTGGGTCGAGAAGAAGTGCGGCAACTTCAACGTCAAGACCGGCAAGTGCGGCGGCGGCGCCTGAGTTAAGAGGGGGAAGGGCGGCACGGTCGGAAAGCCCGGCCGCCCTTCGAATTGCCTGAGCATGCCGCCGGATCGGCCGGCGGCATGCGTACAGCCGACCAGCCAATCGAAGCGAGACATGCGGATCCTTCCCAGCCTCCTGCGCATGCTTGCGCTCGCGATGACGCTTGCCTTTGCGCCGGCCATCGCGCTCGCACAGAGCGGCGACGATGCCTTCACCCGCCTCAACGCCGACAGCTTCTCGGACACGGCGCGCGCGATCGACATCCTCGTGCAGAGCGCGCATCCGAATGCGGCCGTGATCATCGAGGCGCTGGCCGACGGGCGTCTGCTCGCTGGCGGCGGCGCGGTCGCGGTGAAGACCAGGGAAGGCGGCTTTCTCGACGCGAAGACCGGCCAGGCACTCACGGCCGAGCCCGCAGGCGTGAAGGCGGTCAGGCTCAACAACAATGTGCGGCGGGTGATCCAGGGCGCGCTCGGCGGGCTCGGGCTGATCAACCCCGATCCCGGCAAGCGCGTCGCTGCCGCCGAAGCTGTCTTCCGGGCGCGCGATGTCTCGGTCCTGCCCGTGCTCGAAGCCGCCATCGCCAAGGAGACCAATGATCGGGCGCGCCGGGCGCTGCGCGAGGCGCAGGCCGCGATCCTGATCGTCAAGACCGATGCGCCGCCCTTCGACCGCATTGCCGCCGTCGACGTGCTGCGCGAGCGCGGCGACCAGGATGCGCTGGCGACCCTGCGTGCCCTGCCGGGCGATGCCTCGCCGGGTCTGAAGGAAGCGCAGGCACGCGCCATTTCCGACATCGAGGGCAAGCTCGCTTTGTGGCGGGCCGGGCAGAACCTCTGGTACGGGCTCTCGCTCGGCTCGGTGCTGCTGCTCGCCGCGATCGGCCTCGCCATCACCTTCGGCGTGATGGGCGTGATCAACATGGCCCATGGCGAGATGGTCATGCTCGGCGCCTACACCACCTTCATCGTACAGGAGGTGATCCGGGCGCGCTTTCCGGGGCTGTTCGACTGGTCGCTGGCGATCGCGATCCCGGCCGCCTTCATCGTCGCCGGCGCGGTCGGCATCGCGATCGAGCGCGGCGTCATCCGCTTCCTCTACGGGCGGCCGCTGGAAACGCTGCTCGCGACCTGGGGCATCAGCCTGATCCTGCAGCAAGCGGTGCGCACCGCCTTCGGCCCCACCAATCGCGAGGTCGGCGCGCCAGCCTTCATGTCCGGCGCCTTCGAGCTCGGCGGCCTCGCCATCACCTGGAACCGGCTCTGGATCATCGTCTTCGCGGGCCTCGTCTTCGCGGCGCTGCTCGCCATCCTCAAGCTGACGCCGATGGGCCTGCAGATGCGGGCGGTCACCCAGAACCGGCGCATGGCCTCGGCGATGGGTATCCGTACCGGCCGGATCGACGCGCTGACCTTCGGGCTCGGCTCCGGCGTCGCGGGATTGGCCGGTGTCGCGCTCTCTCAGATCGACAATGTCAGCCCCAATCTCGGCCAGAGCTACATCATCGACTCCTTCATGGTCGTGGTGTTCGGCGGCGTCGGCAATCTCTGGGGCACGCTGATCAGCGCCATGAGTCTCGGCGTCGCCAACAAGCTGCTGGAGCCCTATGCCGGCGCCGTGCTCGGCAAGATCGCGCTGCTGGTCTTCATCATTCTGTTCATCCAGAAGCGCCCGCGCGGCCTGTTCGCGCTGAAGGGCAGGGCGGTGGAAGCATGATCACGCGCTTCCTGCTCTCGAACATGGACAAGCGGGGCTACGCCTTCCTCGCCATCGTCGCCGCGATCGGCCTGCTGGTGCCGCTGGCGAACTTGCTCATGCCCGCCGGCTCGCCCTTCCACGTCTCGACCGCGACCATGTCGCTCTGGGGCAAATATCTCTGCTACGCGCTGCTCGCGATCTCGCTCGATCTGGTCTGGGGCTATTGCGGCATCCTCTCGCTCGGCCACGGCGCCTTCTTCGCGCTCGGCGGCTACGCGATGGGCATGTACCTGATGCGCCAGATCGGCTCGCGCGGCGTCTACGGCAATCCGATCCTGCCCGATTTCATGGTGTTCCTGAACTGGGGGGAATTGCCCTGGTACTGGTGGGGCTTCTCCTCCTTTCCGTTCGCCATGCTGATGGTGCTGCTGGTCCCCGGCCTGCTCGCCTTCGTCTTCGGCTGGTTCGCCTTCCGCAGCCGTGTCACCGGCGTCTATCTCTCGATCATCACCCAGGCGCTGACCTATGCGCTGCTGCTCGCTTTCTTCCGCAACGATATGGGCTTCGGCGGCAATAACGGCCTGACCGATTTCAAGGACATTCTCGGCTTCAACGTGCAGGCCCAAGGCACGCGCGCGGCGCTGTTCGCGGTGACCTGCGTGATGCTGATCTCCGGCTTCCTGATCGCGCGCGGCATCGTCTCGTCGAAGCTCGGCAAGGTGGTGATCGCGATCCGCGACGCCGAATCGCGCACGCGCTTCCTCGGCTACCGGGTCGATCGCTTCAAGCTCTTCGTCTTCACCGTCTCGGCCTGCATGGCCGGCGTCGCCGGGGCGCTCTACGTCCCGCAGGTCGGCATCATCAACCCCAGTGAATTCGCGCCGGCGAATTCGATCGAGACCGTGATCTGGGTCGCGGTCGGCGGGCGCGGCTCGCTGGTCGGCGCGGCGCTGGGCGCCGTCGTGGTCAACTGGGCCAAGACGGTGTTCACCTCGGGCTTCATGGCGCCGTACTGGCTGTTCGCGCTGGGAGCGCTCTTCGTCTTCGTCACGCTGTTCATGCCGAAGGGCATTCTCGGCACCGCGCAGGGCTGGTGGGAGAGCCGCAAGCGGCGCGAGCCCGTGCCAGCAGCCGAACCGGCTCCGGCGGAGTAACTGACATGAACGCTCCCACACCCGGCGCGCTGACCTCTTCGCTGCTTTATCTCGACGGCGTCAGCGTCTCCTTCGATGGCTTCAAGGCGATCCGCGGCCTGTCGCTGACGATCGAACCCGGCGAGATGCGCGCCATCATCGGCCCGAACGGCGCCGGCAAGACCACCATGATGGACATCATCACCGGCAAGACCCGGCCGGACGAAGGCACCGTGATGTTCGGTGGCTCGGTCGACCTGACCCGGCTCGACGAGGCCGCGATCGCCAATCTCGGCATCGGCCGCAAGTTCCAGAAGCCGACCGTGTTCGACTTCCACACGATCGAGGACAATATCCTCCTGGCGCTGAAATCGAAGCGTACAGTGCTGAAGACGCTGTTCTGGCAGACGGAGAGTGCCCAGCAGAAGCGGATCGACGAGATCCTCGGCATCATCAAGCTCGCCGACAAGCGCGAGCGGCTCGCCGGCTCGCTCTCCCACGGCCAGAAGCAGTGGCTCGAGATCGGCATGCTGCTGGCACAGGATCCCAAGCTTCTCCTCGTCGACGAGCCGGCCGCCGGCATGACCGATGGCGAGACGGCGCAGACGGCCGTGCTGCTCAAGGAGATCGCCCGGGATCACTCGGTCATCGTTGTCGAGCACGACATGGGCTTCATCCGCGAGCTTGGCGTGAAGGTGACGGTACTCCACGAGGGCTCGGTGCTGGCTGAGGGGCCCCTCGATCAGGTTAGTGCCAATGAGCGCGTGGTCGAAGTCTATCTGGGGCGCTAGCATGATCTGGACACGTGAAAACCGGTTCTCCGATCAGATCATGCGGCGGGACAACTGCTCATGCTGAACGTCGAAGCCATCGACCTCCATTACGGTGCTGCCCAGGCCTTGCGACGCGTCTCGGTAACCGCCGAGATCGGCAAGGTCACCTGCGTCATGGGCCGCAACGGCGTCGGCAAGACCTCGCTGATGCGCGCCATCGTCGGCCAGCAGCCGATCAGCGGCGGCAGGATCAGTTTCGGCGGTGAGGACATCTCGACCTTGCGCACCGAGGACCGGGCGCGCGCCGGCATCGGCTTCGTTCCGCAGGGCCGCGAGGTCTTCCCGCTGCTCAGCGTCAAGGAGAACCTGGAGACCGGCTTCGCGCCTTTGCCGCGCAAGGAGCGCTACATCCAGGACGAGCTCTTCAACCTATTCCCCGTGCTGAAGTCCATGCTGGGCCGGCGCGGTGGAGACCTCTCGGGCGGTCAGCAACAGCAACTCGCCATCGCGCGAGCGCTGGTCACCCGACCCAAATTGCTGGTTCTCGACGAGCCGACCGAGGGCATCCAGCCCTCGATCATCAAGGATATCGGCCGCGCCATCGACTATCTGCGCCAGCGCGGCGACATGGCGATCGTGCTGGTCGAGCAGTATTTCGACTTCGCCCGCGACCTCGCCGACACGATGTTCGTAATGGACCGCGGCGAGGTGGTGCTCGCGGGGCCGATGGCGGAGCTCGACGGCAACCAGGTGCAGCGGTTGATCCAGGTGTAAAGGTGAGACCCGCTGATCAGCAGTCAGCGGGTCCGATGCAACCTCGGTTCAAGCAGCGGGGTCGCGCGCGGCGAAGACCTCCTTCGCCGCGAACAGCCCGTTGAGCGCTGCCGGGAAGCCGGCATAGACCGCCATCTGGATGAGGATCTCGGTGATCTCCTGGCGCGACAGGCCGACATTCAGCCCCGCCTCGATGTGGACCTTGAGCTGCGGCTGGGCGATGCCCATCGCGGCCAGCGCTGCGATCGTCGCGATCTCGCGGGAACGCAGGTCGAGCCCCGGACGCGAATAGATGTCTCCGAACGAGAACTCGAACACGTAGTTGGCGAAATCGGGCGCGATGTCGGCGAGCGCCGCGATCACCTTGTGACCGGCCTCGCCGTCGATCTCAGCGAGAGCCCGCCTGCCGCGCTCCAGCCTGCTGGTTTCGGCGTGTGCGTTGGTGTGCGTCATGGTCTTCGATCCTCTTCTCGATGTCGGCATAGCCGGCGATCTTGGTGTCGAGGACGAGAAGGCAGGCTTCGAGTTCGGCGACGCGAGCGCGAACCTGCTCGCGGTGCCGTTCCAGCAAACTACGACGATCGGCTTCCGTGCCGGCTCCCTCTTCGCGCAGTGCCGCATAGTGCAGCATCTCGCGGATCGGCATGCCGGTGGTCTTGAGCCGGCCGAGGAAATCGATCCAGGTCAGGATCGAGGCGTCGTAGTCGCGCTGGCGTGACCGGTCCCTGTCGGCATAGGGCAGCAGCCCGATCCGCTCGTAATAGCGGATCGTATGGGCCGATAGTCCCGATCGCCTGGCAAGTTCACCGATCTTCATGGCCGCCTTCTCATCACGACGCCGGGGAAGCTACGAGTTCGAGCGCACTCTAAGTCAATGCGGTCGGCGAAACTTTTTTCGAGGGCCGTGCGCCGCCTCAAAACTCCAGCGGCGCGTTGTCGATGACCTCCTTCATCACGAAGAAGGTGCGGGTCTGGCGCACGCCGGGCAGCGCCAGCAGCGTCTTTGCGTGCAGCTTGTTGAAGTCGGCGAGGTCGCGCACGCGGATCTTGAGGAAATAGTCGAAGTCGCCGGCGACGATATGGCAGTCGAGCACGACGGGGAGCTGCTTCACCGCCTCCTCGAACAGGCCAAAGCTCTCCGGCGTCGAGCGGTCGAGCACCACACCGACAATGGCGAGCGTGCCCTTCTCGACCTTGTGCGGATCGACCTGCGCGCGCACGCCGGTGACATAGCCTTCGGCGAACAGGCGCTGGATGCGGCGATGGCAGGTGGCGGCGCTGGTGTTCACGCGTTTGGCGATCTCGGCATTGCCCATGCGCCCGTCCGCCTGCAGCAAACGCAGGATTTTGAGGTCGGTCCGGTCGAGTTCTGCCTCCATGAATGATTCTTCCGTTTTTGGCGCAGCTAATGTCGCTCAAAGCTAGCAGATTGCAGATTGTGTGAAAGTAGAAGAAAAATCGGAAGCGAAGTTCGGGAGCACCTTTCAGGAGCGTTTTGCTAGCTTTTGCGGGTCATTTCGGAAGGGAAACCCGCCATGCTCGCCAAGTTCGAACGCTACCCGCTGACCTTCGGGCCGTCGCCGATCGAGAAGCTGCCGCGCCTCTCCGCCCATCTCGGCGGCGCCGTCGAGCTCTTTGCCAAGCGCGAGGACTGCAATTCCGGCCTCGCCTTCGGCGGCAACAAGCTGCGCAAGCTCGAATACATCGTCCCCGACGCGATCGCGTCCGGCGCCGATACGCTGGTCTCGATCGGCGGCGTCCAGTCGAACCATACCCGCATGGTCGCGGCGACCGCCGCCAAGATCGGCATGAAGTGCCGGCTCGTGCAGGAGAGCTGGGTGCCGCATGAGGACGCGGTCTATGACCGGGTCGGCAACATCCTGCTGTCGCGGGTGATGGGCGCCCATGTCGAGTTGGTCGACGAGGGCTTCGACATCGGCATCCGCGCGAGCTGGGAAAACGCGCTTGAGGATGTGAAGGCCAAGGGCGGCAAGCCCTATGCGATCCCGGCCGGCGCCTCCGTGCACAAGTTCGGCGGGCTCGGCTATGTCGGTTTTGCCGAGGAGGTGAGGGCGCAGGAGGAAGAGCTCGGCTTCAAGTTCGACTACATCGTCGTCTGCACCGTCACCGGCTCGACCCATGCCGGCATGGTTGTCGGCTTCGCGAGGGATGGACGCCAGCGCAACGTCATCGGCATCGATGCCTCGTTCACGCCGGCGCAGACCAAAGCGCAGGTGCTGGACATCGCGCAGAAGACCTCCGAGCTCGTCGGCGGCAAGCAGATCACAGCCGACGATATCGTCCTCAACGAGGACTACGCCTATCCGGTCTATGGCGTGCCCTCACAGGAGACGATCGAGGCGATCCGCCTGTCGGCCCGGCTCGAAGGCATGATGACCGACCCCGTCTATGAGGGGAAATCGATGCAGGGCATGATCGACCTGGTGAAGAAGGGCTTCTTCCCGGCCGGCTCGAAGGTGCTCTACGCCCATCTCGGCGGCGTGCCGGCGATCAATGGCTACAGCTACACTTTCCGCAATGGTTGAGCGCCATGGAAGCGCTCGTCCTTTGTGAGATCGCGGCGGGTCGCGAGGATCTGCGCGAAGCCTTGCTCGCGCGCATCGGCCGGCTCGGCCTCCACGGGCGGGCGAAGCTGAACTTCGTCGCCCGTGATCGGGAGCTGGGCGATGGCGTGATGCTGGCGGTTGCCTTCCCGAGGCAGGCCGAGGCAGAGAGCTTCGTCGTCGAGGCGATCGGCGACGGACTCGGCGCTACCGCCCTCAGGCTGCTTACGCTCGAAGCCGTCTGGCAGGCCGAGCCGCTGCCGCTGATGTTCCCCTGATAGAGGTCCGGCGCCGGCCGTTACGGCCTGGCGCCGGCCCCGTCCGGCAGGTCGCCAACGACCGTGCCCTGCGCCTTCGGTTTGGTGAGCGGGGCGGGGGTCGGCTGGTTGCCGTGGATCAGGTCATGGCCGGCATGGATGTCGCTAGCGACCTGCAGATCGAGGCGCTCGGCGTCGCGGCGGCGGACATCCTCGACGATCTCGGCAGCTTCCTCCTCCGGCACGCCCAGCGCGCGCAGGACCTCGCCGCCGAAGACCATGGCGGATTCGAAGGTCTCGCGGATCTGGTAGTCGACGCCGGCGCGGATCAGGTCCATCGAATGGCCGCGGTCGAAGGCGCGCACGAACAGCTTGGCATGCGGGAACTCGGCCTGCGCCACCCGCACGATCGTGTTGGCCGTCTCGCGCTTCTCGACGCAGACCAGGATCGCCTCGGCCTGATGGGCGCCCGAGGCGTGCAGGATGTCGGCGCGCGTGCCGTCGCCGTAATAGACCTTGAAGCCGAAGGTCGCGGCGGCCTGGATCATCTCCACATCGGTCTCGATCAGCGAGATGCTGCAGCCGCGGGCGAGCAGGGCCTGGCTCGCGACCTGGCCGAAGCGTCCGAAGCCGACGACGAGGATGCGTCCCTTGAGCCCCTCGGCATGTACGACGCCGTCCAGCGATTCCTGTTCGGCCGGCATGAAGCGGTCGATGGCGAGCACGACCAGCGGCGTTATCGCCATCGACAGGATCACGATGGCGCTGGCGATGGCGTTGATACGCGCGTCGAAAATGCCCGCCGCGGCGGCGGCACTGTAGAGAACGAAGGCGAACTCGCCGCCCTGCGAAAACAGCGCGACGCGGGTGATCGCGTTGCGCGTGCGGGTGCGAAACAGCTTGGCGACGATGAAGATGCCGGCCGCCTTGACCAGCATGAAGGCGGCGACGCCGAGGGCGACCGCCCGCCATTCCTGGCCGATCAGCTTGAGATCGAGCGACATGCCGACCGCCAGGAAGAACATGCCGAGCAGCAGGCCACGGAACGGCTCGATATCGGCCTCGAGCTGATGGCGGAAGGTCGACTCGGACAGCAGCACGCCAGCCAAGAAAGCGCCCATCGCCATCGAGAGGCCGCCGAGCTGCATCGCCAGCGCCGAGCCGAGCACGACGAGCAGGGCCGCGCCTGTCATGACCTCGCGAGCCTGGGCATTGGCGAGCAGCCGGAACATCGGGTTGAGCAGCCATTTGCCGGCGACGACGAGGCCGATCAGCGAGCCGGCGCCGATCAAGAGCGGCATGATCCCGCTGCTCTCGGCTGCTTTCGCCGGTGCCAGTACGGCGACCACGGCGAGCAGCGGCACGATGGCGAGGTCTTCGAGCAGGAGGATCGAGACCGCCTGCTGGCCCTGCGGCGTTGAGGCTTCGCCGCGTTCGTTCAGCATCTGCATCACGACCGCGGTGGAGGACAGCACGAAGCCCATGCCCGCGATGAAGGCGGCGGCGGGAGGGAGGCCAGCAAGAATGCCGACCCCGGTCAGCAGCGCGCCGCAGAGCCCGACCTGGGCGACGCCGAGGCCGAAGATCTCGCCGCGCAGGTTCCAGAGCCGCGAGGGCTGCATCTCCAGCCCGATGATGAACAGGAACATGACGACGCCGAATTCGGCGACGTGGAGCACGCTTTCAGGATTGGAGAACAGGCCGATGCCTGAGGGCCCGATGATAAGGCCGCCGGCGAAATAACCGAGCACCGAGCCGAGCTTGAGCTTGCGGAAGATCGGCACAGCGATGACGCCCGCTCCCAGAAGCCCGACGGCTTGAACCAGATCCTGAGAGAAGCCTTCAGCCGCCATAACGCTCCCTTTGCCTGCCTTCGCTGTGGATATCCGTGCCTTCGAAACAGAAGGCGCCCAGGCGGTTTAGGCAAGCTTTGGCTCGGCCGCCAGAGCGCCCGGACAACATGATGCAGCTAGCGTGCCGGCCGGCCAACGCTTGCCGGCTGCTCTTCGCCGGGGCATTTAGCATCGCCAAAGCCGGCTCTCTGCCGGCAGCAGGAGCGTTCGCTATGCAGCTTGGAGTGGTCGGCCTCGGCCGCATGGGAGCCAATATCGTCCGGCGGCTGCACCGCGCCGGGCACAATTGCGTGGTCTATGACCGCGACCCGAAGCCGGGCGAGGCGCTGGCGAAGGACGGTGCCATCAATGTCGGCGATCTCAAGGAGATGGTGGCGAAGCTTGAGGCGCCGCGCGCGATCTGGATCATGCTGCCGGCCGGCGAGATCACCGAGAAGACGCTCGCCGATCTCGCGGCGATGATGAGCCCCGGCGATACGCTGATCGATGGCGGCAACGCTTTCTGGAAGGACGATGTCCGGCGCGGGCGCGAGCTCGAGGCCAAGGGCCTGCACTATCTCGACATCGGTACCTCCGGCGGCGTGCACGGGCTCGATCGCGGCTATTGCCTGATGGTCGGCGGCGACAAGGCGACCTTCGACCGGCTGGAGCCGATCTTTAAGGCGCTGGCGCCGGGCAAGGGCGAGATCGAGCCGACCAAGCATCGCGAAGGACGCAATCCGACGGCCGAGCAGGGCTATCTGCATTGCGGCCCGGCCGGCGCCGGCCATTTCGTCAAGATGATCCATAACGGCATCGAGTACGGGATGATGCAGGCCTTCGCCGAAGGCTTCGACCTCCTGCGCAACGCCTCGGCCAAGGACGGCCTGCCGGAGGAATACGGCTTCGACTTCGACGTCGCCGAGATCGCCGAGGTCTGGCGGCGCGGCTCGGTTGTGACCTCCTGGCTGCTCGACCTGACCGCAGAGGCGCTTGCGGCCGACGAGGAGCTCGGCGCCTATTCCGGCCATGTCTCGGATTCGGGCGAGGGGCGCTGGACGGTGCAGGCGGCGATCGAGACCGCGACGCCGGCCGAGGTGCTGACCTCCTCGCTCTACACCCGCTTCCGCTCGCGCAAGGACCATACCTTCGCCGAAAAAATCCTCTCTGCCATGCGCGCCGGCTTCGGCGGCCATGTCGAGCCGAAGAAGCAGGGCTGAGCGAGCATGACCTTTGCCAATGGCGCCGGGAAACCGGCGGTGATCGTCGTGATGGGTGTGGCGAGCTCGGGCAAGACCTCGCTCGGCGAGCGGCTCGCCGAAAAGCTGAGTTGGCCGTTCCGCGATGCCGACTCGTTCCATCCGCCGGAGAATGTCGCGAAGATGTCGGCCAGCATTCCGCTGACCGACGAGGACCGCAAGCCATGGCTCGTGGCGATCGCGGCCTGGATCGATGAATTGCGGACGACCGGCGGTAACGGCATCGTCACCTGCTCGGCGCTGAAGAAGGCGTATCGCGACGTGATCGTGGGAAATCGGCCGGACGTGGCGCTGGTCTACCTCAGGGGCTCGCGCGAATTGATCGGCCAGCGCATGGCCGCCCGCCAGCACCATTTCATGCCGCCGGCCCTGCTCGACAGCCAGTTCGCGACTCTGGAGGAACCGGGCGCCGACGAGAAGCCGCTCGTCGTCCAGGTCGAGGCGAGCAGGGAGGCGATCGTCGAGCAGGTGGTGCGGGAGCTGCGGCTGGGCTAGCCGCCCGGCGGCGCGCTATCCCGCGATGTCAGCGCCGCGATATCCTGGGCGCGATGGCGGGGCCTGAGCGAGGCCATGAGCAGCCCCATCCTGTGCCGGAGATATGCCAGGACCAGCGGCAGCAGCGGCGCTTGCGAGCGATCGGCGGTGTGCACGGATGTCTCTCCGCTCACATGAGACGGGCATATCCCGTCCGATCGGCAGCCTGCGCCCGTCGAGCACTCGCTGCAAGCGCGCATTGCGTGCAGTTCGTTCTATGGCACTTGAACGAACGCGGGGAGGTGACTTGTGCGCTGATGCCTCAGTCTTCCGCCCACATCCGGATCAGGTTGGCGAGCGATTTCGACAAGAGGTCGAACTCGGCGGTCTTGCCGTCGCGGCTGAACAGGGCCCGCCGGGCGCGGTCGAGATCGAACAGGATCTCGCGCTGGCCGCCATCGCGGATGAAGCTGCGCGCCCAGCCGACCGCCGCGAGGCGCTCGCCTGTCGTCACCGGCGCGACATGGTGGAGCGTCGTCGAGGGGTAGGCGATCAGCGAGCCGGCCGGCAGCTTGATCCACTCGTCGCCGGAGGTGCCTTCGATCACCAATTCGCCGCCCTCGTAGCTCTCGGGCGCGGCGAGGAAGAGGGTGAAGGAGATATCGGTGCGCAGCCCGCCCATCAGCGCATCGTCGACATGGCTGCCATAGGCGTGGCCGGGCTCGTAGCGGCTGAACAACAGCGGCGTCAGCGCCTTCGGCCGCACGGCGGCGGCGAAGACCTCGTTGGCGAGGATGCGCTCGGCGAGCTTCTGCCTGAGCGCCTCGCTGCCTGCGCCCGGGGCGGCCTGCCGATTGTTCTTGACCAGCTTGGCGTTCCAGCCAGCGGTGCCACTTCCATCCTCGAAGCGGATCGCGGCGAGCTCGGCGCGGGCCTCGTCGACTTCGGCGGGGCTGAGGACATTGCCGATCGGCAGGATCATGGCGGGACCTTCACGGCGAGTGCGGTCATCATCGGTGGCGCGGTGGGCGCTGTCCACCGCGAACACCTTCAGAGTTCGGTTTAAGTCTCTTTAGAACAACTATAATCAAGCTTTCAGCCTAGCCTCTTTCCTTGACTGCCCGAGAATTCGGGCTCATGCCGCTGCGACGACTTTGCGGGCCAAGTTGTGCCGGCCCGATGACAGGAGGCCGCGATGAAGACCACCAGCAAACTCTGGCTCGGCCTCGGAACCGTGATCGCCGCTGGCACAGGCCTGGCGGGCGCCGATCTCGGTCAGGTCGCGGCGGCGCCCGGCTTGCGCCAGGGCGACGGTATCCAGCTGGCGCAGCATGCGGCCGGCAGCCATGGCG
Organism: Allobosea sp. P4_H5; assembly: GCF_056400825.1. Classification (NCBI taxonomy): domain Bacteria; kingdom Pseudomonadati; phylum Pseudomonadota; class Alphaproteobacteria; order Hyphomicrobiales; family Alloboseaceae; genus Allobosea; species Allobosea sp. P4_H5. The sequence continues at coordinate 813,686 of NZ_JBFUKM010000001.1, read as the reverse complement.
CGCCGGCGACGCCTGCCAAGGGGCAGGGCGGCGAAGGCGGAGAGGGTGGTGAAGGCGGCAAGGCCGGTGGGCTTGCTCCGAACCTGAAATTTGCACGCTCGGTCGCCCTGATCCGCGGCCATCTGCTGGTCGGTGACGAACTGGTGCGCGCGGGCCGTTTCGGCGAGGCGCTGCCGCATTTCCTGCATCCGGCCGAGGAGATCTATGGCGGCATCAAGGGCGATCTTGCCACCTACAAGGTCCGCCCCTTCGAGGCGGCGCTGAAGGCGCTGGTGCAGACGGTCAAGGCCAAGAAGAAGGAGGCCTATGACGGCGCGCTCAAGCAGGTGCAGGAGCGGCTCGCCGAGGCCGATGTCGGCCTGCGGGCAGCGGAGCAGAACTGGCCGCGCTTCTCGGTCGAGACCGCGCTGGAGACGCTGAAGGTCGCGGCCGACGAATATGGCAATGCGATCGAGAAGGGCCGCATCGCCAAGGCGGTGGAGTACCAGGATTCGCGTGGGTTCGTCTGGCATGCCGAGGCAATGGTCGAGGCCGTCGCCGCCGACCTGCAGACCAAGGATGCCGAGGCGCTCAAGGAGTTGCGTGGCGCGCTCGCGAATCTCAAGAAAGCCTGGCCGGCTGCCGTCGCGCCGAAGAAGCCGGTCAAGGATGCCAGCGACGTCCTTTCCGACATTGCCCGCGTCGAGCTGCAGGCCGGGAACTTCCTGCGCTGAGGCGACGGGCCTTGGCTGTCGTCACCCCGAACGAGATGAAGCCGGCGCCATCGCTGCCCAGGGCATTCCTCGCTGGCATGCTGGCGGCCGCGCTCGCGCTGACCGGAGGCTCGCAGGCACAGGAGCAGGCGCCGGGGGCCGGCGAGGCTGCCTTGGTGGCCTTGCGTCCACTCTATCGCCGCCCGGACGGCGTGCCGTTTCCCGAGGCCAATCCGCCGACGCCGGCCAGACACGCGCTCGGTCGCCGGCTGTTTTCCGATCCAGCTTTGTCAGTGAACGGAGCGGTCTCCTGCACGAGCTGCCATGATCCGGCGCTCGGCCTCAGTGACGGCGTGCCGATCGGCCGCGGCGTCGCCAAGAAGCCGCTCGTCCGGCATACGCCGCATCTGTGGAACCTCGCCTGGGGCGCCGCCTATTTCTGGGATGGGCGGGCGCGGACGCTCGAGGAGCAGGTGCGCGGGCCGATCGAGAACCCGCTCGAAATGGGCGAGAGCCTGCCCCGTCTCGCCGGCAAGCTCGGGCACGACCGCTCCTATCGCAAGGCCTTCGCCGAGGCGTTTCCCCAGCATCCGCAGATCGGCCCCGATCAGATCGCCGCCGCGCTCGCGACCCATGTCCGCAGCCTGGTTTCGCCGAAAACGCGCTTCGACGCCTGGGCGGAGGGCAATGAGGCGGCGCTGAATGCCGAAGAGAAGGCGGGCTTCGCGCTCTTCAACGGCAGGGCCGGCTGCAGCAACTGCCATTCCGGCTGGGCCTTCACCGATAGGGCCTTCCACGACATCGGCCTGCCCGGCAGCGATCTCGGACGCGGCAAGGTCATCGGCCTGCCGGCTGCCGACCATGCCTTCCAGACCCCGTCGCTGCGCGAGCTCGCCTGGACGGCGCCCTATATGCATGACGGTTCGCTGGCGACTCTCGATGCGGTGCTCGACCATTACGACCATGGCGTCGTCCAGCGCCCGAGCCTGTCGCCCGACCTTAAGCTGGTGACACTGACCGAGCCGGAGCGGGCGGCGCTGCTCGCCTTTCTCGCGACCTTGTCGAGCGAGAACCCGCCGGTGCCGGCGCCCTTGGTCGCGGCGAGCCCTGCCGTTCCGCCGGCCGCGCGCGAAGGCACGGTGATCTCGCAGAAGGACAAGCTGTTCCAGCCCCCGGCGGTGCGCGTGCGGGCCGGGCAGAGCCTGACGATCGTCAACGACGATGTCCGCACCCATAATGTCCGTCTCGATACCGGGCTGCGGCCGTTCAATTCCGGCGCGCAGGAGCCCGGCCAGTCGGTGACGCTGCCCTTCGCGCGGCCGGGACGCTACGAGCTCTATTGCGGCATCCACCCGGCGATGCGGCTCGACGTTTCGGTCGAGCGGTAGATTTCCGATGAAGCCGCGCCGTCTTTCCGGGGCAGCCCGTAGGGCTGAGCCCGGAATCCAGAACCGAGACGGAGATCGGATAGCTCGTCGGTCGCCACGCCATAATCCCGACCGGTATCGGTTCTGGATTCCGGGCCCTTCGCTGCGCGAAGTCCCGGAAAGACGGCGTGGTTCCGCATCGAGCCTGCATCGCTGGCTGTTGCCCGCGACTGGCGCAACTCAGCTCCCAGTTTCAACCGATTGAAAAAAGGCCGCAATCAGAGCATTGCTTAGGGGAGGCGGGGGAGCCGCCGGTCCCAAGGTATCATCATGCTCGACAAAGCCGTTCCGCCGCGCACGCTGAAGCTCAATGCCGCCGACAATGTCGCGGTCGCCGTCGATCCGATCGATGTCGGTGTCAGTGCTGCCGGGGTCACCGCGCTGAAGCGCATCCCGCGCGGCCACAAGATCGCGCTGACCCGGATCGCCAAGGACGAGCCGATCCGCAAGTTCGGCCAGATCATCGGCTTCGCCACGCTCGACATCCCGCCTGGCGAATGGGTGCACGAGCACAATACCGGCTTCCACGCCTTCGAGCGCGACTATGCCTATGCCGCCGAGGCGAAGACGGAGTTCGTGCTGCCGGTCGAGCAGCAGGCGACCTTCGAGGGCTTTCGCCGCAAGGCCGGCAATGCCGGCACGCGCAACTATGTCGGCATCCTCACTTCGGTGAACTGCTCGGCCTCGGCCGCGCGCTTCATGGCCGAGGAGGTCAAGCGCTCGGGCCTGCTTGCCGACTATCCCAATGTCGACGGTGTCATCGCCCTGACCCACGGCACCGGCTGCGGCATCGACTACAACGGCGAGAGCTTCGAAGTCCTGAAGCGCACGACCTGGGGCTATGCCTGCAATCCGAACATGGCGGCGGTACTCGTCGTTGGCCTCGGTTGCGAGGGCTTCCAGATCAAGCGGATGAAGGAAGCCTATGGCGTCGAGGAGAGCGATGTCTTCCGCACGCTGACCATCCAGGAAACCGGCGGCACCAGGAAGGCCGTCGCGGCCGGGATCGAGGCGCTGAAGGTGATGCTGCCGATCGCCAACCAGGCCAAGCGCGAAACCGTGCCGGCCTCCGAGCTGATGCTCGCTCTGCAGTGCGGCGGCTCGGACGGCTATTCCGGCATTACCGCAAACCCGGCGCTCGGCAAGGCCGTCGACCTCCTGGTCGAGCATGGCGGCACCGCGATCCTCTCCGAGACGCCGGAGATCTACGGCGCCGAACACCTGCTCACCCGCCGCGCTGCGACGCGCGAGGTCGGCGAGAAGCTCGTCGGCATCATCAAATGGTGGGAGGACTATACGGCCCGCGCCCGGATGGACATGAACAACAACCCGTCGCCCGGCAACAAGGCGGGCGGCCTGACCACCATCCTGGAGAAGTCGCTCGGCGCTGCCGCCAAGGGCGGCACCAAGACGCTGGCCGCCGTCTACCACTATGCCGAGCCGGTCCGAAGCAAGGGCTTCGTCTACATGGACACGCCCGGCTATGATCCGGTCTCCGCGACGGGGCAGGTCGCCGGCGGCGCCAACATCCTCGCCTTCACCACCGGCCGCGGCTCGGCCTATGGCTGCAAGCCGACGCCCTCGGTCAAGCTCGCGACCAACACGCCGATGTATCTGAAGCAGACCGACGACATGGACCTCAATTGCGGCGATGTCCTCGACGGCGTGACGCTGGAGGAGAAGGGCAAGGAGATTTTCGACTACCTGCTGAAGATCGCCTCGGGTGAGAAGTCGAAGTCCGAGGAAATGGGCTATGGCGACGCCGAGTTCGTGCCCTGGCAGATCGGCGCGACGATGTGAGAGCGCGCAACTGCGCACTTTTTTAGGCGGTCATCCCGGACAAGCCGCGAAGCGGCGCCGATCCGGGATTCATGCCTGAACGGTTCAGGAATGGATCCCGGCTCTCCGCTTCGCTTCGGCCGGCATGATACGCGCCAGGTAGGCTTTTCGATCAGGTACTCACCAGCCTGAGCCGGGTTCCCCACGGGTCGGTGCTCTCGAAGCCGCGAGCCACGGCTGTCGGTGCATAGCCGGCGCTTGCCATGCGCTGGCGCTGCGTCGCCAGCAGAGCGGGATCGGCGACCTCGAGCGAGAACCAGTCTAGGCCGGTCTGGGCCCGGTCGCGCGACCCGGCGCCGGCGCTGTTCCAGGTGTTGAGCGCGACGTGGTGATGATAGCGGCCGGATGAGAGGAAGCTCGCCGTGTCGCGGCGCGAGGTCGAATCGAGGCCGATCGCGTCGCGGTAGAAGGTCTCGGACTGGGCGATGTCGCCGACGCGCAGATGCATGTGGCCGATGCGCAGCCCGGCAGGGGCCTCGCGATAGTCGCTGCGGTTCACATCGGTCAAAGCGAGGATGCCGTCGACGTCGAGCCGGTGCGTGCCCATGACGACGCGCTCGCCTTCCCAGCGCCAGAGTCGTGGATCGCGATCGGCATAGACCTCGATGCCGTTGCCCTCGGGATCGTCGAGATAGACGGCTTCGCTGACGCTGTGGTCGGCGAAGCCGGTGAGTGGCGTCTGGTTGCGCGCGACATGGACGAGCCAGCGGGCAAGATCGTGCCGCGACGGCATCAGGAAAGCGGTGTGGAACAGGCCGGCGGCGCTGCGCGGCTCGAATGCAGCCTGCGGTCGCGACTCCAGCCAGACCAGCGGCACATTGCCGGCGCCGAGGATGACACCATCGGCGCTGGCCGAGATGACGCCGAGGCCGAGCACGGACTGGTAGTAGCGGCTCATTCTGTCGAGGTCGCGCACGCGCAGGCCGATCGCGCCGCAGCGGATCGGCGCGCTGCCGGCAAAGCCCGATCCCGAGTCTGCCCCGGCGGGCGCTGGTCCCTCCGCCTGCGCAGCCGCAGCGGCTGCCATGGCGAGCGAGGTGGTGCCGGCGAGCTGCAGCAGGGTCCGCCTCGTCAATGCGATCGTCATCGTCACCAGTTCCGGTCGCGGCGCATTGCCGCTGCGGCCGTGCAGAGCATTCTTCGCGGCGGCATGCATGTCACAAGGGCGCGAGGGGCAAAACCCGCTCAGGCGGTCGCAATGCAGGCGCGCCGGCTTTCGTCCGGTGCTTCAACCGATAAGAAAACGGACTATGCGCAACTTTCTGATGGTCACCTTGCCCCGTATCGCCCTCGGCCTGCTCTTCATCGTCAGCGCGGTCGACGGTTTCTGGTGGCTCGCCACCGGCACTCACCTGATCCATCCGCCGACTTCCGAACGCGGACTCGTCTTCGAAGCCGCACTGCAGAACTCCGGGTTCTTCTGGCCCTTCCTCAAGGCGGTGAACCTCGCCGGCGGCCTGAGCCTGCTGTTCAACGTCGTGCCGGCTTTCGGGCTCGCGCTGATCGCGCCGGTGATGGCGGTGATCGTGCTGTTCCACTTCGCCATCAACCCGGCCGGCATCCCGGTCGCGATCATCCTGATCGTGACGGGCGGCCTCTTGGTCTATGCCTATCGCGAGCGCTATGCGGCGCTGCTGCGCTGACGCTTCCGAGCCTCACAGCTCGGAGGCGAAGCCCCATTGCGGGACATGGGCGGCGAGCTTATCGAGCAGCCGCCCGAGCTGGGCCCGCTCCTCGCCGGCCAGGCAATCGAGCATCGCCGCCTCCCTGGCCTTGAGGGCCGGGATGTAGCGCTCGTAGAGGGCGCGGCCTTCCGCCGTCAGAAAGAGGAGCTGGCGGCGGCTGTCGGCCATGTCAGGCTCGCGGCGGATCAGCTTCTTCTTCTCGAGCAGGATCACGGCGCGGCTGACGCTCGCCTTGAGATGCCCGGAGAACTCGCAGAACTCGCTGGCGGTGGCGCCGTCGCGCACGGTCAGGAAGATCAGGATGACGATCTCCGGCCGGGTCAGCCCGAACTCCATCTCGATCGCTCGGAAGGACGGCTCGCGATAGAAGTTCAGGATGTAGCCGATCTTGTAGGCGGTCGGGATCGCGGTGCCGTCGAGGATCGCGCGCCGCTGCCCGGCGTCGAGCTCGCCGGCCTCGTCCTGCGGAATTAGTCTCATATTGGACTTTTTTGTTGCGCGCGCCATGAGCCGGTCCTAGCATCCTCGCTAAGGAATGGCACGGTTTTGCCGTGCCGGGAGGAGGCGATGGACCAGGCTGGTGCCACAAGGCGGCAGGCGCTTTTGCGCGCGCCGAAGAGCTTCTATTCGGGCACGGACGCTCATCCGATCTATGTCGACCGGCTCGGGGTGGCCCAAGCGGGACGCTTGCCGATCGTCCTCGTCCATGGCGGCGGGCATACCGGCGCCTGCTATCTGACGACGCCGGACGGGCGGCCGGGCTGGGCACCGTTTTTCACCTGCGGCCGCGAGGTCTTCGTGCCGGACTGGCCGGGCCATGGCCGCTCGCCGATGCGGCCGGATTTCGCCACGCTGTCGAGCGTCGAGATCGCGACCAGCCTGCAGCATCTGCTGGAGGAGATCGGGCCGGCGGTGCTGCTGGTGCATTCGGCGAGTGGGCCGATGGCCTGGTGGATCGCCGAGCGGATTCCAAAGGCGATCGCGGCGATCGTCGGCGTCGCGCCGGGCGGTCCGGCCAATCTTCTACCGGTCTTGCCCGATGATGCTGAGGCGGTGGCCAAACTCAAGGACGATGAGAGCCTGGGCTGCCCCGTCCGGGTCGAGGAAGACAAGCCGCTCTTCATCCCGCCGGAGTTCATGCGCGCCTATTGGGCCAATTCCGAGCGCTTTCCGCAGCAGGCCTTCGAGGCCTATCGCCGCTCGATCGTGCCCGAGAGCGCGCGTCTGATGAACGAGCGCTTCAATATCGGCGGCAAGGGCCTGTGCATCGCCGATCCGGCGAACCTTGCCGCTCTGCCGATCCTGATCGTCACCGGCGACAGCGATCCGCGCCATCCGCGCGCGGTCGACGAGGCGACGGCGCGCTATCTCGGCGCGCAGTTCGTCTTCCTGCCGGAGCGCGGCATCGCCGGCAACGGCCATATGCCGATGTGCGAGGACAACAGCGACGAGATCGCGGCCCTGATCGTCGCCTGGCTGGAGACTAGGGGTCTTTGAAGCTCGAACCGGCGGCACTGCCGGACGATAGCTCGGGAGGATTGTGATGCGGTCGCTTCTTGCAGGCGGCGCCCTGATGGCGCTCGTCTCCATGCCGGCGCTGGCGCAGGTCAGCGACGATGTCGTCAAGATCGGCGTGCTCACCGATATGGCTGGCGTCACCGCCGATATCGGCGGCAAGGGCTCGGTGATTGCGGCCGAGCTCGCGGTCAAGGAGTTCGGCGCGACCGTGCTCGGCAAGCCGATCCAGATTGTCGCCGCCGACCATCAGCACAAGGCTGATCTCGGCACCTCGATCGCCCGGCAATGGTTCGACATCGACAAGGTCGATGCCGTCGTCGATGTGCCCAATTCCGCGGTGGCGCTGGCGCTGCAGTCGCTCGCCCGCGAGAAGAAGCGGATCGTGATGTATTCCGGCGCCGGCACGACGGCGCTGACCAATGAGCAGTGCTCGCCCTATGGCTTCCACTGGACCTACGACACCTATGGCGTCGCCCGCGGCACCGCCTCGGCGGTGGTCAAGGCGGGCGGCACCTCCTGGTTCATGCTGGCCTCAGATTATGCCTTCGGCCACCAGCTCCAGAAAGACGCGACCGATGTGGTCGAGGCCAATGGCGGCAAGGTCGTCGGCGCGGTGCGCCATCCCCTGAACAATGCCGACTTCTCCTCCTTCCTGCTGCGGGCGCAATCGTCTGGCGCCAAGGTGATCGGTATCGCCAATGCCGGCAACGACACGGTCAACGCGATCAAGCAGGCTGGCGAATTCGGACTGGCGGAGCAGGGCCAGAACCTCGCGGCACTGATCTTCTTCCTGCAGGACGTGCACAGCCTCGGCCTCAAGGCGACGCAGGGCACTTATCTGACCACCGCCTCCTACTGGGATCTCGACGAGCCCTCGCGGGCCTGGTCGAAGCAGTTCCTGGAGAAGGCCGGGATGATGCCCTCCATGCTGCATGCCGGCGTCTACGGCTCGGTGGTGCACTATCTCAAGGCGATCAAGCAGGCCGGCACCGACGATCCCGACAAGGTCGCCGCCGCGATGCGCGCCATACCGATCAACGACGCCTTCACCAAAGATGCGAAAATCCGCGCCGACGGCCGGGTGCTGCGCGAGATGTATCTCGCCCGGGTCAAGAAGCCGGCGGATTCGAAGGGGCCGTGGGACTATTTCGAGATCGTGCGCAAGATCGCGCCCGAGGAAACGGTCTGGCCGCTATCGGAGAGCAAGTGCCCGGCGGCGAAGGGGTGAAGGGGCTGCTCGCACATCTAATAGCCCTCATCCTGAGGAGCGGGCGAAGCCCGCGTCTCGAAGGATGTTCCAGCTGTCTCCGGAGCCTCCTTGAGCATCCTTCGAGACGCCATTCCTGACGGAATGGCTCCTCAGGATGAGGTCTCAAGGGACGAAGGAACTGAAAAGCTAGAGCGAAAAACCCTTCAGCCGCTCGCCCAGCTCAGCGATGCGCTCGGCCGCGACATTGGCGATGGCGATGCGTAAGTGCTGCTCCTGGCCGGGGCCGAAATAGGGACCGGGCAGAGCGAGCACGCCGCGCTCCTGCACCAGCTGGCGGACGACCTCGGCCGCTGGCACGCCTTCGAAGGGGTGGGCGACGTAAGCGAAGTAAGCTCCGGCGGCGAGCACGTTCCAGCCGTTCAGCGGCGCGATCGCCTGGCGGAAGAGCGCGGCGCGGGAGTTCATCTCGGCGCGGTTCGCCTCGCGCCAGGCGCGGATGCCCTCGATGCCCCAGGCGACGGCGCTCTGGCCGGCGCGCACCGGGCTGATCTGGACGCAGTCGAGTACCTTGCCGATCTGGGCCAGCGCCGCCTCGCCGGCGGTGATCGCACCCAATCGCCAGCCAGGCACGGCATAGGCCTTGGAGAAGCTGCAGAGGCCGATCAGCGAATCCTGCCAGTCGCTTGCGGCGAAGAGCTCATGCGGTCGGTCGGCGCCCTCGGGCAGGAAGTCGCGATAGGTTTCGTCGAGCACCAGCCAGATTTTCCGCTTGCGGCAGAGCGCGGCGAAGGCGGCGATGGTCGCAGGCGGATAGACGGCGCCGGTCGGGTTGTTCGGCGTCACCAGCACGATGGCGCGGGTGCGCTCGTCGATCAGCGCCTCAGCGGTTTCGGCATCCGGCACGAAGCCGCGCTGCGGATCGCAAGGCAGCGGGCGCGGTTCGACGCCGAGCATGTTCAGCGTCATCTCGTGGTTGAAATACCACGGCGTCGGCAGCAACACATTGTCGCCGGCGCGGGCGAGCGCCATCATCACGGTGACATAGGCCTGATTGCAGCCGGCGGTGATTGCGATCTCCTGCGGCCGGATCGTCCCGCCATAGAAGGCACTGCTCTCGGCGGCATAGGCCTCGCGCAGGACGTCGTCGCCCATAATCGGCCCATAGCGCGTGCTCTCGGGCGTGGCAGCTGCCTCGGCGAGGCGTTCCAGCAAGGCGGTGGGCGGTGGCGAGCCCGGCACGGCCTGCGACAGGTCGATCAGCGGGCCATTGCCGCCGGCATAGCCGCGGGCCCAGGCCTTGGCCTCGGGGATCGGCGGGGTCGCGGTGTCGATGAGGTCGGGATTGAGCGGGGCGGGAGAGGACGCGGACATGGCTGAGCTTTGCGGCGCGTTTCTTTCGGCGTCAACGGCTTCGCTGGCAGGGCTGGAGCGCAGCGCTGGTACGCCCCATATTCGAACCGGAACAAGGCGAGGCTGACGGCATGGACGAGGCGACCGAGGACGCGATCGAGGAACTGCATGCCATGCTCGACCGCGCCCGGGTGATCGTGCCGTTCACCGGGGCGGGGATCTCGACCGAATCGGGCGTGCCGGATTTCCGGTCGCCCGGCTCGCCCTGGATGCAGAACAAGCCGATCCCGTTCGAGATGTTCCTCGCCAGCCGGGAGGCGCGGATCGAGGCCTGGCGGCGCAAATTCGCGATGGACGACCATTATCGCGATGCCAGGCCCAATCGCGGCCACCGGGCGTTGGCGACTTTGATGGCGGAGGGGCGCTCGCCCGGCGTGATCACGCAGAACATCGATGGTTTGCACCAGGCCTCGGGCATCGCCGAGGATGGCGTGATCGAATTGCACGGCAACGGCACCTATGCGACCTGCCTGACCTGCGGCTGGCGGCATGAGCTTGCGGCGATCCGGGCGGAGTTCGAAGCGAGTGGCGAGCCGGCCGCCTGCGTGATGTGCGCCGGGATCGTGAAGACGGCGACGATCTCCTTCGGCCAGCAGATGCCGCAGCAACCGATGCTGCGGGCGCATGAGCTGACGATGTCCGCCGATCTCTATCTGGTCGCCGGCTCCTCGCTTGTCGTCTTTCCGGCCGCGACCTTTCCGGTCATCGCCAAGCGGAATGGTGCCAAGCTCGTCATCCTCAATCGCGAGCCGACCGACCTCGATCCGATCGCCGATCTCGTCGTACGGAGCGAGATCGGCCCGGTGCTGGCGCGATTGGCGAACTGATCAGTCGCGCGAGGCGAAGGCGAGCCTCACCGCCAGCCCGCCGAAGACGACGCCGAGGATGCGCTGCGGCCAGAGCGCCAGATGCGGGCGGCTGGCGATGGCGCGGCCGAGCCGGCTCGCCGTCAGGATGACGATCCCGTTCGCGATCAATCCCATGACGTTGAGGATCGTCGCCAGCACCACGACCTGGAGCAGGAGAGAGCCGGCCTCAGGCTTCAGGAACTGCGGCAGCAGTGCCAGCATGAACAGCGCCATCTTCGGATTGAGCAGATTGGTCAGCAGCCCCTGCAGGAAGATCTGGCGCAGCGGGAAGCGTGCAGCGTCGGCCGTCGGAGCGAAGAGCGTTGCGGGCGAGCGCAGGGTCTTCCAGGCGAGCCAGGCGAGGTAGGCGGCGCCGGCCCAGCGCAGCGCGTCATAGGCGGCCGGCACGAGCAGGAAGAGCTGCGACAGGCCATAGGCGGCGGCGAGTGCCTGGAGATAGCTGCCGGTGGCGATGCCGGCATAGGTCATGAAGCCGGCGGCACGGCCCTGGCTCATGCTGCGCGAGGCGATCAGCAGCATGTCGGGGCCGGGCGTCGCCGTCAGCACGGCGCAGGCGGCGGTGAACAGAACGAGCGTCGTGGCGTCGAGCATAGCAGGGTCCTTCAGGCCAGCGGCTTGGCGAAACGCTGGAAGGCGTCCCTGGTCGGCGTGGTGCCGGCGCCCGGCTGCTGCGGACGCAGGAAAGAGCCGTCGGCGACATTGGCCGGCTCGGCGAAGGCGTCCTTGATCCAGGGGATGTATTCGAGCACCGGCGTCGCCTGATGCCAGTAGGCGAGATGGACGTGGACCTGGCTCATCTCGCCGGCATGGGGCGCGACCGGCAGGCGATGGGCCAGCGCCAGCTCGGCGACCTGGATGTATTCGGTGATGCCGCCGAGGCGGGTGACGTCGGGCTGGACATAATGGATCGCGCCGGCCTGGATGAAGGCGCGGAAGGCATCGACCGTATAAAGCTGCTCGCCGAGCGCGACGGGAATAGAGGTCGAGCGGGCGAGCTCGGCATGCGAGCCGATATCGTCGTACCAGAGCGGCTCCTCGAACCAGAACAGGTCGAGCGCCTCGGCGCGGCCGCAGAAGCGCTTGCAGGTGGGCAGGTCCCATTTGCCGTTGCCGTCGACCGCGATGGTGACATGGTCGCCGACCGCGCGGCGGACCGCTTCGAGCCGGCCGATATCGGTCATCGGATCGGCATGGCCGACCTTGATCTTGATGCGGTGGAAGCCGTCGCGCTCGACCGCCATGCGTGCGCCCTCGACCAGCTCGTCCTTGGGGATCGAGAGCCAGCCGATATCGGTATTATAGGCTTCGAGCTTGGTCTTGCTGGCGCCGCCGAGCAGATGCCAGAGCGGCAAGCCCGCCTTTCTCGCCTTGAGATCCCAGAGCGCGATGTCGACGGCGGCCAGCGCCAGCTGGGTGATGCCGGCGCGGCCGACCCATTGCAGCGCCGGGTGGCGGGCGAGCTTCAGCCAGAGCCGCGAATGCTCGGAAGCGTCCTCGCCGACGAGCAGCGGCGTGTAGCAATCGCGGATGCACGACGTGATCAGCCGGTCGGAGGCGAGATCGGCATGGGTGCCGGTGAAGCCGTAGCCGGTGAGCCCGTCCTCGCTGACGACCTTCGTGCCGACCACGCCCCAATGACTGATCCGGTGGGTCGAGTCGGCGATCGAGCCGCCAGTGACCGGGATATGGAGGATGAAGGGCTCGATACGGGCGATGCGCATGGCTGTTCTCCGACTCTCGCCTGCGACTCTTGGGCCGATCATCGACCTGATGCGCGGAAGCGACAAGGCGCAGCTTTCGGCGGCCCTACACGCGCTTTGCGCATGCTGATGATGTGGATGAGCGGGAAGCGGCTGTTTCCCGGCTTCGTCGGGGTGCTATCGTCACGTCACGAATCACGTTCGCGGCGGAGATGAGCGGAACATGTCCGACGAATACGGCGACGGAGGCAGGCCACCGGTCGGCCCGCTGCAATCGCTCAACCGGATCGTGCGACTGGACGGGCCTGAGACGATCGCCGAGCAGGTGGTCGAGATCATCGGCCACGTCAAATGGTTCGATGTGAGCAAAGGCTACGGCTTCGTGGTGCCACAGGATGGCGGCAGCGATGTCCTGGTCCATGTTACCACCCTGAAACGCGACGGCTTCCATGCCATCGCCGAGGGCGCGCGCATCGTGCTCGAGGCGGTTGCCAAGGCGCGCGGTCGCCAGGCCACGCGGGTGCTCTCGATCGACACCTCCGCGGCGCGCCATCCGGCTGAGATGCCGATGCCGCGCACCAATGCGACGGTGACGCCGACGAGCGGGCTGGAGCGCATGGTGGTGAAGTGGTTCAACCGCCTGCGCGGCTTCGGCTTCGTCTCGGCCGGCGAGGGCGCGCCCGACATCTTCGTCCATATGGAGACGCTGCGCCGCTACGGCATCGTCGAGCTGATTCCGGGGCAGACCGTGCTGGTGCGCTATGGGCCTGGACCGAAGGGGCTGATGGCGGCCGAGATCCGGTTCGAGCAGGGCGGGCCGCCCAGTTCGCACTGAGAAAAACTCTCTTTGAAAAGGCGCCTTCGGGCGCCTTTTTTGTTGTGTTGCAGGTGGCTGCGGAGATTGACTTAGGTAATTCACGTCGTCTGTTGTGAATACGCTATTTTGCCGTTGAATTGTGCGTAATGCACATGATAGAGGCAGATCGTGATTGATTTTGGAGCACGTTCTGCTTGGCTGACGGCTGGCGGGACGAGCTTCGGAGAATCTGCTGTGAAGCTGTTCCATCCGATCCTCGCCGGCGCGACGCTGGCCGAGCGCGCTATCGCCTGTGCCGGCGTCTTCGCCGCGATCGCGCTCACGGCGGCCGCTGGATATGTCTTCCCGACCAACTCGCCGCTGGTGGTGGCGCCGATCGGCGCGTCGGCCGTGCTGGTCTTCGTTGTGCCGGCAAGCCCGCTGGCACAGCCCTGGCCGGTGATCGGCGGCAATGTGATCTCGGCGCTGGTCGGGCTCGCGGTCGGCTGGGCCGTGCCGGACCTGACCATTGCGGCGGCGCTTGCCGTGGCGCTGGCCATCGCGACCATGTCGCTGACGCGCTCTCTGCACCCGCCGGGCGGGGCGGTCGCGCTGACGGCCGTGCTTGGCGGTCCCGCCGTGATGAAATGGGGCCTGTTGTTTCCCTTCGTGCCGATCGGGCTGTGTTCACTGTCCCTGGTCGCGCTCGGCGTCGCCTTCCATGGCCTGACCCGGCGAAGCTACCCGCATCGGTCGCAGGTGGCCGGGACGGTCGCCCCGCAGGTGGCGGCCCCGGCGATGTTCAGCGCGCCCGATATCGATGAGGCGCTGGCGCAGATGGGCGAATCCTTCGACATCGCGCGCGAGGATCTCGACCGATTGCTGCAATATGCCGAGGCGAGCGCGATGCGGCGGCAGGCCCGGAGTTCATGACTTCAGCCGCTTCTGAACCGAAACGGCGAATTTGAGCGAATCGGCTTCACCCGACCTCAAGGAACCTGCGGCTAGGGTGTCTTCGTTATGGGGACATGCCGATTGCCGTGCTGCTGATCACCGACCGTCCGGAGCAGAACAAGAAGCTCGAGCGATTGCTGTCGCTTTGGGGGCCGTGCGGTGTCGTCGACCTGCATCGTCCGGCGAAAGGCGGGCCGGTGCCGACGCGACTGCTCGTCAGCGACGTCGATCTGTCGAACCGCGTCGCGGTCGAGGCCGTTCGTGATCGGGTCGCGGCGCACCGGCGCAAGGGAATGCCCTTTCTCTGCCTGCTGCGGGACCAATCTCCGCGCCTGACGATCCAGGCCAACGCGATCGGAGCGAGCGCGATCCTGCCGGCAGGCCTTCCGGCAAAGACCCTGCTCGACGAGATCGGCCGCATTCTCAATCCTGGAGGATACGGCGCGATCCAGCAGAACTTCATCGCGGCATCCGCCGGCATGGCCGACATGCTTTCGGCTGCCGCCGAAGGTCGGGCCTTGCCGGTGGCAGCCATCGAGGGCAGCGTCGAGGCGATCAACCGCGCTGCCGACGATCGCGAACTCGGCGCCTGGCTCGAGTTGGTCTGGAACCATGACGATGCCACCTATCAGCATTGTCTGCTGGTGGCAGGTCTTGCAGCGGCGTTCGCGCGGGAACTCGGTTTTCCCGAAGAGGCGCGCAAGCAGGTCACCAGCGCCGCCGTCTTGCACGACATCGGCAAGGCACGCGTTCCGCTCGCGATCCTGCACAAGGCCGGCAAGCTGACGACGGAGGAGCTCGCGATCGTGCGCGAGCACCCGCAGACCGGCTATGAGATGCTGCTGCGGCAGGGCGCCTTCGCCCGCGAGGTCGTCGACGCCACGCGCAGCCATCACGAATATCTCGACGGCACCGGTTATCCGCAGGGGCTGAAGGCGCACGAGATCTCGGACGTCGTCCGGATGGTCACGATCTGTGACATCTATGCGGCGCTGATCGAGCGACGCTCCTACAAGGAACCGATGGCGCCGGAAGAAGCTTATTCCGTGCTGGTCGGGATGGGCGCCAAGCTCGATGCCGACCTGCTGCGGGCATTCCGGGCCGTGGTGCTGCCCGGCTGAGGCTCAGAGCGCGAAGGAGGTGCCGCAGCCGCAGGAACTCGTCGCGTTCGGATTGATGATCCTGAATGACTGGCCGACGAGGTCGTCGACGAAATCGATGGTCGAGCCATCGAGCAATTCGAGCGAGGTCTCGTCGATCAGGACGGTCGCGCCGTCGCGCTCGATCACGATATCGTCCGGGGTCTTCTGCCGGTCGATGTCGAAGACGTACTGGAATCCCGAGCAGCCGCCGCCGGCGACGCTGACGCGCAGCATCGAGCCCGGTGCTTCGCTCGCCATCACCGCGAGGATACGGCTCGCGGCCTTGTCGGTCAGCGAGATCGCGTGCGGCTTGGCTTCGATCGCCATGGTCATGCGCAGAACATCCTTGCTCCTGCCTCGATTGCAAAGGTAATGGCGCAGGCGCATCGCTTCAAGCCGCGCCTGCCCCAGGGGCCGCTATGCCGCAAGCACACGAGAACACCACAGCTCAGACGCGCGAGCCCGGCGACCGCTGGCGCGCGGTCTACGCCTGCCGCACGGCGACGAGCCGCGGCCGGCTGGTCGAGGAACCCGGCTCGGCAACGCGCAATCCGTTCCAGCGCGACCGCGACCGCATCATCCATTCCACCGCCTTCCGCCGGCTGAAGCACAAGACCCAGGTCTTCGTCTCGCATGAGGGCGACCATTTCCGCACCCGCCTGACCCATACGATCGAGGTGGCCCAGATCGCCCGCGCTCTGGCTCGTGCGCTCGGGCTCGACGAGGACCTGGCCGAGGCGCTGGCGCTGGCCCACGATCTCGGCCACACGCCCTTCGGCCATACCGGAGAGGACGCGCTCGACGAATGCATGGCCGGCTTCGGTGGCTTCGACCACAACGCCCAGACGCTTCGGATCGTCACCCGGCTGGAGCGGCGCTATGCCGGCTTCGACGGGCTCAACCTGACCTGGGAGGCGCTGGAGGGGCTGGTCAAGCACAACGGCCCGTTGCTTTTCGCCGACGGCAAGCCGACCGACCGTTATGCCGCGACCGGCATCCCGGTCGCGATTCTCGAATACCAGGAGAAGCAGGACCTCTGGCTGGACAGCCATGCCTCGGCCGAGGCGCAGGTCGCGGCGCTCGCCGATGATATCGCCTACAACGCCCATGATATCGACGACGGCCTGCGCGCTGGGCTCTTCGACCTTCCCGAATTGCGCGCGGTGCCCTTCCTCGCCGGGCTTCTCGACGAGATCGACGCCTTGCACCCCGGGCTGGAGCGCCCGCGCGCGATCAACGAAATGGTGCGCCGGGTGATCACCCGCTTCGTCGAGGATGTGATCGTCGAATCCGAAAAGCGGATCGCGGCGCTGGCGCCGGCGGATGCCGACGCGATCAGGCGGGCCGGGGCGCCGGTCGTCGCCTTCTCGCCGGCGATGGCCGCGGCCGACAAGGCGATCAAGGGTTTTCTCTATCCCAACATGTATCGCCATCCGCGCATCGGTGTGATCCGCAAGGAGGCGGCCGACATCGTCCGCGACCTGTTCGTACGCTTCAAGGCGCAGCCGCAGGCGATGACCTCGGAGTGGGCGGCGGGCTGCGACGCGCTCGACGAAGCGCGTCTTTCGCGCCGAATCGCCGACTACATCGCCGGCATGACCGATTCCTACGCGCTCGACGAGCACCGGCGCCTGTTTGACGCCACCCCGTCGCTGCGATAGGGCCGGGCGCTTCCTTACGCATTCTTGGTCGCCATGAACATTTTCGAGACTTTCTCCGCGCGCCTCGCCACCGTCCTTGCCGGACTGGCGCAAGCCGGCCGCATCCCGGCCGGTCTGTCGCTGGCGCGCGTCGTGGTCGAGCCGACCAAGGACCCGGCCCATGGCGATCTCGCGATCAACGCCGCCATGGTGCTGGCCAAGGAGGCCGGCATGGCGCCGCGCGCGCTCGCCGAGCTGATCGTCGCCGAGCTGGCCAAGGACGGCGATGTCCTCAAGGCCGAGATCGCCGGGCCCGGCTTCATCAATCTGACGCTGCAACCTGCTGTTTTTACAAAGGTTCTGAAGTCGGCTGTGCTGGCCGGCACCGAGCATGGCCGCGGCGCCACCAAGGGCGAACCCAGGATCAATGTCGAGTACGTCTCGGCCAATCCGACCGGGCCGATGCATGTCGGCCATGGCCGCGGCGCGGTGTTCGGCGATGCGCTGGCGAGCCTGCTCGCCTTCGCCGGGCACGACGTCACCCGCGAATACTACATCAACGATGCCGGCGCGCAGGTCGACGTGCTCGCCCGTTCCGCCTTCCTGCGCTACCGCGAGGCGCTGGGGGAGGATATCGGCGCGATCCCGGAAGGGCTTTATCCCGGCGACTACCTGGTCTCGGTCGGGCAGACGCTCGCCGAGCAACATGGCCCGTCGCTGCGCGACAAGCCCGAATGGGACTGGCTGCCGCTGGTGCGCCAGGCGGCGATCGACGGCATGATGGCGATGATCCGCGACGATCTTGCCGCACTCGGCGTCGTCCATAGCCTTTTCTTCTCCGAGCGTTCGCTGCAGGGCCGCGACGGCAATTCCAACGCCGTGCACCAGACGATCGAGGATCTGCGCGCCCGCGACCTGATCTATGAGGGTCGGCTGCCGCCGCCCAAAGGCCAGAAGGACGAGGACTGGGAGGATCGCGAGCAGACCCTGTTCCGCGCCACGAAATTCGGCGACGACGTCGACCGGCCGCTGCTGAAATCGGATGGCAGCTACACCTACTTCGCCAACGACATCGCCTATCACCGTTCGAAGTTCACCCGCGGCTTCGCCGAGATGATCGACGTCTGGGGCGCCGATCATGGCGGCTACGTCAAGCGCATGCAGGCCGCGGTGAAGGCAGTGACGAACGGGCAGGGCGCGCTCGACGTCAAGCTCTGCCAGATGGTCCGCCTGCTGCGCAATGGCGAGCAGGTCCGGATGTCGAAGCGCTCTGGTGACTTCGTCACGCTGCGCGAGGTCATCGACGAGGTCGGCCGCGATGCGGTGCGCTTCATGATGATCTTCCGCAAGAACGACGCGACGCTCGACTTCGATCTTGCCAAGGTGGTCGAGCAGTCGAAGGACAACCCGGTCTTCTACGTCCAGTACGCGCATGCGCGCTGCGCCTCGATCTTCCGCCAGGCGGCCGAGGCCTTCCCGGACCTCGACCTTACGCCGCAGGCGCTGGCGCAGGCGGATCTCGGTTTGCTGACCGACGAGTCGGAGATCGGCATCGTCAAGATGATCGCGGCATATCCCAGGATGATCGAAGCCGCGGCTTCGTCACACGAGCCCCATCGTGTCGCCTTTTTCGTGCACGACCTGGCCAGCGCCTTCCACTCGCTGTGGAACAAGGGCAAAGACTCGCCGCAATTACGGTTCGTTAATCAAACTGATCGAAAGTCGACATCGGCAAGATTGGCGTTCGTGCATGCGGTACGCAGCGTCCTTGCTTCCGGTCTGGCGGTCGTTGGGGTGACGGCGCCGGAGGAGATGCGCTGACGGGGTCCATCCCGGCGCATCGGGTGCTTTGCGGATCAGGATGATCCGGCCAGCGCCCGCCGGGTCCGATACGAAGGCGGTGTTGGCCGATATGCCGAAAGGCGGGTCGGCTGGGCTTTCGTCAGATTGACCGCGCTGTGGCGGCATCCTTTGATGGATGGCGGCGTGCGCTGGAATGGATCATGTCATGAGCGAGCCAGCTAGAAACCGTTTCGCCCTCGATCTCGACGATCTCGAGCGCCAGCTGCGTGGAGCGGCCCAGCCGCAGAAGGCGGGCGCTGCCTCCGATCCGCTGATGGAGCTGACTCGTCTCGTCGGCCAGGACGATCCGTTGAAGGAGCTCTTCGCCGGCCGCCCCGCCGAGCAGGCGCGTCCCGCGGCCCCGGCTGCGCCGCAGCCCGCCTCCTGGGCTCGGACCGAGCCCAGCTTCCAGCCGACGCTGCTCACCGCCCCGCCGGTGCAGCCGGTCTCGCCGCCGGCCGATGTGCGCGGTGCGCTCGACGAGTTCGAAGCCCTGCTGCGCCGGACCGAGCCGGTGCGGACCACGCCGCAGCCTGTTGCGCAGGCACCCGCCGCGCCGGCGCATGATTATGACGAGCCGGAGCCGCTCCCGGTGCGCGCGCAACCCTACGCGATGCAGGACGGGCCGCACGCCTATGTTCCCGAGCAGCCGCGCGATCTCGACGAGGCTGCCAAGCACAGCCATGTGCAGGCGCAGGCCTATGCTCCCCAGCCCGCACCCGACTATCATCAGGCTGCGCCGGACTATGACGCGCAGCATCAGGATGTCGAGGACGAGCATCGCGACTTCCGGCGCTCGCGGTCGCGCAAGGGCATGCTGACGGCGGCGGCGCTGGTCATCGTCGCGGTCGGCGGCGTCGGTGCCGCCATGGTCTTCCGCAATGGCAAGCCGGCAGGCGTCAACGGCCAGCCGCCGGTGATCGCGGCCGATACCGGCCCGTCCAAGGTCGCTCCCGTCAATCCGGGCGGCGCCGAGATCCCGAACCAGAACAAGCAGATCTACGAGCGCAGCGGCGACGCCAGCGCCGACAAGACCAAGGTGGTCAGCCGCGAGGAACAGCCCGTCGACGTGCAGCAGGCGGCGCGCTCCATGGCGCCGCGTCCGACGCAGGGCTCGAACGGCGCGATCACGCCAACCGATACCGCGGCCGCCGGCCTTGCTTCCTCCGAGCCCGGCCTGGTGCCGATTCCGGCCGTGCCGGGCCTCGGCGAGCCGCGCAAGGTCCGCACGGTGGCGATCCGCCCCGATGGCACGCCGGCGCCGGCCAATGCCACTGCGTCGAGTGCCCCGGGACAGGGCATCGTGACCGGCTCGGCTCCGGCGAACCGCCCGGCCTCGGCGACCCCGGCCCAGACCGCCCAGGCCGCTCAGCGTCCGCAGCAGCCGGGCGCGACGCCCGCCGCGGCGCCGAAGACGCAGGAGCGCGCCGCCGCTCCGGCGACTCCGCCGGCTGCCCAGACGCCTGCCGCCAACACCCGTACCGCCGCGCTCGCACCGCAGCAGGCCGAGCCGGCGGCCACCGCGCCGCGAGCCGACCCGAATGGCGGCTTTGCCGTGCAGCTTGGCGCGCCGGGCAGCGAGGCCGAGGCGCGGGCCACCTTCGCGGCGCTGCAGCGCAAATATCCGGGCCAGCTCAACGGCCAGAGCCCGATCGTGCGCAAGACTGAGCTCGCCGGTGGCAAGACGGTCTACCGCCTGCGCGTCGGCCCGTACTCTCGCGAGGATGCGAGCTCGATGTGCTCGGCGCTGCAGGCCGCCGGCGGGCAGTGCTTCATCGCCAAGAACTGAGCAGGCGCGGGCGGAGCCGAGGGTTCCGCCGCCGATAGAACCAAAGCCGGCCGCGATCGTCGCGGCCGGCTTTTGCTTGCGTGGGGCTTCGCCGGCGGGGCAGGCTGGTCGGGATCTCCAGCGATGCAGGCTTCCAGATGTCTCCCGATCCAATTCCTGGCCGCGCCGCCGACCCGCGCTTCCTCGATTGCGAGAGCTCGGCGCCTGAAGCCGTGCCGCATGGCGCCGTCGCGGTCATCGGCATTCCGGCCGCGACGCCCTATCGGTCGGGCCGGGCCCATAGCGAAGCCGCACCGGCCGCGATCCGCCGCGCCAGTGCGGCCCAGGTCGCCAAGCTCACGCATTACGATTTCGATCTCGGCGGGGCGCTGCTGCCGGCGGGAGGGCGGCTGGTCGATTGCGGCGATCTCGCCTTCGATCCGGCCGACCTGCCCGGGAACCGTGCGCGAATCGCAGATGCCTATCAGACGTTGCTGGCGCGTGGTGCGGCGCCGCTCCTGCTCGGCGGCGACGACAGTGTCCAGATCCCGGCGCTCGGCGCCTTCGCGGCACGCGGCGAGATCACGATCCTGCAGGTCGATGCCCATATCGACTGGCGCGAGGAGGTCGAGGGCGAACGCTTCGGCCTGTCGAGCACGATGCGGCGCGCCTCGGAGTTCGACGGCGTCAGGACGATCGTGCAGGTCGGCGCGCGCGGCACCGGCAGCGCCCGACCCTCTGACGTGGCGGAGGCGAGGGTGGCCGGAGCGCAATTGATCGATATGAGCATCCTGCGGGCGAGGGGGATGGCACCGGCGATCGAGGCCGTTCCGCCGGGACGGCCGGTGGTGGTCTGCTTCGACGTCGACGGTTTCGATCCCGCCGTGGTGCCCGGGGTGCTCGGCCGCACGCCCGGCGGGCTCACCTACGGCGATGTCGTCACGCTGCTGAACGGCGTGGCGGAGCGGGCGCCGATCATCGGCTTCAACATCGTCGAATTCGTGCCGGAGGCCGATATCGACGGCCTCGGCACCCGCACGGTCTGCCGGTTGGCCATGCTCGGAGCCGGCCTTCTTGCTCGCAGCGCAGGCGGCTGAACCTCATCCCCATGCCGCTGTGCAGGAATCCCGGATTGCTCCCGCGATCCGGACATGCGCGCGTTGCGGCGCCATGGCTGGAGCACGGTCAGCGCGTGCTCTAGCTTCACCCCGAATCCGCGGCCTAATCCGGTCTGAAAATGCGGAAGGCCTGCAAGTGAGAGGAACCACCATGGATCGCCGCAAGCTCCTCAAGACGACCGCCGCCGGGGCCGCTGCCGCGACGATCGCCGCGCCGGCGATCGCGCAGACCAATCCGAAGATCAGCTGGCGCCTGACCTCGAGCTATCCGAAGAGCCTCGACACGCTGTTCGGCATCTCGACCCATGTCGCCAAGCGCGTCGCCGAGGCGACCGACGGCAATTTCCAGATCCAGACTTTTGCCGCCGGCGAGATCGTGCCTGCGCTGCAGGCGCTCGACGCCGTCCAGAACGGCACGGTCGAGTGCAGCCACACGCTGGGGAGCTTCTATATCGGCAAGGACACCGCCTTCGCCTTCGAGACCTCGCTGCCCTTCGGCCTCAACATGCGCCAGCAGAATGCCTGGCTCTATGCGGGCGGCGGGATCGAGCTCTGCCGCGAGCTGATGAAGAAGTTCGGCGTTCACACCATCCCCTCGGGCAACACCGGCGCCCAGATGGGCGGCTGGTTCCGCAAGGAGATCAAGAGCGTCGCCGATCTCCAGGGCCTCAAGTTCCGCATCGCCGGACTTGGCGGCCAGATCATGGCCAAGCTCGGCGTTGTCCCGCAGACGCTCGGCGGCGGCGACATCTATCCGGCGCTGGAGCGCGGCACGATCGACGCGGCCGAGTTCTCCGGCCCCTATGACGACGAGAAGCTCGGCTTCGTGAAGGTGGCGAAGTACTATTACTACCCAGGCTTCTGGGAAGGCTGCGCCAATGTCAGCTTCATCGCCAACAGTGAGAAGTGGGCCGGGTTGCCGGCGCATTATCGCGCCATCGTCGAGGCGGCCTGCGCCGAGGCGAACGCGCTCTGCATGGCGAAATACGACCACGGCAACCCGGACGCGCTGCTGCGCCTGATCGCCGCCGGCGCCGAATTGCGCCCCTTCCCGCAGGACGTGATGCAGGCTGCCTTCAAGGAAGCCTTCGCGCTCTATGCGGACCAGGCGGCGAAGAACCCGAACTTCAAGACGATGTGGGATTCGTTCCTGCCGTACTGGAAGAAGGAGCAGCTCTGGTTCCGCGTCGCCGAGTTGCCGTTCGACGCGTTCAACGCGCAGGCGTCGCAGTCGCTGCGATAGGTGCTGTCATGCTCGGGCTTGACCCGAGCATCTCTGGCCGGAGGCGACTCCGGCCAGCGCCCTCTTGTCCGGAGATTCTCGGGTCTGCGCTTCGCTTCGCCCGAGAATGATGACTGGGCTCTGGCCTGATGCCGGCAGCGCTCCGCAATGACGCAATGCCCATTGCCAGCGAATCGGCGATAACGGCGCCATGACCTCGCGCGCCTTCATCGCCGGCTGCCTCGGCACGAGCCTCACCCCCGACGAGCGGGCTTTCTTCCGCGACGCCCGGCCCTGGGGCTTCATCCTGTTCAAGCGCAATACGCAGGACCCGGCGCAAGTGGCTGCGCTGACGGCTGAGATGCGCGATTGCGTCGGCTGGCAGGCGCCGATCCTGATCGACCAGGAGGGCGGGCGAGTGCAGCGCATGGGGCCGCCGCACTGGCCGCCCTATCCGCCGGCGCTGGCCTTCCTCGCCATCAACGATCCCGTGCAGCAGCGCGAAATCGTCCGGCTCTCGGCGCGGCTGATGGCGCATGACCTGAAGAGCGTCGGCATCGATGTCGACTGCCTGCCGGTGCTCGACGTTCCCGTCGCCGGCAGCCATGACGTGATCGGTAACCGCGCCTATGCCCGTGATCCCGCCATGGTGGCGACGCTCGGCCGGGCCGCTGCCGAGGGGCTCATGGCCGGCGGCGTGCTGCCGGTGATCAAGCACATGCCCGGCCATGGCCGGGCGAAGGCCGACAGCCATCACGACCTGCCGGTGGTCGAAGCCAGCCTCGACGAATTGCGGGCCCATGATTTCCGGCCGTTCCGGCATCTCGCCGACATGCCGCTGGCGATGACGGCGCACGTCGTCTTCACCGCGCTCGACAAGCGGCGGCCGGCGACGATCTCGCGCAAGATCATCAGAGAGATCATGCGTGGCGAGCTCGGCTATGACGGTTTGATCATGACCGACGACATTTCGATGAAGGCGCTGTCGGGCTCGTTCGAGGACAAGGCGAAGGCGGCGATCCGGGCCGGGGTCGACGTGGTGCTGCACTGCCATGGCATCATGGATGAGATGGTCGCGGTCGCCGGTGCTGTTCCGGAGATGAGCGGCCAGCGCGGCCGTCGCGCCGCGATGGCGCTGGCGCGCATCAGGCACGAGCCCGAGCCGCTCGATGTGGACAGCACCCGGGCCCAGCTTGCCAGCGCCCTTGCTTTGAGCGGCGGTTAGGCCGATTCTCTCCCCGGGCTGAGGCCTCGCCAAAAGGGCGAGGCAGGACATGGGGAATTGGCCATCGATGGCCGCTGAGCTGCCATTCCAGGAGGACGGCACGCCGGAACGCGCGTCCGGCGAACCCTCGTTCGTGATCGACGTCGACGGCTATGAAGGGCCGCTCGACCTGCTGCTCGATCTCGCCCGCCGCCAGAAGGTCGATCTCGCCCGCATCTCGATCCTGGCGCTGGCCGAGCAGTACCTCTCCTTCATCGAGTCGGCGCGGGCGCTGCGGCTCGAACTCGCCGCCGATTATCTCGTGATGGCGGCGTGGCTCGCCTATCTGAAATCCCGCATGCTGCTGCCGGAGCCGCCCAAGGGCGAGGAGCCGAGCGCGGCCGATCTTGCGACCGCGCTGGCGCTGCGCCTGAAGCGGCTGGAGACGATCCGCGCGGCGGCGCAGCGGCTCGCTACCCGCGAACGGCTCGGCCGCGACGTCTTCGCCCGCGGCGCGCCCGAGGTGATCGCTGCCGAGGGGCGGCCCGCCTGGGAGGCGGAGCTCTACGACCTGCTCGCAGCCTATGCGCAGCAGCGCCAGAAGCGCATCCGCCAGCCGATGAGCGTCGGCCATCGCCAGGTGCTGTCGCTGGTCGAGGCGCGCGAGGCGCTGGCGCGGCTGGTCGGCGAGGCCGGCGAGTGGACCGCGATCGACGGCTATCTCACCCGCTACATGAGCAGCCATGGCCTGCCCGTCGAGACGATGACCGCGACGGTCCGAGCCTCCTCGCTCTCGGCCATGCTGGAGATGGTGCGCGAGGGCCTGCTCGACCTGCGCCAGGACGGCGCCTTCTCGCCGCTCTATGTCCGCCGCCGCTCGGCGCGGCCGCCGACGCTCGGCCTGTGAGGCGCTGATGGCCGTGGCTGAAGCCGAACGCGAGGACGAGGAGGACTGGGATGCCGACGAGGCGCTGGCGCGCGCCTGCCGTATCGTCGAGGCCTTGCTGTTCGCCTCGGTGCAGCCGCTCTCGGCCGAGGATCTCGCGAAATCGGTGCCGGCCAATGTGCCGATCGAACGGGTGATCGCCGAGCTGCAGCAGACCTATGCGCTGCGCGGGGTGACGCTGCATCGCGTCGCCGGCGGCTATGCCTTCCGCACCGCACCCGATCTTGCCTATCTGCTGGCGCCCGAGGCCGAGGCGCCGCGCAAGCTCTCGCGCGCCGCGCTGGAGACGCTCGCCATCATCGCCTACCATCAGCCGGTGACGCGGGCCGAGATCGAGGAGATCCGCGGCGTCGCCACTGCCAAGGGCACGCTCGACATTCTGCTCGAAGCCGGCTGGGTGCGCCTGCGCGGCCGACGGCGCTCGCCTGGGCGGCCGGTCACCTTCGGCACGACGCCTGCCTTCCTCGACCATTTCGGGCTCGACCGTATCGACGACCTGCCGGGGCTGGAGGAATTGAAAGGCGCCGGCTTCATCGAGGGGCGCCTCGCCAAGGATCTCACCGTGCCGGTGCCCGACGACGATCCGGGCTTGCGCGACGACGAGGATCCGCTCGGCGACCTGTTCACACCGCTTGACGACGGCGACGCCAGCTAGCACAGCGCAGGCAATCGAGCCCGGCGGGCTGGCAGGAGAACGACTTGGCTCGAACCGAAAGCAAGATGCGCTGGCTGGGGTGGGGACGGCGCGGCACCGCCGGCGCCGCCATCCCGATGGCGCTCGGCTTCGATGGCGTCACCCAGCGATTCGGCTCGGTGACCGCGCTCGACCAGGTCTCGCTCAGCGTCGCGCCCGGCGAGATCGTCGCGCTGCTCGGCCATTCCGGCTGCGGCAAGACGACGCTGCTGCGGCTTGCCGCCGGGGTCGAGCGACCGAGTTCGGGGCGGGTCCTGCTCGAAGGCCGGGATGTTTCTTCGCCTGGCAGTTTCGTCGAGCCGGAGGCGAGGGGGGTTGGCCTCGTCTTCCAGGATTATGCGCTCTTTCCGCATCTCTCGGTGCGCGAGAACGTCCGCTTCGGCCTGCGCGGCTACGGCAATGCCGAAGCCGATGCGACGGCGCTGCGCGCGATCGCCCGCGTCGGCCTCGCCGACCTCGCCGAGGCCTATCCGCATATGCTGTCCGGCGGCGAGCAGCAGCGCGTGGCGCTGGCGCGGGCCGTGGCGCCGCGCCCCGGCGTGCTGCTGATGGACGAGCCCTTCTCCAATCTCGACCGACGCCTGCGCGACGTCGTGCGCGACGAGACGATGGCGCTGTTGCAGGAGATCGGCGCGACCTCGATCATCGTCACCCATGACCCGGAGGACGCGATGCGCGTCGCCGACCGGATCGTGCTGATGCAGCAAGGCCGGATCGTCCAGAGCGGCACCGCCGAAGAGCTCTATCGCCGGCCCGCAAGCCTCTTTGCCGCCCGATTTTTCTGCGATCTTACCGAAATCGAGACCGTTGCGCGGGACGGCGCGGTGGATACCCCGCTCGGACGGTTCCCGGCGCCTGGTCTGCCCGAGGGCACGCCGGCAGTCATCGGTGTCCGGCCGCAAGCGATCCGGCTGGTGCCGAAGGGCTTCTGCCTGCAGGGGCGGGTGATGACGCGGCGCTTCCTCGGCGAGGTCGACCATGTCGAGCTTGCGGTCGATGGTCTCGACAAGCCTCTGGTGGCGCGGCTGCCGCTGCGCGGTTCGGTCGCCGAGGGCGACGATGTCGGCATCGACATTGCGATGGACGAAGTCCTTGTGTTCCCTGTAGGGGACACCTAGTTTCCGGCACAAGCATCTGGCCCCTCGGCACAACTGGGGCCGCGCGTTCAAATTCGGAGGAGTACCGCCATGGGTGGCGTCAGCATCTGGCACTGGATCGTCGTCGGCGTCATCGTCATGCTGCTGTTCGGCCGCGGCAAGGTGTCCGAACTGATGGGCGATGTCGCCAAGGGCATCAAGTCGTTCAAGAAGGGCATGGCCGAGGACGAGACTCCGCCGGCGGCGCAGCAGCCGGCCGATCCCAAGGTGATCGACCAGACGGCCCAGACCGCAAGCCCGCAGCCGGCCAAGGCCGAGACCAAGGCCTGATCTCGTAGGAGCGGACTTGCCGATCGGGGAAACCCTGATCGGCTCCGATTCCGGCGCCTCCTGAGGCGCCCTACAGGGTTTCCAGAGGATCGGCCGTCGATGTTCGACATCGCCTGGAGCGAAATGCTGCTGATCGGGGGCGTCGCGCTCGTCGTGATCGGCCCCAAGGAACTGCCCGGCGCGTTGCGCACGGCCGGGCAGGCGATCGGCAAGATTCGGCGGATGGCGGCCGAATTCCAGGGCCAGTTCAACGACGCCATGCGCGAGGCCGAGCTGACCGACCTGAAGAAGCAGGTCGACGACATCGGCAATTCGATTCAGGCCTCGACCAATTTCGATCCGATCGAGCCGATGAAGGATTTCGGCGCCACCGACGCCTCGAAGCAGGCTGCGGCCGACGACAAGGCGATGCAGGAGGCCGAGGCGACGCTCGCCGCGTTGCCGGCTCCCGAGTTGCCGGCGCCTGTCAGCATCGAGCCGGCGCCCGTCGCCGAGCCCGCGCCGGAAGAAAAGCCCAAGCGCCGCCGCAAGACGGTTGCGACCGATGAGTCGGCCGAGATCGCTGCTGAAGAGCCGCCGGCCAAGCCCGCCCGCAAGCGCAAAGCGAAGGTCGCCGAGACCGAGGGCGGAGAGACGGCATGAGCGTCGTCGAGACCAATACCGAGACGAAGCGCGCGGGCGAGGACGAGATCGAGGCCTCGCGCGCCCCGCTGATCGACCACCTGATCGAACTGCGCTCGCGGCTGATCAAGTCGCTGGTCGCCTTCCTGATCATGTTCTTCATCTGCTTCGCCTTCTCGACGCAGATCTACAACACCCTCGTGCTGCCCTATGTCTGGGCGGCGGGGTCGAGCGCCAATGCGCAGTTGATCTATACCGGCCCGCTCGAGCTGCTCTTCACCCATATCAAGGTCGCGGCGTTCGGCGCCGGCTTCTTCGCCTTCCCGGTGATCGCGACGCAGATCTACAAGTTCGTCGCGCCCGGTCTCTACAAGAACGAGCGGCAGGCCTTCGCGCCCTATCTGGCGGCGACACCGATCTTCTTCCTGCTTGGCGCGGCGCTGGTGTTCTTCTTCGCCATGCCGGTGCTGATGAAGTTCTCCATCGGCATGCAGCAGGCGGCGAGCGAAGGACAGGCCGGCATCGCGCTGCTGCCCAAGGTCAGCGAGTACCTCTCGCTGATCATGACGCTGATCTTCGCCTTCGGCATTTCCTTCCAGCTGCCGGTGATCCTGACCCTGCTCGGCCAGGCGGGAATCATCGATGCGCAGTTCCTGAAGGACAAGCGCCGCTACGCCATCGTCTTCGTCTTCGTGATCGCGGCGGTTCTGACCCCGCCCGACGTGATCTCGCAGCTGATGCTCGCAGTGCCGATGCTGCTGCTCTACGAGCTCTCGGTGTTCTCGGTGCGCCGGGTCGAGAAGAAGCGCGATGCGACGAAGGCGGCCGAGGACGCAGGCGCCTGACGCAGCTCGGCTACCCGCCCAGCTCATGTGATCACTCGTTCAATAGTGATGCGATCCGTCCCAGGCTGTTGAAGCCGCAGGCGGATCGCTTTGCCGCATGCGCCCGCCACCTGCGAACCAAAGCGTCCTCGTCACGTTGATGCACAGGGTTGTGATCCCTGGCTGCGGAGCCTTGCTCGCAACACAATGTTAAGATGAACGGCAGATGAACGAATGTGCGGCCGTCTCACAGGCCGTGCAGATGGATGCGGTGGTGACGTGAGCGGATTCTGGCGCCTGATGCTGTTCGGAAAGGGTCCGCGCGATGCGGCCTCGCCCGGCCGCGACCTGCGCATCGACGTGATCCGCGGCCTGATCCTGCTGGTGATCTTCGTCAATCACATGCCGGGCAACATCGTCTCGTCCTTGATGCCGCATAATTACGGCTTCTCGGATGCGGCCGACATCTTCGTGCTGCTGGCCGGCGTTTCGGCCACCTTCGCCTATGGCCGCCTGATCGACCAGCGCGGGCTCCTCGTCGGTTCGCTCAAGGTCGGCGCCCGGATCTGGACGCTCTACATCGCCCATCTGGCGCTGTTCGTGCTGGTCTGCGGCATCGTCGCGACGGCGGTGGTGCGCACCCAGAACGCGCTCTACGTCGAGGCGATCAACATCCAGCCCTTCTTCAGCGACACGCCGGCGGCGATCGTCAATGCGCTCGGGCTGGTCTACCAGCCCTATTATCTCGACATCCTGCCGCTCTACATCGTGCTACTGGCGGCCTTCCCGCTGATTTACGTCACCGCCCGAACCAGCCCGCTGGCGGCGGTCGCTGTCTCCGTCGCGATCTGGCAGGGCGCCACCCATGCCGGATTCAATTTGCCGAACCATCCGGGCGAAGGCGGCTGGTTCTTCAATCCCTTCGCCTGGCAGATGCTGTTCACGCTCGGCGTCGTCATCGGTCGCCTCGGACTCGTCGGCGCCGGCGTGCCGAAGCTGCGCCTCGTCGACGCTGCGGCCATCGTCGTCGTCCTGTTCGCTGCGATGGTGAAGCTGTCCTCGGGCAATCCGTTCGGCATCGCGCTCATGAACGACTGGATCGACAGCCTGCAGATCGGCACCGACAAGACCAACCTCGCCTGGCCGCGCGTCGCGCATCTGGCGGCGCTGGCCTGGCTGGTGCTGCGCTTCCTGCGGCCCGATGCGCGCATTCTGACTGGACTGGCCGGCCGGCGATTGGCTGCGCTCGGGCGGCATTCGCTCGAAGTGTTCTGCGCCGGCATAGTCCTGGCGATCGCCGGGCAGATCATCCTTGCGGAGACCTCCTTCACCCTTTGGGTCCAGTTGCTCGTGACGCTGGGCGGGATTACCATCCTGCTCGGGCTAGGAACGTTTCTGTCGTGGTACAAGACGCTTACGGCACGCGCCGCCAGCGCCCCGCGCGAGCAGGCCGCTACGGCCTGAGCGCTGTCCTTCTGCTCCTGGCGTCGGCTTTGCCGGCCACTGCCGGGCCCAAGCCGCTCGCTCAGATGGTGGATGGGCGCTGCCGGGCCGGGGCGGCCCAGCACCCGTTCAAGCCGGTTTTGGCGGCCTCCAAGCGGAATCTGGCCGAGACTAACCGGCTCAGTATCATCACGCTCGGATCATCGACCACAGCTGGAACGGGTACGAGCGACGCCGATCGCAGCTATCCTGCGGTGCTCGAAGCCGAGTTGCGCCGGCGCCTGCCCGGGCGCGAGGTCAAGGTGCTCAACCTCGGCGTCGGCGGCCAGTCGGCCTATGAGATGTATCTGCGGCTCGAGGCCGAGGTCATCCCGGAGAAGCCGGCGCTGGTGATCTGGCAGACGGCGGTGAACGATGCCATCCGCGATATCGGCGAGGAGAAGCTCGCCAAGATCCTGCGCAAGGGCACTCACAAGCTGCAGGAGGCCGGGATCGACCTCGTGCTGATGGACATGCCCTGGCTGCCGCGCGAGGGCCGCTATCCCAAGTATGACGATTACCGCGCCGTTCTGGCCAAGACGGCGAGCGAGAGCGGCGTGCCGGTCTTCCCGCGCTACGCGATGATGAAGAACTGGTCGGGCTCGAAGCAGTTCAGCGAGGAGGAGATCGTCGGCATGGACGGGCTGCAGGTGGTCGAGGCCGGCTATCGCTGCCTCGCCATCCGCCTCGCCGACGGGATCGTCGCCGAGCTTGGCGAGGGCGGTGGGCCGGGCAAGCCTACCAATTGAGCTCCTGAGCGCGCCTCAGCGCGCGATCACCTCGATGTCGCGGTCGCGTCCGGCCTCGACCTTGAAGTCGCGAGAGAAAACCTGGCCCTCCTGGCGGGCGATCAGCACATAGTCGCCCTCGGACAGGATCACCTGCGGGAAGGCGCCGATCGCCTCGCGGATGACGTCGCCGCCCGGGGTGAGCACGCTGAAGGCGGTGCCGGCGAAGGCCTCGCCGCCGGGACCGGCGACCAGCTTCAAGGTCACCTGCGCGGCGCGGTGATGCAGGGTCGCCTGGGTGACTTGGCCGGATTCGACCCTGACGTCGGAGCGCTGGATCGCGTTCGAATCGCCATAGGTCGAGACGATGTGATAGGTGCCCTCGGGCAGGCGGATCAGCTCGCCGGACTTGACGTTCGACGCCACCAGGCGGCCTTCCGAATTGCCCTGCAGCGGCACGAACACCGAGAAGTTCAGCAGGTTGGGCGCGATCGGTGTCTCGCCGATCGAGCCGGCAAGCGAGAGCCCGCCGGCGCTAATGCTGAGCCGGTCGGTCAGGCCCTGGGCGCCGAGCGTGACGCGCTTGGTCGCGCTGGCGAAACCATAGGCGGCATGGAGCAGATAGACGCCGGGATCGAGCGGGAAGCTGGGCTCGGCCGCGCTGGAGCGGGCGATGATCTTGGGCGGCGAGCCGTCGGCGGATTCGCTCAACACGCGCCAGACCAGTCCGGAGCGGACCGGCTTGCGGTTACCGGAGAACTGGGCGCTGAGGCTGAGCATCGCCTGGCCGGGGCGGATGGCGGGGACGATATCCGGCGGAGGCGAGCCGGGCGTCGTGGCCGAGGGCGTCGCACCTGGCGTCTGGGCGAGGGTGGGAGCGCTCAGAGCCAGAGTGCTCAACGCTGCCAGGATAAGATTGGTACAGAAGGTTTTTCGGTTCACGATTGTCGTTGGTGCTGGCGATGCGGCGTGCACGGCGCGAAAGATCGTCTCTACGACGCCGTCAAGATTCTCAGTGATCTCACGATTCCAGAAGCGCAAGACGCGATAGTCATGCGCAGCCAAGTAGGCAGTGCGTGCGGCATCATGAGCTTGCGCTTCGGGAAGCCCGTGCTGGTCCCCGTCGAGTTCGACCACGAGTTTGGAGTGGAAATGTGCAAAGTCTGCGAAATAGGGGCCCATAGGTGCCTGTCTGCGGAAATGGCCTCCCGGTAGCTCCAGCAGACGCAACTGAGCCCATAGCCGCTTCTCGGCTGGTGTCATTTCGCGCCTGAGGCGTCTTGCATTGCCGGTGCGCGGATCCTTCCGCGTCTTGCCCTGCATCACGGCCCCCCATCCCAGCCTTCCCCACCGCAAGCGGGGGGAAGGGGTACTGTAGCGGCAACCGCGCTTGTTGGCCCGACCGCTGACAAGCGCGGTGCCATATTCCCTTCCCCCCGCTTGCGGTGGGGAAGGGTTWGGGATGGGGGGGCGTGCAGAAAGGGGCGGTTCGACATTAGTGGGCCTCGCCGCCCATGCCGCAATGGCGTTGCCACCGTCTGGAACTCGTCGCGTTGAAACATGCGCTGTGCCGTCATCGTCCTTGCACCGGGGAAGGAGCAGGCTCGCTTGTCCTCATCATGGCGAAACCTTAACTGGGAACCATCATCCCCGTCGCTGCGCCATCTTCCGGATCGTTCATGACCGACACGCTCTCCCTGCTCAAGCTCCGTCGCTCGGTGCCACCGCAATTTCTCATCGCTCCGGGGCCGGACGATGCGCAGCTGCGCGAGATCCTGACCGTGGCGGCGCGCGTGCCGGACCATGGCAAGCTCGCGCCCTGGCGCTTCATCGTCTTCTCCGGGGCCGCCAAGGACAAGGCAGCCGAGATCGTCGCGGATGTCTTCAGGGAACGCAATCCGCAGGCCGACGAGGAGAAGGTCGCCTTCGAGCGCAAGCGCCTGCTCCACGCTCCAGTGGTGATCGCCGTGGTCTCGCGGGCCCGCAAGCACGAGAAGATCCCGGAATGGGAGCAGGAGCTCTCGGCTGGCGCCGTCTGCATGAACATGCTGATCGCTGCCGAGGCACTCGGCTTCAACGGCTCCTGGCTGACCAACTGGTTCGCCTTCGATCGCAAGGTGCTCGATGCCTTCGGGCTCGAGCCGGACGAGCGCATCGCCGGCTTTGTCCATCTCGGCAAGGCGGATGGCCGCCCGGCCGACCGCGAGCGGCCGGACCTTGCCGCCATCGTCAGCCGGTTCGAGGCATGAGCGCGATGTACTACACCGATCAAGGGCGCGATCTCGATTTCAGGCACGACCCGTTCAAGGCGATCGTGACGCCTCGGCCGATCGGCTGGATCAGCGCGGTCAACGCCAGGGGCGAGGTCAATCTCTCGCCCTACAGCTTCTTCAACGCGATCTCGTCGCGGCCGAACATCGTGATGTTCTCCTCGGAGAACAAGAAGGATGCAGTCGCCTTCATCGAGGAGACCGGCGAGTTCACCTGCAGCCTGGTGAGCAAGGCGCTCGACCAGCAGATGAACCTGACCTCGGCGCCGCTGCCACGCGGGACAAGCGAATACGCCCATGCCGGGCTGGAGATGGCGCCCTCGCGCATCGTCAAGCCACCGCGGGTCGCTGCCAGCCCCGCGGCGCTCGAATGCAAGCTGCTCTCGATCCAGCAGCTCAAGGATATCGACGGCAACGACGTGCCGCGCTGGATGGTGCTCGGCCAGGTCGTCGCGGCTTATGTCGGCGAAGCCTTCGTCCATGACGGCCGCTTCGACACGGCCAAGGCCAATCCGATCGCGCGCTGCGGCTACAACGACTATGCCGAAGTCAGCGAGTTGTTCTCGATCGTCCGGCCGGCCGGGGGCTGAGCGCCATGGTCCGGCGCCAGGACGAGGAGCCGGACGAGCAATGGCGCATGACCGTGAACCTGCTTGCGATCATCGCCGTGCTGGTGATGGTCGGGGCGGGGTTCTGGCTGCTGCGCGAGCTCGACGCCGCCAAGAAGGCGCAGGAGTGCCTGGCGAGCGCGGCGCGGCATCAATGCTGGCAGATCAGGTGAGCGCGTGCCAGTCCGAATAGCCGCGTCGCTCTTCTGGGAAGCCGGAAAACCCGAATCAGTCGAATCGGTTGGTGCCTTCGGCTAAGCCTGCGTCTCAGCGAGTGTCCTGCGCTGCGCTGGTCGATTCAGCACGGGGCCACCGAGACGTCTTGCGGCGTCGGCGATCAGCCGGCCGAGTTCGCGGGAGCAAGGCATCTTGCCGTTGGCGGACCAGATCAGCGCGAATTCCAGATCGGGGAGCGGCGGCAGGCCGTAGCTCGGCGCGAGAACTTTCATGCCCGGCTCGAGCTCGTCATGAGCGATGATCGAAGCGCCGAGTCCAGCCAGCATCGCCGCCCGCAGCCCGTGCAGATTGGCCGATGTGAAGCCGATATGCCATTCGACACCGGAGTCGGCCAGGGCCTCGATGGCGACGGTTCGGCACAGACAGGGCGGATTCGACAGCGCCAGCGGCAGCGACGAGCCGGGCGGAACCGTGAAATCCTCGGCCGCGGCCCAGACATAGCGCGACCGTCGCAGCACGGTCCCGCCAGTTTCGCCGGCTCGGCGCATCGCCACCGCGAGGTCGAGCTCGCCGCTCTCGATCCTGGCGCTGAAGTCTTGGCAGAGGCTGACCGAGGCTTCCAGGCGCACGGCCGGGAAGGCGCGGGCGAAGCGGCTCAGCAAGTGCGGCAGCTCATCGCCCAGGAAGTTCTCCGGCACGCCGAACCGGATTGCGCCGGCGAGGGTGGATGCCTGGAAGCGCTGGCTCAAGGCGGCGTGCGCCTGCAAAATCTGCCTGGCATGGCGCAGGAACTCCTCGCCATCCTCGGTCAGCGCCAGCTTGCGGGTGGTCCGAATGAAGAGCGGCGCGCCGATCTGCTCCTCCAGCCTGCGGATCTGGTGGCTGACCGCCGATTGCGTCAGGTGCAGGCGTTCTGCCGCGCGGGTGAACCCGCCGGCTTCGGCGACGGCGACGAGCGCGCGCAACAGTTCGGGAGCAAAATCCATGACCGAGATTTATTATCACAGATACTGAAAACTGCGAAATTAAATCATTTCTATCATGCCAAAGCTGCCCCTAGACGAGAGGCCTTCCTCGATCCCGAGCGATGCGGATCGAACCCGAAAGGTCTCGTCATGGCGATATCTCCATCCTCACGAAATGCCTTGGCCCTGGCCGGCGCCTGTCTGGCGACGCTGATGTTCGGCCTCGAGATATCCAGCGTACCGGTCATCCTGCCGACACTGGAAGCGGTGTTGCCGGCCGATTTCAAGGCCCTGCAATGGATCATGAACGCCTACACCATCGCCTGCACGGCGGTGCTGATGGCGACGGGCACACTCGCCGACCGCTATGGTCGCAAGCGGGTCTTCATCGCGACGACCGCGGCATTCGGCGTGACGTCGCTGATCTGCGGATTGGCACAGAGCGCCGCGATCCTGATCGCCGGCCGGTTCCTGCAGGGCATGGCCGGCGGCGCCATGCTCACCTGCGCCGTCGCCATCATCTCGCACCAGTTTCCGGACGGGCGCGAGCGGGGCAGGGCCTTCACCATCTGGGGCGTCGTCACCGGCGTCGGGCTCGGCTTCGGCCCGGTGATCGGCGGCGTGATCGCGAGCCTGGCCGGCTGGCAGTGGGTCTTCCTGATCCATGTCCCGCTGACCGTCCTGGCACTGGTGCCCGCTGCGATCGGTATCCGCGAATCGCGCGATCCGCAGGCGAAGACGCTCGACGTCGCTGGCATCGTCACGCTGACCCTGGCGGTCTTCGGCTTCTCCTATGTCATTACACAGGGCGCCGAACTGGGTACAGCTACGGCGCTCGGCCTCGCCGGCCTGGCTCTTGCCAGCTTCCTCGCCTTCCTGGTGGCGGAGCGGCGCGCCGCGCAGCCGATGTTCGATTTCTCCGTGTTCCGGATCCGCCGCTTCAGCGGCGCGATCATCGGCTGCATCGGCATGAATTTCAGCTACTGGCCGTTCATCATCTATCTGCCGATCTACTTCCAGAGCGGGCTCGGCCTCGGGAGCGAGGCCGCCGGGCTCCTGCTGCTGGCCTATACCGTGCCCTTCATGCTGATGCCGCCCGTGTCCGACCACTTGCTGCGGCGTCATGGCCCGCAGGTCGTCATTCCCCTGGGGATGCTCACGATCGGCGCCGGTTTCATCGCGATGTGGTTCGGCAGGGGCCTTGCCCAACCGAACTGGATGACCCTGCTGCCCGGCGCCCTGCTGGCCGGAATCGGTCTTGGCCTGACCAATCCGGCCGTGACCAATACGACCACGGGATCGGTTCCGAGCGACCGCGCGGGCATGGCGTCAGGTATCGACATCAGCGCGCGGCTGATCGCGCTCGCGATCAACATCGCGGTGATGGGGCTGATCCTGGTCGAGGGCATCAGGCGGTCGTTGCCGGATGCGGTGTCGACCGCCTTCGATCGCTCGCAGCTGCAGGCGTTGGCCTCCTCGATCGCCGCCGGCAATCTCGGCTCGCTGCGCGAGGTCTATCCGGCGCTGGCGCTGCACGACCCGTCCGGTGCCGGAGCGCATGCGGCGCTGGTGCAGGGCTTTGGCTGGGTGATGCTCTATGGCGGCATTAGCGCTGGTGTCCTGGCCGCGATCAGCGTCCTGATCTTCGGTCCCGCCAAGCGCCC
Organism: Allobosea sp. P4_H5; assembly: GCF_056400825.1. Taxonomy (NCBI): domain Bacteria; kingdom Pseudomonadati; phylum Pseudomonadota; class Alphaproteobacteria; order Hyphomicrobiales; family Alloboseaceae; genus Allobosea; species Allobosea sp. P4_H5. The sequence continues at coordinate 777,244 of NZ_JBFUKM010000001.1, read as the reverse complement.
GGCGCAGGCCGGCGCAGCGGTCGCCTGCGCCGAGTCCGATGCCTGAGGCCGTGGTCAGCCCAGCTTCTGCGCGCGCGCCTTCAGCCGGCGGGCGCGCAGCAGATGTGGCCGGTCGAGCATCTCGCCGTCGAGCCCGACCACGCCGAGGCCGGGGTTCTCGTCGAAGAGCTTGATGATCGCCTCCGCCCGGGCGAGCGCTTCGGGCGAGGGCGAGAAGACCTCGTTGATGACAGGCACCTGCGCCGGATGGATCGCCATCTTGCCGGTGAAGCCGTCGCGCCGTCCTGCGATACATTCGGCACGGAGCGCGGCTTCGTCGCGGAAGGCGGTGAAGACGGTGTCGATCGCGTCGACCTGCGCCGCCGAAGCGGCGAAGAGCAGGAGCGAGCGTGCCATCCGATAGGGATCGGCATAGCTGCCATCCTCGAGCCGGTTGGTCTCGGCGCCAAGATCGGCCGAAAGATCCTCGGCGCCCCAGGTCAGGCCGGAAAGCCGATGGCTGGCGCCGGCATAGCTGCCGAGGCCGAAGATGCCCTTGCCGGTCTCGGTGGCGATCGCGATGATCTTGGTCCCGCCGTCGGGCAGATCATATTCGGCCTCGCGGACCGCGATATGGGCGGCGAGATGGCTTAGATCGGGGCCGCCTTCGGATTTCGGCAGCATGATCGCGTCCGGGCTGCCCTGCATCACCACATCGAGGTCGGCCTCGGTCATCCCCGTCGTCAATGCGTTGACGCGCACGATCAGGCGCGGGCGCTTGGCGCGGGTCTTCACCTCCTTGAGGAAGTCGCGGGCGAGGTCGCGCGCTGCCGGCTTGGCGTCGAGCGCGACCGAATCCTCGAGGTCGAGGATCAGTGCATCGGCGCCGCTCTCCAGGCCCTTCTGCAGCTTCTTGTGGTTGTCGGCGGGAACGAAAAGGAGCGAGCGCATCAGGCCTGTCCTTCGACGGGACGCTTCTTCATGAAGGCCTGGCGGCGGCACTGAGCCACCAAGGTGCCGTCCTGCTTGTAGGCGCGGTGATGGAAGTCGACGATGCCGGCGTCCGGCCGCGACTTCGATTCGCGCTTGGCGACGATCTCGGTGACGCAGTTCACCGTGTCGCCCTCGAAAAGCGGAGCCGGGAAGGTGACGTCGGTCATGCCGAGATTGCCGATCGTCGTGCCGACCGTGGTGTCGTTGACGGAGATGCCGATCATCAGCCCGAGGGTGAACAGCGAGTTCATCAGCGGCTTGCCCCATTCGGTCTCGGTCGCGCAGAAATGCGCGTCGATATGCAAGGGCTGCGGATTCAGCGTCATATTGGAGAACAACATGTTGTCCATCTGCGTGACCGTGCGGGTCAGCCGATGCTCGATCGAGACGCCGATCTCGAAATCCTCGAAGTAGAGCCCACCCCGCTTATGCCGCACCGCTTCCGCCATCGTCTTGCTCCTGTGGCTCTTTTTCGGTTCCGGGCCGGGGTCGGCAAACGACCGTTTTAACGGTTCGCTTACCATAATCGGTCCAGTCTCTGCGGGTGCTCCGATCCGCCTGGAACGGCAGCGGCCCGAGTGACCCAATGTTCCTTTTCAGCACGCCGAGTACCCGTGAGACAACGCCTGCCAATCCTGTCGTCAGTGCGATCAAGCAGGGCGCGGACAAGACCGGCGTCGGCTTCGACTATCTCCTGAAGACCGCGCAACGCGAATCCTCGCTGGAGCCGGATGCGAAGGCGCGCACCTCGAGCGCGACCGGTCTGTTCCAATTCATCGAGCAGACCTGGCTGTCGATCATGCGCCAGGAAGGGCCGAAGCAGGGCATGGCCAACTATGCCGGCGCGATCAGCGAGGACGGCAGCGGCCGCCTGACCGTGTCGGACCCGGCGCTGCGCGAGAAGATTCTGCAATTGCGGACCGATCCGCAAGTCGCAACCGTGATGGCGGGCGCGCTGACGCAGAAGAATGCCGAGCAGCTCGGCCAGGCGCTCGGGCGCCAGCCGCAGGCCGGCGAGCTCTATATGGCGCATGTGCTGGGTGCGCGTGGCGCTACCGACCTGATCCGCACGGCCGGGAATGATCCGACCCGTGCCGCCGCGCGCGATTTCCCGGAGGCAGCCGCGGCGAATCGCTCGATCTTCTACGACAAGGCCGGCCGGGCCCGCAGCGCCCAGGAGGTCTACGGATTGCTCGCCGCCAGCCATGCCAACACCCAGGTCGCGGCGACGACCGGCGCCATGCTGGCGCAGGCCAAGCCGACTGGAGCGGCCACCACTGCCGCGGCCTATGCCGCCGAGCCGCCGGTCGCGCCGATCGCCGCGGCGCTGGCGCCGGATCGGGCGAGGGGGCTGATCGGCCTGTTCTCGACCGAAGGATCGCGTGCGCCGGTCTCGAAGGCCGTCGCCAATCTCTGGACCACGCCGCGCAGCAACGGCACGTCCCGTACGACCGACGACGATCCGGCGACCCGCTATTTCCCGCGTGTGAACGCCACGGCGAGCGAAGGCGAGGCCTCATCCGCCGGCAAGGCCGCCAAGACAGAAAGCGCGAGCGGCACGACCGCTTCGACCACCGTCAACGCGCCGCTGCCACCGTCGCGGCCGCGCGACCTCGCCGTCGCGGATACGCAGACCGCCTCCAGCGAAGTTGCCACGCCCCGCAAGCCACGGCGCGGGCCGCTCGATCTCAGCCAGTTCATGCTCCATGGGAGGCGCGGATGATCGTCCGCCGCTTTCTGCTCTGGGCCCGCACCGCCCCCGCTGAGGCACGGGCGAAAGGGGCTGCCGCGCTGGCTGGCGCCTATCTGCGCTCGGCGATGTCGCCCGAGGACAGGCGCGAGGCCGAGACAGCGCTGATCGCGCTGATCGACGACCCATCGCCATTGGTCCGCCGTGCGTTGGCCGAGGAACTCGCTGCCGCACCGCAGGCCCCGCGCAATCTGGTGCTCGGGCTGATCGCCGAGCAGAGCGACATCGCCGCCCTGTTGCTGGCGCAGTCGCCGGTGCTGACCGAGGCCGACCTCGTCGATGCCGCCGCGATCGGCGACGGCCTCGCGCAGCGCGCGATTGCGCAGCGGTCCTGCTTGTCGCCCGGCATCTGCGCTGCCTTGGCCGAGGTCGGCTGCGAGGAGGCACTGGTTGTGCTGCTCGCCAACCCGACCGCCGAGATTCCCGATTTCTCGCTGGAGCGCATCTTCGAGCGCGAGGGCGAGGCTGGCGCGGTGCGCGAGGCGATGCTGGCGCGTAACGACTTGCCACCGGGCTTGCGCCAGGCGATCGCCGCCAAGGTGTCCGATGCGCTCGCCGCCTTCGTCTCAGGGTGCGGTTGGCTGACCGAGGAGCGCAGCGCCCGGCTCGCCCGCGAATCGACCGAGCGGGTCGCAGTCGCGCTCGCGGCCGGTGGCGAGGCCAGCGATGCCCCGGCGATCGTCGATTGCCTGCGCGAAAATGGCCGCCTGACGCCGGGCGTGATCCTGCGCTCGCTGCTGAGCGGCGAGCCGGCTCTGGCCGAATCCGCCTTCGCGGCACTGTCCGACTTGCCGCTGAAGCGGGTGCGGGCACTGCTCTGGGATCGGCGCGGGGCCGGCCTGAAGGCGCTCTATCGCAAGGCAGCGATGCCGGAGGCCCTGCTTCCGGCCTTCGCCGCCGCCGTGGAAGCGCTGAAGCGAGCAGGCCCCGGCTTGCACGGCAGGGGCGGTATTGACCGCGACCTGCTGGCGGAGGTGCTGATCGCTTGCGAAGGCCTGGAAGGGCCTGGGGCCAATGCGCTGATGGCGCTGCTGCGCCGGCTCGACGCCGAGGCGGCCCGCGACGAAGCACGGACGCTGGCGGATTCGCTCGCCGACGATGCGGCGCTGGCGCTGCTGGTCGAGGCCGATCCAAACTTCCTGATCGAGCTCGATCTCGGCGACCTGCGCGACGCGGCCTGAACGATCCGGGTGAGCAGGCAGCCGGCTTGACCGGCCGCTGGCATGCTGGTTGCCTGCAGCCCGCCGTATCGCCAGGGCCTCACCATCCCGGATCGACGCCCTGTTGCAGAGCCGGATCCGATCAGGTTGTTCCAATCTGATCGGTGAATCCGTCTCTTCCTTTTGGTTTGGAGACCGTTTGCCGATCGGCTCGCGGTGCAGGCTGATCGGAACCGGCTCCAGGGAGCCTGACATGCCGACACGTCGCGCGTTCATCGCAGGCACGGCTGCCGCTTTTGCGGTCAGCAAACCCAATATCGGCCGTGGGGCCGACAAGAACGTGATCAAGTTCGTGCCTCAGGGCGACCTTGCAGTCGTCGATCCGATCTGGACGACGGCGACCGTCACCCGCAACCACGCCTTTCTCGCCTATGACACGCTGTTCGGGCAGGACGAGAGCTACAAGGCGCAGCCGCAAATGGCCGAGGGCGCGCTCGCTGAGGCGGATGGCAAGAGCTGGACTATCAAGCTGCGCGAGGGCCTCAAGTTCCATGACGGCACGCCAGTGCTGGCGAAGGACTGCGTCGCCAGCCTGAACCGCTGGGGCAAGCGCGACTCCTTCGGCCAGACGCTGATGGCGCAGACCGAAGAACTCGCTGCCGTCGACGACAGGACCTTGCGCTTCCGGCTGAAAAAGCCGTTCCCGCTGCTACCTGACGCGCTCGCCAAGATGACGGCCTCGGTGCCGGTGATCATGCCGGAGCGGCTGGCTCTGACCGATGCGGCGACCCAGGTCACGGAAGTCATCGGCAGTGGTCCGTTCCGCTTTATCGCCAGCGAACGCCAGTCCGGGAGCCGGACGGTCTACGAGAAGTTCGCGGGTTACGTGCCGCGTGGCGACGGCAGGCCCGGGCGCACGGCAGGGCCGAAGATCGCCCATGTCGAGCGGATCGAATGGCACACCTTGCCGGACCCCGCGACGGCGGCGGCTGCCTTGCAGAGCGGCGAGATCGATTGGGTCGAGCAGCCGCTGCCCGACATCCTGCCGCTCCTGGCGAAGGATCCGAAGCTCGAGGTCGCGGTCAAGGAGACGACCGGCGCCATCGCGATCATGCGGATGAACCACCTGCATCCGCCCTTCGACAATCCGGCGATCCGCCGCGCAATGCTGCTGGCGATCGACCAGGCCGAGTTCATGGAGGCGGTCGGCGGACCGGACAAGACGCTGTGGCGCACTGGCGTCGGTGTCTTCCCGCCCGGCACGCCGATGGCCAACGATGCCGGCATGGAGGTGCTGAATGGCCCGCGCGACATCGCCAAGGTCAAGCAGGCACTGGCTGCCGCTGGCTACAATGGCGAGAAGGTCGTGCTGCTCGGCGTCACCGATCTCGCCAACCTCAAGGCCGAGTGCGAGGTCGCGGGCGAGATGCTTAAACGCATCGGCATGAACGTCGATTACCAGGTGATGGACTGGGGTACGGTGGTGACGCGCCGCGCCAAGAAGGAGCCCCCGGCACAAGGTGGCTGGAACTGCTTCTTCACCGGCTGGAACGGCATCGACATCCTTGACCCTGTCGGCCACATCTCGCTGCGGGGCAATGGCGCTGCGGCCTGGCCGGGCTGGCCCACCGCGCCGAAGATCGAGGCGCTGCGCGAGGCCTGGATGGATGCCTCCGACCTGGCGACCAAGCAGAAGCTCGCAACCGAGATCCAGAAGCAGGTTTTCGAGGACGTGCCCTATGCGCCGCTCGGCCAGTACTTCCAGCCGACGGCCTTCAATCGCAAGCTCACAGGCGTGCTGCCGAGCTTCCCGACCTTCTGGAACGTCAAGCGCGTCTAGCGAACGCGGCCCTTGCGAGGAGGCCGCTAATCAGAAGGCAGCTTGCTCGGAGCCAGGACGTGAGCGCCTGGCGGCCGAGCTCCGGCATGGGCTGGGCCGCCGGCGGCGGCAGGCCGATCGCGCGCAGGGCCTGGTCGGCAAGGAGCGCGAGTATGAGGACCGCGGCGAAGCCGGCAAGCGCCGCCACGAGGCCGCGCAACCGGGGCAGGGCCGGCAGTATGGCTGGGGCGGCAGGCAGGCGCATGGTCTGGTCCTCGGCGGGTCTGCGTCGAGGACGGACGAGGATCGGCGCTGCCGACACTGCGTCGAAAAAATTCTGAAACGCCGCCCCCGCAGGGCTGCTAGGCGCGTTTCACCATGGACAAAGACTCCAAATCGGCCAATGTCCTGTTATCGCCACGCTTTCCTGCGAAAACCTTCCCCATCATGACCATTCACGATCCTGCCGTCCCCGCGCTTACCGTCTGGGTAGCGCTGGAGAGCCCCACCCATCACGTGCCCGGCGTCAACGGCATGATGGACCTCGTCGCAAGGGAGGTCGAAGGCCTGCCGATCGCGGTCGAGCGCGTTCCCGGCCGCGACGGGCTCGGCGACAACCTGATCCTGCGTGCCGGTGTCCGGAACGGCGAGAAGGCGATCGCATTGATGTCGCATCTCGACACCGTCCATCCGGTAGGGACCAGCGCCAAGGACTTAGCCGTCCGCGTCGAGGGCGACCGGCTCTACGGCCCCGGCGTCTACGACATGAAGGGCGGCGCCTGGCTGGCGCTGCAGGCCTTCAAGGATGCGGCCAGGTCTGGCACGGTGCAGCGGCCGCTGGTCTTCCTGTTCACGCCGGATGAGGAGATCGGCTCGCCGACCTCGCGGGCTTTGATCGAGGATATCGGCCGCGAAGCAATGGCGGTGCTGGTGACCGAGCCGGCGCGCGAGGGCGGCAAGATCGTCACGGCGCGCAAGGGCGTCGGCCGTTTCGAGGTCAAGCTCGAAGGCCGGCCGGCGCATTCCGGCTCGCGCCATGCCGACGGCCGCAACGCGATCCGCGAGGCGGCACATCAGATCCTCGCGATCGAGGGCATGACCGATTATTCGCGCGGCATCACCACGACGGTGGCGCTGGTCGGCGGCGGCACCGCGGCGAACGTCATCCCACAGCATGCCTGGTTCAGCGTCGATTGCCGTGTCACCACGGTGGCTGATGGCGTGGCGATGGAGGAACGCATCCTGTGCCTGAAGGCCCATGATCCGGATGTGAAGCTCTCGATCACCGGCGGCATGAACCGGCCGCCCTACGAGAAATCTCCGGAAGTCGCGGCGCTCTATGAGCAGGCGCGGGCGGTGGCGGCGAAGGTCGGCTTCGACCTGCACGACTGCCCGATGACCGGCGGCGGCTCGGACGGCAACTTCACCGCGGCGCTCGGCATCCCGACGCTGGACGGCCTCGGCATCGACGGCGATGGCGCCCACACCTTGCAGGAATACGCGCTGATTTCCTCGATCGCGCCGCGCCGGGCCCTGATCAAGGGGCTGCTCGAGACGCTGTGAGCTTCCTTCTCCCCTCGGGGGAGAAGGTCCCGGCAGGGGGATGAGGGCGGTGCGACTGGGTGGGAGGGAGATAGGCTGGGGCCATCCTTCCCTCATCCGTCAGCGCTTCGCGCTGCCACCTTCTCCCCCGGAGGGGAGAAGGAAGAAGCCCCCTTCCGTTAGCCGGACAAATCCGCTCTGATCCAGCCCAAGGCCGAGAACCCGGCCGGAGCGGAGGAGTGCGGCATGAAGGCTTGGATCGCAGGAGTGCTTGGTGTCGTTGGCGTGATGGTGACGGGAATGGCTGAGGCGCAGGATTTGATCGCCGAGAAGAAGGTCTTTGAGCTGCCAAGCTACACCACGCAGGGTGGCCGGACGCTGAAGAACGTCAAGGTCGGCTGGGAGAGCTACGGCACGCTCAACGCCGACAAATCCAATGCGATCCTGATCTGCCATTTCTTCTCGGCCAATTCGCACGCCGCCGGCAAATATGCCGCTGCGGATGCCGCACCGGGCTATTGGGACGCGATCATCGGCCCCGGCAAGGCGATCGACACCAACAAGTATTTCGTCCTGTCCTCCGACACGCTGGTGAACCTCAACACCGGCGACCCGAAGGTGACGACCACCGGCCCGGCTTCGATCGATCCGGACACCAACAAACCCTATGCACTCGATTTCCCGGTCGTGACCATCGGCGATTTCGTCAACGTCCAGAAAGCCTTGGTCGAGAGTCTTGGCATCAAGAAGCTCGTCATGGTCGCCGGCCCCTCGATGGGCGCGCTGCAGACCTATGAATGGGCGGCGAGCTATCCCGACATGGTCGGCAAGGCGATGGCGGTGATCGGCGCGGCGGAAGCGGATGCTCAGCTGATCGCCTGGCTCGACGTCTGGGCGGCACCGATCCTGGTCGATCCGAACTGGAACAAGGGCGATTATTACGGCAAGACGCCGCCCACCGCCGGCCTCGCCAAGGCGCTGACCGTCGTTACCCTGCAGGCCAACCACAGCGACTGGACCAACGGCACCTTCGGCCGCCGCCCGGCCAAGGAGGGCGAGGACCCGGCCAAGGCGCTCGGCAACAAGTTCCAGGTCCAGAGCATTTTGGACAATGCCGGCGAGGCGCGTGCGAAAGTCTCGGACGCCAACCACTTCCTCTATCTGGTCAAGGCCAACCAGCTCTATACCGCCGGCGGCAAGTCGCTTGCGGACGCGATGAGCCGGATCAAGGCGCCGCTGCTGATCGTCAACCAGCCGAAGGACCTGGTCTTCCCCGACGAGATGATCCAGCGCACCGTGGCCGAGGCGAAGAAGGCCGGTCGCGACGTCACTCACGTCACCATCCAGGGCGCGCGCGGCCATCTCGACGGCGTGATCTCGATGAAGCAGGCCGAAGGGGCGGTGAAGGCCTTCCTGGAGAAGTGAGGGCATGGCTTGAACGTGCCCGTCGTCTCATTGCGCGAGATCACGGCCGAGACCGTGCGCGCAATCTGCGATCTCGAGCCGCATGAGGAGCAGAGCGGCTTCGTCGCGCCCAATGCGGTCTCGATCGCGCAGGCCCATTTCAACCCGGCAGCCGCGTTTCGGGCGATCTATGCCAGTGAGGAGCCGGTCGGCTTCATCATGTGGCGGCCGGAGGATGATGGCGCGAGCTGCTTCCTCTGGCGCTTCATGATCGACGGGCGCCATCAGGGCAAAGGCTATGGGCGCGAGGCGATCGCGCTCTGGCTGAAGGGCCTGCCGACGCTGGGATACACACTTGCGCGGTTGAGCTACCTGCCCGGCGAGGCTGGGCCGCACGGCTTCTATCTGGCGCAAGGCTTCCGCGACACGGGGGAGACCCGCGCCAATGGCGAAAGGCTGATGGAACTGGCGCTGTAAGCGCCTAGGCCGGCAGGGGCTGTTCGGGCGCGTCGACGATCGTTTCGACGAGGCGCTCGAATGGAAGTCCATGCTTCTGCGTGAAATGCTCGACCATGTCGGCAAGATATGAGCGCCGGCCAAGCTGGCTGCGCAGCGTCGTATAGGGGCTCGCGACATCGATGGCGCGGAGCGCCGGGCGTCCCAGTTTCTCGTCGATGACAGTGATGGCGTCGGCGACCTTGAGCGAATCCGCGAGCAGTGAATCCGCCGCGATGCCGGTGCGGTGGTCATGGGCTGCGATCGCTTGCTGTGCCTCCGGCGGAATGCGGTCGCCGAGCCATTCCACCGCCATCGGGCCGTGGCGGCTCCAATCGCCCTGAACCGCAAAGAAATCAAGGTCGTGGCAGAGGCCGACGACCTCCCAGAGCTCGGCCGGCTGCGACAGAACCTGTGCGAGCCTGCGCATGACATGGGCGACGACGCGCGAATGGTTGGCTCGCGGCGCATCGCCGAGATGCTGCGCGACCAGTTCCTCTGCTTCAGCGATGCTCAGCATGCGAATTCCTGCGCGATCTCAGGATCATCGACGCTGATCATAGTGTGGGAGACGGAAGGCCATAGCCGTCACTCTGGGTTCAAGGAGTTATTCTTCCGCTCACGTTGACCGCAGATCCGTTTGTTGCCTAGAGAAAAATATGATTTCTTCAATGAAATCAATGTGATCCATAAAGAGGAAACGAAAATGTCAAGCGCCGAAATCGAAAAGCACCTTGTCGATTCCATCAGGCTCGGGATGGAGAACGTCAGGGAGCGCCGGACCTGGCCGTTCGGTGCGGTGCTGGTCAAGGATGGCAAGGTCGTCGCGCGTGCCGTCAACCAGGTGGAAAGCCTGTGTGATCCCAGCGCCCATGCCGAAATGCAGGCCGTGCGCGCCGCAGCCAAGGCGCTGGGGACGACCGACCTGAGCGGCGCCGTGGTCTATGCCAGCGGCTCTCCCTGCTCGATGTGCTGCTCGGCCATGTATCTGTCCGGCGTTTCCCGGGTCTACTACGCCTATTCCAACGAGGACGGGGCTCCTTACGATCTCTCCGCCGAGCGCGGCTATGTCGAATTGAGGCGGCCCGCCGAGCAACGCGAGATGCAGCTGACCCATGTCCGCGTTCGCGACGAGGGCGAGGATCTCTACGAAGCCTGGCAGCATCTGTTCGACGCCGGCAAAGCCTCATAGGCAAGGTATGGAAAGGGGTAGCGGGCCAGAATCGCCCATCTACCCCGCGAACCGGTCGCGATAGGCCTGCGGGCTGGCTCCGAGCCGGCGCAGGAAGGCGCGGCGCAAGGTCTCCTCGGAGCCGAAGCCGCAGCGCCGACCGGCTTGCGCGACGGAGAGGCCCTGTTCGAGCAGGCGGCGCGCGGTCTCGATCCTGATCTCCTCGACGGCGCGGGCCGGCGTGCGGCCCGTCGCCTGGCGGTAATGCCGGGCGAAGCTGCGCAGGCTCATATTGGCTTGCCCGGCGAGGGCCTCCAGCGAGAGGTCGCGGCGCAAATTCTCGACGATCCAGCTATGCAGGAGGTCGAAGCGCTCGTCCTTCTCCTGCAAGGTCAATGCGGCGCTGAACTGCGCCTGGCCGCCGGGGCGCTTCAGGAAGACGACGAGCTGGCGGGCGATGGCGAGCGCCGGCTCGCGGCCGAGATCGGCCTCGACCAGCGCCAGAGCAAGGTCGATCCCGGCGGTGACGCCGGCCGAGGTCCAGACGGCGCCGTCGCGGATGTAGATCGGGTCGGGCTCGAGCCGAACGGACGGGAACATCGCCCGGAATTCATCGCAGCGACCCCAATGCGTCACGGCGCGCTTGCCGTCGAGCAGGCCGGCCGATGCGAGCAGGAAGGCTCCGCTGCAGACCGAGGCGGTGCGTTCAGCCGTTGCGGCGCGCTGACGGACCCAACCAACCAGCGCCTCGTCGCGGCAGGCGGCGTTGACGCCATAGCCGCCGGCGATGACCAGCGTATGCAGTGGCGCATCCGGCTCGGGAAGCGGGGCAGCGCCGAGTTCGAGCCGCGCGCTTGTGACGACGCGGCCCTCGGCGGCGACGACCGCGGTCTCATAGGGCAGGGACCGGCCGGCGAGGTGGGCGAGGTCGTTGGCGGTGGCGAAGACCTGCAAGGGACCGGCGACGTCGAGCAATTGCCCGCCGGGGAAGGTCAGGATCTCGATGCGGCGCATGTTTGGCATGAAGCGAGGGATGCTTGGCAGTTCGGCCAGAGCTTTGCCCGCTAGGCTGCTCCCGTCAATCAGGAGTTCTGCCCATGTCCCTCAGCTTCGGCATCCTCGTCTTCCCGCAGGTCCAGCAGCTCGATTTGACCGGCCCCTATGAGGTCTTCGCCTCGGCCAAGGGAGCGCAGGTGCATCTGATCTGGAAGGATACGGCACCGCTGAAGGCCGCGACCGGGCTGACGCTGACGCCGACCACGACCTTCGCCGAATGCCCGGCGCTCGACGTGCTCTGCGTGCCGGGCGGCAGCGGGGTCAATCCGCTGCTGAATGACGAGACCGTCCTCGCCTTCCTGCGCGAGCGGGCCGGGCAGGTGCGTTATCTCACCTCGGTCTGCACGGGATCGCTGGTGCTCGGGATGGCTGGGCTGCTGAAGGGCAAGCGCGCGACCAGCCACTGGAACGCGCATGACCTGCTGGCGCGCTTCGGCGCGATCCCCACGGAGGGGCGCGTCGTGCGCGACGGCAATCTGATCACCGCCGGCGGCGTCACCTCCGGCATCGATTTCGGGCTCACCGTGATCGCCGAACTGCTCGGCGAGGAGGAAGCGCAGACGATCCAGCTCTCGCTCGAATATGCGCCGCAGCCGCCGTTCCGAGCCGGCACGCCGCAGGAGGCGCCGGAGGCGATCCTGGCTGCGGCAAGGCAGCGCCTTGCCGGTTCGCGCGCCGCGCGCGAAAAGCTGCTGGCGGCACTCTAGCCGCCGTTGAAGCGGAGCGAGCATGGCCAGCGAGCGCAGCATCCTTCTGTTCTCCTACGGCACGCTGCAGCAGGAGAACGTCCAGCTCGCCTCGTTCGGTCGGCTGCTCGACGGCCATGACGACGCCATGCCGGGCTTTGCCCAGACCATGCTGGAGATCACCGATCCCGAGGTGATCCGCACCAGCGGCAAGCGCTTCCACCCGGTGGTCGCACCGAGCGACGATCCGGCCGACAGGGTGGCCGGCAAGGTCTTCGCCATCTCCGCCGAGGAACTTGCGGCTGCCGACCGCTACGAGGTCGCCGACTACAAGCGCATCAGCGTCCGGTTGGCTTCCGGCAAGGAAGCGTTCGTCTACGTCAAGGCGTAGAGATGCTGCCGGCTGCGCCGGGAGGCATTTCGCTCTCTCAGGCTCATCGCAGGGAAGATCGTTCACGAAAGATCAGCAAGTTGAGCATGTTCCCCCGGCGCGAAACTGGTAGCTGTTGCCGTAGAGCGTGCTCAACGGGATCTCAGTCTTGATCGCAAGCAGATGCAACCGGGCCAGGCCCTGGGTCGCGATCATCGCGGCCTATGTGCTCGTGCTGCAGGGGCTGTTCGGCGCGGCGCTTTCCGGGCAAAGCCTCGCCCCGGCGCTGCTCGACCGCGCCGCACATCTGACGCTGTGCGCGCCGGGTGGCGAGGGCGTGCCGCTGCCGGGCGAGGAGCCTGCGCCGCATCTGCCGGCCTGCTGCCTGCTCGGCTGCTCCTGGATAGGTGCAGCTTATGCGCCACCCGACCGGCCGGCTCTCCCCGAAGATGTCGAGCCCGGCGTCACGATTGTCCGCTTCGACGACCTGACGGCACGGCCGCTGCCGGGGCAGGAGCGGCTCGCTGCCCGCCCGAGAGGACCGCCCGTCCGGGCCTGACGCCGCAGCGGCCTTTGAGGCCGCTTTCCGTCGCAATGACCGAATGTTCTGCTGAGCCAGCGCGCCAGCGGCATTTCGGCAGGTCCATTTCGGGAAATCCAGCCATGACCGCTCACGCGGATGTCCAGACGCGCGCCGATGCCGGCCGCGCCTTCGCATTATCCTCCGAATTCAAGGCCTTCATCGCGAGGCTGCACTTCTATGCCGGGCTGTTCGTCGGCCCGTTCATCCTGGTCGCAGCGCTGACCGGCACGCTCTATGTGTTGACGCCGCAGATCGAGAACCTGATCTATCGCGAGCAATTGACCGCGACCGCCGCCGGCGAGCCCGCTTCGCTCGCCGGCCAGACGGAGGCCGCGCGAAAGCATATCGGCGAGGGGCCGCGCTTCTTCGCCATCCGCCCCGCACCAGCCGCTGGCCAGACCACGCGCGTGATGTTCGCTCAAGCTGGCCTCGGCGATTCCGAAAGCCGGGCGATCTTCGTCGATCCGGTCTCGCTGGCGATCAAGGGCGATCTCATCGTTTACGGCACCAGCGGCATCCTGCCGTTCCGGACGCAGCTCGACTATCTGCATCGCAACCTGCTGCTCGGCGAGTTCGGCCGGAATTACAGCGAGCTGGCGGCGTCCTGGCTCTGGGCGGTGGTGCTCGGCGGCGTCCTGATGTGGTTCTGGCGGCGCAATCCGAGGGCGTCCGAGCGGGCGCGTGCCAATCCGGCGCTGCGCGACCGGCGCTGGCACGGTTTGATCGGGCTGACGCTTTCGCTCGGCCTCGTCTTCCTGTCGATCACCGGCCTGACCTGGTCGAACCATGCCGGCGACCGGATCGATGCTTTGCGGGCCAGTCTCGGCTGGGTGACCCCTTCGGTCTCGCTGAAGCTCGGTGCGGCGCCCGCGGCTGACGCTCACGCCCATCACAGCGATCATGGCCCGTCCGTGGGGGCGGCGGCTCCAGGTAGCGTCCAGCAGCTCGATGCGGTCTTCTCTGCCGCCAAGGTGGCCGGGATCGATTCCCCGCATGTCGAGATGCGGCCGCCTCGGGCTGAGGGCCAGGCCTGGTTGGTCCGGGAATACGACCGGAGCTGGCCGACGCAGGTCGATACGGTTGCGCTCGACCCGCGTGATCTCTCGGTGGTCAGCCGGGCCGATTTCGAGACCTTTCCGCTCATCGCCAAGCTGATCCGCTGGGGCATCGACACCCATATGGGCATCCTGTTCGGCTGGCCGAACCAATTGCTGATGGCGGGGCTCGGCCTCGCGCTGATGCTGACGACGCTGCTCGGCTACCGGATCTGGTGGCGGCAGCGGCCGGCGGCGGGTTCGCTGCCGCGCACGCTGGTCCAGGCCTGGCTGCGGCTCGGCTGGCCTGGCCGGGTGATGGCGGTCGTCGTTACGGCGGGGATGGGCTGGGCGCTGCCGCTGGCCGGCGTGAGCCTCGTGGCTTTCCTGCTCGTCGACCTCGCTCGCTGGCGGCTGGCACGAGCCGCTTGAGCCAGACATCGATCCGGAGCGGCTCCGCTGCTCCGGATCACGACAACGAAACCTTCGTTCGTATGCGGTACGGTATGAGTCGATTGGTGAGGGATGGTCGTGCCGAATAGGGGCTAGCGGCACGGTTTGAAAAGCAGGGGACTAAAGAATGGAGCGACGATGCTTCGTGTGTGACCACGTCTTCCTGAACGAAAGGCCCGTCTGCCATATCGCTTTCTTCGAAGACGGGGAAATCCAAGTGGATTGCGGAGAAGATGATCACGGAGATGGAGATGAGTTTGCCAAGGGCTTTCGCCCTGTTGGCTTGAACCACGTTGTCGCCAAGGACAAAACGATAGAGCCAATCCTAGCTCACGAGGAGCTAGGCTTCAGCTTTGCGAGAACTAATCTCGGTAGTCAGTGGAAGAAATTCTATATTTGACAACCTGTTACCAGGCATTCGGCTATGTCTTTCAGCCGCTCCGGATCACAGCCCGCACGCCGTCGATCACGAATTGCACCGCCAGCGCGGCCAGGATCACGCCGAGCAGGCGGGTGAGCACGACATTGCCGGTGACGCCGAGCAGGCGGGCGATCGGCACCGCCAGGAAGAAGACGGCGAGGCAGGAGAGGATCACCAGCCCGCAGATCGCCGCGAGCGAGGAGAGCATTACGATGTCGCCATTGGCGCGGCCGGCGAGCAGCATCATCGCGGTCAACGCGCCGGGGCCGGCCATCAGCGGGATCGCCAGCGGGAAGGCGGCGACGTTGCGGATATGATCCTTGGTGATGGCGGTGTCGGCTGTCGCCTGCTTGCGGTCGTTGCGGCGCTCGAACACCATCTCGAAGGAGATCCAGAACAGCAGGAAACCGCCGGCGATGCGGAAGGCCGGCAGCGAGACGCCAAGCGCTTTCAGCACGACGTCGCCGGCGAGGCCGAAGAAGGCCATGATGCAGAAGGCGATGATGCAGGCGCGCACCGCGACCTGCCGCCGCTCGCTCGCCGACATGCCGCGCGTCAACGACAGGAAGATCGGCGCCAGCCCCGGCGGATCGAGCGTCACCAGCAACGTGACGAGCGCGGAGGAGAGATATTCGGTCAGCATGTCTCGCCCCGAGCTTATTGTGCTGCTCTTGCCGCGCCCTTGCCGTCTCGGCGGGCACCTGATTCCATCGTAGAGCCCAATACTCTTCGAGGGAAACCCGGGTTTGCGCGGCCTGCTCGGCTTGTCCAGCTCGATTGTGCGGACGAATGCGATGAGGCAGCCCGGGCTAGAGCCGGCCTCCTGCCGCCAGTTGCGCGACGCACCGGGATTGGCGAGCATCGGACATGCGCGGCGGCTCGCCGCAAAGCCGGAGTATCCAGATGGACCATGCCTTGTCCCGTCGACAGCTGACTGCCGCCCTTGCAGCGGCGCCGCTGATCGCCATCGCGGGCAAGGGGCAGGCGCAGGCCTATCCCGCCAAGCCGATCCGCTTCATCGTGCCCTATGTCGCCGGGGGAACCACCGATCTGGTCGCCCGCCTCGTCGGCGAGAAGGTCGGCGCACGCCTCGGCCAGCCGGTCGTGATCGAGAGCCGGCCGGGCGCCGGCGGCAATATCGGCATGGATGCGGTCGCCAAGTCGGCGCCGGATGGCTACACCATCGGTTTCGGCGCGATCTCGACCAACGCGCTCAACCCACACATCTACAAGAGCGTCCCGTTCGACCCGCGCAAGGACTTCACTGCGATCAGCCTGCTCGGCACCTCGACGATCGTGCTCGAGGTCGGGCCGAAGCTGCCGGTGAAGACCGTCGCCGAATTCATCGCCCGGGCGAAGGCCGAGCCGGGGCTGCAATACGGCACCGCCGGCAACGGCACCTCGATGCATCTCGCCGCGGTGCTGTTCGGGCAGATGACCGGCACGCAATTGACCCATGTCGCCTATCGCGGCAGCGCTCCCGGCATCAACGATCTCCTGGGCGGCCATCTCGGCGCGATGTTCGACAACCTTCCGGCCTCGCTGCCGCATATCCAGGCCGGCAAGCTCACCGCTCTGGCGGTCGCGAGCGCAGCGCGCTCACCGGCCTTGCCGGACGTTCCGACGATCGCGGAAGCGGGCTTGCCGGGCTATGCGGTCGAGCCCTGGTTCGGCGTCTACGGACCGAGCGGCTTGCCGCCAGCGATCGCCGAGGCGCTCAACGCGGCCTTCGTCGAGGCGCTCGGCGCGCCGGAGGTCAAGGACAGGCTGCTGCAGGCTGGTTTCAACCCGAAGGCATCGAGCGCGGCGGAACTCGGGACGCTGACGGCATCCGAGTACGAGAAGTTCGGCAGGATCGCGCGGGAAGCCAAGATCACCATCGAATAGCCCGGCGGTGCCGTGCGCTGCCATGCATGGCGAGGCTGCGGATGGGGCTTGAAAGCGAGGCAAACGAGATGAGCGCCGTCGACGTGCCGGCCGAAACCAACGCGCCGAACCGCATCGAATTTCGCGGCAATGGGCGCCGCTGGGAAATGGGTTTCTATCTTTGTGCTGCCGGGGCCATCGTCACCACCTTCATAAATTTCATACGCACAGGCGGATCGGCACCGATCGTTGGAGGATTGCTCATCGCTCCGCTCGTGCTTTTCGCCCTTGGAAGAGCCTCCCGCGATCTTGATCGCTCAGTGCATTTGGCGTTCGACGAGGAGGGGCTGACGGTTCCCGACATCCTTACACGCAAGGTGCCTTGGACCGCCGTGCAGAGTTACTCGTTCGACCCTGGCAGAAACAAGGAATTGGTTCTCAGCGTCGGCCTGATCGAGCCCAAATTATATCGGCCGCATATACTGGATTTCACCAGGTTCCGGAGGCCTTGGCCGTTCCCGAGGTCCGGGGTTCGCCTTTCCCTGGCTGGGGTTGCAGGCGGAGAAAAGGAGATCGACGCCGCCTTTCGGCGGTTCGCCCCGCAGGTTCGGAATGTCTAGCGCGCAGGCTTCGGACGACGGTTTCGCCAATTTCAGCATGCGACCTCGCGCCAAACATGGCGAGAATGCGGAGGGTGCGCGAAAGCGAATCAAAAACCCCGCATAAGCTGCTGCAATGAAACGCTTTTATTTTCTCTGAATAGATTCGCGTTTCGCTGGCTTCGCCCGCCGGAATCGGGTAGCCAGAGCGTTGAAAAACCAGCGGTAAACGGGACTTTTTCCCTTGAGCGAAGACAACGACGACAAGCGCGACGACGGCCCGCAGTTCGGCGGCGACATCAAGCCGATCGCGATCACCGACGAGATGAAGAAGAGCTATCTCGATTACGCCATGAGCGTGATCGTGAGCCGCGCTCTCCCGGACGTTCGCGACGGCCTCAAGCCCGTGCACCGGCGCATCTTGTTCTCGATGCACGAGAACAAGAACCTGCCCGACCGGCCCTATACCAAATGCGCGCGCATCGTCGGCGACACGATGGGTAAGTACCATCCGCACGGCAATCTCGCGGTCTATGACGCGCTCGTGCGCATGGCGCAGGATTTCTCGCTGCGCCTGCCGTTGATCGATGGTCAGGGCAATTTCGGCTCGATGGACGGCGACAGCCCGGCGGCCGATCGCTACACCGAGGCGCGCCTCGACAAGGCGGCGATGCCGCTGCTCGAGGATCTCGACCTCGACACCGTCAACTTCCAGCCGAACTATGACGGCAAGGAACATGAGCCGACCGTCCTGCCGGCGCGCTATCCGAACCTTCTGGTCAACGGCGCCGGCGGCATCGCCGTCGGCATGGCGACCAATATCCCGCCGCACAATCTCGGCGAGGTCATCGATGCCTGCATCGCGCTGATCGACGATCCCGAGCTCTCGATCGACGACCTGATCGCGATCGTGCCTGGCCCGGACTTCCCGACCGGTGCCCAGATCATGGGCCGCAGCGGCATCCATTCGGCCTATCACACCGGGCGCGGCTCGATCGTGATGCGCTCGAAGACGCATATCGAGGAGCTGCGCAAGGAGCGCGAGGCGATCATCGTCACCGAGGTTCCCTATCAGGTGAACAAGGCGACGATGGTCGAGAAGATCGCCGATCTCGTCCGCGAGAAGCGGATCGAGGGCATCTCCGACCTGCGCGACGAATCGAATCGCGAGGGCGTGCGCGTCGTCATCGAGATCAAGCGCGACGCCGTCGCCGACGTGGTGCTGAACCAGCTCTACCGCTTCACGCCGCTGCAGACCTCCTTCGGCGCCAACATGGTGGCGCTGACCGGTGGGCGGCCGGAGGTCCTGAACCTCAAGGACTTCATCTCCGCCTTCGTCGAGTTCCGCGAGGAAGTCGTTTCGCGGCGTACGCGCTACCTGCTCAACAAGGCGCGCGAGCGCGCCCATGTCCTCTGCGGTCTCGCCACCGCCGTCGCCAATATCGATGAGGTCATCCGCCTGATCCGCACCGCGCCGACGCCGTCGGCCGCGCATGAGGCCTTGATGGCGCGCGACTGGCCGGCTGACGACATCGCGCCGCTGATCGCACTGGTCGACGATCCGCGCCATCCGATGAATGCGGATGGCACCTACCGCCTGTCGGACGCACAGGCCAAGGCGATCCTCGAGCTGCGCCTTGCCCGCCTGACGGCCCTCGGTCGCGACGAAATCGGCGACGAGCTCGAGAAGCTCGCCAAGGAGATCGCCAACTATCTCGATATCCTGCGTTCGCGGGTGCGTATCCAGGAGATCATCAAGACCGAGCTCCTGGAGGTGAAGACCGCCTTCGCGACGCCGCGTCGCACCGAGATCCACGATTGGGGCTCGGATCTCGACGACGAGGACCTGATCGCCCGCGAGGACATGGTCGTTACCGTCTCCCATGCCGGCTACATCAAGCGCGTGCCGCTCTCGACCTATCGGTCGCAGAAGCGCGGCGGCAAGGGCCGCTCCGGCATGTCGACCCGCGAGGAGGATTTCGTTACCCGCCTCTTCGTCGCCGACACGCATACGCCGATCATCTTCTTCTCCTCGCTGGGCCAGGCCTACAAGGAGAAGGTCTGGCGGCTGCCGCTTTCGGCGCCGAATGCGCGCGGCAAGTTCCTCAACAACATGCTGCCGCTGGACAAGGACGAGCGCATCACCACGGTGATGCCGCTGCCGGAGGACGAGGAGAGCTGGGGCCGGCTCGACGTGATGTTCGCCACCAAGAGCGGCAATGTCCGGCGCAACAAGCTCTCCGACTTCGTCCAGGTCAATCGCAACGGCAAGATCGCGATGAAGCTCGACGAGGGCGATTCCATCGTCGACGTGCAGATCTGCTCCGAGCATGACGACGTGCTACTGACCACCGCCGGCGGCCAGTGCATCCGCTTCGCCGTGCCCGAGGTGCGCGTCTTCAAGGGCCGCGACTCGACCGGTGTGCGCGGCATCAACCTCGCCGATGGCGACGAGGTGATCTCGCTCGCGATCCTGAAGCACCTCGATGCGACGCCGGAAGAGCGGGCGACCTATCTGAAGGACGCGGCGGCTCAGCGCAGGGCACTCAGCGGTGAAGCTGAGGAGACCGAGGTTTCGGCCGCCGAGGGTGAGGAGGCCGCCGGCGAAGTCGAACTCGGCGCCAAGCGGCTGGAGATGCAGCTTGCCGAGCAGTTCATCCTGACGGTGTCTGAGAACGGCTACGGCAAGCGCTCGTCGTCCTTCGAGTACCGGGTGACCGGGCGCGGCGGCAAGGGCATCGTTGCCATGGTCGTCAACGATCGCAACGGCAGGCTCGTCGCCTCGTTCCCGGCCGAGGAGAAGGAGCAGATCATGCTCGTCACCGATGGCGGGCAGGTGATCCGCGTGCCGGTCGATGCCGGCCCGAACAACCGCATCCGCATCGCCGGGCGCTCGACGCAGGGCGTCACCGTGTTCAACACCGGCGACGGCGAGAAGGTCGTCTCGGTCGAGCGCATCGGCGAGGAGAGCGAGGAAGAGGGCGAGGCCGACGAGACCGAGAATGGCGCGGGTGAGGAGCCGGCCGGGGAGGCGTGAGCCTCCTCTCCGGTGCGGCGTCGGCCCGATCAGTCAGGCATCATGCTCGGGCTTGACCCGAGCATCGCCGGCCAAAGGAGGCGCCCTCATGGGCGCCTCTTTCGTCTGGAGGTTCTTGGTTCTGCGCTTCGCTTTGCCTGCGAATGACGCGGAGGTGCGTCAGCGCAGCAGCGGGATCGCCGAGCCGATCGGCCGCAAGGCCGCATCGATCTCGGGTGTGAAGGCGGCGCCGAAGAACGGGCCGCGCAGGTCGAAGGGCACGCGCGTCGAGGTCGTCGTCGAATTCAAAGCGCCGTTGAGGTCGAGCCAGCGCCGGGTGAGATCGGCCGTGCCGTTGAGGACGACATTATAGCCAGAGCCGGCGATCTGCGTATCGGTGACGTAGAGCACGCCGAGATTGGCGAGCGCGGAGAGCTGCAGGGTCTCGAAAGCGCTCTTGCCCTGACGCCAGTCGCGCGCGGAGGTCGGCGGCTTCTCCGCCTTGCGCAGCAGATCGGGGAAGGCGATGCCACGGAACTCGCCTTGCCGGATCGTCAGGCCGGCGCGGCCGGTGAGAGAACTCACCACCTGTTCCAGGCTGCTGCCGATGCCGTCGAAGGCGAGCTGCCCGGTCGCGGTGCCGCTGAGGCGGGCGAGCGTCGGCAGGTCATCGGCGACCAGTGCGAGATTCACCTTCTCGAGGCCGAGCTGCAGCTTGACGTCCGCGCCTGCGGTGACGGGAGTGGCGAGGATGCGGGCACGGGCCGAGCCGCCATAAGCCGAGGCGCGCAGCAGCGAGGCCTCGAAGCGGCCCTTGCGGATCAGGAGCTGGGCCGCGAGATCGCCGAACCGAGCCGCGCCGATCCGGGCGGAGTCGAGCGACAGGCGCAGGTCGACATCATTGGTGGTCCAGCCGTCGAACTCGAGCGGCGTGCCAGCGTTGTCGCCGCCGGCGGTCGGTGCCTGCGGTTCGGCCTGGCGCAGCAGGCGCCCGAGATCGAACTCGGCGCCGGCGAGCGTGCCGGAGAGCGCCCAGTTCGGCATTGCGCCGTCGAGCTTGAGAGCGCCCTCGAGCTGGTCGCCGTCGACCATGGCGACGACTGAATCGAGCGCGACACTTCTCTGGTTGATCTGGGCCTGCGCGGTCAGCTCGACCTGCCGGGCGAGCGAAGCGATGCGCGGACGCGGGCCGATCCAGGCCAGGGCATCGGACAGCGATTTCGTGCTGAACTCGATCTGGCCGCTGGTCGTGCCCTGGGCGGCCGAGCGCGTGCCGTTGAGACGCAGGTTCATCAGGCGCGAGCCGAACGAAAAGGCGGTGCGGGCCCGCTCGCCGGCCACCGGCCAGAGGATGTCGACCTTGGTGGCCTCGCCGCGCCAGGTGAAGGAGCCGGCGAGCGCGACCGGCGCCTGCGCCGTCCGTTCCTCGATCACCAGGTTGACGTCGCGCAGCGTCGTCAGGACCGTGCGGTCGGCGCGCATCATGACGCTGCCGGAAGTCAGGATGAGCCTGGTCTGGCCATCGAGCCGCGCGAGATAGCCGAGGACGCGATCGAGCCAGCCGGCATACCCGCCGCCGGATTCGTCGGATGCGACGTCGATCTCGGGGGCGACCAGGTCGATGCGGTCGAAGTCGAGCTGGCCTGTGAGCAAAGGGAGCAGGCGGGCGCGGGCGCGCAGGCGCGCCGCCTTGCCGGCGAGCACGCCCTGCGGATCGGCGAAGGTCACGTCGGAAAGGCTGATCCGGGGCAGGGGCAGGATCGCGATCTCGGCCCGGCGCAGCCCCGTCACCTTGAGGCCGGTACGGGTCTCGATGCCGGCGACAACGGAGCGCTCGACCTGCGACAGAGCGAGATTCCACGACCGCAGCCCGAGCGTGAGCAGCAGCGCAGCGGCCGCGGCGAGGCCGATCAGGAGTGCGCGTCGTGACATGGCCTGGTGTGTGGCCTTCATCTGCGTGACGGCGGGGCCCGTCGTCACGCAATCCGATAACGCGAGCGATTCGACCGGGCGGCCTGCATATCGTCGCGCGGCAAGGGTTTAGTCCTCCGGCCCGGGAATGTCGAGTTCGCCACCCCTTCGGACGTCGAAAGGCCGGGGAAACATCTCAATTTTCGCGCGAAACCGACGTTTGCTCGCCGGCGCGGGCGAGCCTGAGCGCCGGATAGATGCCGATCGCCACGATCAGCAATGCCGCCAGCGCGCCGTCCTCGAAGACGCCGCGGGCGGCGTGGCCGTAGACCACCGTGGCGAGTGTGTCGAAGTTGAGTGGGCGCAGCAGCAGCGTCGCCGGTAGTTCCTTCATGCAGTCGACGAAGACGAGCAGGGCGGC
Source organism: Allobosea sp. P4_H5 (assembly GCF_056400825.1). Taxonomy (NCBI): domain Bacteria; kingdom Pseudomonadati; phylum Pseudomonadota; class Alphaproteobacteria; order Hyphomicrobiales; family Alloboseaceae; genus Allobosea; species Allobosea sp. P4_H5. The sequence goes on along the minus strand of NZ_JBFUKM010000001.1, from coordinate 754,515 downwards.
GGCGGCGATGGCCGGGCGCATCAACGGCCAATGCAGCCGGCGCAGCAATTCGCGCCTGTCGGCGCCGAGCGAGCGCGCGGCGTCGTCGATGCGCGGCGAGATGCGGGCATAGCCGCTCTCGACCCCGTTCACGGCGATGGTCAGGAAGCGCACGAGATAGGCAATGACCAATGCAGCGCCCGATCCGAGCAGAAGCAGGCCCGGGCTCGCGCCGAAGAGCGCGCGGCTGGCATCGGCGACGAGGTTGTCGAAGGCGGCGAGCGGCACCAGCAGCCCGAGCGCCAGAACCGTGCCGGGCAGCGCATAGCCGAGCGAGGCGATACGGGCGAGCAGCGGCAAGGCACGCTCACGCCCAAGCCGCAGCGCCGCGGCGATGCCGATGCCGATCGCGACGATCAGCACCGCGGCGAGTGCCGAGATCGCGACGGTGTTGACGAGCGCTCGCCAGAGCGTCGGATCAGCCTGGGCGACGAGATCGCGGCGCCACAACTCGCCGAGCAGGTAATAGAGTGGCAGCACCGCCCCGAACAGCGCCGGCAGGAAGCAGGCGAGCGACGCCATCCAGCCCCGAGCGCCGGAGAGCTGGATGCGGCCGACCGGCCGCGGCCGCTTCACGGGCAGTGCGAAGCGTCGCGCTCCGCGCGTGCGCGCCTCGGCAGCCATCAGACCGACCACGACGAGCAGCATGACGCAGGCGATCTGGGTGGCGCCGGCCAGCGAGCCGCGATTGATCCAAGTGGTGTAGACCGAGATCGTCAGCGAGCGGACGCCGAGATATTCGCTAGCGCCGATGTCGTTCAGCGTCTCGAGCAGAGCGAGCGTCAGGCCGGCGGCGAGGGCTGGACGAGCCATCGGCAGGCCGATGCGCCAGAACAGCGGCCAGCGCCTTGTTCCGAGGGTGCGGGCGGATTCGATCAGCGCGGCGCTCTGCATCGAGAACAGCGCGCGTACGCTGAGATAGACATAAGGGTAGAGCACGATCCCGAGAATGAAGACCGCGCCCGGCAGGTTGCGCGGGTCGGGGAACCAGTAGTCGCGCAGCGAGCGCCAGCCGGTCAGCGCCCTGAGCGCGCTCTGGAACGGCCCCTGGAAGCCGAGGATTTCGACGTAGACGTAAGCCGTGATGTAGGTCGGCAGCGCCAGCGGCACGACCAGCAGCCATTCCAGGCTGCGGCGGCCGGGGAAGTCGTATTGCGTCACCAGCCAGGCGGCGCCGGTTCCGACCGCCCCGCAGAACAGGGCGACGCCGGCGAGGAGCAGCGCAGTATTCCAAAGCGCGACCGGCAGGACGTTGGCAGTCAGATGCGGCCAGACCGTCAGCGCCTCGCGCGACAATGCGGTGAAGGCGAGCGCCAGCACGGGCAGCGCGACCAGGCAGGCGGCGGCGGCCGTCAGATAGACCAGACGCGTCGACGGCCGCCAGCGAACCGGCAGCCGTTCTGCATGCGCTGCGGATGCGCTCAGGCTCAATTGTCGAAGCCGGCCTTGTCGACCAGCTCGGAGGCGGCCTTGCGGTTCTTGGCGATGTCGGCGAGCGGCAGCTTGTCCGGAGTGACGGCGCCGAGCAGCTTCACGGCCTCGGCCTCCTTGACGTCGGCATTGACCGGGAACTCGAAATTGCCGTCGGCATAGATGTGCTGCGCCTTCTCGCTGAGCATGTACTCGATCAGCTTGACGGCGTTCTCCTTGTTCGGCGCGTGCTTGGCGATCGCGGCGGCCGAGACGTTCACATGGGTGCCGCCATTGGCGAAGGTGGTCTTGAGCGGCTTGATCGCCTCGTACCAGCCCTTCTGCTCGTTCGTCGCCTTGCTCATCAGCCCGATATAGTAGGTGTTGATGATGGCGATGTCGCACTGGCCCGAGAGGATGTCACGGGCGACGTCACGGTCGCCGCCGCCGGGCTTGCGGGCGGTGTTGGCCTTGAGCGCCTTGAGATAGCCTTCCGTCTTCTCCGCGCCGTGATGGCTGAGATAGGCCGAGAACAGCGCCGTGTTGTAGGGGTGCTGGCCCGAGCGGATGCAGAACTTGCCCTTCCACTTGGGATCGGCGAGGTCCTCATAGGTGATCGCGTCCTGCTTGACCCGATCTTTGGAGACGATGACGATGCGGGCGCGCTTGGTCAGCGTGATCCAGTTGTCGCCGGCGCCGCGCAGCTGGGCCGGCACGATCTTGTCGACCAGCGCCGACTTGACCGGCTGGGTGACGCCGGCATCGGCCGCCGCCTGGATCTCGCCGACATCGACGACGAGCATCACGTCGGCCGGGCTGTTGGCGCCCTCGGCCTGGATGCGCTGCTGCAGGCCGTCCTTGAGGAAGACCGCGTTGACCTTGATGCCGGTGTCCTTGGTGAAGGCCTCGATCACCGGGTTGAGCAGAGCCGGCTCGCGCGTCGTGTAGAGGTTGGCGCTCTGCGCAAGGGCAGGGGCGGCCAGCAGGCAGGACGCCAGGGCTGTCGCGGCGAGCGCGGTGCGGATGGTCATGTTTCGCTCCTTCGGGCGGGGCTATCAAAATCGGCCATTCGGGAGGGAGCGGTAGTCCGGCAAGTCGAGGCGGTCAAGGGAATATCCCTTTTGTTTCAAGGTGTTATATCTATTCTAAACTGGATTCTTATTAGATAAATTCTAATCTGAAGGGCCTGAAGGCTCGGCAGAGGCGCGGTCGGTGTCGGCCGGCTGGTTTAAAAGTCGCAAGACTTCAATGATTTGGTCGAGAGGTTTCGCCGTGCCCGAAGCCGGTTCGGATTGGCGCCTGCCTGGCTGGCATTATTTGCTTCGTCCTCACGGCATCCGGCCCGGTGCCGGGATCGTGAGCCGCCGGCGATGTCCAGCTGCACGCTGGGATTGTGGGCAGAGCCGCAGCCGATGCTGCCGCGAGCTGTGATGCCGTGACTTTTCTACAACATCGGCAGCTATTGCAGCGTTGCGGCGGCGGGCTGCCACGATTGCCGTGAAGCCGCCACAAAGCGGCCCCAGCTGCAAACTTCAGTAACTATCTGAGATACGGAAGAATTAAGCCCCTTCAGGCAGGATGTGGAGCAGAAAAATGCTTCGCGGCCGGCTCGGGGGCGGATGATTGCACCAGCGGGCGGCGGCGTGGCACATCTGGCGCCCGCCAGGTGGGGTGGCGGGACAGAGTTTGAATGGACGCGCGCGTATTCGATAAGTCGAAGCTGCCCAGCCGGCACGTCAGTGTCGGGCCGGCCCGTGCTCCGCATCGTTCCTATTATTACGCGATGGGCATGACCGCGAAGCAGATCGCGCAGCCCTTCGTCGGCGTCGCCTCCTGCTGGAACGAGGCCGCGCCCTGCAACATCGCCCTGATGCGCCAGGCCCAGGCCGTGAAGAAGGGCGTCGCCTCGGCCCAGGGCACACCGCGCGAGTTCTGCACGATCACCGTGACCGACGGCATTGCCATGGGCCACCAGGGCATGAAGTCGTCGCTGGCCTCGCGTGAGGTCATCGCCGACTCGGTCGAGCTCACCATGCGCGGCCATTGCTATGACGCGCTGGTCGGCCTCGCCGGCTGCGACAAGTCGCTGCCCGGCATGATGATGGCGATGGTGCGCCTCAACGTGCCCTCGATTTTCATCTATGGCGGCTCGATCCTGCCCGGCAATTTCAAGGGCCAGCCGGTCACCATCCAGGACGTGTTCGAGGCGGTCGGCAAGCACTCGGTCGGCGCGATGTCGGACGAGGACCTGAAGGAGCTCGAGGAGGTCGCCTGTCCGTCCTCCGGCTCCTGCGGCGCCCAGTTCACCGCCAACACAATGGCGACCGTCGCTGAGGCGATCGGCCTGGCGCTGCCCTATAGCTGTGGCGCGCCGGCGCCCTACGACGTGCGCGACACCTTCTGCTACACCGCCGGCGAGATGGTGATGGACCTGATCGCCCGGAACATCCGCCCGCGCGACATCGTCACCCGCAAGGCGCTGGAGAACGCGGCGATGGTCGTCGCGGCCTCGGGCGGCTCGACCAATGCGGCGCTGCACCTGCCGGCGATCGCGCATGAATGCGGCATCGACTTCGACTTGTTCGCCGTCGCCGAGATCTTCAAGAAGACCCCTTACGTCGCCGATCTGAAGCCGGGCGGCAAATACGTCGCCAAGGACATGTTCGAGGTCGGCGGCATTCCGTTGTTGATGAAGACGCTGCTCGACCACGGCTACCTGCACGGCGACTGCATGACCGTGACCGGCCGCACCATCGCCGAGAACCTCGCCTCGGTGAAGTGGAACGACCAGCAGGACGTCGTCCATCCCGCCAACAAGCCGATCACGCAGACCGGCGGCGTCGTTGGCCTCAAGGGCAATCTCGCTCCGGAAGGTGCGATCGTGAAGATCGCCGGCATGCCGACCGAGAGCCTTGTCTTCGCCGGCCCGGCGCGCTGCTTCGACTGCGAGGAGGACGCCTTCAAGGCCGTCACCAACCGCGACTACAAGGTCGGCGACGTGCTGGTGATCCGCTATGAGGGTCCCAAGGGCGGCCCGGGCATGCGCGAGATGCTGTCGACGACCGCGGCGCTCTACGGCCAGGGCATGGGCGACAAGGTCGCGCTGATCACCGACGGCCGTTTCTCGGGCGCGACCCGCGGTTTCTGCGTCGGCCATGTCGGCCCCGAGGCCGCTGTCGGCGGGCCGATCGGCCTGATCCGCGACGGCGACATCATCGAGCTCGACGCCATCACAGGAAAGCTCGCAGTCCGCCTTTCTGATGCCGAACTTGAAGTGCGTCGTAAGGCCTGGACGCCGCGCCAGACGGATTATCGCTCGGGCGCGCTTTGGAAATACGCGCAGACGGTCGGATCCGCCAAGGGCGGCGCCGTCACCCATCCGGGAGGCGCAGCCGAGATACAGTGCTATGCGGATATCTGAGGCCATCATTGCAGGAGCATTGCTTGCTCTGGGCTGCCAGTCGGCAGCCTGGGCGCAGAATGCGCCCGTGGAGCGCGTGCCGCTGCCACCGCTCCCGATTCCAGGCGCCGCGCTGCCGGAGCCGGAGCTGGACAACCGCGTTGCGCCCGTGCCGCTCGCTCCCGGCCGCGGCGCGATCGCGCCGGCACCGAGCGGGCCTGCCGCCCATACCGCCTTGCCGATCGCTCCGTTCAGCAGCGCCCGCGACGCGCTGAAGGCCTGGATGCGCGATTCGACCGCCGGTGATCAGGCCGGTGCGGTCAAGGCGCTCGAATACGCGGCTGCGCAGGGCCATCTCGCCGCGCAGTTCAAGCTCGGCCGGGTCTATGCCAGCGGCGATGGCGTTCCGACCAATGATCTCAAGGCGTTCGAGTATTTCTCGAAGATCGCGGACGAGAATGCCGACGAGATTCCCGGCACCTCGGATGGGCGCATCGTCGCGGCCGCCTTCGTCGCGCTTGGCGGCTATTTCCTCGACGGGGTCAAGGGCACCTATGTGAAGCCCAACCCCGACCGCGCCTTCGACATGTTCCACTACGCCGCCTCCTATTTCGGCGACCCGGACGGCCAGTACAATCTTGCCCGGCTCTATCTCAACGGCACCGGCGTGTCGCGCGATCCGCGCCAGGCGGCGCGCTGGATGAAGCTCGCGGCCGAGAAGGGTCATGCCCCGGCGCGTGCCGTCTTCGGCGACATGCTGCTGCGCGGTGGCGACGGCGTGCCACGCCACCCGATCATGGGCCTGATGTGGCTGGCGCTGGCCCGCGAGGGCGCCGACACCGCTCGCGAGGGCTGGATCGTCGAGCGCTATGACGCCGCCTTCGCCAATGCGAGCGCGGGCGACCGGACGGCCGCGCTGGCCCTGGTCGAGCGCCAGCACATCCGCGCCGAGCGGCGCTGACTGCATCCAAGGTCTGCAGGCCAAAGTAGCCGAGGTATCTAACTTCGGAGCTTCTACCATGCGCCACGCCGCACGCCTCAGCTTCATCGCCGCCTTCGCGGCGCTTGTCATTCATGGCGCGGGGGCGCAGGAGCGCTTCGAGGACTGGCCCGTGTTGACGAATCCGTTCCCGAGCACGGGTGGCGGCGGCATCATGATCCATGACTACGACCCGGTCGTCGCCGGCGGCAAATGCACGACGAAGTTCCGCGCCGTCGAGCCTGATGGCACGACCTATCACAACCTGATCGAGTTCGAGGCGGTGGAGAGCCAGGGCGGCGTGCTTTGCATGAACGGCAAATGGCGTTCTGCCGATGGCAGTGCCAGCGGCACGACGCCGTTCCGGGTGTTCGTCAAAGACGGCGTCAGGCGGGGCTCACCTCAGTAACCGCCGCGACCGCGGCCAACTGCCTACACCTCGAACGCGTCCATCAGTGTGACGATGCAATCCTGCCTCTGATGCCGGTTGATCAGCGGCACCAGTTGGGTGAAGTGCTCGCTCCGGCAATGCGCGTCGAGCGCCGCCTGGTCCGGCCACTGCTCGACGAAGACGAAATGGCCGGGGTCCTTCCGGTCGATGAAGAGATCATAGGCGAGGCAGAGCGGCTCGGCCCGCGTTTTTTCGACGAGTTCCCGGTAGAGCGGCTTCACCAACTCGACGCTTTCGAGCCTGATGAAGTCCTGGGCGATGACCTTCAGCATGCTCAGTTGAGCTCGATCAGCACCGGGACATGGTCCGAGGCCTTGTCCCAGCCGCGGACATGCTTGGCGATCGAGACGGCGCTGAGCCTGTCGGCCGCCTGCGGCGAGAGCAGGAGGTGGTCGATGCGGATGCCGTTGTTCCGCTGCCAGGCGCCGGCCTGATAATCCCAGAAGGTGTAGAGGCCGGGTGCGTCGGTCGTGGCGCGCAGCGCCTCGGTGAAGCCGAGACTCTGCAGCTTGCGGAAGGCGGTGCGGGTCGGCGGCAGGAACAGCGCGTCGCCGGTCCAGGCGGCGGGATCGCGGGCGTCGCGCGGCTCGGGGATGACGTTGTAATCCCCGGCGAGGACGAGCGGTTCCTCATGGGCCAGCAGGCCCTTGGCATGCACCGCCAGCCGCTCCATCCAGGCGAGCTTGTAGGGGTATTTCTCGGTGTTCGGCGGATTGCCGTTGGGCAGGTAGATCGAGGCGAGGCGCACCACGCCGTCGCCATGTGGCAGCACACCTTCGAGATAGCGCGCCTGCTCGTCGCTCTCATTGCCCGGCAGGCCGCGCCGGACATCCTCGAGCGCACTGCGCGAGATGATGGCGACGCCGTTGAAGCCCTTCTGGCCGTGGGTCGTGACCTGCCAGCCGGCTTCCTCGATCTCGGCGCGCGGGAAATCGGCGTCGACGCATTTCAGCTCCTGCAGGCAGAGCGCGTCGGGCTCGGCTTCCTTCAGGAAGGCGAGGACATGGGTCAGCCGCTGGCGGATCGAATTGACGTTCCAGGTGGCGATGCGCACGGGGCCGGCTCCGATTCAGACGAGCGGAGACTAAGAGCCGGCCAAGCCGTCAATGCAAGTCAGCAGCGGTCATAAAAAACCTCCCGGTCAGGACCGGGAGGTTCTGATCGTTCAGCGTATCGGCCGTGCCTTACGGGCAGGCGCGAACCACGCCGCCGCTACCGATATAGGTGCCGGTCTCGGGGTCGTAGCTGCGGAAGCGGCGCGAGCAATAGGCGATCGCATCGCCATCCGGCGCGGCGTAGACCGGGCCACGATAGACCGGGACAGGCTCGGCATAGACCGGGCCGGGGGCGAGGAGGGCGCCGGCGGCAAGAGCGCCAAGAGCACCTGCAGCAATGCCGGCGCCGACGGCAGCACCGCGGTTATAGCGATAGCCTCGTCCATAATAGCCGCCGCGATAGCCATAGCGCGGCCCGTAATAGCGGCGGTACTGCACCTGCTCGACGAGGCTGGTCGAGCCGACGGTCGCAACGCTTGCCTGGGCCGGCGCGAGCGGAGCGGCGGCGGCCGGCGTCGCGAAGGCAAAACCGCCGGCAAGGGCGGCGGCGATCATCGTCGTCCTGATCATCTCGAACTCCTTGTACCTCCCGGATGGGAGGATTTCCGCGCGAACCTACCGGCATCGCCCGGACACTGTCACCTCAGCGTTAGGACTAGACGCAAAACGCGACCAAATTTCAACGACTTCCGACAGCTTTCGGCGCTTTTCGGCTTGCGCGTCGCCGCATCAGGCCCCATTTCGCGTTTCCGCTTTGCATAATTGATCCGGGAGACCCATGTCGCACTCCGCCGAACCCGCCGACCTTTCCGCCAAAGGGCCATTGCGGCCGCTGCCGATGGTGATCTTCGCCTCGCGCTGGCTGCAGGTGCCGCTCTATCTCGGGCTGATCGTGGCGCAGTGCGTCTACGTCTTCCTGTTCCTCAAGGAGCTCTGGCATCTCGTCACCCACGCCTTCGACTTCAGCGAGCAGCAGATCATGCTGGTCGTGCTCGGCCTGATCGACGTGGTGATGATCTCCAACCTGCTGATCATGGTGATCGTCGGCGGCTACGAGACCTTCGTCTCGCGCCTGCGGCTGCAGAACCATCCGGACCAGCCGGAATGGCTCAGTCACGTCAATGCCTCGATCCTCAAGATCAAGCTCGCCATGGCGATCATCGGCATCTCGTCGATCCACCTGCTGCGGACCTTCATCGAGGCCGGCAATATCGGCGGGCCGACGGCGACGAACTACACCACCACGGGCGTGCTGCTGCAGACGCTGATCCACACCATCTTCATCTTCTCGGCGCTGGGCATCGCCTGGGTCGACCGGATGACGCTCAGCGGCACCAGCAAGGGGCATTGAGGGCTACGAATTAGCCTCGGCCACGATATCACTCAGGCGACGTGGGGCCGCCCAGTGGGCGGCCCGCCAGCCGGCCTGCAGCGCGGCGTGAACGTTCTCCATGGTATCGTCGATCAGGAGAAGCGCTTCGGGAGGCTCGCCCAGATCGCTTTCGATGTGGCGGTAGAAGGCGGAATCCGGCTTTCGGGCGCCGATCGCTGCCGAATAGTAGAAGTGGTCGACATGGCCTGCGAGGCCGAGCCGCTCCGAAAGATGGCGTGCGCGCAGATGCTCCTGATTGCTCGCCAATGCGACGATCAGGCCGTCGCGACGCAACGCCGCGACATCCTGCAGCACGGCCTCCTCCAGCCGTGCGTCGTGCGCGAACCAGTACTCCAAAAGAGCCTCGCTGCTCACTGAAGGAGCGATCTCGGCTATGACCGGCGCAAGCGCTTCGCGCAGTTCGGCGCGACCCGTGACGATGTCCGTCCAGTAGCGGGCGAAGAACCGCCGCTGAAGCAGCTCGGGCGCGATGCCGAGATCGCGCTCGAGATCATGGCTCCAGTGCAACCCATCCGCCGGCCGCCCGGTGACCAGCACGCCATCGACATCGACGAGGACGGCGCGGATCACGTCTAGCCCCGCGCCCGCCTCGGCGGCAGGCCCTTGACCAGCGGTGAGGCAAGGCCCGGCGCGGTCTCGACGCCGAGCGCGGGCAGGGCCAGCGTACGCTGGCCGCGGAAGTCGACATGGCAGACGAGGAGGCCGCGCTCCTCGATATAGCCGATCAGGCGGCGCGCCCGGCTTGGCGAATGGCTGCCATAGGCTTCGGCCAGCTCGGCGTCCGACGGGCAGGGCGCGCCTTCGATGGCGCTGCGGGCGATGAACAGGAAGAGCCCGTGCAGGTCTTCCGGCAAGGTCTCGGCCGCGGTCAGCGCCTTTTCCCAGGCATCGGAGGACAGGACCTCCTCGCTCGCCCCGGCGCGGGCGACCGCGAGCCGCTTGCGGAAGGCATCCAGGCTCGTCTCCGGCCCGCTGACGCGGCGCATCCGGCAGCGAACGGTAAAATCCTGATAGAGCACGGCGACCGGCCGGTCGCGCGCCTCGGGATCGTCGAGCAATTCGTTCAGGATCTCGACCAGAGCGGCGGCGCGCTCGGCCGGATCCATCTCGATCTCGGGCTCGGGCGGCGGCACCGGCTGGTGCGTCTCGATCCGGCGGATGATCTCGGGCGCCACTGCCGGACGCGGGCGCGGCTGCTTCGGCCAGGGCGCCGGCGCGACCTCGTCCTCACTGGGCGTGAAGATCAGCTTGCTGGCGTCTTCCGGCGCCTGGTCGGGCAAAGGCAGCAGGCCAGGCGCGCCGCCGCGATCGACCGAGGCGACCGGGCCGATCCGGACCGGCAGCGGCTTCTTCGACAGAGCGGGGCCGAGCGCGACGAACTGGCCGCGTTCGAGATCGCGGAACATCTCGGCCTGGCGCCGGTCCATGCCGAGCAGGTCGGCGGCGCGCTGCATGTCGATGTCGAGGAAGGTGCGGCCCATCAGGAAGTTGGAAGCCTCGGCCGCGACGTTCTTGGCGAGCTTGGCGAGGCGCTGCGTCGCGATCACGCCGGCAAGGCCGCGCTTGCGGCCGCGGCACATCAGGTTGGTCATCGCCCCGAGCGAGAGGCGCCGCGCCTCGTCGGAGGCCTCGCCCGCCATCACCGGCGCGAAGAGCTGGGCTTCGTCGACCACGACCAGCATCGGATACCAGTGGGCGCGGTCGATATCGAAAAGCCCGCCGAGGAAGGCGGCGGTGGCGCGCAATTGCTCGTCGGCGTCGAGCTCCTCGAGGTTGAGCACCACCGAGACGCGATGCTGGCGCACGCGCAGCGCGATCTTCTGCAGTTCGACCGGGCTTGCGGTGCCATCGACCACGACATGGCCGAACTGGTCGGCCAGCGAGACGAAGTCGCCCTCGGGGTCGACGATGGCCTGCTGCACCAGCGGCGCGCTCTGCTCCAGCAGGCGGCGCAGCAGATGCGACTTGCCCGAGCCGGAATTGCCCTGGACCAGCAGGCGCGTTGCCAGCAATTCGGCAAGGTCGAGCTCGGCGGGCTCGCCGCCGCGCGTCGACCCCATGTCGATGCCAGTCTTCATGCCGGAATCCAGGCCGCTCCTTGCCATGGCGGGAAACGCAAGGCGGCGCTTCTAGCATGCCCGCGGGCAAGTAAGGCAAGGCCCTGCCGGCATTCCACAGCTTTGCGCGGCGGGCACCGGTCTCGGTCAGGGCCGCCGTCGCAGGATCATCCCGCCATGATGCAGCGTATCGGCGTCGACGAAGGTGCCGTCGGCGGTGAAACCGGTGTCGTCCCAGTATTCGATATAGCTGCCGGCGACCTTGTAGCGGCCGCGGTAGGCGCTCTCGCGACTGCCGCGCGCTTCGTCATAGCGGCCGTTCGGCAGCAGCTCGTGACGGACCTGGCCGTCGGCTGTGACCCACATGCCGACATAAGGGTGGGGCTGCGTGGTTTCGGCAGCTGCTGCCTGGGCGATCGTCATGCGGGTGGATCCTTGGGAGCCTGCGGTAAGGGAGATGGCTATGAGGCAGAGGCAGGCCGCTGCCGTCAGCCGGCGGTTCGGGATGAGGACGCCGTTCATGGCGGTCTCCTCAGCGAGTGGCGGTGGGGCGGACGACGATCTCGTTGACGTCGACATCCTCGGGCTGCTCGATCGCGAAGCGCACGGCGCGACCGATCGCATCAGGCTGGAGTGCGATGGCGCGATAGCTCCGCATCAGCTCGGCCGCGGCCGGGTCGGTGATCGTGCCTGCGAGCTCGCTCTCGACCACGCCGGGATGGATGCAGGTGACGCGCAGCTCAGAGTGCTCCTGGCGTAGGCCATCCGAGATCGCCCGCACGGCGTATTTCGTTGCGCAGTAGACGGCCGCCGTCGGCGACACCGCGAGGGCGCCGATCGAGGCGATGTTGACGATCTGGCCGGAGCCGCGCGCCAGCATCTGCGGCAGCACCGCGGCGATGCCGTAGAGCACGCCCTTGATGTTGACGTCGATCATCTGGTCCCACTCGTCGACCTTGAGAGAGGCCATCGGCGAGAGCGGCATGACGCCGGCATTGTTGACGATGACGTCGACGTGGCCGAAGGCCTCGTGCGCCGCCTCGGCGAAGGCTGCGACATCGGCGCGGTCGGTGACGTCGAGCCGGCGGGTGCGCACGTTGCCGCCTTTCGCGTTGAGTTCCTCGGCGAGCGCATCGAGGCGCTCGGTACGCCTTGCGCCGAGCATCAGCCTGGCTCCGGCCGCCGCGAGCTCGCGGGCGATGCCGGAGCCGATGCCGCTGGAAGCGCCGGTGATGAGGACGACCTTGTCGATGGCCATGTCTGCTCCGTCTGGTTGTTTCGTCGAACCGCTGTGTTGCGGTTGCCCGAAAGCTAGGAGCAGGCCATTGTCGCGATAAGCCGCTCATTCCTTTCAAGTCTGGAGAGTTTTTCTAACCAATGGAGATGGATCTCAACGCGCTCGCCGTGTTCGCGCTCGTCGCCGAAGAGCGGAGTTTCCGCGGCGCGGCCGACCGCGTCGGCGTGACACGCTCAGCAGTCAGCCAGACGATCAGGAAACTGGAGGAGCGGCTCGGCATTGCGCTGGTGCAGCGCACGACGCGGAGCGTCAGCCTGACCGAGGCAGGCGAACGACTCCTCGCCGATCTCGAACCGGCGCTGTCGGAGCTGCGCGCTGCCGTCGAGGCGACGCGGGATCTGCGCGCCGGTCCACGCGGGCGCCTGCGCCTCGCGGTGTCGTCGATCGCCGAGCGCTTCCTGTCCGGGCCGTTTCTCGCCGGCTTCGCTGCGGCCAACCCGGAGGTCGAGCTCGACATCACCGTGACTGACGAGGAGTTCGACATCGTTGCCGCCGGCTACGATGCCGGCGTCAGGCTTGGCGAGGTCATCGAGCAGGACATGATCGCCGTTTCGATCGGCGGCGAGGAGCGCCAGCTCGCCGTTTGTGCACCGGCCTATCGCGAGCGCTTCGGCATGCTTTCGCATCCGCGCGAGTTGGCAACGCATCGCTGCATTGGCTGGCGACCGGGGCCCAGGCTGCCGCCGTATCGCTGGGAGTTCGCCGAGGACGGCAAGGAGTTCAGCGTCGCCGTCGCGCCGGAGATCACCACAAGCGACATGGCGCTGATGATCAAGCTCGCGGTCGCGGGCGCCGGCATCACCTTCGGCATGGAGGAGAGTTTTCGGCCCGCGATGGCGCGTGGCGAGTTGATGCCGCTGCTGGAGGAGTTCTGCCCGTATTTCGCAGGCTTCTATCTTTACTACCCCAGCCGCCGCGCCATGGCGCCGAAGCTGCGCGCCCTGGTGGACCATCTGCGTGGCTTCGATTGGGACAGGCGCAAGGCGACGACCAGAACGGGATCGGCTATGATCTGATTCTAGGCGCTGCCCGCGCCTCCACCCTCCATCAGGGAAGCACGCTGCCGTGCAGGGTATCTCCACCATCGAACCGACTGTTCGAGCGCTGCGCATAAGGAGGGGTTGCGGATTTAGCTCGCATCAGGAGGTCCATCGATGAAGCTTTCCGCACCCGTCTATCGCCTGAAGCGCAAGGCCAAGGAATTGGCGCGCAAGGACGACATTCCGCTCCATCTCGCGCTCGACCGCGTCGCCATCGGCGAAGGTTTCGGCGGCTGGAGCCTGCTCGCCGCCAGATCGGCCGAAACCCTACCCGCCGAGGGGCTGCTGGTTCGCCTGGAGCCGGGAGATCTGCTGCTGATCGGCGCGCGGCCTGGGCATGGCAAGACGCTGCTCAGCCTCCAGCTCGCGGTCGAGACGATGAAGGCCGGCCGCCGCGCGGTCTTCTTCACGCTGGAATATACGGCCAGGGATGTGCTTGGCCGCTTTCGGACGCTCGGCGTCGATCCCGCGCAATTCGAGGCGCTGTTCTCCTTCAACGATTCGGAGGCGATCAGCGCCGACCACATCATGCGGGCACTGGCAGAGGCGCCGCGCGGCACGCTGGCGATCGTCGACTATCTGCAACTGCTCGACCAGAAGCATGGCAATCCCGAGTTGGGCGTCCAGATCTGCGCTCTCAAGGCCTTTGCGGAGACGACGGGCGTGATCCTGGCCTTCATCTCGCAGATCGACCGTTCCTACGATCCCGCGCTGAAGCCCTGCCCGGACCTGAGCGATATCCGCCTGCCGAACCCGCTCGACCTCTCGCTGTTCAGCAAGAGCTGTTTCCTGAACGAGGGCGAGGTGCGTTTCCAGGCCGCGAGCTAGCGGCCTTGAAATAGTCCGTCATTCCGGTGCTGCGGCCGGAATGACGGTGAATGACAATCGTCGTTCAGCGCGGGCAGCGGCTCGTGCGCTCGGCGCGCTGGATGTCGGCGATGACGCGCCGCTGGGTCGCCGAGAGCGGCACGTCCTCGACATTGTCATACTGGCAGCCGGCATTGCCGAAGGCGCTGATGCCGCGCTGGGTGCGGAAGCAGTAGCCCTGCGCCTTGTAGATCTCGTTGCGCTGGTACCAGAGGTCCTCGCAGCTCTGGGCCGCTGCGGGAGTCGCAGTCGCGAAGAACGGCAGGGCGATGCCGAGAGCGAGGACGGGGATGAGCAGCTTCGACATGACGACCTCTTGCGGTGCGAACGTTATGTTGTCGCCCTTTGCGGACGCGACAAGTCTTTTCGCTCGCTGCCATGGCAGGATCACGATCTTGTTGCAGGAGGGCGCGATCGCCCCGCTGGCAAAGCTGTGAATTGACGCAGCCTCGCCCGCGGAGGACAAGAATTGAGGGATTTTTCAGCCTTTCGCCTCCTACATCGAGGCGAGCCGGGCGCCGGCCAAATTGCCGCAGGGATCGCCTGCGGCACTGCGCGCGGGTGCCGTCATCGGGTATGTTCCTCCCGACAAACAATGATAGTGCGCGCGAATCGCGCCCTGGAAAGGACCGTCGCCATGATCTTCTCTTCGCTGCGCCGTCTGGCGCTCGCCGGCATCGCCGCCTGTGCGCTTGGCGTTGCCGTCGCGCCGGCTCAGGCCCAGTCGCTCTCGGCCGAGCAACGCAGCGCCGTGGTCGAGCTGATCAAGGAGACGCTGCTGAAGAATCCGGAGCTGATCCAGGAGGCGCTGGTCGAGCTGGAGAAGCGCAACCAGGTCGCGCAGGTCGAGGCGCAGCGCAATGCGCTCTCGGCCGAGAAGGCGAGCCTGACCGACCCCGCGACCTCAGTGATCGCCGGCAACCCGCAGGGTGACGTCACTCTCGTCGAGTTCATGGATTACAATTGCGGCTTCTGCAAAAGGGCGATGGAAGACGTCCGCGTCCTCGCCAAGGACGATCCCAAGCTCAAGGTCGTGATCAAGGACTTCCCGATCCTCGGCCCTGACTCGGTCGAGGCCAGCCGCGTCGCTATCGCCGTGAAGAACCAGCTCCAGGGCCAGAAATACTGGGATTTCCATCTCAAGCTGATGGCGACCAAGGGCCGGATCAACGGTGCCAAGGCGCTGGAGATCGCCAAGGAAGCCGGCGCCGACATCGAGCGCGTCAAGAAGGAGATCGATGCTCCGGCGACGCGCGCCGTGATCGAGCAGACGGTCGCGCTCGGCGATCGGCTCGGCCTCACCGGCACACCGGCCTTCATCATCGGCGACGAGGTGGTGTTCGGCGCGGTCGGCCAGGCGGCGCTGAAGCAGAAGATCGAAGCCGTCCGCAAATGCGGCAAGGCGACCTGCAGCGGCTGAGACCGCGAACAGCGATCGCCGGACGTAACGAGGGCAATCCAGCGGTCACGCCGGGTTGCCCTTTTTGTTTGGTGAGATCGGAGGCGTTGCGGACCTAGGCCGCGTTCTTCCTGAATTGCCGGCGATAGCTGGCCGGYGAGATCGAAAAAGCCCGGGTGAAATGCTGCCGGAGCGAGACGGCCGAGCCGAAGCCGGCCATCTCGGCGATCTGCTCGATCGAGCAGTCGCCGGTTTCGAGCCGCCGCTGCGCCTCGGCGAGGCGGTGGTTCAGCAGCCATTGCACGACGGTCACGCCCGTCTTCTGCTTGAAGCGGCGCGTGAAACTGCGCATGCTCATCCCGGCGCGCGCCGCCAGCTGCTCCAGGCCGAGCGGCTGGTTGAGATGCGCGAGCGCCCATTCCAGCGTCGACGAGAGCTGATCGCGATTGCCGAAGGCGGGCAGGGGGGTCTCGATATACTGCGCCTGCCCGCCATGGCGATGTGGCGCGACCACCAGCCGCCGGGCGATGCGATTGGCGATCTCGGCGCCGTGGTCGCGGCGGATCAGGTGCAGGCAGCAATCGATCGCCGCCGCCGTTCCCGCCGAGGTCAGGATATCGCCATCGTCGACATAGAGCGCGTTGCGATCCAGCGCGACGTCCGGATAGGCCCGCTCGAATTCGTCGGCCCAGGCCCAGTGCGTCGACGCGGTGCGGCCCTCCAGTAGCCCCGCCCGCGCCAGGACGAAGGTTCCCAGGCATAGTCCGACGATCCGGGCGCCGCGCGCATGGGCGGTTCGCAGGGCATTCAGCAGAGCGTCGGAAGGCGGGTCGATCGGATCGCGCCAGGCCGGGACGATCACGGTGTCGGCTTCGGCGAGGGCGGAGAGATCATGCTCCACGCCGATCTGGAAGCCGGAGATGGTCGGAATCAGCCCGGCCTTCTCGCCGCAGATCAGCAGGCGGTAGCGCGGCGCCCCCAGCTTCAACAGATCGTCGCCGAAGACGATGCAGGGGATCGAGAGATGGAAGGGGATGACCCCCTCATAGGCGAGGACGGCGACGGTGTGCATGGCAAGGCCGGTCATCAGATGATTTGGCCGGATCCTATCACATATTGTCTTTCGGGCCACTTTCGCACAGCCGGCAATCGGTCAGTCTTGGGCAGCAACCGACACGGCCCAAGAGACATGACGAAGGAGCCAGCCATGACCCAGACCATTCGACAGATGATCGGCGCGAGCGCCCCCGAGGCCCTCGATTCAGCGACGAGCGCCTTGCTGGTGATCGATTTCCAGAAAGAGTATTTCGACGGCGCCATGCCGATCCCGGACGGGGCCAAGGCCCTGGCCAATGCCAGGCGGCTGATCGACAAGGCCGACGGCTCCGGCATCCCGGTCTACCACATCCAACATGTGACGCCGGCCGGTGCGCCGATCTTCGCCGAAGATGGCGAGACTGTCGCCTTTCATCCGCTGGTCACGCCGGCGCCGCACCATGAGACGGTGCGGAAGAGCTCGGTCAGCGTCTTTCCGACCACCGATATCGATACCCGGCTCAAGGCCCGCGGCGTGAAGACCCTGATCGTCAGCGGGTTGATGACCCATGCCTGCGTTGCAGGCGCAACGCGCGACGCAGTCCCGCTCGGCTACGCTGTCATCGTCGCGGCCGATGCCTGCGCCACGCGCGACATCACCGGGCCGGACGGGGTGGCCGTGCCGCATGCCGAATTGCACCGGTCGTCGCTGGTGGCGCTCGCCGACACCTTCGCCGACGTGCTTGATACGGACGCCATTCTGGCGCTGCCCGGCGCCTGAGAAAGGGGACCAGCCCCGTTTCGCCTTGGACGGGGCACCTTTCACCCTTTTCCTGATGCTCGGTTCCGGGTAAAGACGCGCGACATCGCGAGGCTGCCGGCTTGATCCGGCGCCATTCATTCGCATATGCGCATCCTCTTCGGGACCTGCCGTCCCGCCCAATCGAGCTCACGAAGACGGTGAAATCCGCCATGGCGACCAAGAGCCCCATCGATCCCGAACTCGTGCGCGAGATGGCGCAGCTGATCAACGAGACCGATCTGACCGAGATCGAGGTGCAGAAGGGCGACCTGCGCATCCGCGTCGCCCGTACCATCACCGCGACGGTGATGGCGCCGGTCGCGGCTGCGCCGGCCTTCGCGCCTGCGCCTGTGGCGGCCGTCGTTGCCGCTCCGGCCGACGCCAAGGCAGCCGCCCATCCCGGCACGGTCAACTCGCCGATGGTCGGCACCGCCTATCGCCGGCCCTCGCCAGAGGCCAAGCCGTTCATCGAGATCGGCCAGGAGGTTAAGGCCGGTGAGCGCGTGCTGCTCGTCGAGGCCATGAAGACCTTCAACGATATCGTCGCCCCGCGTGCCGGCAAGGTCGTCGCGATTCTCGTCGAGGACGGCCAGCCGGTCGAATACGGCGAGCCCCTGCTGGTGATCGAGTGAGGATTCATCCGGGCGGGAGCGGGCTCAAGATGTTCGACAAGATCCTGATCGCCAATCGCGGCGAGATCGCGCTGCGGGTGCTGCGGGCCGCCAAGGAACTCGGCATCGCGACGGTTGCGGTCCACTCGACCGCCGACGCCAACGCCATGCATGTGCGCCTCGCCGACGAGAGCGTCTGCATCGGCCCGCCGCCGGCGCGCGAGAGCTATCTCAACATCCCCGCCCTGATCGCGGCCTGCGAAATCACCGGCGCCGACGCGGTCCATCCCGGCTACGGCTTCCTGTCCGAGAACGCCCGCTTCGCCGAGATCCTCGAGCGGCACAACATCGCCTTCATCGGCCCCAAGGCCGAGCATATCCGCAGCATGGGCGACAAGATCGAGGCCAAGCGCACCGCCAAGCGTCTCGGCATCCCCTGCGTGCCGGGCTCCGAGGGCGGCGTCGCCGATGACGAGGAGGCGCTGCGCATCATCAGAGAGATCGGCCTGCCCGTCATCATCAAGGCGGCATCCGGCGGCGGCGGCAAGGGCATGAAGGTGGTTCGCAGCGAGGACGAGGTCTCCGTCGCGCTCGCCACGGCCCGCAGCGAAGCCAAGGCCAATTTCGGCGACGATGCCGTCTATATCGAGAAATATCTCGAAAAGCCGCGCCATATCGAAATCCAGGTGCTCGGCGACGGCAAGGGCCGGGCGATCCATCTCGGCGAGCGCGATTGCTCGCTGCAGCGCCGCCACCAGAAGGTCTGGGAGGAGGGGCCGTCCCCGGCTCTCAATGCCGGCGAACGCGACAAGATCGGCAATGTCTGCGCCAAGGCGATGGCCGATATGGGCTATCTCGGCGCCGGCACGATCGAGTTCCTCTACGAGGACGGCGAGTTCTATTTCATCGAGATGAACACGCGCATCCAGGTCGAGCATCCGGTCACCGAGATGATCACCGGTATCGACCTGGTCAACGAGCAGATCCGGATCGCCGCCGGTGCGCCGCTCTCGATCAGCCAGAAGGACGTCGTCATCGAGGGCCATGCCATCGAATGCCGCGTCAATGCCGAGCATCACGCGACCTTCCGGCCCTCGCCGGGCAAGATTGCCTCGTTCCACACGCCGGGCGGTCTCGGCGTGCGCGTCGATTCGGCCGCTTATCAGGGTTATGTCATCCCGCCGCATTACGACTCGCTGGTCGGCAAGCTGATCGTGCACGGCCGCAACCGGGCAGAATGCCTGATGCGCCTGCGCCGTTCGCTCGACGAGTTTGTCGTCGACGGCGTCGATACCACGCTGCCGCTGTTCCGCACGCTGGTGCGCAACCCGGACATCCTGAACGGTGACTACAACATCCACTGGCTGGAGAAATTCCTGGCCAATGGCGGCATGGATCAGCCGGGCGAGGTGTGAGCCTGGCACACACCGTCATGCTCGGGGTTGACCCGAGCATTTCTTGCCGGAAAGGGTTCTGATCGGCGCCTTCTCGTCCTGAGACTCGCGGGTCTGCGCTTCGCTTCGCCCGAGAATGACGGTCAACGTTTGACTCAACCGCCGACCCGCGCTCCCATCGCCGCATGAAGGCCCGTTCCATACCCGCGCGCGCGCCGGCGATCACGCCGGATATCCTGCTGCGTGCCTATGCGGCCGGCGTCTTCCCGATGGCGGAGAGCGCCGACGATCCCGGCCTGTTCTGGGTCGAGCCGGAAATCCGCGGCATCATCCCGCTCGACGCCTTCCATCTGCCGGGTCGGCTGGCGCGCACTGTCCGCTCCGATCGTTTCGAGATCCGGATCGACCACGACTTCGCCCGTGTGATCGCGGCCTGCGCCGAAAGTCGGCCGGACCGGGCCGAGACCTGGATCAATGGCCGCATCCGGGCGCTCTATGGCGAGCTCTTCCATCTCGGCTATGTACACACCGTCGAATGCTGGCGCGAGGACAGGCTGGTCGGCGGGCTCTATGGCCTGTCGCTGGGCGGTGCCTTCTTCGGCGAGAGCATGTTCCACCGCGAGACCGACGCCTCGAAGGTGGCGCTGGTCCATCTCATCGCCCGGCTCCGGCGCGGCGGCTACCGCTTGCTCGATACCCAGTTCCAGACCGCGCATCTCTCCCAGTTCGGCACGCGCGAGGTCCCGCGCGAGGCTTATCGCGAACTGCTCGACACGGCGGTCGCGGCCGATGGCGACTGGTGGGCCTGGCCCGCCGGGCAGGCGGTCACCGGCGGCGAGGCGCTCGCGGAGCTGTCCGGCTGAGAGCCGATCAGGTCGCCTGTCCGCCGCTTGCCATCGGCGAGGGTTCCCAGAGCTCGATCGGATTGCCCTCGGGATCGTGGATGTGGCAGAAGCGGCCGACTTCCGAATCCCATTCTGGTCGGGTCTCGACCGCAATGCCGGCGGCGCGGAGCCATCATCGCATCGAGATCGTCGACGCGGAAATTGACCATCCATTGCTGGTCCGGCCTGCCGAAATAGTCCGTCGTTGCAGCGAAGGGCCGAAGATGGTCGGGCCGGCTTCCTGGCTCCACACCGCCTTGCTCATGTCGGCGATGCCGAGATGAAGCTCGTATCAGGCCGACAGAGCCTGCGGGTCGCGACCGCGGAAGAACAGGCCACCAATGCCGGTGACCCGCGCCATGGTCAGTTGTTGCCTGCCGGGTCGCGGCCCTGGACCGGGTTGGTCGGGAAGAAGCGTTGCGACGGCGTCTGGCGCGGCTGCACCGGCACGCCCTGCGGCGGGGCGACGTCGATGCGCTGGTTCGGCGGCGGCGTCTGCTGGGCGGGACGGGCCGGGCGACGCTGCTCGGGAGTGAGAGGCGGGGGCGCGGTCTCCGGCTCCTTCGGATCGACCACCAGCTCGGTGCCGCCTTTGCAGTCGGTCAGCCAGACATCGTAGATCGCGTGCTCGACGCCATGCAGGCCGGGGCTGGACGCATACATCCAGCCGGTGAAAATCCGCCGGTACTCGTTGTTGAAGGTGACTTCGTCGACCTCGGTGAAGGAGGTCGTCTGCGGTGCTTCGGTCGGCGGGCGGGTCCAGCAGATGCGCGGCGTGATCTGCAGCGCGCCGAACTGCACGGTCTCGTCGATCGCCACCTCGAAGGAGATGATCCGGCCGGTGATCTTGTCGAGCCCGGCGAAGACCGCCGTCGGATTGCGGATGCGGTCGGCCTTGGCGGGGACGGCCAGTGCGAGCGCTGCGCCGGAGACGGCGGCGAGGGCGAGGATCCTGCGGAGCGAAGGCATGCCGGTATGCGATTCTCTTCAAGCGGGCCCGAGCCGCGATGGGGCGCAGTAGCACGGCAATCGCAGCGGAAAAAGGGCGGGAAGGCACTCAAAGCCCAGGCTCGCACCGAAAGCTGCGACGACGCTCCGTCGCCGGTCATGCGTTTCCTTGGGCAGAGCCGGCATCGAGACGCATGTCGAGTAAGGTTTTCGCTCTTGCGAACCGTTTGCAATTCTCTATCCTGCGAATGCATTGCAAGAGCAGGATTTGGATCAAGCATGGACGCTCGGGTCGAGAAGTTGCCCGCAGGCTGGCGCAATGAGCGGGGCGAGGCCTCGTTGGCCGATGTCCATCGCTCGATCGCGGTGCGTAACTCGGGACCAGGCTGGCGCCGTGCCGCCGCCTTCGTCGGGCCGGGCTATCTCGTCGCCGTCGGCTATATGGACCCGGGCAACTGGGCGACCTCGATCGCTGGTGGCTCCAAGTTCGGCTACACGCTGCTCGTCGTCGCGCTGGTCTCCAACATCATGGCGATCGTGCTGCAGTCGCTCTGCGCGCGGCTCGCCATCGCTTCCGGCCGCGATCTCGCCCAGGCCTGCCGCGACGCTTTCCCCAAGCCCGTCGCCTATGCGCTCTGGTTCCTCGCCGAGACCGCGATCATCGCCACCGACATCGCCGAGGTGATCGGCACCGCGATCGGCCTCAACCTGATCTTCGGCATCCCGCTCGAGCTCGGCGTCATCATCACGGCGCTCGACGTCTTCCTGATCCTCTATCTGCAGCGGCTCGGCTTCCGCTGGGTCGAGGCGCTGATCATCACGCTGCTCGGCGTGATCGCGGTCTGTTTCGCCATCCAGATCGCGCTCGCCGATCCCAATTGGGGGCAGGTGATCCGCGGCTTTGCGCCGACCACCGAGATCGTCACCAATCCGGAGATGCTCTATCTGGCGCTCGGCATCCTTGGCGCGACGGTGATGCCGCATAACCTCTATCTGCACTCGGGCATCGTGCAGACGCGCGCCTATGGCGAAACCCTGCCGGAGAAGCGCCAGGCGCTGAAATTCGCCACGATCGATTCGACGGTCGCGCTGATGTTCGCGCTCCTGATCAACGCCTCGATCCTGATCCTGGCAGCGGCGACATTCTACAAGACCGGCCAGACCGAGGTCGCCGAACTCGGCGATGCGCACAAGCTGCTCGGCCCGCTGCTGGGCATGGCGATCGCACCGACCCTGTTCGGCATCGCGCTGCTCTGCTGCGGCATCAACTCGACGGTGACGGCGACGCTCGCCGGCCAGATCGTGATGGAAGGCTTCCTGAAGATCAGGCTGGCGCCCTGGCTGCGCCGGCTGATCACGCGGGGCATCGCCATCATACCGGCGGCGGCGGTGACGATCTGGTACGGCGATTCCGGCACGGCGCGCCTCCTGATCCTGACCCAGGTCGTGCTCTCCCTGCAGCTCTCCTTCGCCGTCTTCCCGCTGGTGATGTTCACCGCCGACAAGGCCAAGATGGGCGAGCTCGTCGCGCCGCGCTGGCTCGTCGCCTTCGCCTATCTGATCGCGGTGGTGATCGCGGCGCTCAACGTCAAGCTGCTGGTCGATTTCGTCGGCGGAGCAGGCTGAGGCACGGCGGCGCGGCCTTTCCGGCTGCGCGGGCTCCAAACTCAAAGCAAGAGCCGGATCCGATCAGGTTGATTCAACCCGATCGGATCCGGCTCTAACGCGTAGCGCGCCTGGCGCGGAAGCGGGCGACCTTGTCGCGGTTGCCGCAGAGGCTCATCGTGCACCAGCGCCGGGTGTTGTTGCGGCCGCGATCGTAGAAGACGAGCGTGCAATGATCGGCAGCGCAGCGCTTCAGCCGCACCGGCTCGGCCTCGCAGACGAAACGGGCGAGATCGAACGCGATCAGTGCGGCGGGCCCGGCGGGATCGAACGCGAATCCGAGCGTTGGTCCATGCTCGCCACGCTGCAGGACATGGTGGCCGTTGAGGCCGGCCAGCCGGCGGTTGACTGACGTCAGAACCGCATCGGACAGCGGTCGGCCTGCCTCAAGCTTCTCAAAGACCGGCCGCAGTTCCGCGCGCAGGGCGCGCAGATCGGCCATTGCCTCGTCTGCATCTCCGGCCGCATCGCCGAGCCCGGCCGCTCTCAGCCAGGCCAATGCCCGCTCGGGACCATCGATCAGCTCCTGGGGGCCGGTTTCGCCGGCCGGCGTGGTGTTGAGCAGATCCAGCCATGTCGCGCCGCCGACGAAGGGAAAGCCGTCGCGGAATTCGCTGGAAGCCTCTGTCGCGGACGCCATTTCGGACCTCGGAGGGACATGTCAGTTTGTAACCGTTTATTTATCTATTGACAGGTGTCAAATCAAGTGACACCGTTGAAAGATACAAACAGAGGTTACGTCTCTCACAATGACCCGCTCCCTCTGCCGCCTTGCCGCCATCACCCTTGCCGCTGGAGTTCTCGCCATGACGTCCGTGACAGCTGCCGAGCCCGTTCCGACCCATTTCCGCACCGCCACGATCGCCGGCACCGAGATCTTCTATCGCGAGGCCGGGCCGCAGGACGCGCCGGCGCTGCTGCTGCTGCACGGCTTCCCATCCTCCTCGCACATGTTTCGCGACCTGATTCCGCGCCTGGCCGGGCAGTACCGGGTGATCGCGCCGGACTATCCCGGCTTCGGCCACAGCGGCGCGCCGGCGCCGGCCGAGTTCGACTATCGTTTCGACCGCCTCGCCGATGTGGTGGAAGCGCTGGTCGACCGGCTCGGGCTGAAGAGTTATGTGCTCTACCTGCAGGATTATGGCGGACCGGTTGGGTTCCGCCTGGCACTGCGCCGGCCGGAGCGCGTGCGTGGGCTGATCGTGCAGAACGCGGTCGCCAATGCCGAGGGCTGGAGCGCGGATGTGACTGCGCCGATGGCGTCGTTCTGGCGCGAGCGCAATGCCGAGACCGAGAAGCCCTTCGCTGACCTGCTGAAGCCGGAGACGACGCGCTTCCAGTACGTCCATGGCGCCACGCGGGCCGAGCGGCTCTCGCCCGATGCCTGGACGATGGATCAGGCCGGGCTGGATCGGCCGGGCAATCGCGAGATCCAGCTGCAGCTGCTGCACGACTACCAGAGCAATTTCGCGGCCTATCCGGCCTGGCAGCGCTACCTCGCTGAACGCCAGCCGCCGATGCTGATCGTCTGGGGGAAGAACGATCCGTTCTTCACGCTCAAGGGGGTCGACTATCTGAAGCAGCAGGTGCCGGACGCCGAGGTGCATCTGTTCGATGCCGGCCATTTCGCGCTGGAGACGCATGCCGGCGAGATCGCGGAGCGCATCCGGGCGTTCATGGCGCGGTTGCCTTCGCGATAGTCCGGGCGCTGGGCTCCGGCATCAGCAGAAGCAGCAGCGCCAATGCGACGCCGGCCGCGATGCCGAGCGTGATGAAGGCCGCGCCATAGCCGTAGCCGACGACGATCGCCCCGGCGACAGAGGTGCTCAAGGCGCCGCCGATGCCTTGCGCAGTCGCGATGGCGCCCTGGGCGACGTTGAAATGGCCGGTGCCGGCAGTAAGATCGGCGACGATGAGAGGAAAGAGTGCGCCGAAGATGCCGGCGCCGACGCCATCCAGCAGCTGGACGCCGATCAGCCAGGGCGTCGCATCCGAGAGCGGGTAGAGCAGGCCACGAAGGCACAGCACCGCCAGCGCCACCGCGAAGATCGGCTTGCGGCCCCAGCGATCGGCCCTCGCGCCCACGACGAGGGCGACCGGGACCATCACCAACTGGGCCGCGACGATGCAGGCCGACATCAGCGTCGTGGCGAGCTCCGGATTGGCCAGCGCCAGTTTCTGGCCGACGAGCGGCAGCATTGCCGCATTGGCGAAATGAAAGAGCGTGGTCGACGCAGCGAAGACCAGCAAAGGCGGGCTGGCGAGAAGCACGCTGAAACCCGACGGGCGCGCCTCGCCTGAGCCGGCGGACGCGCTGTCGAGGCCTCGTGCGACGTCGTGATCGATCGCGGCGGCGGGCACGCTCAGCGTGGCGACGATGCTGGCCGTGGCCATCGCCCCCATCAACCAGAAGACGGCGACGGGGCCGAGCCAATAGGCGAGGGCACCGGCGAGCAGTGCGGCGACAGCGTTGCCGGCATGGTTGAAGGCCTCGTTGCGGCCGATCCGGGCGGCGAAAGCCTTCGGCCCGACGATGCCGAGCGTGATCGCGGCGATCGCCGGAGGGAATATCGCGCCGGCGACCCCCGAGATCGCCTGCAGGATCGTCACGGGCACCAGGCCGGGAAAGAGCGGAATGGCGAGCGAGGCGACCGTGATGGCGACCGCCGCGGCGACGAGCACGGCGCGTTTTGCCCGCACCGTATCGATCAGCGCGCCGGCGGGCGTCTGCGCGATGATGCCGGCGATCCCCGCCGCCGAGAGCGTGAAGCCGATCGAGGCTTCGTCCCAGTGCTGCACCGTCAACAGGTAGATCGCGAGATAGGGGCCGAGGCCGTCGCGCACATCGGCGAGGAAGAAATTCAGCGCGTCGAGCGGCCCGCGAGCCGAAGCGGTGCGATCAGGGCCCATATCGATCTCTTAGCCGGAGTGGCGCGCGGATCAACGGGCGAGAGCGGGCGCGGTTCCCTTACGTCCGGGCACAAAAAAACCGGCGATGCGTGGTACCGCCGGTGTGATCTTTCATCCTCGTCCGCCTGTCAGCGGCCTGGCGTCCAGGCCTGGTAGTCGCCGGTGGCGGCGGGAGTCTTGTTCTCGCCCAGCGTGGAGCCCGGCGGGCGGTAGGCCAGGGCCGTGCCGGTATGGTTCGGCTGGTGCGGCTTCTGCCATTCGCGCGGGGTATACTTTTCCTCGGACGGGGCGACGTCGACGGTGTGGTGCAGCCAGCCGTTCCAGCCCGACGGGATCGTCGAAGCCTCGATCGGGCCGTTATAGATCACCCAGCGGCGCTGGATGCCGAGCGCCTTGTCCTTCACGCCGCCCTTGGTGCGGTAGTAGACATTGCCGAACTCATCCTCGCCGACCTTCTCGCCGAAGCGCCAGGTGTGGAACCTCGTGCCGATGGTCTGGCCGTTCCACCAAGTGAAGAGCTGGAGCAGGGTCTTGGTCATCGCTTCGCGTCCGCGCAGGCCTTGGGCCGTCGCGCGACTTATGAAGATGCAGGGCCGTGATGTCCAGTGCGGCCGGGCGCTGCGGGCATCGATTGCTACGGCGCCGCGGCCACGATCTTGCGCAGCATCGCGATGAAGTCACGGGTGCGCTGACCTTTCCCGTCGCTCCCGGATTCGGCGGTCTGGACCAGGACCAGGCGCTTGCCCGGGATGACGGCGACCTGCTGCCCGTCATAGCCGGAGGCGAGCGCCGCGCCCTTGCCGAAGCCGTCCTCCGGCAGGGTCCACCACATGTAGCCATAGCCGCGGCCGGGCCGGTCGCTTGCGGAATGGCGAGCGGTCGATTCGCTGACCCAGCCTGCGGGTATGAGCTGTCGCCCCTCCCAGCTGCCGCCATTGGCGAAGAGCACGCCGAAACGGGCGAGGTCGCGCGCGCTCAGCCGGAACGGATAGGCCGGATGGATCGAGACCGGCGACAGCGCGTAGCGGCCATCCCTGGCGGAGAAATCCTCCATGCCGATCGGCGCAGCGATATGGCGGACGAAGCCCTCGAAGATGTCCTCGCCGGTGCGCTGGCGATAGATCGTGCTCAGGGCATTGAAATCCCAGTTGTTGTAGAACCAGAACGTGCCCGGTGGGTGGCTGGCGCGGGCCGGCCGCTTCTCCTTGATATCGGGCGTCTCATGCGCCGCCGGCAGGTAGATGCCGGAGCGGGCGGTCAGCAGGTCGCGGACGGTGGCGCCTTTTTCCTGATCGGCAAGCCCAGGTGCCTTCTCGTCGATGCCGAGCTCGGCGAGCGTGGCGTCGAGCCTGATCCGCCCATCGGCTACGGCGTTGCCATAGAGCGAGCTCAGCAGGCTCTTGCGCACCGAGGCAACGCCGACCTTGCGCGCGGAATCGCCGAAGGAGGCAAGGACGGCGCCGTTCTGCACCAGCATCAGGGCCGTCGGCCTGCGCAAATCCGCATAGTCTCGCAATGGCTGCAGCGCGGTCGCGGACCAGCCGGCAGAGGCCGGATCGATGCTCTGCCAGTGCCGGCCAGGCTCTGCCCAGGCCGGCAGCACTGAAAGGCAGAGCGCGATGAGGGCGAGCAGGCGATTCATCGATCCGGCCTCCGGCGTACGGACGCCATCAGGCCGGCCAATCCCGGCGACTCTGCGGCGCGAGGCTCAAACTCTAGCGCAGGAGCGAGCGCGCGGTCGGAAAGAGGCGGGCGATATCGGGGGCGCGGCCGGTACCTGGCGCCGTTTCGCGCAGGGCCGCCTCGAGCGCCGGTATCGCCTGGGGGACCGCGGGCCGGATCAGCGTGACCGCGACGCATTCGCCCTCGCGCACGGGCAGGCGTGCGAATCCGTTCTCGCTGCGGTCACTGATCAGGCTGGCAAGGACCTCACCACCGATGGCGCGCACCGCATCCGCGATCTCCTTCGCGACAAGCGCGGCTGCATCGTCGGTGGCGTCCGGCTCGAGATGATGAACAGCCGCGAGATGAGAATGACCATCCTCGAGATCGACGGTGCCTGGCGGCAGCCGCCGGAGCCCGCGCGTGTCGAAGCCGGAGCCGGGTGCTGCCGGCTTCAGCATCAGCACATCGTGCCATTCCAGCATGGTCTCGTTCGCGGCCGGGCCATGCTGCGCCCAGACCGGGCCGCCATAGAAGGCGGGGAGGGCGCGGGTCCGCGCCTCCTGATCGGGAAAGCCGCGGAACCAGACGAACTGGTCGGGCGCCGCGGGATCGCGGAACTGGCAGACGACGCTCATCCCGACCGCTTCCTGCGTCTCGGCGAGATGGCTGTCGAAGACGTCGATCAGGGTGCCGCGCGCGCCGGGCTTCAGGGTGTAGCGCCGCAGTTCGAAAACGGTGTCGGTCATGGGAGCCCTCCAGCTGCCCTTGCAGCTAGGCGGCAGGCACGCCCAATCCCGTCAGCAGCGTCGCTGCGGTCATCGCCACGATTCGGTCATGATTCGGAGCGCCTCCGCAGAGCCTCGCTAACGCGCCAGCCGGCCAAGCTTCGCGCGGATTCAAGCACTTGTGGCTGCTCCTGCAGAGAGCGCTTCCACTAGTAGGGGTTGCCGGGTCCGGTTGACGCTCCGTTAACCATGGTCCGGCGGATTTTAGTGGTTTCACACCGGCAAGGATCGTTGCAAGCTCGCAACGGCGCCGCGATTCCACATGTGATTCCTTGGGCTTAGCAGGTGCCTTGAAACTTATCCCCATGATCCACATCTTCCTACAAGATGTCGTATCCACACCTATCGCCCCGCACTAATCCTTGACGGCGCGACCCAATCGGGACTAAATTTTGACGGTCGCGTGACGGTTGGCGGAGACGCCTTTTTCGACCCGCGAAACGAGTTCCCAGACGGGTCAAGGCGATCACCGCGGCGCGCCAGAGATGGCGACGGCGAACGGCGACGTGTGTGCTCCGGCTGGCCGCATCAGGAAACCGATGGTGGGGTGACACCGCCGCGGGATCCAGGGGCATCAAACCGAGTTGGACTGACATCAGGAGCCGGTGAGCAACCGGCCGCGCGGAGCGTCTGCTACGCCCGCGGCAAGCATTGGGGACGAAGCTTATGCGCATCGAGCGCCGCCATACCACCGCTGGCCAGTCGCCCTATTCGGCGATCCCGTTCCGCTCGGCGGTGAGCGAGATCCGCAATCCCGATGGTTCGATCGTCTTCCGCCTCGAGGGCATCGAGGTGCCGGAGGCCTGGTCGCAGGTCGCGAGCGACGTGCTCGCGCAGAAGTATTTCCGCAAGGCCGGCGTCCCGGCCGCGTTCAAGAAGGTCGAGGAGAACGACGTCCCGTCCTTCCTCTGGCGTTCGGTTCCCGACGAGGCCGCGCTCGCCAAGCTGCCGGAAGACAAGCGCTTCGGCTCCGAGATCTCGTCCAAGCAGGTCTTCGACCGGCTCGCCGGCTGCTGGACCTATTGGGGCTGGAAGGGCGGCTATTTCTCCTCGGAGGAGGATGCCCACGCTTTCCATGACGAGCTGCGCTTTATGCTGGCCTCGCAGATGGTCGCGCCGAACTCGCCGCAATGGTTCAACACGGGCCTGCACTGGGCCTATGGCATCGACGGCCCGAGCCAGGGCCATTTCTACGTCGACTTCAAGACCGGCAAGCTCGTCAAGTCGAAGTCGAGCTACGAGCACCCGCAGCCGCATGCCTGCTTCATCCAGGGCGTGCAGGACGACCTCGTCAACGAGGGCGGCATCATGGATCTGTGGGTGCGCGAGGCGCGCCTGTTCAAATACGGCTCCGGCACCGGCTCGAACTTCTCGATGCTGCGCGGCGAGGGCGAGAAGCTCGCCGGTGGCGGCCGCTCCTCCGGCCTGATGTCCTTCCTCAAGATCGGTGACCGTGCCGCCGGCGCGATCAAGTCGGGCGGCACCACCCGCCGCGCCGCCAAGATGGTCGTGGTCGACGTCGACCACCCGGATATCGAGACCTATATCGACTGGAAGGTGAAGGAGGAGCAGAAGGTCGCGGCGCTCGTCGCCGGCTCCAAGATCGTCCAGAAGGCGATGAAGGCGGTGATGAAGGCCTGCGTGAACTGCGAGGCCGCCGACGATGCCTGCTTCGACCCCGAGAAGAACCCGGCGCTGAAGCGCGAGATCAAGCTCGCCCGCAAGGCGCTGGTCCCGGACAACTACATCAAGCGCGTCATCCAGTTCGCCAAGCAGGGCTATACCGAGATCCAGTTCGACACTTACGACACCGACTGGGATTCGGAAGCCTATCTCACCGTCTCCGGCCAGAATTCGAACAACTCGGTCTCGCTGACCGACGACTTCCTGCGCGCAGTCGAGAATGACGGCGACTGGAACCTCGTCGGCCGCACCACCGGCAAGGTCACCAAGACCCTGAAGGCGCGCGACCTCTGGGAGAAGATCGGCTACGCCGCTTGGGCCTCGGCCGACCCCGGCCTGCACTTCAACACCACGATGAACGACTGGCACACCAGCCCGGCCTCGGGACGCATCCGCGCCTCGAACCCGTGCTCGGAGTACATGTTCCTCGACGACACCGCCTGCAACCTGGCCTCGGCCAACCTGCTGCAGTTCTACGACCGGCAGACCAAGGCCTTCGACGTCGCCGGTTACGAGCATCTCTGCCGGCTCTGGACCATCGTGCTCGAGATCTCGGTGACGATGGCGCAGTTCCCCTCGAAGGAAATCGCCGAGCTGTCCTATGAGTACCGCACGCTCGGTCTTGGCTACGCCAATATCGGCGGCCTCTTGATGACCATGGGCCTCGGCTACGACTCGGACGAGGGCAGGGCGCTCGCCGGCGGCCTCACCGCGATCATGACCGGCGTTGCCTATGCGACCTCGGCTGAGATGGCGGGCGAGCTCGGCCCGTTCCCGGGCTACAAGAAGAACGCGCCGCATATGCTGCGCGTCATCCGCAACCACCGCGTCGCGGCGCATGGCCAGGCTTCGGGCTATGAGGGCCTGCAGGTCACGCCGGTGCCGCTCGACCATGCGACGCTGGAACGCCTCGGCGGCTCCTCGGTGACGGTGTCGGAACGGGCCAAGGCGAGCTGGGACGAGGCGCTGGCGCTCGGCGAGAAGCACGGTTACCGCAACGCCCAGTCGACCGTGATCGCGCCGACCGGCACGATCGGCCTGGTCATGGATTGCGACACCACCGGCATCGAGCCCGATTTCGCGCTGGTGAAGTTCAAGAAGCTCGCCGGCGGCGGCTACTTCAAGATCATCAACGGCGCGGTTCCCGATGCGCTGCGCGCACTCGGCTACCGCGAGGCCGATATCGCGGAAATCGAGGCCTATGCCGTCGGCCATGGCTCGATGAAGCAGGCGCCCGGCATCAACCCCGGTTCGCTGCGGGCCAAGGGCTTCAGCGACGAGAAGATCGAGGCGATCGAGAAGGGGCTGAAGAGCGCCTTCGACATCAAGTTCGTCTTCAACAAGTGGACGCTGGGCGAGGACTTCCTCACCGGCACGCTGAAGGTGCCGGCCGAGAAGCTCAGCGACATGTCGTTCGAGCTGCTGCCCTTCCTCGGCTTCAGCAAGGCCGAGATCGAGGCCGCCAATGTCCATGTCTGCGGGGCGATGACGCTGGAAGGCGCGCCGCACCTCAGGAAGGAGCACTACAACGTCTTCGACTGCGCCAATCCCTGCGGGCGCATCGGCAAGCGCTATCTCTCGGTCGAGAGCCATATCCGCATGATGGCGGCGGCGCAGCCCTTCATCTCGGGCGCGATCTCGAAGACCATCAACATGCCGAACGACGCCACCGTCGAGGATTGCAAGAGCGCCTACCTCCTCTCCTGGAAGCTGGCGCTGAAGGCGAACGCCCTCTACCGCGACGGCTCGAAGCTGTCGCAGCCGCTGAACTCGGCCCTGATCGCCGACGAGGACGACGACGCCGACGATGTGACCGAGGCGCTCTACCAGCAGCCGCAGGCGGCGCGCGCCACGCAGATCGCCGAAAAGATCGTCGAGCGCATCGTCGAGCGGGTCGAGCGCGTCCGCGACCGCGAGAAGATGCCGGCGCGTCGCACCGGCTACATCCAGAAGGCGGTGGTCGGCGGCCACAAGGTCTATGTCCACACCGGCGAATATTCCGACGGGCGTCTCGGCGAGATCTTCATCGACATGCACAAGGAGGGCGCGGCCTTCCGGGCAATGATGAACAACTTCGCCATCGCGGTCTCGCTCGGCCTGCAATACGGCGTGCCGCTTGAGGAGTATGTCGAGGCCTTCACCTTCACCCGGTTCGAGCCCTCGGGCTTCGTGCAGGGCAACCAGTCGATCAAGAACGCGACCTCGATCCTCGACTATGTCTTCCGCGAGCTGGCGATCTCCTATCTCGGCCGGCACGACCTCGCCCATGTCGATCCCAGCGAGATCGGCCATGACGTGATGGGCGGCGGCGTCGAGCAGGGCCGGGCGCCGGATGCGGCCGGGCCGATCACCTCGACCCCGCTGGCCTCCTCGGGCTTCCGCCGCGGCAAGCCGATCAACCTGCTCGCCATCCAGGGCGGGGCTGCGGCCAATGACGCGGTCGCCCGCTCGACGAGCACTGTCACCGGCCTTGCCACCGCCGGCGCAACCGCGCTGAAGGAGGAGCCGGAGGAATTCGGCGAGGTTGAGATGAGCAAGCTCGGCTTCGCCGCGCCGGCCGCCCAGCCGACGGCGTCGGAGCGCCGGGCCGAGGCGATCATGAAGGGCTATGTCGGCGACAGCTGCGGCGAGTGCGGCAACTTCACGCTGGTGCGCAACGGCACCTGCCTGAAGTGCAACACCTGCGGCTCTACGACTGGGTGTTCATAAAGATTAACTTCAGTTGAGATGCCCTATGGCGGCCGGAGCTTGCTCCGGCCGTTTCCATTACGTGCGTCGTGCAAAGTTATGTTGGAGGCTGCTGGGATTTGAATACCAAAAAAATAAAGTCGGTTCATTCTTATGACGTAAGTGTCTAGCGCTCAATTCGGCTTTGATATCCGTTTGTATTCGTATCCGCATCTCCACCGCCTTGAATTTGCCTCATTTGTTTCACATGTTTAGCGTATCGCTTCTGTGCTGACAGTCGCCGGGCTTTCGGGTGCTGGTGATTGGTGGCGCGGTCACAGTGGCTGCTTGTCGGTCACCGCGAAGATCGCGTTGAACCGTGACCACGGTCAGGGTTCGACCTCCAAGAGACGCCAGCCCTCGTCGAGTGACCTCGAAGCCGTTGCCGCACTGAGCGTGTGCAAACATCAAACGGCGGATAGGTTTCTAAAGAGCCGGGGGCGGGGAGGCCGGGCCAGCGAACCGCTTGACATCGCCAAAAACCTGTTAGGGTCGAGGCTGGGGGAAAGTTGATGAGCACGCCCAAAAACGCGCTAAGCGCGCGATGATCTCTGTCGCTACGGCGGCGTTGATCATGGTTTCTTTCGTGCTGACAGTCGCCGGGCTTTCGGGTGCTGGTGATTGGTGGCGCGGTCACAGTGGCTGCTTGTCGGTCACTGCGAGGATCGCGTTGAACCGTGACCACGGTCAGGGTTCGACCTCCAAGAGACGCCAGTGACTTGAGGGCTGGGCATGTGCGGCAGATGATGAGCCCGACCCACAACGCGGCAAAACGAGTAATAAACCTCGCCAAGCGTGTCCGAGCACGCGCGCACTTGCAACGTGCTTGGCTTCATGTTGAACGACGCGCGGCAAGTTCGCCAGATGAGAAAACCCAAAAAGCCTTAGCGGTATTTCGGGAGAATCCACAGCGCGAAATTGCGTCTATATGCAGGCGGCTTGGGAAAGGCACCTTTGTCTTCGAGCCTCAACGCGCCTATGCCAAGCCTAGAAAAGGCAAGCGCCCAAGACCAATTGTGGTCGCGCCGATTGTTAATCGTATTGTTCAACGAGCGATTCTTGATATTTGCCAAACTGAGAATACGAAGATCCGAAAAGAACTCGGTAATTTGCCTCAGGTAATTGCTTGTACTACAAGCGTTGGGGGTCTGCCAAACAAGGGTGTCCCTGAGGCAGTCCAGCTTCTACGGTCGGCTATTCGTTCGGGAGCTAAGTGGTATGTGCGGTCTGACTTAGTTAATTTCTTCACTGATATTAAAAAATCGAAAATTGAGAGTTTCTTACGTGCCAGCATAGATGATCATGATTTTGTTTCATTGTTTATGCGAGCGCTTGAGACCGAACTTTCGAATGAAGAGGACGTTCGGAAAGATCTCGATCTTTTTCCGATTCACGACGAAGGTGTTCCGCAAGGCTCAGCTCTATCAGCGTTGTGTGCAAATATAATCCTTGCAGAATTTGATAGAGAGATGAACAGGCGTGGCATCACTACGATTCGATATCTCGACGATTTTGTGATTTTGGCGCCAACAAAAAAAGCTGCGGACAAGGCTTGGTCTCAAGCCTTGAAACTGCTCACTGACGCCGGTCTGACAGCTCATGAGCCAACGAAGCAGACCGGAAAGGCCTCCATGGGCGAAGTCAACAAGGGGTTCGTTTTCCTCTCGTTTCGGATCGATGATCAGAGCGTCGCTCCATCCAAGGAAGCTCGGCTCAAATTTATCAAGGGGCTCCGGCATACAATTCGCGACGCCAAAAAGGTTATCGAGAAGGCAGGTCATGCTCCCCGGCGTGCACAGCCGATGTTCCTCCAAACGCTCATCCTGATCGACAAGAAGACGCGCGGATGGGGAGATGCCTTCCGCTCGACTTCAAATAGATTGGCCTTTGCTCACCTCGATCAGGAAATCGACAACCTGTTAAATCAGTTCATCGCGTGGTTCGGGCGAACAACTAAGCAGGTATCCCCGCGCATCAGACGGCGGAAAATCGGGGTTGCACTACTGTTGGACACTGAGCCGGAAACGTAGGCTTTGTTTGTATAGCTTCAACCTTCCGGATCGCGATGCCTAAGCGCGCGATCACCCCTCCCGAATTTCGCGCCACCGAGCAGCTTAGGATGTCGCCGGCGGCGATGCCGATAGGCGTGACGACAAGGGCGCGGGGGACCACTCTCCCGGATCGGAGAGGGGCAGGAGTGAGGGATCGCCGCTGATCATCGGAGCGCAACGGAGCCGTTGCGGCCTTCTGCCGAGATGGCAGGCCCTCATCTGGCGCTCCGCGCCACCTTCTCCCATCCGGGAGAAGGTTGGGCGAGGTTCCAGCGCATTGATTTTGGGGCTGCGAGGTTGCCCCCGCTTCGTAGGCCAGCAGCCGATCCGGCATGCGTTATTGGCCAAGGCGGTTCACCGGCAACGCGCTTGTCTCGGCAATTCCCGATCGGCCAACATCGGTTGGTTCGCGGTCACTGATCGCGGGCCAACTGAGGGATGAGGGCAAGAGCAGATGAGCGGACTGTTGATCACGGGTGGCCGCGTCGTCGATCCGGAAAGCGGCCATGACGACATCGCCGATGTCGCCGTCGCAGACGGAAAAATCGTCTCGATCGGCTCCGGCCTCGGCAGCGCCGAACGCGTGATCGACGCGCGCGGGCTGGTCGTCGCTCCCGGCTTCATCGACCTTCATGCCCATGGCCAGTCGATCCCGGCCGACCGCATGCAGGCCTTCGACGGTGTCACGACGACGCTGGATCTCGAGGCCGGCGTGCTGCCGGTGGCGTCCTGGTATCGCCGCCAAGCGGAGCAGGGCCGCATCCTGAACTACGGCGCCGCCACGAACTGGGCCTTCGCCCGGATCGGCGCGATGATCGGGATCAACGAGGAATCGTCCCTGGAAGCGTTCGGACGTGCGATGCGCGATCCGCGCTGGATGGACAATATCTCGTCACCCACCGAGCAGCAGAACATCCTCGACCGCATCGCGGCCGGGCTCGACGAGGGCGGCATCGGCATCGGCATCCTGAACGCCTATGCTCCGGGTGCCGGCGTGCAGGAACTGACAGCGCTCTGCCAGCTCGCTGCCGAGCGCGGCGTGCCGACCTTCACCCATATCGCCTATATGGCGAACACCGACCCGAAGAGTGCGGCCGAGGCCTATATCCGCCTGATCGGCTATGCCGGCGCGACCGGCGCGCATATGCACATCTGCCACTTCAACAGCTCCAGCAAGACCGATGTCGTGCGCTGCGCGCGGCTGATCAAGCAGGCGCAGGAGCAGGGCCTGCCGATCACGGTGGAAGCCTATCCCTACGGCACGGGCTCGACGGTGATCGCGGCCGCCTTCTTCAGCGACCCCGAATTCGAGCGCCGCAACGACACCCGCTACGAGCAGATCCAGCTCGTCACGAGCGGGCGCCGGATCCAGGACCGCGAGGATCTGCTCTCGGCGCAATCGGAAGACCCGTCGCAGCTGGTGCTGTGGCATGTGCTCGACACCGAGAACAACGCCCGCCATCGCGACATGCTCGACCTCTCGGTCCTGTATCCGGGCGGGGCGATCGCATCGGACGCCATGCCCTGGTCGATGCCGGACGGATCGACCTATACCGGCGATGCCTGGCCGCTGCCTGATGAAGCGACCTCGCATCCGCGCTCATCCGGCACCTTCACCCGCTTCCTGCGGCATTGGGTGCGCGAGCGGCAGGCGGTCAGCCTGCAGGAGGGGATCGCAAAGTGCACATTGATCCCCGCCGAGATCCTGGCCGCGAGCACGCCGGCCATGCGTGACAAGGGCCGGCTGAAGGCTGGAGCCGATGCCGATGTCGTGGTGTTCGATCTGGCGCAGCTCACGGATCGGGCGGAGTTTTCGGCGATGAACCGCCCCGCCGAGGGCGTTCGGCACCTTGTCGTCAGCGGCGAGCCGGTCATCGCCGATGGGGTCATGAATGTCGCGGCCCGGCCGGGCCGGCCGGTGCGCCGCCCCTTCGGCGCGGCGGCTTAAAGGCCATGCCGGTTCCGATCCTGCTGGTGACGGGCTTTCTCGGAGCCGGCAAGACGACGCTGGTCAATCGCATCCTGCAACAGGCCGACGGGCGACGCATCGCCGCCGTGGTCAATGATTTCGGCGCGATCAATATCGATGCGGAGCTCATCGCCGGGGCGGAGGACGGGGTCGTCAGCCTCGCCAATGGCTGCATCTGCTGCTCGCTGGAAGGCGACCTGCTGCGGACGCTCGCCAATCTGCTACGGCGAACCCCGCGCCCCGAAGCCATCGTGATCGAGACCAGTGGGGTGGCTGATCCGGACGACATCATCCGCAACCTGATGGACCCGGTGATCTGGCGCGAAGCGCCATTGGAGACGGTGCTCTGCGTTGTCGATGCGTCGTCACCGGAGGCGGCTCCCGGCGACCCGCTGTTCCTGAGCCAGCTGCGCGCCGCCGATCTTCTCGCCGTCAGCAAGGGGGACCTCATCGACAGGCCATCTCTCGACGAGCGCTGTCGGTCACTGTCGCAGATCAACCGCCGGGCCACCCTCATCGAGGCAACCGGCGGCGATGTTCCGCTCGATCTCGTCTTTCCTGAGGTCGGGACGGCCCGCGCGCGGGTGACGCGCCCCAAGAGGCCGAGCATCGACCGTTTCGAAAGCTTCAACTGGACATCCAGCGCGCCGATCTCGCTCGCCGGGTTTCAGCAAGCCGTCGGCCGGCTCGCGCCCCGGCTCGTTCGCGCGAAGGGATTTCTGGCGACGATCGAGAAGCCCGATGACCGATATCTCTTCCAGCTCGCGGGCGGGAGAGCCACGCTGGCGCCTCTCGATCGCGACGAGCAGGCGCGAGGCGACACTCGGATCGTCTTCATCGCAGAGATCGGCAGGATCACTCTTGCGGAAATCGATGAAGCGATGACTCGATGCACTCGGCATCAGTCGAAATAGCCTGGGATCTCACAGACATTCCTGGCCAGACGGTTCAGGCTTGCGGCGTGTCGAGGCCCATCTGCCAGAAATCGGCCTCCAGCTTCGAAGCCTGGCCGAACAGGGCGGCAAGCTCGGAGAAGCGCGCTTCCGTCATCGCCCGCGCCGCCAGCGCGTCGAGATGGCGGCGCGCATCGCGGGCGACCTGCTGATAGGGCTCGCCGGCATATTCGCCGATCCAGTCGCGATAGGGATGGTTGTCGAGCGCCGGTCCGAGCTCCCTGGCGAGCCGGGCGCCGATCTCGGCATAGCCGACGATGCAGGGGCTGAGTGCGACGTGCAGGTCGAGCAGGTCGCCGGAGACGCCGCAATCGAGCACGAAGCGGGTGTAGGCGACCGTCGCCTGATGCTCGGGCGCGGCTTCCAACTGCTCGGGCGACAGGCCCCAGCGGCCGCAGAGCCGGACATGCAGGTCCATTTCGAGGTCGAGGATCGCCGACAAGCCGGCCTTGGCGGCGCGCATGTCGGCGAGGTTGCGGCTCTTATAGGCCGCCAGCGCATGGGCGCGGGCGAACTGGATCAGGAAGAGATAGTCCTGGACGAGATAGGTCCGGAAGGCGGCTTCGGGCAGCGTGCCGTCGCCCATCCGCCGGACGAAGTCGTGCTCGACGTAAGAGGCCCAATCCGCTGCCGCGGCAGCCTTCAACCTGTCGAAGATGTCCACGGCCGCCCTCTCGCAACGGGAATCGCTGGCCGCAGTCTTAGCCCAGCCGGCGATCGGAGGAAGCCGCGGCAGCTTCTCGCTAGAGCGCGAGCGCCGTCATCGCCTCATTGATCCACCACCATTCGCGGCCGGGTGCAGCCTCGCCGCGCAAGGTTGCGAGGAGCTGTTGGTAGCGCAGCGAGCGCTCATGATGGCGGCGATACTGGTCGAGATGCCAGGCGCGGAAGGCTTCGTCGGGCTCGCGCTTCATCGCCTTGGCCGAGGCGTCCAGCCAGTCGTCGGCGATGGTGCGGCCTCTGTCCGAGTCCGGAGCCTCGCCTGCGGCCATCGCCCCGCGAACGTCGGCAAAGATGCGCTCGGCGGCGGCGTGATAGGCGGCCGGGTCGAAATCGGGCGTCCACATCAGCTCGGCATCGGCCTTGGCGCTGGCGATGGCAGCTTCGTCTGACAGCATCGCCCTGAGTTCGGCGAAGGCGTCGATCTGTTCCGGCGTCGGGTCATCGGGAAGTTCGGGCGCGCCGGCTGCGATCGCCTTCTGCCGCCATTCCGGGTTCATCCTGTCGCCGGTGACCTCGTCATAGAAGCGTTCGGTCAAAGCGCGCATGTCGGCATTGGACAGGCTGGTCATGGTCCATAGTCTCCGAATGTCGTCTGCGGTGGGTTCGGGATTGCGCAGTGCGGCGCGCAAGGTCGCGGCGATCCGGCGCTTGCCGGCGATTTCGGCTTCCAGCGCCGACAGGCGCAGCGCCAGCAATTCGGCGAGCGAACCCTTGCGGGCGAGGATGCCCCGGACCGCCGCAAGGCCGACGCCCATGGCCCGCAAGGCCTGGATCAGGTCGAGCCGTGCCGCGTCGGCGTTGGAATAGACGCGGTAGTTCGCCACGGTGCGGG
Organism: Allobosea sp. P4_H5; assembly: GCF_056400825.1. Classification (NCBI taxonomy): domain Bacteria; kingdom Pseudomonadati; phylum Pseudomonadota; class Alphaproteobacteria; order Hyphomicrobiales; family Alloboseaceae; genus Allobosea; species Allobosea sp. P4_H5. The sequence goes on along the minus strand of NZ_JBFUKM010000001.1, from coordinate 715,491 downwards.
TCGCCGGCGGCAGCAGCCCCTTGTCGGAATAGAAGCGGATGCGCCGGACGGGCACTCCGCAGAGACGAGCGAGCTCGCCGATGGTGTAGCATTGGTCGTTTGCGGTCATGGGATCGTCGTAGCGTCTCCATCTGGTGGAGGGTCAAGCGGCACCGAAATCGGTCGAATGCAGGCCATCGCGGCAAGGCGGGCGAAACCCTGTCGGGCGAAAGCTGTGTGCCCAGCACCCGCCATCAAAGCGGCGTTAGCCAGTTGCCGGCATTGTCCTGCGCGTGCACGCCCCACGCCACGACCCGATCTCCAGGCATGCCGAGCCGGCGAGCGAACCGCCGAGCGGCGGGACGGTGGCGCGTCGCCTCGATGGCCTCGGCTTCGAGCCGGTACTGGAACGCGAGTATCGGCAGCATATGCGCGCCGACCAGCACCGCAGCACCCTGGTCTGCCTGATCACGGCGCTCGGCATCTGGCTGACCTTCATCGGGCTCGACTTGACGCGCCTCGACAACCTCGTCGCGATCGGCAGCCGCGACATCTTCGTCGAGCTCGCGATCGTGCTGCGGCTGGGGACGCTCGCCGTGATCCTGCGCCTGGTCTGGATCGTGCGCCGCAACCGCCAGGCCCATGCCTATCACCACCTCACCATGCTGGCGCTGGCGCTGATCGGCGTGACCTGCGCCTTCATCGCCAACATGTACAAGCTGCGCGGCCTGCCGCAGGCCGACATCGCGCAACTCGTGATCATCGCCGCCGTGTTCCTGCCTGTCGGGCTGACCTTCCTGCAGAGCTTGGGCATCGCCCTGCTGATCGCGGTGTTCACCACCGTGCTCGGCTTGCTGATGCTCGAGCCGGCGCAACTGGCCGAGCACGGACGGTTGTCGATCCTGCTGTTCTTCGCCGTTTTCGTCAGTGCCGTCGGTGCCTGGCTGCGCGAGAGGGCCGAGCGCGACCAGTTCCTGCTGCGCCGCATGCTGCACAGCCGGGCAATGTCCGATGCGCTCACCGGCATCGCCAACCGGCGTGGCTTCGAGGAGCATGTCGCGATGGCACTGTTGCAGGCGCGGCGCGAGCGGTCGCCGGTCGTCTTCGCGGTGCTCGATGTCGACCATTTCAAGCGCTACAACGACCGCTATGGCCACCAGGCCGGCGACATCGCGCTCGCCCTGATCGCCCGCGCCATCGACAGCAAGCTGCGCCCGCCGATGGACATGGTCGGGCGGCTCGGCGGCGAGGAGTTCGGCCTGCTGCTCTACGACACCGCGCCGCAGAAGGCGCAGGAGCGGCTGGAACGGGTTGCGCAGGCGATCGCCGAGCTCCGGATCGAGCACGCGGCATCGCCGACGGCGCAATACATCACCGTCAGCATGGGGGCGGTCGGCTTCGACGGGCAGGAGACGGCGGTCGATCTCTACCGGCGCGCCGATGCGGCGCTCTATGCCGGCAAGGCCTCGGGCCGGAACCGGGTCGAGCTGGGCAAGGGCGGCGAACGTCTGGCGGGGTAGCCTGTTGCGCTGCCGAGCTGCTATGCGGCGTCCGTCCTGACGCGATGAGAGATTTGCCATGTCCGCACCCGTTTCCATCGGCCTGATCGGCGCCGGCATCATGGGCGAGCGCATGCTGCGCGCGATCCTGGCGCAATCTCCGGAGCTGGTGCGCGCCGCCGGGATCTGGGACCCGTCCGGCGAGGCGCTGGCGCGGATCGGCAGCGAGCTGCCGCAAGTCGCGCAGAAGCCCGATGCGGCCGCCGTGATCGCAGGCAGCGACTGCGTCTACGTCGCCTCGCCACCGGCCTCCCATCTCGGCCATGCCCGCGCCGCGCTCGCGGCGGGGAAAAGCGTGTTCTGCGAGAAGCCGCTGGCGATCGACGTCGCGGATTCGCGTGCCTTCGTCGCCGAGGCGGGTGGGCGCGGGGCGGTCAATTTCCCCTTCGCCTCCTCGCCCGCGGTCGCGCAATTGCAGGACTGGGCCGGCGGCGTCGGCGGCAACCGGCGGATCGTGATCGAGGTCGCCTTCGCGAGCTGGCCGCGCTCCTGGCAGGCCGATGCGGCCGGTTGGCTCGACCGGCGCGAGCAGGGCGGTTTCACCCGCGAGGTCGTCTCGCATTTCCTCTTCCTGAGCCGCCGGCTGGGCGGGGTGCTTCACGGCCTGCAGGCGAGCGCCTCCTTCCCGGAGGCGGGCAAGTCTGAACGCCGGATCGAGGCGCGCCTGATGGCGGGCGACATCCCGGTGACGCTGACCGGCAGCGTCGGCACGACGCCAAAGGACGACCACAATATCTGGATGCTGGAAGGCGAGGGCGGCGCGATCCGGCTCTGCGACTGGTCGCTGGCCGAGCAGCGCCAGCCGGACGGTTCCTGGCAGCGGGCGCCGGACGCCCTGACGCAGCTCGAGGCGCGTCCGGTCGCATTGAAGCGGCAGCTCGAGGGCGTGGCGAAGCTGGCGCGCGGCGAGCCGCACCAGCTGGCGACGCTGGAAGAAGCGCTGAATGTCCAGGAGATCGTCGAGGCGATCCTGGCGAGCTGACGCCTTCATTGAGGCGACATGGCGGGAGGTCTATGATCGGCGGGCTCAGGAGGCCTGCCGATGCGCCATGCCTTCCTCACCGACGCGCAGATCGACGCTCGCGCCCTGGCGCATCGGCGCGGGCTCGGCTTTAGCGACGACGAGGCCGTCGAGGTCGCTGTTCTGCTGGGCAGGCTCAAGGCGCGCTATCCCGAATTCTCCCATGAGCGCGTGCCGGACGGCGCGCTCGGCGAGGCCGAGGCGCAATGGGACTCACAAGCCAGGCGGCTGCTGATTCCGGAGGCCGTGTTCCAGTCAGCCGAACGCGGCGAGGGCAGGGCGCTGATGACGGTTGCGCACGAGGTCGGCCATGCGTTGCTCGGCCATGAGGGCAATCTGAACCGGGGGCCGGCCGGCGGACGGGCCGAGCGGGTCTCGGCCAGGCTGCGCTCGATGGAGTATCAGGCGCGGCGCTATGCGGCCGCCTTCCTGATTCCGGATACGCCGGCGGTGCGCCGGCTCGACGCGACCGCGCTGAGCGCGCGCTACCGGGTCAGCATGAGCGCCGCGATCGTGCGCCATAGCGAGCTGAGATCCGGCGAGAGCGCACGAGTCCTGTCTTCGCGGCAGGGCTCGCTCGACCTCTGAGCCGCTTGCGGTCGGCGCGCCCACAGGGCATGGCTCGGGCAACGTGACTGCTATCGAGGACGCCATGACCATCGCCGCTACCGGCCTGCCGCCGGCGCCGAAGCCCGCTCAACGCGCGCAGGGCGTCTCGCCCTTCATCGTCATGGATGTGATGAATGCGGCCGAGGCGATCGAGCGGCGCGGCGGCTCGGTCGTGCACATGGAGGTCGGGCAGCCCTCGGCGGCGACGCCGGCCAGCATCCGGGCTGCTGCGGCAAGGGCGCTGGAGGACGGCCGGATCGGCTATACCCAGGCGCTTGGCATCGGCTCGCTCCGGGCCCGGATCGCGCGGCATTATCGCGATACCTACGGCGTCGAGGTGCCGGCCGAGCGCGTCGTGGTGACGACCGGTTCCTCCGGCGGCTTCATCCTTTCCTTCCTCGCCTGCTTCGAGCCGGGCGCGCGCATCGCGATCACGGCGCCGGGCTATCCGGCCTATCGCAACATCCTGATCGCGCTCGGGCTCGAGCCGGTCGCGATCCCCGTTGGACCGGAGACGCGCTATGCGCTGACGCCGGAGCTGATCGCCAAAGCGCATGCCGAAAAGCCGCTCGCCGGCGTGCTGACGATGAGCCCGGCCAACCCGACCGGCGTGGTGATGACGCCCGAGGCTATCGCTGCGGTGGCCGCCGAGTGCCGGCGGCTCGGACTCTGGTACATCTCCGACGAGATCTATCACGGCCTGACCTATGAGCGGCCGGCGACGACGGCGCTCGCCGCCGACCCCGACGCGATCATCGTCAACTCCTTCTCCAAGTACTATTGCATGACCGGCTGGCGTGTCGGCTGGCTGGTGGTGCCGGAGCGGCTGGTGCGGGTGATCGAGCGGCTGCAGCAGAATTTCTCGATCTCGGTACCGATGCTGAGCCAGGTCGCCGGCGAGGCGGCCTTCGACGCCGGCGAGGAATGCGAGGCGATCAAGGCCGGCTATGCGCAGAACCGTGCCTATCTTTTGAAGGCGCTGCCGGAGATCGGGCTGGGCGATTTCCTGCCGGTCGACGGCGCCTTTTACATCTATCTCGACATCGGCCGATATTCGAACGATTCCATGAGCTTCTGCCGCGATGCTCTCGAAAATGCCGGCGTCGCGATCACGCCGGGGCTCGATTTCGACGAGGGGCGCGGGGCGCGCACAGTCAGGCTCTCCTTCGCCGGTTCGCTGGCCGAATGCGAGGAGGCGGTCGCGCGGCTGGGGCGCTGGCTCAAGGCGCGCTGAGCTCTAGCGCTTGCCAAGGCGAAGCGGTGGACTCAATCTGATCCGGCTGGGGGCAGGACATGGTCGCAATGCGGAACTGGCTGAAGACCATGGCGTTGTGCGCGGCGGCGCTGCTGGCCGGCGTCATCGCAGGCCCGGTCGCGGCGCAACACGCCAAGACGGACGCCGCGCCCGTTCTGACGCTGCGTGGCGACGAGACGCCCGAGACCGTGCGCAAGCTCGTCGATGCCCTGTCGGCCGGTGGACGCAAGGTCGAGATCAGGATCGCGGGTAAAGGGGAGGCAGCTGCAGCTCCGGCAGCATCTGCATTGGCAGCCGGCACCGGCGTCGCAGTGGCGAGCAGCGCTCCGGCGGAGCACGAGACTCCGGCCGAGGCCTTCTGGGACCATTTCGTCGATGGCGTGACGCAAGGCCTCGGAGCCGTGCCGCGCCTTGCCCAGATACCGGACGCCTGGCGTACTGCCTGGGCGCAGAACCGCAATGGTTCGGCCGGCTGGTGGCTTGCAGTGGGCCTAGTACTCGCGTTTGCCGTGGCCGGGCTGTTTCGGCTCACGACCAAAAATTGGTTTACGCGCCGGCTGCAGCCGCAAGGGCCGGAGTTCACGCCGCGCCTGATCGCATCGTCCTGGGGCTTGCTGCAGGACCTGGCGACACTCGGGCTCTGGCTCGCAGTGCTGCATGCGGTGCGCAGATTCTGGCTGCCGGAGCCCGACCTCGCCCACATGGTGCTGCGCACGATCGCCAACGGCCTCACCATCGGCTCCGGATATCTGATCCTCGGACGCTTCCTGCTCGCTCCCGGGGCCTCGGAACGTCGGATTATGCCGCTGCCGCGGGCCGAGCGGGCTTTCAAATTCCTGATCTTCTTCGGCATTCTCACGCCCGTCCTGCTGACGGCGACGGTGTCGATCCAGCATGCCACCGGTCCTGGAACCGTTGTCGGGCTGTTCGCCCTGGTCGGCATTGTCTCGACCTTGTTCAAGGTCTGGTGGTTCATCGATGCACGGCACGATCTTGCGGCGCTCATCCTCGGTTCAGCGCATGAGCCCGGGCCGGCGCGCCGCGTGATCGCGCTGACGACGGGTTGGCTCTATGCCGCGCTTGCCGTGCTGATCTGGATGGTCGGCAATGCGTCCTCGATGATGGAGGGGGGCGCGCGCTGGGCGGAGGCTGCCGCGCTGACACAGTTCATCATCGTGCTGGCTCCGATCCTGGCGGTCGGCGTCACCAGCCTGATGGCCTGCCGGCAGGCCCATGCGGCAGCGATGGGCGAGAAGGCGCCGCTCTCGCTTGCGGTCGGATATGCGCTGCGGGCTGCCGCGGGCGGAGCGATTTGGGCCGGCGGTTTCTATCTGTTGGCGCGGCTCTGGGCCGGCTTCCTCTTTGGTGTCAGCTCCGATCAGTTCGCCGTGCTGATGCGCCAGGCGGGCGGCGTCGCCGTGCTCGCCTTTGCGGGCTGGGTCGCGATCGTTTTCCTGCGCAGCTTCTTCGACGCCTATGCGCCGCACCAGGCCGCGGCCGGTCCGGCCGATGAGGATGCGGTTCCGCACGACCATGTGCCGTCACGGCTGGCGACCGTGATGCCGATCCTGCGCGGCGTGGTGCTCACCGCCGTGTTCGGCCTGACCGGGCTCGTCCTGCTGTCGCGCCTCGGCGTCGATATCGGTCCGCTGCTGGCGGCTTTCAGCATCCTCGGCCTCGCTATTTCGTTCGGTTCGCAGGCGCTGGTGCGCGACATCGTCTCCGGATTCTTCTTCATGCTCGAGGACGCCTTCCGCGTCGGCGAATATGTCGATACCGGCCGGCTCAAGGGCACGGTCGAGAAGATCTCGCTGCGTTCGATGCAGCTCCGCCATCAGAGCGGCCAGGTCCACACCGTGCCGTTCGGCCAGGTCCAGTCATTGACCAATGCCAGCCGCGATTGGGCGACGGTGAAGTTCAATGTCCGGCTCGATCACTCCGCCGATATCGAGAAGGCGCGCAAGACGATCAAGAAGATCGGTCTCGCCTTGCTGGAAGACCCGGAACACGGGCCGCATTTCATCGCCCAGCTCAAGATGCAGGGGGTCGCAGACATCACCGATGCGGCGATCGTGATCAGGCTGAAGTTCACCGCCAAGCCGAACCATGCCTCGATGCTGCAGCGCGAGGCGCTGAAGCGGGTTTATCGCGGCTTGATCGAGGCCGAGGTGCCGTTCGCCTCCAACGCGGTCACCGTGAAGGAAGGAGGCGGCAAGAGCGCTGCCGCTGCGATTGCGACCGTGCCGTCGCCGACGCCGCTGGCGCCGGCCGCCGAGTGAGCGAGGCATGCGTGGTGTCGCGCGATCGGGATATGTGGCGCTGGTCCTGGCGGCGATCATGGTCGCGGGCATCGCAATGGCACAAGTGCAGTCGGGCGATGAGCTGATCGCCAACTATCGCGCGCTCAACAGCATCTGTCGTGGCGGGTCTGGAGATGATCCTCGCACGCAAAAAGCCTGCGCTGAGCGGGATCGCGTCGTCGCTGGATTGCAGCAGGCCGGCTATTGCCATGGGCGCCGCGGGCAGATCGGCGCGCAGATGAGCTGGCATCGCTGCGGAGCGGATTCGCTGCGATAGGGCGCAGCTCGGCTACTGCCCGAATTCCAGAATGAGGAAGAAGCCGAAGCCGAGCAGGGCCAGAAGTGCGCCCATGCCGGCGGCGAGGCGGGCGGCCGAGAGCTGACCCTTCCATTCATGGCGCCGATCGGCGCGCTCGGCTTCATGCTCGCGGCCGTGCTTGCGGAACTGGCTGGCATAGAGGTCGGGCGTCATCTGCGGGCCGACCGGCAGATTGCCCTCGAGCTCGTAGCGCACCGCAACGAAAAGGGTGAACAGGCCGATGAGGCCGACACCGAGCCAGCCGATTGCCTGCTGGGCGATGACGGCCAAGCCGATCAAGCCGGCGCAGGCAAGGGCGGCGATCACGACTCGCTCGGGGCTTCGAGGTGGCCGCATATGCTCTCCGCCTAAGGAAAAGGCCGCCGCGATCTCTCGCGACGGCCTCGATCTCACTTGCGTCCGGCCAGCTTGTTCCACCAGCCGCCGCGCTTCGGCCGATCCGGATCCGGCGGCGTCAGCACGACCGCGACCGGCTCTTCGACGACCCGTAGAGCAGGCGCCTCTTCAACGACCGGTTCGGGAGCCGGAGCGGCAACGGCTTCAGGCGCTGCCGGCTCGGGAGCGGGCGCGACTTCAGCCGGGGCGGCGGCGACGCCGTCCTCGGTGATCGGCACGACCTTCTTGCGCGAGCGGCTGCGCTTGGGCTTTTCAGCCGGCTCTGCGACGACTTCGGTCGCGACATCCGCAACATCGGCAGCCTTGGCCGTCTCGGTCGCTGCTTCCGTCTCCGCCTTCTTGCTGCGGCTGCGACGGGCGCGCTTCGGCTTGGTCTCTGCTTCCGCTTCGGCGGCAGGAGCCTCGCTCACAGGCGCGGCCGGTGCCTCGACGGAAGTAGCTGCCGCAACCGGCGCCGCATCATCGGACTCGCCGACGGTTGCGTCGTCGCCGTCCTCACCCTCGTCATGGTCGCCGGCCTCGTCGGCAGCGCCCTCGGCATGCGGCTGGCCGTCACGTTCGCCACCACGCCGCCGACGGCGACGACGGCGACGGCGACGGCTGTCGCGGCCTTCCTGGCTTTCGCCTTCGCCTTCGCCTTCGGCAGAGCCGTGCCGAGCCGTCTCGCTCTCGGCTTCGCTTTCGCTTTCGACCTCGATTTCGGCCTCGGCCTCAACCTCGACGATGTCCTCGTCCTCGGGCTCGTCGATGATCGCTTCGGCGCGCATGCTGGAGACCGGCACGACGCGGTTCTCGTTGCCGACGAACTCGCCGCGCTCGACCTCGAAATAGCGGGTGCCGAGCAGGGCCGCATCAGCCGAGATGGTGATCGCGATGTTGAAGCGCTCTTCCAGGTCGCGCAGATGGGCGCGCTTCTGGTTGAGCACGTAGAGCGCGACCTCCGGCCGGGTGCGGACCTCGAGATTATGCGAGGCGCTCTTGATCAGCGCCTCTTCGAGGGCACGCAGGATCTGCAGCGCGATCGACGGCGTCGAGCGGACGAGGCCGGCGCCGGCGCAGTGCGGGCACGGCACCGAGGAACTCTCCAGCACGCCGGTGCGGATGCGCTGGCGCGACATCTCCAAGAGGCCGAAGGCGGAGATGCGGCCGACCTGGATGCGGGCCCGGTCGTTCTTCAGGCACTCCTTCAGCTTCTTCTCGACCGCGCGGTTGTTGCGGTTCTCCTCCATGTCGATGAAATCGATCACGATGAGGCCGGCAAGGTCGCGCAGGCGCAGCTGGCGCGAGATTTCCTCGGCCGCTTCGAGATTGGTCTTGAGGGCGGTGTCCTCGATGTTGTGCTCGCGGGTCGAGCGCCCGGAGTTGATGTCGATCGCGACCAGCGCCTCGGTCTGGTTGATGACGATGTAGCCGCCCGACTTCAGCGTCACCGTGTTCGAGAACATCGCGTCGAGCTGGCTCTCGACGCCGAAGGCGGCGAAGAGCGGGGTCTGCTCGCGATAAGGCTTCACGCTCTTGGCATGGCTCGGCATGAGCATGCGCATGAAGTCCTTGGCCTCGCGATAGGCGCTCTCGCCGGCGACGTGAACCTCGTCGATGTCCTTGTTGTAGAGGTCGCGGATCGAGCGCTTGACGAGGTTGCCCTCCTCATAGACCAGCGCCGGAGCGACCGAGCCGAGCGTCAATTCGCGCACGCTCTCCCACATCCGCATCAGATATTCGTAGTCGCGCCTGATCTCCGGCTTGGTGCGGGACGCGCCGGCGGTGCGCAGGATGATGCCCATCCCCTCCGGCACCTCCAGCTCCTGGGCGATCTCCTTGAGGCGCTTGCGGTCCTCGGCATTGGTGATCTTGCGCGAGATGCCGCCGCCCTTGCCGGTGTTCGGCATCAGCACCGAATAGCGGCCGGCGAGCGAGAGATAGGTGGTGAGGGCGGCGCCCTTGTTGCCGCGCTCTTCCTTGACGACCTGAACCAGGATGATCTGGCGGCGCTTGATCACCTCCTGGATCTTGTACTGGCGGCGCAGATTGCGCGGGCGCTCGGGCATGTCGTCGAGGGCGTCGCCGCCGCCGAGATGCTCCGGCTCTTCCTGGGCTTCGTCGCTGCCGTTCTCCTCGCCGTCCTCGTCCTCCTGCGACGGGCGGCGTGCTTTAGCCGCGTCGTCGCCCTCCTCGGAGGCGGGCGCCTCGGCGGTGGTCTCGAAGGTCAGCGGCGCGGAATTCTCGGCCGCGTCCTCATTGGCGGATTCGGCGATCTCAGGCGCGAAGCTCTCGCCGAAGGCGGGGGCGCCTTCGTTGACCATGGCCGCTTCCTTGCCGTTGGTCTCGACCAGGTCCCCGGGCTGGGCGGCGCCGGCCTCGACCTCGGCGCTGACGGTCTCGCCGCTTTCGGCGGTGCGCTTGGGCCGGTTGTCACGATCGCGACGGCCGCGGCGGCCACGGCGCTCGCGCTTCTCCTCGTCGCGTTCTTCCTCGCGCTCGGCGCGGGCTTCCTCGGCGAGCAGGGCCTGCCGGTCTGCGACCGGGATCTGGTAGTAGTCGGGATGGATCTCGGAGAAGGCGAGGAAGCCGTGGCGGTTGCCGCCATATTCGACGAACGCGGCCTGGAGCGAAGGCTCCACCCGCGTCACCTTCGCCAGATAGATATTGCCGCGGAGCGGCTTGCGGCTGGCTGATTCGAAATCAAACTCTTCGATACGCGAGCCGCGGGACACCACGACCCGGGTCTCTTCCGGGTGGGTGGCGTCGATGAGCATCTTGTTGGCCATGGGACAATTCCATTGGCGCGGCGGCCTTGGCAATCCGCCGGGCTGCGGACGTCAATCCGCGGCCGCGGGCAGGGGCACCGCGCGTTTGCCGGCTGAAGCCGGCCTGTTGCAGGGAGAGGAGTTCGGTCTGGGACGGACGACGGAAGCGGGCGGCGGAGCGGGCAATCAGCCCGTCGCCACCTGAGAGGTTTCGACGAAACACCGAAAAGGAGAACGGCGTCGTTTGCTCCGGCATCTTACCTTTGACCTGCAGCGCGCCTCGAAGGCGGGGCGCACCGCGTTGACACGCTCGTGGACAAGAAGACCGGCGCCGATTGCTGCCTGGCGCAAGCCCGTCCGCGGACGATTCCGTTGCTGGCTGCCTTCGCGCCGGCACGGATCGGGATGATCCGGTCGTTCGGCCAGTTCGCAGGGCGTCAGCGGGCCAGGGACCCGGTTTGCGCGCTGCGGTAGCCTTCGCGATGCAACCGTCTCCATTACAGACAGGCGATGCATTTTTGCAAGCGCGTTAACGGTGGGTGATCGGGCCGGCGCGGTTTCAGCTGTCGGCTGCCCGTGGTAACGGGTTGTCAACGATTGGCGACGCTATGGTTAAGTCTTGTTAAGCGTCGAACCAGCGAATCGAGGAGATTCCTCCTGCTTCACCGGCTTCGCCTCTCCGCAAAGGGCGTCCCGCACCGCATCGCCATGCCGGCCTTGCGGCTTTTCGCATGTGCGGCATTGCTGCTGTCCTCTCTCTCACTCGCAACTGCGAATTCGCCGGCGCGTCCCGCCACCGACCTTCCGGTCGCTACCGACGCGCGGCTCGAAGTCCATGGCGAGATCGTCCGGCTGACCATGGCGCTGTCCCGGCCGGTGAGCGCGAGCGCCACGGTCATGGCAGGGCCCGATCGCGTCATCGTCGAGTTGCCCTCGATCAACTTCCAGGTCGAGCCTAAGCAGGGGCGAAAGTCCGCAGGCTTCGTCTCCGGCTTCCGCTACGGCCTGTTCATGGCCGACCGATCCCGCATCATCCTCGACCTCGCCCAGCCGGCTACGGTGGCAAGCGTATCGGTCAAGCCGGTGCGCGGCGGCTTCGGCGAGCTGGTCGTCGAGCTGAAGCGGACGAGCCGCGAGGAGTTCGCCGCGCTCGCCCGTGAGGCGACGGCGAAGACGCAGCTGCCGAGCATCCCGGTCGAGCGCAAGGCCGAGGGCGATTCGCGCCGGATCGTGGTGATCGATCCCGGCCATGGCGGTATCGACCCCGGCACCCAGGTCGCGGCGATCGCCGAGAAGGCGGTGGTCCTCGCCTTCGGGCTGAAGCTGAAGGAACAGCTCGAGGCGCAGGGGCGCTACCGGGTGATCATGACCCGCTCGGACGACACCTTCATCTCGTTGAACGACCGTGTCCGCATCGCGCGCGGCGTCGAGGCCAGCCTCTTCATCTCGATCCACGCCGATTCGCTGGCGCAGGCCCAGGATGTGCGCGGCGCCACCGTCTACACCGGCTCGGAGCGCGCCAGCGATGCCGAGGCGGCGCGGCTGGCGGCCAAGGAAAACCAGGCCGATGCCGTCGCGGGCCTCGATTCGAGCGAGGACGTGCATGATGTCGCGGGCATCCTGATGGATCTCGCCAAGCGCGAGACCCGCAGCTTCTCGACGATCTTCGCGCGAAACCTGGTCGAAAGGCTCGGCGGCTCGGTGAAGATGCACAAGGTACCGTTGCGTTCGGCAGGTTTTCGCGTATTGACCGCGCCTGACGTGCCGTCGGTGCTGATCGAGCTCGGCTACATGTCGAGCCCGAGGGATGCCGAGCTCTTGAATTCCGAGGGCTGGCGCACGCAGGCTTCCGCGGCCGTCCAGCAGGCGGTCGACCAGTATTTCGAGCGCCTGCAGGTGTCGGGCAAGGCCGCGCAAAGCAAGCCTTGACTGTTCGACGGTCGAAGATGGCGATTTGTGGTCGCAAAGCCACGGTTCCGCCATTTCTGCCGTGATATAGGAATGAGTTGAAGATCAGCCGGGCAGGTCGCGACGCCAAAGGGGGAGGGCGCCGATACTGCCGCTAGCCAGGGTCAAAATTCTCGATGCGGTTCATACTGCGCCTTTTCGGATGGGCGTTCGCCGTCGGTACGATCCTGTTCGTGATCGGCGTCGCGGGCGCGGCCGGCGTGATCTGGCACTACTCCAAGGACCTGCCCGATTCGGCGCAGCTGCGGAATTACGAGCCGCCGGTGATGAGCCGTGTTCATGCCGGCGACGGCAGCCTAATCGCCGAGTTCGCGCGTGAACGGCGGCTTTATCTGCCGATCCAGGCGGTGCCGAAGCTGATCATCGACGCCTTCCTCTCGGCCGAGGACAAGAATTTCTACAAGCATTTCGGCGTCGACCCCGAGGGCCTGGCCCGCGCCGCGGTCTCGAACTTCCGCAATCGCGGCTCCGGCCGCCGGCCGCAGGGCGCCTCGACCATCACCCAGCAGGTGGCGAAGAACTTCCTGGTCGGCTCCGAGCAGAGCCTCGAGCGCAAGATTCGCGAGGCGCTGATCGCGCTACGAATCGAGTCGACCTATTCGAAGGACAAGATCCTCGAGCTCTACCTCAACGAAATCTATCTCGGTGCGCCGGCTCCGGGGCAGGGCAGTTACGGCGTCGCCGCCGCGGCGCTGAACTATTTCGGCAAGTCGGTGCACGAGCTCAATGCGCAGGAGGCGGCCTATCTCGCCGCCCTGCCGAAGGCGCCGACCGACCTGCACCCGTTCCGCAATCGCGAGCGCGCGATCGAACGCCGCAACTATGTGCTCGACCGCATGGCCGAGAACGGCTTCCTCAAGCGGCCCGATGCCGATGCGGCGAAGAAGCAGCCGCTCGGCGTCAATCCGCGCACGGTCTCGCCGAACCAGATCGCAGCTGGCTATTTCGCCGAGGAAATCCGGCGTGAGCTGCAGGATCGCTATGGCGAGAAGAAGCTGCTCGAAGGCGGCCTCTCGGTGCGTGCCACGGTCGATCCCAAGATGCAGCTGATGGCGCGCAAGGCGCTGGTCGACGGTCTCGTGCGCTTCGACGAGGCGCGCGGCTGGCGTGGCCCGATCCAGAAGATCGACGCCGCGAGCCGCGAATGGGGCCTCGCCATCGCCGAGCTTCCGGTGCTCGGCGACGTCAAGCCCTGGCGCCTGGCCGTCGTGCTCGACGCCAGCGGCGACAGTGCTCGCCTCGGCCTGCAGCCGGTCCGCGAAGCCTCAGGCCAGCTCCGTCCGGAGCGCGAGACAGTGACGCTCGGACCGGACGGCATCCGCTGGACGCGGCGTACCCGCGTCTCGCAGGCAGTTTCGGCCGGCGACGTGGTCTATGTCGAGCCGATCGACGGCAAGCCGGGCCAGGTGCGCCTGCGGCAGATGCCCGAGGTCAACGGCGCGATCACCGTGATGGACCCGTTCTCGGGCCGCGTGCTCGCCATGGTCGGCGGCTTCTCGCATGACCAGTCCGAGTTTAACCGGGCGACGCAGGCGCTGCGCCAGCCGGGCTCGTCCTTCAAGCCCTTCGTCTACGCGACCGCGCTCGACAACGGCTACACTCCGTCCAGCATCGTGCTCGACGCGCCGATCGAGGTGGACCAGGGCGGCGGCCTCGGCATGTGGACGCCGAGCAACTACGACGGCAAGTTCACCGGACCGCGCACGCTGCGCTACGGCATCCAGTTCTCGAAGAACCTGATGACGGTGCGCCTCGCCAAGGATGTCGGCATGCCGCTGATCGCGGAATATGCCCGCCGCTTCGGCATCTATGACGACATGCTGCCGGTGCTCTCGATGTCGCTCGGCGCCGGCGAGACCACGGTCATGCGGATGACCGCGGCCTATTCGATGCTGGCGAACGGCGGCAAGCGCATTCGGCCGACGCTGATCGACCGCATCCAGGACCGCTGGGGCGCGACGATCTTCAAGCACGACCAGCGTACCTGCGAGGGCTGCGAGGCCGAGAAGTGGAGCAATCAGCGTGAGCCGCGCCTGATCGACAATCGCGAGCAGGTCCTCGATCCGCTGACCGCCTACCAGATGGTCTCGATGCTCGAAGGCGTCGTCAATGCCGGCACCGCGACGGTGGTCAAGTCGGTCGGCAAGCCGCTCGCCGGCAAGACCGGCACGACCAACGACGCCAAGGACGTCTGGTTCGTCGGCTTCTCGCCGGACCTCGCCGTCGGCGTCTATATGGGCTTCGACAAGCCGAAGTCGCTGGGCAATTCGGCGACCGCCGGCCAGTACGCCGCGCCAATCTTCCGCGACTTCATGACCGTCGCGCTGAAGGACAAGCCGGCGACGCCGTTCCGTGTGCCACCCGGCATCAAGCTGATCCGCGTCGATCCTCGGACCGGCATGCGTGCCGGCGGCGAAGGCGGCATCCTCGAAGCGTTCAAGCCGGGCACGGCGCCGCCGGACAGCTATTCGGTGATCGGCGCCTCCGACGGCAGTGGCGGGGCGATGAGCGTCGCGCCGGCTGGCGGTCGCTCGGTCGGCTCCGGTACTGGCGGCCTCTATTGACGAGAAGGAAGGGCGCGGTCGCCATGGCCGCGCCACTCCAGGCGATCCTCGAGGCCGAGCTGGCGGGGGGCAATCGGGTTCTCGACAGCGGTGGCTGGCCGCCGCATTGCGACCTCTTCGTCCTGCTCGCCCGGCCATTCCGCAAGCGCTATCCGCTCACCGACGGGCTGGTCTATGAGGTGATCGGCGACCCGCATTACTGGAAAGCGGAATATCGCCACGGCCGTGAATGCCTCGCTTGCGCGTTCTGACGGAGCTGGCGGCGCCTGTGCCATTTACACGGCTGCGCTTCGTGCCTATGTCAGCGCCTAGAGCCGGATCCGATCAGATTGGCTCAATCTGATCGGTGAATCCGTCTCTAACTTTATGATAGAGAACGCTTTTCCGATCAGCTTGCGATGCAACCCGATCGGAAAAGCGTTCTCTTGCCAGTCAGCCTCAAACGACGGATTTAAAGACGACGATCATGCGCCCAGAAATCCAGACGCAACTCGACAACGCCAAGCAGTCGATCGGACTGCTGAGGAGGCATCTTTGACTGGGATGTCGCACAACGACGCCTGGCGGAGCTGAACGCGCTTTCCGAAGGCCCCGATTTCTGGAACGACGCCGAATCCGCGCAGAAGCTGATGCGCGAACGCACTCAGCTTGAGACCCAGATCGAGGGCATCACGCGGCTCGAGCGTGAGGTCGAGGATGCGCTGACCCTGATCGAGCTCGGCGAGATGGAAGAAGACGCGGCCACCATCGCCGAGGGCGAAGCCGCGATCAAGACGGTCGAGGTCGAGGCCGGCCGGCTGCAGGTCGAATCGCTGCTCTCCGGCGAAGCCGACATGCTCGACACCTATGTCGAGATCCATCCCGGTGCCGGTGGTACCGAGAGCCAGGACTGGGCCGAGATGCTGCTGCGCATGTATCGGCGCTGGGGCGAGCGGCGGAAGTTCAAGGTCGACATGCTGGAATACCAGGATGGCGACCAGGCCGGCATCAAATCGGCGACACTGCAGTTCAAGGGCCACAATGCCTATGGCTGGCTGAAGACGGAATCGGGTGTGCATCGACTGGTGCGCATCTCGCCGTTTGATTCGAATGCGCGTCGACAGACTTCCTTTGCGTCGGTCTGGGTTTACCCGGTCGTCGACGACCGCATCGTCATCGACGTCAAGGAATCCGACTGCCGCATCGATACCTACAGGGCCCAGGGCGCTGGCGGCCAGCACATCAACACCACCGATTCGGCGGTGCGCATCACCCATATCCCGACCGGGATCGTGGCTGCCTGCCAGCAGGAGCGTTCGCAGCACAAGAACCGGGCCAAGGCCTGGGACATGCTGCGCGCGCGCCTCTACGAGGCCGAGCTGAAGAAGCGCGAGGAGAAGGCCAACGCCGAGCAGGCTTCCAAGACCGATATCGGCTGGGGCCACCAGATCCGCTCCTATGTGCTGCAGCCCTATCAGCTGGTGAAGGACCTGCGCACGGGCGTTACCTCGACGGCGCCCTCCGACGTGCTCGACGGCGAGCTCGACCCGTTCATGGAAGCGTCGCTGGCCCAGCGCGTCTACGGCACGAGCGTCGAAGTCGAGGATATCGACTGAGAGCGGGCTCACTTCGACTGGCTTGTCGAATCAAAACAACCGGTTGCGGCTGAAAGCTGCGGCCGGTTGTGAGGATTTGTGCGGGTTAGTGGCGCTCTGTCAGAGTTGCCCGGCTAGCTTGTCGCCGGCGCGCAGGAAGCGATTCGGATCGGCAGGCTCGCCGTCGATGCGGGTCTCGTAGTGCAGATGAGGGCCCGTCGAGCGGCCGGTGGAGCCGACGCGGCCGACCAGCGTGCCGGCTGTCACCATCTGCCCCTCGCTGACCAGGATTGCCGACATGTGGGCATAGCGGGTGGTGATGCCGCTGGCATGCTCGATCTCGACCATATTGCCGTAGCCGCCGGAATATTCGGCCGTCACGACCTTGCCCGGGCCGGTCGCGCGCACCGGCGAGCCGTGCTCGGCACGCAGGTCCATGCCGGTGTGCAGGGCCGCGCCGCGCGTGAAGGGGTCGGCGCGATAGCCGTAATTGGAGCTCAGCTCGAGTTCTCCCGCGAGCGGCCGGCGCAGGGGCAGTTGCTCGACGAGGCCGCGCAGGCGGAAGACGGTCGCGATACGCGGCTGCAGCGAACTCAGGCTCGCCTCGAACGGCCCCGCCGAGGGATCGAGATTGACCGGGACCAAGGGGCCGCCAACGCCCTTCGGAATCTGAGCGGCGACGGCGAGCTTGTCGGTGTCGAGGCGGGTTTCGGCAAGGGCGCTGCGCAACGTCTTCTGGGTATCGCCGAGATTCCTGTCGAGTTCGCGTAGGGCCGCGAGTTGCGTGGCCGAGCTGCGCTCGATCGACTGGTCGAGCTGGGTCAGGGCCTCGGCGACGCGCTTGGCCGGCGCGACCGGCGCCTCGACCTCGCCCGACTGCCAGGGCGCCGGGCGGTCGTCGGCGCCGCGCAGAGGCAGGGTCTCAGGCGCCGGGGTCGGCTTGCCCGAGGCAAAGGGTGCGAAGCTGGTGACGCCGGAGGCGCGGACCGGTTCCTCGGGCTTGATCATGCGCTGGCGCAGCGGGTTCTTGGCGGCCTGCGACACGCCGATCCCGGCCGATTGCAGGCTTTCGGCGACCGCGCTGACCAGGGATTGCCGCGATTCGAGCTCGGCCTGGCGCGTGGCGATCTCGCCGACACGGGCCTCGACGCCGTCCTGGTCGAGCAACGCGCGGCTGGCGAGCCGGTCGACGTCGGCGCGCAGGGCGGCGAT
The DNA here is from genome assembly GCF_056400825.1 of Allobosea sp. P4_H5. Lineage (NCBI taxonomy): Bacteria > Pseudomonadati > Pseudomonadota > Alphaproteobacteria > Hyphomicrobiales > Alloboseaceae > Allobosea > Allobosea sp. P4_H5. Next base: position 697,988 of record NZ_JBFUKM010000001.1, on the reverse strand, counting down.
TCGATCCTCATAGGCGTATTGGCGGGAGGTCTCGCGGCTGATCAACCGCGCGGCGAGGTCGTCCTTGCGCAGGATGTACCAGCTCGTCGCGCCACTCCAGGCAGTGGTCAGCGCGAGGAGGCTGAGACCGAGCAACGCGGTCGAGCGGCGAACGGTGAAGCTGCGGCGGGCAAGAATGCCAGTCACGGCAAGCTCGTGGCCGGCGGCCTGAGCACGGGAATCCAAGGAGGTCATACGCAAAACCGGAAGTGACGCTGCGATAGGATGATTAGACCTCGTTAGGGTTAACCAATCGCAAATCGCAGCGGGTTTTGCGGGTATCCGAGCCCTGGCCTCAGATCTCGCGGGCGGCTGCGAGCACGGCCTCGGCATGGCCCTTGACCCGGACCTTGGCCCAGACGCGGACGATCCTGCCGGCCTCGTCGATCAGGAAGGTGCTGCGTTCCACGCCCATATAGTGACGGCCATACATCTGCTTCTCGACCCACAGGCCGTAAGTCCCGATCGCCTTGCGCTCCTCGTCCGAGACCAGCGTCAGCTGCAGGCTGTATTTCTGCTTGAACTTGTCATGGCGCTTCACCGAATCCGGCGAAATGCCGATGACCGTCGTGCCTGCCGCGGCGAAATCGTCGCGCAAGGCATCGAAGGAGAGCGCCTCGTTGGTGCAGCTCGTCGTGTCGTCCTGCGGATAGGCATAGAGCACGACCTTGCGGCCGCGCAGGCCGGAGAGCGTGAGCGAGCCGCCGCCATCTGTCGGCAAGGTGAAGTCGGGGGCCGGTACGCCTTCGTTCAATGCCATCTTCGCCTTCCTTTGGTCGCGATCACATGCAAGGGCCGGGTAAGCCGCAGGCAATAAGCCGGCTCCGACCACAGACCAGAACCGACCGGGAGCGAATCAGCTAGCTTGCCGCTGCTGTACCGCTCCCCGGATCAGGCGCATCATGCGGATGCTACGGCGGCCCGGCTGCCGGAGCCACCGCATCGATCCGCATGATTCGAGCAGCAAGACAAGAAGCGATTCCGTTTGACCGAGACCAGCAAGATCGCCGCGGCTCCCGCAGCCGGCACGGCTTCCGACACGGAGTGCCAGGAGGTGGTCGCCGTGGCCAAGCGCGCCTGGCGCGGCATCGTCACCATCGCGCTCACGGTCTGCGTCGCCGTCGTCATGCTGGGTTTCGCCGCGGCCGCCTTGCTGGTCAGCGGCTTCATTCCGCTCTCAGGGCTTGAGGGCCGCATCTCCACCGCCATCGAGGAACGGCTCGGGCCGAACTGGAAAGTCACGGCCGAGCACGCCCAGCTCGACCGCGTCGATGGCCGCTCGCGCCTGCGGGTTCGCGAAGTCTCGTTCAAGCATGCCGGCGGGGCTTCGTTCCGGGCGCCGGAGGCGGTGCTGGGCTATGACCCGATGGCGCTGCTGCGCGGCGATATCCGCCTGGTCTCGCTCGACTTGCGCGGCGTCAACATCCGACTCGGCGTCAGGCAGGACGGCTTGCTGCTGCTGGAACAGGATGTCCAGCCGGAGCAGGCTCCGAAAACGCCGGTCGCGGGCGATCCCGTCGACTGGGACGCCTTTGCCGGGGCGATGAACGCGATCGGCGCGCTGGTCTCGAATGACGGTCTGCTCGGCTCGCTCGAGGTCGCCGGCATCGGCGGGGCGCGGGTGACGCTGATCGACCCGGCCGGGCGGCAACGCTCCGGCCTGGAGGATGTCGACATCCGGCTGGAGCGCTTCGGCGGCGGACAGGCGCGGCTGTCGATGAAAGGGCGCATCGGGCCGCGCTGGAAGGAGCTGGCGATCGATCTGGCGAGTGCGCCGGACGGTACGCGTAGCGCTACGATCGACATCCAGCGCTTCGAGCCGGCAGAGGCGGTGGCGCTGGCCTTCGGCAACGCCATGGTTGCGCTCGATGGTCTGGCGCTCAGCGGCAAGATCTCGCTGACCCAGACCGGCGGCGGCGAACGCAGGATCGCCGCGGGGCTCTCCGTCGCACCGGGGGTGGTCAAGCTTCACAATGCCGGGCTCGACCCGATCGAGGTCCAGGGCGCCAAGCTCGACTTCACCAGCGATGACGGCCTCAAGACGGTCAAGGTCACGACTGCCCAGCTCCAGGCCGGCGAGACCAGGCTCGCCGGAAGCGGAGAGGCGCGCAACGAGGGGGGCATCTGGCGGCTGGCGCTCGACGGTGCGGGGCAGGTGGCCGGTATCGGCAAGGATGCGGCGGTTGTCCTTTCGAGCTTGCGCACGCAGCTCGAGGTCGACCCCGGCGCGGGCGAGGTGCGGATGGGCCAGCTCTCGTTCAAGGGGCCGCTGATCAACGCCGAAGGCTCCGGCATGGCGCGCCGGCGCGACGACAAGAATTCGCATCGCTTCCAGATCCGGGCGGTCGATACCGATATGCGGGCGGCGCTCGCGGTCTGGCCGGCGGTGACTTCGCCGGGGTTGCATGCGGCCCTGGTCGAGATGGTGAAGAGCGGGCGGGTCGAGGAGATCGACGTCAAGCTGGCGATGTCACCGGAGGCCAACGCCCGGCTGGCGGACGGCAAAGGCATGGATGACGACGCCGTTGCCGTGAGCCTGAAGGCCTCGCAGGTCAGTTTCCTGCCGAATCCCGGCTTGCCGCTCCTCACCGATGCCCGCGTCGTCGGCTCCACGACAGGCCGCACCGTCGACCTTGTCATTTCGCAGGCCATGGCCGAGGTCGGCGAGGGCCGCAAGCTCCAGCTCGGCGAAGGCACCTTCGCCATGTCCGACACCTGGGCGGAGCGGCCGCAGGCGCGGATCGGCTTCAAGTCGACTGGCTCGGCGGACGCGCTGGTCGCGCTCCTCAATTTCCCGTCGCTGCGCGAATTCTCGCCGCTCAAGATCGAGCCGGGGGCGCTGCGCGGCGCGATCGATCTGACCAACCAGCTCTCACTGCCGCTGGTCAACGATCTGACGTTCAATGACGTCCTGATTCGCAGCACTGGCATGCTCTCGAACGTCGCCTCCGACAATCTGCTCGGTGGCGAAAAGCTGGAGGGCGCCAATCTGGCGCTGAACTACGACCGCGGCCAACTCTCGATCAAGGGCGACGGCAGGGTCGGCGGCGACAAGGCGCCGATCGAGCTCAGGCAGAATGCGAAAGGGCAGGGCGAGGCGACCGTTTCGCTCAATCTCGACAATGCCGCGCTGAAGCGGCGTGGCCTCGGCCCTGAGACCGGCGTCAGTGGGTCGATGCAGGTCAAGGTCGTGAAACCGCTCGGCAAGATCCCGGAGGCGCCGCCGCGCATCGAGGTTGACCTGACCAAAGCCACAATCGACACGGGCGTGCCCGGCGTCGGCAAGCCTGCCGGCCGGGCAGGCAAGGCGGTCTTCACCTATGTCGTCGACGATGACGGTTCGGATCTGGAGGATCTGACGATCGAGAGCGCGCCGCTGCTGGCGAAGGGACGGATCTCGCTGACCAGGCAGAACGCGTTCGAGAGCGCGAGCTTCTCGCAGTTGCGCCTGTCGCCGGGCGACAACCTGACCAAGGTCGAGATCGGCCGCGACGGCGGCGTGACCAAGCTCTCGGTGCGTGGGGCGGTGCTCGATGCCCGGCCCTTCATCCGCGATCTGTTCGATGCGCCTGCCGCCCCCACCAGGAGCGGCGCTCGCGGCGGCCAGAACGCCGCGTCCGGACCTGATTTCGACCTCGACCTCGACGTGCCGATCCTGACCGGCTTCAACAGCGAGGCGCTCGGCAATTCACAGCTCAAGCTCTCGCGCCGCAACGGCGCCGTCCGCTCGATCGCCTATCAGGGCCGGATCGGCAAGGCGGACCTCTCGATCAAGCAGGCCAGGCAAGGCGAGGGCCCGGGGTCGATCGTGGTGCAGTCGGAGAACGGCGGCGCCACCTTGCGTTTCCTCGACCTTTATCGCCGCGCCTATGGCGGCGATCTGGTGCTGCAGATCGGGGCCGGCGAGGGGCGCCAGCCGGGCGAACTGCTCCTGCGCAGTTTCACGGTGCGGGACGAGCCGGCCCTGCGCCGCGTCGTCGGCCCGCCGGGCTCCCAGGCGCCGGGCGCGCTCGACAGCACCGGCGCGCCAGCCCCGCGCGTCGATGCGAGCGATGTCGCCTTCACCAAATTGCGCGCCGAGTTCGTGCGCAGCGCCAGCCGGATCGACATCAACGACGCAGTGCTCTGGGGCCAGCAGGTCGGCTTCACCATCCAGGGCAATGTCGACTATGGCCGCGACCGCGTCGATATCGGCGGCACCTTCGTGCCGGGCTATGCCTTCAACAACGCCTTCGCCCAGGTGCCGGTGGTCGGCATGATCCTCGGTGGTGGGCAATATGGTGGGCTGTTCGCGGTGAACTTCCGCGTCTCGGGCTCTGCCAGCCAGCCGACCATGACAGTGAATCCACTCTCGGCGATCGCGCCCGGCATCCTGCGCCGCTTCGTCGACCCGCTTGGCGGCGGACCGGTGGGGCAAGGGCGGCCGGGTACCAATGTGCCGGCGCCCGGCACGGCGGAACGCTGAGCGCGCCAACAGGGCGCGGGTTCGTGGCATGTTGACCTAAGGGAATGCTCGGCTAGAGTCTCGCTGCTCCATTGGGGACGAGCGAGGTCGATGTGCCTGGGCCACCACTTGAGATCAAATTCGCCGTCGGAGCCGGAAACTCGCCCAACAAGGCCGAGGATGTCGACAAGATCATCACCTTGTTGCGCGAGATCGACGATTACAGCGGCGGCAGCCCTGACGCCGACCGGTCGAACTTCAAGGACAGGATCCGCTACTTCCAGCGCATCGCGCGCGTCGGCGGCGGCGATGGCATCGTCAGTCCCGGCCTGCAGCGGCCTACGCTCAAGGCGCTCAATTTCTATGCGGGCCGCCTGACCGAGCCCGATCCTTCGCGGCCTTATCCCGTCAGTGCCGCGATCAGGGCCACCTTCACGGTGGCGCCGGCCTGCAACTACTCGCAAGGCGACAATCGCTGGGGCGACCAGACGCTGAACGGGACGGCCGACGAGATCCGGGCCAAGGGGTGCGCGCTGACGGCTTGCGCCACGATGATCGCCTCGAAGAACATCAGGTTTACCCCGCCGCATCTCGACACGGTCAAGACTGTCCTGGCGAGCAAGAATCCCGGTTACCCTCTCGACCCGGCGATCGTCACGCCGGCCACGCTCGAAGCCTGGATGTCGCACGAGGCGCAAGGCTACGCGCATCGCAGCAAGCAGCGCTCCGACCTCGACTTCGGGCTCCTGACCGGCGCATTCGGCAAGCGTGTCTGGCTCTACCGGCAATACAAGGGCGCGGAAACCAGCTTTGGCGAGGTCAGCCGCTGGCTGAAGTCGGGCGCCGGCATCGTCGCCCACATCACCAATGAAGGGACCGTCAATCACTGGGTGGTTCTGACCGGCTACGACGATACCAATATCTTCAGCGTCGCCGACAGGAGCTGCGGGACGACGCTGGTGTATTACGACCAGCTCGACCGGTTCACACGGTATCACTTCAGCTGAACGGCCGGCCCAGGTTGGCCGCACAGCGCTCTTCAGACCGGCCGCAGCAGCACGTGCTTCTTCTTGCCGAAGGAGAGCTTGACCGCGCCGTCGACCAGATCGGCCGGCGACAGCGTCGCGCGCTCGTCGGAGACCTGGGCGTCGTTGACGCGTAGGCCGCCGGCCTTGATCTGGCGGCGGGCCTCGCCGGTCGAGGGCACGAGGCCGGCGCTGACGAATACGCTGAGCACGCCGAGGCCGGCCTTCAGCTCCGCCGCAGGCACCTCGATACTCGGCAGGTCCTGGGCGGCTCCGCCTTCCTCGAAGGTCTTGCGGGCGGTCTCGGCAGCGGCTTCCGCCGCCTCGCGGCCATGCAGCAGCGCGGTGGCCTCGGTCGCGAGCACCTTCTTGGCCTCGTTGATCTCCGAGCCACCGAGCGCGGCGAGCTTGGCGATTTCCGCCAGCGACAGGCGGGTGAACACCTTGAGGAAGCGGCCGACATCGGCGTCCTCGGTGTTGCGGAAATACTGCCAGAACTCATAGGGGCTGAAGAGGTCGCCGTTGAGCCAGACGGCGCCGCTGGCGGTCTTGCCCATCTTGGCGCCCGACGAGGTCGTCAGCAGCGGCGTCGTCAGCGCGAAGAGCTGCTTGCCCTCCATGCGGTGCGAGAGATCGACGCCGTTGATGATGTTGCCCCACTGGTCGGAGCCGCCCATCTGCAGGCGGCAATCGTAGCGGCGGCTGAGCTCGACGAAGTCATAGCCCTGCATGATCATGTAGTTGAATTCGAGGAAGGAGAGCGACTGCTCGCGATCCAGCCGCAGCTTCACCGAATCGAAGGAGAGCATGCGATTGACCGAGAAGTGCCGGCCGACATCGCGCAGGAACTCGACATAGTTGAGCTTGAGCAGCCAGTCGGCGTTGTTCACCATCAGCGCATCGTTCGGGCCGTCGCCATAGCGCAGGATGCGCGAGTAGACCTTCTTGATGCTCTCGATATTGGTGTTGATCTCCTCGATCGAGAGCAGCTTGCGCTGGTCGTCGCGGAAGGAGGGATCGCCGACCATGGAGGTGCCGCCGCCCATCAGCGTGATCGGCCGGTGCCCGGTCTCCTGGAACCAGTAGAGCATGGTGACCGAGATCAGGTTGCCGATGTGCAGGCTGGTCGCGGTCGCGTCATAGCCGACATAGGCCGTCTGCGGCCCCTGCCGGCAGAGCTTGTCCAGCTCCTCCGGGTTGGAGATCTGGTGGATGAGGCCGCGCTCGTCGAGCACGCGCAGGAAATCGGACTTGAAGGCGGTCATGGCAGCTTGCGATCTGATCTTTGTCGTTCCGCCGTCGTCTAGAGCATGTTCCGCCAAAGTGGAAACCGCTTTTGCGGCGAAAGCGCCCCCGGACGTCATCCGGGAATGCGATCGAGCCATAGCCTGGCGGGGTCGCTGCGGTGCGGCGGTTCCAGGATGTCCCGTGTCAGCCCCAGGTCACGGAGCGCGCGGTCGTCCAGCGTCGCGAGAGGGTACCGCGTGCGAGCGGCGCTCGCGTGGCGCTGCCAGAGCGCCAGCAGGTCGTGCAGGAGGGAAGCGCTGCCGCGGGGGAGCGGCGCTGTTTGCGAAAGGCAAGTCATGATCGGATCCTCGCAGGAGCAGGCGGCAGTGCCGCTGATGTGAGGTGAGCCTGGGCCAGACGGGGCAGGGCGACAAAGCGGAAGATTGTCACCTGCCATAAAGAGAGCTTATGCTTTGGCATGCCCGCGCCTCCGCCGCCGCCGAAGCTTCCGCCTCTCGCCGCGGTCCGCGTTTTCGAGGCTGCGGCGCGCCACCAGAATTTCACCCGCGCTGCCGAGGAACTCGGCATGACGCAGGCTGCCGTGAGCTATCAGATCCGGCTGCTGGAGGATCGTGTCGGAGCTGCGCTGTTCGTGCGCCAACCGCGCCAGGTCGTGCTGACGGCGATCGGCCAACGGCTCGCCGGGCCTGTGGGCAAGGCGCTGACCGATATCGGGACGGTGTTCCGCGACATCTGCGAGGCAAACCAGACGGTTCTGACGATCTCCTCGCTGCAGACTATGGCAATCAACTGGCTGTCACCGCGATTGGCCCAATTCCAGATCGAGAACCCGCAATTCGCCGTGCGCGTCCGGACTTCGCAGCATCTCGTCGACTTCGCCACCGAGGCTGTCGATCTTGCCGTGCGCTACGGGCCGGGCTCATGGCTAGGTGTCGCGGCGGAGAAGCTGTTCGCCTGCCATTATGCGCCGCTCTGTTCGCCCGAACTGCGCGACCGGCTGCAATTGCGCGAGGCGGCCGATCTGCTGCGCGCGCCGTTGCTCAGTCCCGACGAGACGCCCTGGAAGGTCTGGTTCGCCGATCTCGGCCTCGACCAGCCTCAGCAAGGCGCCCGGGCGATGTCGCTGGAGATGCAGGCGATGAATGTCCAGGCCGCGATGCGCGGGCACGGCGTCGCGATGGCCGTGCCCGAGCTTTTCGCCTACGATATCGCGGCCGGGCGGCTCGTCTTCGCAGTGGAGCATGCCATACGCGACCATTGGGCCTACTGGGTCGTCTATCCCGTGGAACGCCAGCGCGAGCGCAAGATCAGGCTGTTCCGGGACTGGGTACTGGCGGAGGCGCGGGCAGCGGAGATTACGCTGCCCTTCATGGCCTCGAGCCGGGGCTTGATCCACTCATCAGCGTGAGCCAGGCGGGTCAGGCTTTTTCCTGCTCGCTCTTGATGATCTCGGGCCCGACCTTGCGGTCGAGATAGGCGCTGACCTGCTCCATCAGCTGGTCGACGCGGCCGTCGAAGAAGTGGTTGGCGCCCTCGACCACCGCGTGCTCGATCTGGATGCCCTTCTGGGTCTTGACCTTCTCGATCACCGCCATGACCTCCTTGACCGGCGCGACGCGGTCTTCCGAGCCGTGGACGAACAGGCCGGAGGACGGGCAGGGGGCGAGGAAGGAGAAATCGTAGCGGTTCGCCATCGCCGCGATCGACATGAAGCCTTCGATCTCGGGGCGGCGCATCAGGAGCTGCATGCCGATCCAGGCGCCGAAGGAGACGCCGGTGATCCAGCAGCTCTTGGCCTCGGGGTTCAGGGCCTGCATCCAGTCGAGCGCGGCTGCGGCATCCGAGAGCTCGCCGGCGCCGTGGTCGAACTGGCCCTGGCTGCGGCCGACGCCGCGGAAGTTGAAGCGCAGCGCCGAGAAGCCGCGGTTCACGAAGGTGTAGAACAGGTTGTAGACGATCTGGTTGTTCATCGTCCCGCCGAATTGCGGGTGCGGATGCAGGATGATCGCCAGCGGCGCGCCGCGCTTCTTGGCGGGCTGGTAGCGGCCCTCGATCCGGCCGGCCGGTCCGTTGAAAATCACCTCTGGCATCACATCTCGCCTTTTGTCGGGCGAGGCACGCGGGCGGCCGGCTGAAAAGCGGCTTTGCTGCCACTGAAAAGCCTGCTCACCCTTGACGACCCCGCCGCTCGCGCCCTACATCAAGCGCTTAGAATGGTTCTAACAGCCGTGAACAGAACTGGAACACGCGAGTTGAAGCGGCTTGCGGTTCCGGTCCATCGCGGCTCGGATGGGCGGCTATAGCACGGCGCAGGGGTGCGATTTCAAGCATTTCGTGCCGCGTCTTCGGGCAAGCCCTCCAAAGCGGAGCATGAGCGCAGGTGTTCGCGACGACCCGCAGCTATCTCGACCATAACGCCACGACGCCGGTGCGCCCGGCCGTGGCGGAGGCGATGCTGCGGGCTTTGCAGATGCCGGGCAACCCGTCTTCCGTCCATAACGAGGGCCGGGCGGCCCGCGGCGCGATCGAGCAGGCCCGCGAGCAGGTCGCGGCGCTTTGCGGCGCCAAGGCGAGCAATGTCGTCTTCACCAGCGGCGGCACCGAGGCCAATGCGACGATCCTGTCACCCGGCCTGAGCGATTGCAGCGGCGCGCGCGATTGCGTGCGGGTGCCGGTGACGCTGCTGCTGCACAGCGCCAGCGAGCACCCTTGCGTGCGCGATGGCCATCGTTTCCCGGCCGGTCAGGCCGAGGCGATCCCGGTCGATGGCGAAGGCCTCATCGATCTCGGCTGGCTGAGTGAGCGGCTGTCGCGCGTTGCGGCGGAGCGGCCGGACGAGCGCGCGCTGGTCTCGGTCCATCTCGCCAACAACGAGACGGGCGTTCTGCAGCCGATCGCCGAGATCGTCGCCATCGCCAGGCAGCATGGCGCGCTCGTACACTCCGACGCGGTCCAGGCCGCTGGCAAGATCGCGATCGATATCAATAGCTTGGGCGTCGATGCTTTGACGCTGTCCGCCCATAAGATCGGTGGCCCCAAGGGCGTCGGCGCGATCGTCTTCCTGACCGGTGCGCTCGAACTCATCGACAAGCCCCTGCGTGGCGGCGGCCAGGAGCGCGGCTGGCGTGCCGGCACCGAGAACTTGCCGGGCATCGTCGGCTTCGGCGTTGCAGCCAAAGAGGCAGCCAAGGCGCTCGCCACCGAGGCGACCCGGCTGGCCGGACTGCGCGATCAGCTGGAGGCCCGGCTGGTGGCCCTGGCCCCGGATACGGCCGTGTTCGGCAGCAAGGCTCCGCGCCTGCCCAACACGTCCGCCTTCGCAACGCCCGGCATCAAGGCCGAGACGGCGCTGATCATGCTCGATCTTTCCGGCGTCGCCCTGTCCTCGGGCTCGGCCTGTTCCTCCGGCAAGGTCAGGCGCTCGCACGTGCTGACAGCCATGGGTGTCGACCCTGTCATGAGCGAAGGGGCCTTGCGCGCCTCGCTTGGATGGACCACCTGCGAGGCGGACATCGACCAATTCATCGCGGCCTATGCCAAGGCGCTGGCCGCGAACCCGAACCGGAAGGTTCAGGCAGCCGCCTGAGGCCTTGCGCAAAACCAAGACCGAACCGGCGGGCCTTGAACCCGCGACAGGAGTTTAGAGATGGCAGCGGTCCAGGAGACCATCGATCAGGTCAAGTCGATCGACGTGACCGAGTACAAATACGGCTTCGTCACCGAGATCGAGGTCGACAAGCCGGCCAAGGGCCTGACCGAGGACACGGTCCGCTACATCTCGGCCCGCAAGAACGAGCCGGAATGGATGCTGGAATGGCGGCTCGACGCCTTCCGCCGCTGGAAGACCATGACCGAGCCGACTTGGTCGCGCGTCAACTATCCGCCGATCAACTACCAGGACATCTATTACTACGCCGCGCCGAAGACGGGCGCCGATCCGAAATCACTCGACGAGGTCGATCCGGCGATCCTGGAGACCTACAAGAAGCTCGGCATCCCGCTGCGTGAGCAGGAGATCCTGGCCGGCGTCGCGCCGGAGAACCGGGTCGCGGTCGACGCCGTGTTCGACTCGGTCTCGGTCGTCACGACCTTCAAGAAGGAGCTGGCGCAGGCCGGCGTGATTTTCTGCTCGATCTCGGATGCGATCAAGGAGCATCCCGAGCTGGTGAAGAAGTACCTCGCCACCGTCGTGCCGGTGACCGACAACTACTTCGCCACGCTGAACTGCGCGGTTTTCACCGACGGCTCCTTCGTCTACATCCCCAAGGGCGTGCGCTGCCCGATGGAGCTGTCGACCTATTTCCGCATCAACGAGCAGAATACCGGCCAGTTCGAGCGCACGCTGATCATCGCCGACGAAGGCTCCTATGTCAGCTATCTCGAAGGCTGCACGGCGCCCAAGCGCGACGAGAACCAGCTGCATGCGGCGGTGGTCGAGCTGATCGCGCTCGACGATGCCGAGATCAAATACTCGACCGTGCAGAACTGGTATCCGGGCGATGCCGAGGGCAAGGGCGGCATCTACAACTTCGTGACCAAGCGCGGCGACTGCCGTGGCAAGAACTCGAAGATTTCGTGGACGCAGGTCGAGACCGGTTCGGCGATCACCTGGAAATACCCGTCCTGCATCCTGCGCGGCGACGGCTCGCGCGGCGAGTTCTACTCGATTGCGGTGTCGAATGGCGCCCAGCAGGTCGATAGCGGCACCAAGATGCTGCATCTCGGCAAGAACACGACCTCGAAGATCATCGCCAAGGGCATCGCCGCCGGCAAGTCCGACTCGACCTATCGCGGCATGGTCTCGGCCCACCGCAAGGCGACGAACGCGCGCAATTTCACCAATTGCGACTCGCTGCTGATCGGCGACCAGTGCGGCGCACACACGATTCCGTACATCGAGGCCAAGACATCGACCGCGATCTTCGAGCACGAGGCGACCACGTCGAAGATCGGCGAGGACCAGATGTTCTATTGCCAGCAGCGCGGCCTCTCCGAGGAGGAGGCGGTGGCGCTGATCGTCAACGGCTTCGTCAAGGAGGTGCTGCAGCAGCTTCCGATGGAGTTCGCCGTCGAGGCGCAGAAGCTGATCACGATTTCCCTTGAAGGCTCCGTGGGCTGACGCCCGATCGTTTCCGAGATGCCCGGGTCAAGCCCGGGCATGACGCCTGAATGAAGCGCGTCATGGTCGGGCCTGACCCGACCATCTCCAGCAGAATGGAACTCCGAACGATGCTCGAAATTCGCAATCTCACCGTCAAGATCGCCGACGAGGACAAGCAGATCCTCAACGGCCTCAACCTCACCGTGAACGCCGGCGAGGTCGCCGCGATCATGGGGCCGAACGGCTCCGGCAAGTCGACGCTGAGCTATGTCATCGCCGGCAAGGAGGACTATGAGGTCCTCGACGGCGAGATCCTGCTCAATGGCGAGAACCTCTTGGAGATGGAGGCAGACGCCCGCGCGGCCGCCGGCATCTTCCTCGCCTTCCAGTACCCGCTGGAGATCCCCGGCGTCGCCACCATGACCTTCCTCAAGGCGGCGATGAATGCGCAGCGCAAGGCGCGCGGCGAGGCCGAGCTGCTGACTCCGGACTTCATCCGCCAAGTCAACGGCGCCGCCGACAAGCTCGGCATCGACCGCGAGATGCTGCGCCGGCCGCTCAATGTCGGCTTCTCCGGCGGCGAGAAGAAGCGCATGGAGATCCTGCAGATGGCGCTGCTGTCGCCGTCCATGTGCATCCTCGACGAGACCGATTCCGGCCTCGACATCGACGCGCTGCGCATCGTCGCCGATGGTGTCAATGCGCTCCGCGCCCAGAACCGCGGCTTCCTGGTCATCACCCACTATCAGCGCCTGCTCGACCATATCGTGCCCGACACCGTGCACGTGATGTCGAAGGGCAGGATCGTCAGGACCGGCGGCAAGGAGCTGGCGCTCGAGCTCGAGAAGAGTGGCTATGCCTCCTATGGCGAGGCTGCGTGATGGCGATCATCACCCCGCTCAAGACGGCGGCCGAGCAGCAGCTCGCCGAGCAGTTCGCCAATATCAAGGCCGAGCTGCCGGGCGCCGGCGCGATGCGCAAGGTCCGTGAGGATGCCTTCGCCGGCTTCGAGGCCAAGGGCCTGCCGCATCGCCGGCTCGAATCCTGGCGCTATACCGATCTGCGCGCGCTCTGGCGCGAGGCGAAGCCGCTGGCGCGCCGCCCGACCCGGCCGCAGGCGATCGCAGACCGGCTGGCGCTGCAGACCATCGCCGGCCGGCGCTTCGTCACCATCGACGGCGTGTTCAGCGCTGCCGATTCCGATCTGCAGGGCCTGCCCGCCGGCATCACGGCGCGCAGCCTGGCTGAGGCTCTGACCGAGAGCCCGGACGAGATCGCCGCAGCCTTCGCTGTGCCGGAGGTCGCCCGCGACGACGGCGCGCTGATGCTCAACGCCGCCTTCGCCCAGGACGGCGTGGTGATCGAGGTCGCTGATGGGACCGAGCTCGACCAGCCGATCGTTTTGCTGGCCCTCGGCACGGGTGCGAGCGAGGCGTCGATCGTCTCGCGTTCGCTCGTCAAGATTGGCACCGGCGCCAAGGTCACCGTGGTCGAGCTGCAGGAAAGCGTCGGGCCGGCGCCGGTCCAGGTCAACCATGCGACCTCCTTCGTCATCGGTGAGGGCGCGCAGGTCGAGCATGTGCGCATGGTCTCGCGACAGCGGGCCGAGACCGTTCAGGTGCAGTCGCTGCTGGTCGAGCTCGGCGGCCATGCCACCTTCGATTCCATCGCGGTCGCCGTGAACTGCGGCGTCCTGCGCCAGCAGAGCTTCCTGCGCTATGGCGGCGAGCACAGCCGCGCGGCGCTGCGCGGCATCAACCTGCTGCGCAAGCAGGAGCACTCCGACGTCACGCTGGTGATGGACCATGCGGCGGCCCATGGCGAGAGCCGCGAGCTGTTCAAGACCATCATCGAGGGCGAGGGCACTGGCGTCTTCCAGGGCAAGGTCATCGTCCGGCAGCATTCGCAGAAGGTCGACGGCAGCATGAAGAGCCATGCGCTGCTGCTGAACGATGGCGCGACCATGTTCAACAAGCCGGAGCTCGAGATCTTCGCGGACGACGTGGTCTGCGGCCATGGCGCGACCGTGGCGCAGGTTGACGCCGAGCAGCTCTTCTACCTGATGGCGCGCGGCCTGCCGCGGCCGCAGGCCGAGGCGCTGGTGCTCGCCGCCTTCGTCGGCGAGGTTTCCGACATGGTCGGCGACGAGGGCGTTCGCGAGATCGTCGGCCGCGAGATCGATTGCTGGCTCGGCCAGCGCGACGCTGGACCCAAACTCGGAGCCGCCTGATGCCTTACGTCAACCTGCAGATCACCAAGGGCGCGACCCGCGCGCAGAAGGCCGAGATCGTCAAGGAGTTCACGCAGACGCTGGTCCGCGTGCTCGGCAAGAACCCGCAGGCCACCCATATCGTGATCCAGGAGATCGAGCGCGAGGATTGGGGCCATGCCGGCATCCTCGTTGCCGATCGGCCGACAGAGCCCGCCGGAAAGGCCTGAGATGAACGCGATCGCGAAGCCCTACGACGTCGAGACGATCCGCAAGGACTTCGCGATCCTCTCGCGGCAGGTCTACGGCAAGCCGCTGGTCTATCTCGACAATGCCGCCTCGGCCCAGAAGCCGGAAGCGGTGATCGGGGCGATGACGCGGCTGATGCGCGAGGACTATGCGAACGTCCATCGCGGCCTGCACTACCTCGCCAACGCCTCGACCGAGGCCTATGAGGCGGCGCGCGAGAGCGCCCGCCGCTTCCTCAATGCGGCGCATATCGAGGAGGTGCTGTTCACCCGCTCCTCGACCGGGGCGCTGAACACGGTCGCCTCCTCGCTCGGGCAATACCTCAAGATCCAGGAAGGCGATGAGATCATTCTCTCGATCCTGGAGCACCACTCCAACATCGTGCCCTGGCACTACTGGCGCGAACGCCACGGCGCCGTGATCAAATGGGCTGGAGTCGACGAGGACGGCAATTTCCTCATCGAGGAATTCGAGAAGCTGATCACGCCGCGCACCAAGGTGGTGGCGCTGACCCATATGTCGAACGCGATCGGCACCATCGTCCCGATCGCCGAGGTCGCGAAGATCTGCCAGGCCTATCGCATCCCGCTGGTCGTCGACGGCTCGCAGGGGGCGGTGCACCTGCCGGTCGACGTGCAGGCGCTCGGCTGCGACTTCTACGCCTTCACCGGCCACAAGACCTATGGGCCGACCGGCTCCGGCATTCTCTGGGGCAAGCGCGAATGGCTGGAAAAGCTGCCGCCCTATGAAGGCGGCGGCGAGATGATCGCGACCGTCAGCGAGGACGCGATCACCTATAACGATCCGCCGCATCGCTTCGAGGCGGGCACGCCAGCGATCGTCGAGGCGGTCGGCCTGGGAGCGGCGCTCGACTACATGATGGCGCTGGGACGCGAGAACATCGCGGCGCACGAAGCCAGGCTCAACGCCTATGCGATGGAGCGGCTCGGGCAGATGAACTCGATCCGCATCTTCGGCAAGGCGAAGGAGAAGGGCGCGATCATCGCTTTCGAGCTCGCCGGCGCGCATGCCCATGACGTCGCCACGGTGATCGACCGGGCCGGCGTCGCGGTCCGGGCCGGCACGCATTGCGCCATGCCGCTGCTCGCGCGCTATGGCGTGACCTCGACCTGCCGTGCGTCCTTCGGCCTCTACAATACGCTGGAGGAAGTCGATATATTGGTGGAAGCCCTGCGCAAGGCGGAAGAGCTGTTCTCATGATGCTCCGCCAGGCTGCCAAGCCAGCCTTGCGCCGAATGGAAGTTTTGCGATGACCGAGACCGTTGCCGAAGAGTTCAAGCCGAACGCACCGACCATGGGCGCAAGCTCCGGCCTGCCGCCGGAGGAGATCGACCGGCTGACCGACGACATCGTCGCGGCGCTGAAGACCGTCTACGATCCGGAGATCCCGTCCGACATCTACGAGCTCGGCCTGATCTACCGCGTCGACATCGCCGATGACCGGCAGGTCGCGATCGACATGACGCTGACCGCGCCGGGGTGCCCGGTGGCGGGCGAGATGCCGGGCTGGGTCGAGAATGCGGTCGGCGCCGTTCCGGGCGTCTCGGGCGTGACGGTCAACATGACCTTTGACCCGCCCTGGGACCAGTCGCGCATGTCGGATGAAGCAAGGGTCGCGCTCGACATGTGGTGAGCGCGGGAGCCTCACCATCCTTGCAAAACTGAAAAGGTCGCTGCGATGCAGCGGCCTTTTTCGTTGTCGTGATGTCCGTCAGAAGCCGAAGTTGAAGCCGGCCTTGACGATGTCGCCGGCGGTGCGGATCCGCATGGCCGCGTACTGATCGGGCGCCAGTCCGGTATAGTCCTGCAGCAGCAGGCGCTTCTGGCCGAGTTCGTAGTGGGTGTAGTCGAGCCGGACCGTCATGCCGGGAGCGATCGCGTACTCGACGCCGCCGCCCACCGCCCAGCCGCCGATGAGGCCCGAGCGCGAGCCGCTGACGGCCGAGGTGGTCCGGGTGTTGTCGGGCGTGATCGAGCCCTTCTGCTCGACGAGGCCATAGGCATAGCCACCTGAGCCGTAGATCAGGAAATTGCCGAGCACGATACCGGCGCGCACCCGTACCGTGCCGAGCATCGAGAGCTCGTTGCTGGCACGGGTGGTGAACTGCGTGCCGGGATTGGCGGAGACGCTCTTGCTGCCACCAAGGCGGGTGGCGGAGAGGTCGGTCTCGGCGCCGATCACGATCGCGCCCATCTGGTAATTGAAGCCGAACTGGGCGCCGCCGACCGCGCCGGCGCCATCGGGCGCCAGGCTGCGCGGGACCGCCGACGGATTGATCGCCCAGGAAGCAGGCGTCGGCGTCCCCACCACCGTGTTGGCGGTGGTATTGGTCGAAGTGGCCGTGGTGGCGTTCGTCGTCGTGGTTGTCGTTGTGGCCGTGGTCGAACCCAGTTCCACGGTCGTCACCGTCGTCGCGGTCGTGGTGGTGGTCGTGGTCGTGTTCGTCGTGTTGGTCGTCGTGGTCGTCGGCGTGACTGTCGGGGTGCCATAGGGGCCGTCGACGGTCGTGCGGCCGCTCTGCTGGCCGCCGCCGAGCGAGCCGCCGACATAGAAGCCGGTCCAGCGCGGTTGGTTGGGGAGGATGACGGGAAGCGGCGGTGCATAAGTGGCCGGTGCGGACTGGACCGCGCGCGGCTGTCGCGGCGTGCTGGGCGAAGGCGAGCGTGGCGTATAGTCGGCGCGGCGCACGCGTGGCTGCAGAGCCGGGCAGATCGGGCAGGTCTGGGCGACCTGGACGCGGTTTCGGCTCGGGGCGCTCGCGGCCAGGCGCAGCGCTTCGTTCTCGTGCTGCGAGCCGGGATAGAGGCGGGCGAAGAGCTTGAGCGATTCGGCGTCGCCGGCGAGAACGGTCTCGGCCCAGGCGGTCTCCTCGGTCCGCTGCGCGAGGATGCGATGCAGTCTCAGGGCGCTCTGGTCGTCCGGGTTGATGGCGAGGGCGCTACGGTAGATGTCGCGGCGATCCCAGGCGATGGCGGTGCGGTAGGCGTCAGCGGGCGACATGGCGCGCAGCGCAGCCGGGGTCGGGCGCGCCGCGAGCGGAACGGCGCCCGCGACTGCGGGAGYGCCTGCCGACGGTGCGGGGGTGGCGCCGGCCGGGCGCTGGAAGAAGCTGACATCAGTGATGAGTGAAGAGGTGTCCCAGGGGATCTGGACGCCGCTGGTGGCGTCGTAGACGGCGAGGCGGATGCGGCGGAAGACCTGCTCGATCGGCAGCCCCGGCTCGCGCGCCTCGCGCAGGAAGGCGGTGGTGAACGGGCTGTTGGGGCCGGTGCCGTCGGCCGCGGTCGAGCCGGGCGAGGTCGCAAAGGCAACGAAGGTGCCGCTGCTGGAATCGATGCGGGCGAGGCCCGCTTCGCTGCGAATACCTTCGTTGGCGCCGTCGACCATCTGCAGCGCCAGCCCGCGCGACAATTCACGCCCGGCGAAGGGGTTATTGCGGCAGGCGTCGAGGATGGCGATCTTCGATCTGGCGCCGGCGGCGTCGAGCTTGCGCAGGATCTCGGTCAGCGAGAGCGACTGGTTCGGGATGTTCGCCGAGGTTTCGACGCGGACATCCGTCGGCAGGATGTAGTTGGCGCCGTCGAGCTGCACGGCGTGGCCGGCATAGTAGACGAGGGTGGTCGCGCCGGCGCCGCTCTGCTTCACCTTCTCGACGAAGACATCGAGTGCGCTGCGCAGGCCGGCAAGCGAGAGGTCGGTCGCGGCGGTGACGTCGAAGCCGGCCTCCTGCAGCATGGCGCGCGTCGCATTGGCGTCGCCGAGAGCGTTCGGCAGCTTGGCGATGTTCTGGTAGGCGCCATTGCCCATGACGAAGGCGAAGCGCCGTTGCTGCGCGACGGCAGGCGATATCGCGAGAGCGAAGGCGCTTGCGATGGCGGCGAGCGCCAGCAGGATGCAGATGGGTAGCCGCAGGCCGGTCCGCATGGCGCCTCCTCGGCGGTCCGGCCCGAAGCCCAGCCGCTGCTGATTCGTCTCTTACGCTTACCCTTAGCGAGGCAGAGATTAGCGGCAGCGTGGTTATGAAGAGAACAACAAATTGCCGCCTGGCGGCCTTCGCTTCGACTCTGTGAGCAAATTGCCACCGGCCCGGCGCCCGGCCCGCTACCCCGCGCCGGGTCAGGGCTCACGCAGGACGCGGAAACCGTTGGTGTAGAAGCGCACATCGCTCTCGTATTTGAAGCGAGCCGCGGAGCGCAGATAGCGCGGGTCGTTGTTGAAGGAGCCGCCGCGCAGCACGCGTTCGCGGCAGCCGGCGGGCGCGTAGGCGCTGCCGTCGCGGGGGGCGGCGCGATAATTCTCGCTCCAGCAGTCGGCGACCCATTCGGCGGCGTTCCCGGCCATGTCGCGCAGGCCGAAGCGGTTCGGCGGGAACTGGCCGACCTCGCTCGCCTGGCGGCGCTGCTGCGCGTTGCAGCCGAGGCAGTTGGCCATCTCCTTGTCGACCGAATTGCCCCAAGGATAGCTGGCCGTCGTGCCGGCCCGGGCGGCGTATTCCCATTCCGCCTCGGTCGGCAGCCGGTATTTGCGCCCGGTCTTGTAGGACAGCCAGACGAGATAGGCGTTGGCGTCGTTCCAGTGGATGTCGGTGACCGGGCGCTTGCCGCGGCCGAGATTGCGGTCGCTCGGGCGGTGGCTGCAGCCGCCCTCGGCGACGCAAGTATCCCACTGCGCGAAGGTGACCTCGTCGGTGCCGAGATAGAACGGCCGGGCGATGGTGACGGCGTGTATCGGCTTCTCGAACTCGAACATCTCGTTCGAGCCCATTTCGAAGCTGCCGGCCGGGATCAGGGAGAGTTCGGGGCAGTCATCGCAATCGCGCATGGTCCGGGCTTGCGCAGAAGCCGCAGGAGCCGGCACCGGGGAGGGCGCGGGCGGCTGCGTCGCTGCCGCCCGCTGGGCCCTGAGAGACTGCTCACGGGTGCGGGCGAGCCCGGCGAAGCGGCCGTTCGGATAGGCTTCGAGATAGGCACGATACTCGTCCGGATTCCGGCTGTCCTTGATGGTCTCCCAGAAGGAAAGCTCGTAGGGACCGAGCTGGTCGGATTGCGGTCCGGGAGGCGGCGGCGCGGTGGTGATGGCGCGGGTGGTGTTGAGGGCGGTGGCGACCGGTCGGCCAATCGGCGTGACGACGAGCCCGCTTGGGGGCATCGAGGACAACCAGAGCTGCTGCGAACGCCGTGTCGCGCGGCTGACGGCGTCACGCGTGCGGGTCAGGGCGGTCGTCATGTCGAGCCCTGGCGTGCGGATCGCCTTCAGCCATTCGTCGATCGCCGGATCGGCGCGACCTTGCGTCTCGGCCACGGTCTTTCCCGGCGCCGCCGGCGCCATGATCGCGATCGTCTCGATCTGCTCGATGGGGGCGAGCCCCTTGCCGCCGCCGAGCCCGGCCTGCCAGGGATTGTCGCGCGCCGCGTCGAGCACGATCACAGCGCTGGCCGGCCGGCTGACGATCAGCGCATCGAGAAGCTGGTCGAGGTCGATGGCGTCGCGTGCGACCTCGGCCGGGCCGCGCGGCGCGGCGTCGACCGGGACGAGGAAGTTGCGGCCGCGCGACTGCACGGCGTGTCCGGAATAGAAGACGACGACCTGGGCGCCGCGCGCGAGCTTGCCGCGGAAGGTCGCGATCGCGCTTTCCAGCGCAGGACGATCGGCGTTCTCGATGCTGACGAGGTCGAACTCGCCCTGGCGCAGTACGTCGGCGACGGCACGGGCGTCGACGGCGGCGTTGGCCAAGGGCGCCGCGCGATAGGCGGTGTTGCCGACGACCAGGGCGATGCGCGGCGGCTGGCCGTTGCCGCCCTGGGCGAGGGCCGGAGCGAACGGCGCGAGCAGGGCCAGCACGGCGACGGCAAGGCACCGATACCAGGACATGGCGTTCATCCTTCGCTGCGGCCTTTCGCTGGCGATGCGGCCGAGCCGCATCGATCCCTCATCTGACGTAGACTGTGATCTTCTGAGACATAACCGGCGGCCGATGCGGCGTGTGCGTGTGATCGCCGAGCAGCAATTGCAGCGTATGCGTCCCCTTCGGCAGCGTGACCACCACCTCGGTCTGGCCGTTGCCGAGATGGATATTGTTGTAGTCCGAAGGGATCGGCTGGTCCGGCGGGCCAGGATCGGTGTCGATCAGCAGGTGATGGTGCCCCGTTCCCGGTTTGTCGATACCGGCCGGGGCGACGCCCATCTCCTTCAGCCCGATCCGCACGGTGAAGCGCTCGGGCACGCGCAGGCCGTCGAGCGGATAATGGAAATAGACCATGGCGTTGCGCGGCGCCGGCTGGCGCGGGGTGGCGGTCTGGGCCCAGAGCGGCGAGGGCGCGAGAAGAAGCGCTGCGAGTAGTGCGAGGCCGGGCCGAACAGTGGCCAGTCGCTTCATCCCGGCAGTCATCGGCGCGCCCTCCGCCTGGCGGGAGCGCCGATATAAACGGTGATGCGCTCGGACATGATCGGCGGATCGTGCGGGACGTGCTGGTCGTCGCCGAGGATGAGCTGCAGCGTATGCTCGCCCGGCGGCAGCGTGATCTTGCGTTCGGTCTGGCCGTTGCCGAGATGGATGTGGTTGAGATCGGCGGGGATCGCGGCATTGAGCGACGGCGTCGGCACGTCGATCAGGAGATGGTGGTGGCCGGTGTTGGGCCTGACGACACCGGCCGGCGCAACGCCCATATTGCGCAGGCCGAAGCGAATGGTCGAGGTCGCGAAGATGCGCGTGCCGTCGCGCGGATAGATGAAGTAGACCGCGGCGTCGTTGGGCGCCGCTGTCCGGCCGGAGGTGGTGCGGGCAGGCGGAGGCGCAGCCGGGGCCGGGGCCGGGGTCGCCATCGACGCTTCCTGCACCCGCACCCTGATCTTCTGCGACATCACCGGCGGATCGTGCGGGACGTGTTCATGGTCGGCGAAGAGGAGCTGGAGCGTGTGCTCGCCGGGCGGCAAGGTGAGCTCGGTTTCCGTCTGGCCGCGGCCGAAATGCAGGTGGTTGAAATCGCTGGGGATCTCGCGGTCGAGTGGCGGCAGGTCGGTGTCGACGAGGAGATGGTGATGGCCGGCATTGTCCTGCTTCGTGCCGGCAGGGACGAGTGCGATGTTCTCCTGGCCGAAGCGGACGAGCGAGCGCGGCGGGATCATGGCGCCGTCCTGCAGGCCGACGAAGAACACCCGGGCGTTCGGAGCCGCAGCCGTTCGCGGCTTCTCCTCCGGCGCGGCCATGACCTCGACGGTGATCTTCTCCGACAGCACCGGCGGATCGTGCGGGACATGGTCGTGGTCGGCGAAGAGAAGCTGCAGCGTGTGGCGGCCGGGCGAGAGCAGGATCTCGGCCTCGCTCTGGCCGCCGCCGAAATGCAGATGGTTGAAATCGCTCGGGATCGGCTGCCCGAGCGGCGGCAGCTCAGTGTCGATCAGCAGATGGTGGTGGCCGGTGTTGCGGCGCGCTGTGCCGGCCGGTGCGATCTCCATGCCTGATATGGTGAAGCGGATCGTCGCCTTGCCGGGAATGCGGGCATTGTTCTGCAGGTCGATGAAGGAGAGCTTCGCGCCGGTGGGGGCAGGGCTGCGCGCCCGGGCGCGCTCCTGTGCGAAGCCCGCGGAGATGGTCGCGGCGAAAACGGCCGTAACTCCGACAATGAGTTTAAGTCGAAGCCTCCGCATCGGCGCTCTTCCTCGCGGCGCGTAACCGCCGTAAAGTTAGCAGCGGGCCGGGTGGGGAGCAAGCAAACCGTCTGTCATGGCAGGCGGATAAATCTGGATTTTCACCGTCGCTTTCTTTAGGATGACGCAGGGAATGGTGCCATGACTGCTGCCGTCAGATTTTGTGCACTGATCGCTCTTCTTGCGCAGCTCGTCGTCGTGCCGGCGCTGGCACAGACGCAGGAACGCCGCGTCGCCCTGGTGATCGGCAACTCCGCCTACAAGAACGCTCCCGCCCTGCCCAACACGCCGAACGATGCGCGCGACACCGCCGAAGCTCTGCGGAAGGTCGGTTTCGAGGTGGTCGATGGCGTCGATCTGGACAAGCGCGGCATGGATGCCGCCGTGTCGCGCTTTGCGCGCCTCGCGCAGGATGCCGATGCGGTGATGTTCTACTATGCCGGCCACGGCTTCCAGTTCAACGGCGAGAACTTCCTGGTCCCGGTCGAGGCCAAGATCGATGACGAGGTCTCGGTCCAGTTCGAGACCGTCAAGCTGAGCGAGGTCACGACGGCGCTGGGCTTCGCCAAGGGCGTCAAGATCATGGTGCTCGACGCCTGCCGCAACAATCCCTTCCTCGCCCAGCTCTCGAAGAAGTCGACGACGCGCAGCATGTCGGTCGGCTCCGGCCTCGCACCGATCGTGAAGGCGCAGGGCATGGTGACCGCCTATGCGACCCAGGCCAACGACGTCGCCGCCGACGGTGCCGGCCGCAACAGCCCGTTCACGGCGGCGCTGGTGCAGGAGATCCAGCAGCCCGGCCTCGAGATCGCCACCATGTTCCGCCGCGTCCAGAAGGCGGTCTACGATTCCACCGGTGGCAAGCAGACGCCGGAACTCTCGCTTTCCCTGCTCGGCGACTTCTACCTCAACCGCGAGGAGACTGACGCCGACATCTGGAAGCGCCTGCGCAGCAGCGACAACCCGGCCGAGATCAAGGCCTTCATCCAGCGCTTCCCGACCAGCTTCTTCGCCGTCGACGCCAAGACGAGGCTCGATCTGATCGAGCGCCGTGGCCTGGCGACGGGAGAGCGTGAGAAGCTCGAGCAGGAATTCGCCGCGAAGGAGAAGGCCTTGCTGGACCGCGTGCAGCAGGCCGAGAAGGACCGCGTCAAGGCGGCGACCGATCTCGCCGGTCGCGATGCCGGCAAGACCGCCGACACCGAGCGCGCCGTGCCGAAGCCGGGCGAAGTGACGCCGGCGAAGCAGACCGATGCGAATGAGCGCGACCGCCTCGCCAAGGAACTGGCCAAGAAGGAGCAGGAACTCGCCGCGCTCGAGGCCGAGAAGGCCAAGCTGTCGCAGGAGCGTGAGGAGCGCGAGAAGGCGGTGGCGACGCGGATGAATTCCGGCGGCGTGACCGAATTGCCGGCTCCGCAGAAGCCGCTGCTGCCGACGGTTCCCGCCACGCGTCCGCAGCGGCAGGAGCCGCGCGAGGTCCAGCAGCCGCGTGTCGTGCTCGATCGCAAGTCGACCGGCATCCTGACTGGCGGCGTCGAGGCTGCCCCGGAGCCGCGCGGCAACAAGCGTCGGCCGGGCGTTGGCGGGACGGTGGACTGCACCGATGCGCTGATGCGGGCCCAGCTCGGCGATGGCGGAAGCGTCCCGAAGAACTGCCGCTGACACAATTGCGAAGCGGCCTTCGCCGTCGGCGAAGGCCAGACATCGCCTCGGACAGGATGCAATTGGGGGCTTCGATGCGTCGTTCTCCGCTCGCCTGCATGGTCTTGCTGGGGCTGCTGGCTTCGCCGGCCCTGGCTCAGACGCAGCCGGCCCCGAGCCCGGCTCCGGCCGCAGCCCCGACACCGATCCCGTTTCCGCAGGCGCTGGAGCGGGCGGCGAACGATCTGTTCTCCAAGGCGCAGATCGAGGGTGAACGCGTCACGCTGGTGATCGACCCGTTGATCGACGGCATCTCCGGCGCGCAATCGACCTCGACACGCTCGATGCAGCAGAGCCTGATCGAGCTGGTCGGCAAATCCTATCCGCGCTTCCAGGTGCAGCCGTTCTCGGCCGAGGCGTTGGCGCGCAATCCGGCGGTGCTGGTCGGGACCTTCACCGCGGTCAACAATGCCGGGGATGCGAAGGGCGCGCGCGACGCCTACCGGATCTGCCTGACGCTGCTGGACATGAAATCGAAGCGGGTCGTGTCGAAGGGCGTCGCTCGGGCGAAGCCGGAAGGCATCGACGCCACGCCGACGACCTATTACCGGGACTCACCGATGTGGTCGAAGGACCCGGCGACCGAGGTTTACATCAAGACCTGTCAGGGCACGAAGCTCGGCGACGCGATCGATCCGCTCTATGCCGACCGCCTCAACGTCGCGGCGCTGGTCAATGACGGCATCCTCGAATACGAGGCGCGGCACTATCGCGAGGCGCTTGCCTTCTATCGGACGGCGCGGGTGCTGCCGGGCGGCGACCAGCACCGTGTCCGCATCGGCGCCTATCTCGCCAGCAGCAAGCTCGGGCGCAAGGACGATGCCGTCGAAGCCTTCGGCGACCTCGTCGACAGCGGCCTTTCCGGCAACCAGCTGATGGTCAAGCTGCTGTTCCAGCCGGGCTCGACGCAGTTCATCGCCAATCCGCAGATCACCGAGCCCTATCCGATGTGGCTGAGCCAGATCGCGACCCGCGCCCAGCAGAAGGGCGCCTGCATCGAGATCGTCGGCCACACCTCGCGCACCGGTCTGCCGCAGGTCAACGAGCGGCTCTCGGTGCTGCGGGCGCAATATGTGATGGACCTGCTCCAGGCCGGCGCGCCCGACAGCCGTGGCCGCATGATCGCGAGCGGGCGCGGCTACAACGAGAACCTGGTCGGCACCGGCAAGGACGATGCCAGCGACGCGCTCGACCGCCGGGTCGAGTTCAAGGTGATCGGCTGCTGAGCGCGCCTCGGAACCTGCAACGATGCGAATGGGATAGACGGAATTCCTCGATGAACGACATGGCCACGAGAGACTTGGCGACGAACCCCTATGATGCCGTCGCCTATCCCGGGCACGCATTCTCGCAGACGCATCCGGCGCATCTGGCGACGATCGCGCATATCCATGGCATGACCCCGGCGCCGACCGCGACGATGCGGGTGCTGGAGCTCGGCTGCGGCAGTGGCGGCAACCTGATCCCGATGGCGCTGCAATGCCCGGGAGCGCAGCTCGTCGGCATCGATCTGAGCGGCCGGGCGATCGCGCGCGCCAAGGCGGAGGCGGCCGAGCTGGGGCTGAGCAATGTCAGCTTCGAGCAGCGCGACATCATGGCGGTGACCACGGGGCTCGGCCAGTTCGACTACATCATCGTCCATGGCGTCTATTCCTGGGTGCCACAGCCGGTGCGCGAGCGGATCCTGGCGCTCTTCGGCGAGCTGCTGGCGCCGCAGGGCATCGCCTATGTCAGCTACAACGCCTTGCCAGGCTGCCGGCTGCGCGATCTTGCCCGCGATGTCATGCTGTTCGAGACGCGCGAGATCGATGATCCCCTCGAGAAGGTCAGGGTGGCGCGGGCGGCGATCAAGCGCTTCGCAGAGGCGACCGATGCCGAGACCTTCTACGGCGTCGCGCTGCGCGAGCGGGCCAAGCAGATCGAGGATATCCCGGACAATGTCCTCTATCATGACGATCTCAACCCCGGCGCGCGCGCCTTCGCCCTGCACGAGGTGCTGGCCGCAGCCGAGCCGCATGGGCTGCAGTTCCTGTCCGAGACCTCCTTCCCGAACAATTTCGGCGGCGCGCGCGGGCCGGCCCAGCAGGTGCTGAACGCGATCCCGATCTCCGAGCCGCTCCGGCAGGAGCAGGCGCTCGACCTGCTGATCGGCCGTTGCTTCCGCCAGACCTTGCTCTGCCGTGCCGATGTCGAGTTGCATCGTGGCCTCGCCGGCTTCAGCTTCGCGCCCTATCATCTCGCCGCCAATGTCCAGGAAGAAGACGGCAAGGTCGACGAGAAGCGGCCCGGGGCAGTGAGCTTCCTGTTCGCTGACGGCGTTCGTCTTGCCGTCGACCTGCCGGCGGCCAAGGCAGCGCTGCGGGCGCTCGGGCGGACGTGGCCGGGCAATATCCGCTATGACGAGCTGGTCGCCCTCGCTTTGCAGGAGGCCGGAGCCGGTTCCGATCGCGAGCGCGAGATCGAGCGCCTGAACGAGGCGCTCACCGCGATCTACCGCGCCGGCCTGATCGAGATCGGCCTGGAGCCGCATCGGCTGGCGACGCGGATCAGCGAGCGACCGGTCGCAAGCCTGCTGGCGCGACGCCAGGCGCTGGCCAGCCACGAAGTCACCGATCTGCGCCATCGGGCTGTTGCTCTCGACGGCGTGGTGGTGCGCAAATTCGTCAGCCTGCTCGACGGCACGCGCACCCCGGCGATGCTGCTCGACGCGCTCAACGCTTTCCTGACTGAAGCGCATGAGTCGGGGCGCGGCGGCCCGGCCCTGCCGAAGCAGGCGACGGCGGCAGAGGTCGACATGCATTTGAGGGATGTCGCGCGGCTGGCACTGCTGGCAGGTTGAGAGCAAGGCTTGTCGAGGCCGCGCCGGCTGCGTATGGCGGGGCGCGGCAGCAGCGGTAGCGAAGGATGGGGCAGCGCTTCAAGCAGTTTCAGGCCGCATTCCAGGAGGATGCCTGCCTTGAAACCATCATGCGGGCGCGGCGGGGCGGCACGACGCTGACCTGCTCGGCCTGCGGCAAGACCTCGGCCTTCGCGCCGCGGGTGAAGCTGCGCGCCTATGCCTGCCCGCATTGCAATTTCCTGGTCTCGCCCTGCCAGGGCACGCCGCTGGAGAGCCGGCGCATCTCGCTGCAGCTCTGGTTCTTCGCGCTCAAGGCGTTGACCGAGCAGGGCGCGCGCAGCGCAGCCACGACGCTGGAGCGCGATGCGGATGTCCCGGCTCAGCAGGCGCGCCGGATGATCGCCGAATTGCAGGAGCGCGCCAGCAAGGACGGCAAGCCTCCTGACTGGCTGGTGCTGGCGCAAAAGGCTGTGGCCGGCGGCGCCAGCGCCACCAATGTTGCCGCCGGCGTGCCATTCGCGGTTGCGGATGGCGGTTCGCGGCTGCGGCTCGTCTCCCTGATCGGCGGTGGCGCGCTCGTACTGGCGATCGCCGGCGGTATCGCCGTTGCGACGCTGAAGCCCGGCTCCACCGAGGTGACCGGCGGCTTCGAGCCGATCGAGAGCGTCGAGGCGCCGGCGCTGAAGGCACCGACCCGGCCATCGCTGATCCTGTCTTCGGTCGAGGGCGATCTCGAGGCTGCCAGGCAGGCGACGCAGTTCGCGCTGAACGCCGATCCATCGCTCGCGGCGATCAAGGAGCAGGTCGCGGCGGAGATGCCGAACCAGCCGGGGATGCCCATCCCGGTGATGCCGCCCTCGAACATCATCCTGGTGCCGCCGACGCTGCCGGGCAAGCCGGGCGCTCCGGCTGCGGCGCCGCGCAGCCAGCTGCCGCAGGCGCCGATCAACTATACCGGCGACCCCAACCAGGTCCTGACCTTCGGGCCGATCAAGATCCGCCGGCATCTGGTCGAGATGATTGTCAGGGCAGGGCGTGTCGTCGGCGCCGACCCGACCCTGCTGATGGCGGTCGCCGACAAGGAGTCCTCGTTCGCGACCGAGGTGAAGGCGAAGACCTCCTCGGCGACCGGGCTCTACCAGTTCATCGAGCAGACCTGGTTCGGCGTGATCTTCGAGTTCGGCCGCAAGCATGGGCTCGTCGCCGAGGCGGCGCTGATCAGCCGCAACGGCCGACAGTTCGTCATCGCCGACGCCAATGAGCGCCAGCGCATCCTCGACCTCAGGCGCGAGCCCTATCTCTCGGCCTTGCTGGCGGGCGAGATGCTGAAGCGCGACACGCTCAGGCTGGAAAAAGCGATGGGGCGCCATCTCACCGGCGGCGAGATCTACCTGATCCATTTCCTGGGGCCGGATGCGGCGCAGACCTTCATCGAAACGATGGAGGAGACGCCCGGCGCGAGCGCGGCAGCCCTGCTGCCGAAGCCGGCCGAAGCCAACCGGCCGATCTTCTATGCCCAGGCCGGCGGCGAGACCAAGACGCTTTCGGTCTCCGAGGTGCACAAGAAGTTCGACGAGATGATCAAGGTCAGGCTCGACCGCTACAAGGTGGTGCGCGGCGGGCCTGCTGCCGCCCCGGCGCGGCAGCAACAGAAGTAGAGTTCTGCAAGCGAATACCGGCCAGGTCCGGCCAAAGCGATCGCGGGCAGCGAATTTGCCGCGATGGCGGCGATGGCCCATGATCGACCTATCCTAGAGGCGAGGAGACGACGATGGCGAAGAACCGGTTCGAGCAGGTCGATGAGCCGCAACCCGACGCCATCACGCTGAGCCTTGGCCAGCGCGACGGCAAGACTTTCGCTCGCATCGCCTGCCCGGCAGAGCTGGCGGCAGGCCATCTCACCAATGATTTCGTCAGCGACGAGCTCGAACCGGTCGAGGG
Source organism: Allobosea sp. P4_H5 (assembly GCF_056400825.1). NCBI lineage: Bacteria > Pseudomonadati > Pseudomonadota > Alphaproteobacteria > Hyphomicrobiales > Alloboseaceae > Allobosea > Allobosea sp. P4_H5. The sequence continues at coordinate 669,523 of NZ_JBFUKM010000001.1, read as the reverse complement.
CTTTCGCTCGGCGGTGCGCCTGGCCAACGAGATCAAGGCACCGATCGTCGTCGAGGACACCGAAGGTCTCTGGCAGGACGACTGGGGCGAGCTCTACCGCGAGGATTGACACAACCGCCGTCATGCTTGGGCTTGGCTCCGGACTGGCTATCCGGTTCGTTTGATCAGAGACGATTGAGGCGCGGGGAACCCTCTCCTGTAAGGAGAGGGCAGGGTGAGGTGTAGGCCGTTCTACCAGTTCCGCGAGCGGTCACCGCGCGGCTTGTCCAGGCAAACGATTCAACTTCCGAACACCTCACCCCTACCCCTCTCCTTTCAGGAGAGGGGATCCCGCGCGTACTCTCTCGGTTGACGCTCGCTGGACGGCCTTGGTTTTACGCTCCGCCCGAGAATGACGCCTCCGACAATCACTCGATCCGGAAATACTTGATACCGACGCCGACCTTGCCGCCGGCGCGGGCGAGGTCCTGGTGCAGGCCGGGGAAGATGTCGCCGGCCGGGGCCGGGTTCGGGCCCGACAGCGCCGGCAGCGGCGCCTGGCTCACCAGCGCAAGCACGGTCTGCGGCCGCACGGGCGCGCCCGAAGCCGCCGTCGATTCCAGCTTGAGGGTGAAACTCGCCTTGCCGCCTTCGCGGCGGGTGTAATTGGCGAGGTTGTAGACCAGCCCGTCATCGCCGATCAGCAGGATGTCGAGATTCTTGCCCGGGTCGCTTTCGACCGTGCCGGACAGCGTGTCGCCGCTCCTCATGGTGAAGGCGCCGATCTGCATGACCGGGCTGCGGTCGATGCCGCGGCCGAGCTGGCGCAGGAAGTCGACCATCGGGCACTGCGCCGTGGTGATGGTGCGCAGGCTGATCTGCGCCTCGTAGCCCTGCGCCTTCTTGAAGGCGGCATCGAAGCTGACGAAGGGCTCGGCCGTGCTGCCGAAGCCTTCGATCGTGGTGCGCTTGTCGGCGATCGCCGTCGGCCACAGGAAGAAGCAGGCGCCGCCGTCATAGTCGGCGACATAGCGCGCCGTCCGCTCGGCGGCAGTGCGCGGCTCGGGCTCCGGAGCCGTTGAGGCTGGCGGCGGAACGACCGGCGTCGATTTCGGGCCGGTTGTCGAGGTTGGGGTGGCCGGCGGCGGTGTCGGCGCCGGCTTCAATTCCGGTGTCGCGGGCGCAGGGGACTGCGAAGACGCAGATGGCTGCGGCGGCGCAACTGGCCCGGGAGGCGTGGGCGATTGCAGTGCGGGCGGCTCGCTCTGGCTTGCCGGCTGCGGCGAGGGCGCCGGGTTCGCTGGTGGAGGCGGAGTTGCGGGCGTGAGTTCCGGCACCGGGGTGCTCGACCCGGCGCTGGGCGAGGCTGGCGGGCGCTCGTCGCTCAAGGCGGGCGGAGGGCTGTTCATCGCCTGCTGGACCGGAGTGCTACCGCCCAGCATTTTCCAGGCGAAGAACCCGCCCCCGGCAAGCAGCGCGAGCGCGGCAACGCCGGCGACCAGCGGCCAGGGAAAGGCGCGCCCACTGCCGCCGGCAGAGTTCGCGCCGCCTTTCGCCTGCCAGGAGGCGACCTCGGCCATGTCGGCCGGGCGGTCCTTCGGATCGGGCGCCAGCATGCGCGCCAGCAGCGGGCGGATGCGCTTGTCGATGGTGGCGAGATCGGGAACGCGGCGGCGCTTCTCCAGGATCTGCATCTGGGTGCCGCCCATGTCGAGCGGGCGGCCGCCGAGCGCTTCGGCAAGCACCAGGCCGAGGCTGTAGATGTCCGACTTGCCGGTGACCTCGGCGCCGTAGAGGCCGAGCTGTTCGGGCGAGACATAATTGAATTTGCCGGCAAAGCCGGAGCCGATCACCGTTTTCTCGGCCAGCTTCGACTTGGCGATGCCGAAATCGATGATCTTGGCGCGCGTGACCTGGCCGCCGGGCAGGATGATGTTGTCGGGCGAGACGTCGCGATGGGTGATGCCGAGCATATGGGCGGCATGCAGGCCGGACGCGATGCGCCGGCGCAGCAGGTCGACCTCCTCGAAGGGCAGCGGACCCTGCTTCAACAGGTCGGACAGCGACTTGCCGTCGACGAACTCCATGGCGAGATAGGTCGCCTGCGTCGCCGGGTCGACGGTGAAGACGTAATAGCGGACGATCGCCTCGTTGTAGAGGTTGTGCAGCGCCGACGCCTCGTTGCGGAACAGGGCGATGACATTGGCGTCCTGCGCCATGTCGGAGCGCACGATCTTGATCGCGACGGCGTCGCCGGTCTGGATGGCGCGGCCCTGATAGACCTCGCCCATGCCGCCGGTGGCGATCAGGCGCTCGATCTCGTAGATGCCGTTCAGCCGCACGCCGGGCGCCAGGCCCGTGCGCGGCAGGAAGACGGTGCGGTCGGAATCGCTCATGGCGCATCGCTCCTGCGCTGGCGCATGTTCGGCACCCAGCGCGTCTTCTCGGCTCCGCCGTCGTGATGATAGCGCACCACGATCACGGTGACATTGTCGGTGGCGCCGCGCTCCAGCGTCAGCGCGAGCAGGGCATCGCAGGCGGCCTGGGCGCCGGCCGTCACGGTCGCGCGTAGGATCTCCTCGTCGCGGACATGGTCGGTGAGCCCGTCCGAGCAGAGCACGAAGACGTCCCCGCCTTCGAGCTCGCCATGGTCGATATCGAGCTCGGGCCGGTCATGCACGCCGATGGCGCGGGTGATGACATGGCGCCGCGGCCAGGTCCGTGCCTCCTCGATGGTGAGCAGGCCGCGCTCGATCATGTCCTGGGCTTCGGTATGGTCGCGAGTGACCTGGGTGATCTGCCCGCTGCGGACGAGATAGACCCGGCTGTCGCCACACCAGACGCAGGCGAAATGGCGGTCATGGGCGAGCAGTACGGCGAGCGTCGCGCCCATTGTGGCGCCGTCATGCTCGCGGATCTTGCGGCGCAGTTCCGCATTCGCCTCGACCACGCCGCGTTCGAGCCGGTCGAGCAGTTCGGCGGCGGAGCCGGCCGCGCCGATGGCCGACAGGCTGGCCGCCACGGTGGCGCTCGCCATGGCGCCGTTATGATGGCCGCCCATGCCGTCGGCGACGGCCCAGAGCCCGTGTTCGGGCCGGACCACCAGGTTGTCTTCGTTATGGCTGCGCACGCGCCCGGCGTGGCTGACCGCGCCCGTCTCGAAACTGGAGCCGGTGCGGTGCTCGTTCATGCCGTCGATCCTGCGCCGAGGAAAGCATCGAAGCGTCCGGTCAGGAGACCGGTGTAGAGATAGGGGCTGGGCAGGCCATGGCCGACCAAAGCGAGCGGCTCGAAATCGTCGCCGCCGATGGTCCAGAGATAGCTGGCATGGGCATAGGCGCGGGTATGGTCCTCGACGCGCAGCGCCGAGAGCCTGGCCGGGAAGGTCGCGGAATCGAGCGCGCTGACGATGGTGCCGTCGGAGAGGCGCACCATGTCGGCGGGCGGGGCCGCCTTGAGATCGTCATTGGGCAAAGCGAGCCCACCCAACGCATGCGCGACGGCCTCGAAGCTCGCCTCGGGTTCGAGCGCGCGCAGGAGGAAGTCCTCGGCCTGGGCGAACCATGCATCCTGCGGGTCGAGCTCGGGCGGCGGGATCGCGGCGCCGGGGCCGGCGAGGGCGAAGACCGTCAGCGGGAAATAGCGGCCGATGCCGTCGACCGAGGGCATGAAGGCGCCGGCGACTGTGGTGCCGCAGAAGGCGCTGCCGAACCAGAAGCGCCAGATCGGCGCGTTGAGGAAGGCCTCCTGCCAGCCGGCGCCGAGCTCGACCCGGCTGGCGGTGAGCCCGCCCTGGAGCCAGCGCTCATAAGCCGAAAGAAAGGCCGTCGGCGCATTCAGCGCGATGAAATCCCGCTTGCCCGGAAGCTTCCCGAACAACCCACACGCCATCTCAAATCCCCGCCGGACAACGGATTTCACGCAGCGCCGGCAGCACCAGCGGGTTCTTCAGCGAGCCGACACCGAACTGGTAGCCGATCTGACGGCCGCCGGCCGCAAGCGTGAAGACGACATTGTCGCCCTGGCGCAGGACCGAGCCGGCATCGAGCAGGCGGAAGAAGGACCAGACACCGGTGCGGTCGAACATCTTCACCTCGGTCGGCGCCGCCGGCGTCGGGCTGTTGGAGAAGAAGCCGCCACCGAAGATGCCGCCGGCATTGTTGTTGGCGGCAGCGGCGCTGCCGATCGTCAGCGTGATCGAGGTCTTGGCGAGGCCTCCGCCCGGCCACATCACCGGCGTCGGCGTGTTGACGCCCTGCTGGCTCGCCACGGTGAAGCCGTTGATCTCGAGCTTGGCGCCGGAGGCGTCGGAGGAGAGGGTGGTCGGCACCACCACCATCTGGAAGTTCGGCAGGTTGCCGCCGGTCGGGAAGAAGGCCTCGCGGATGTCGTTGGCGCGCTGGAATTCGCGCAACGTCGTCGGCGAGAGCGCGCGGGCGACGCGGCTGTCCTGGCGCCAGCTCCAGTTCTGGCCGGACTTGTCGATATAGGGGTCGAGCCGCTCCTTCATGAACTTGTCCATCGCACCGGTGCCCGGCGCGAAGAGCTGGGCGAAGTCGGCGAGGCCGATCTCGCTCGTGCTGCCCTTGGCGAAGGGATAGCGATTGGCCAGCAGGCTGGAACAGCGGCCGGTGATCTCGCTGGCCAGGGCCTGACGCAGCAGCGAGACGGTCGCGCCGGTGGCGTCGCCCTCGAAATCGTTCACGGCGGCGACGATCATCGCATCGAATGGTGCCGGATAGCGCGAGGAGTTGCCGCGCAGCGAGGCGATCAGCGGCACCAGCGCGGCATTGGCCGCGGCGGCCTGCGCCGGGGTGGTCGCGGCCATTGCGAGGTTCTGGTTGATCTCGGCGAAGATCTGGAGTGCCTGATCGACCGGCCGCTTGCCGCCATCGCCCTCGACCAGGACGTGGAAGGCCTTGAACTGCGCCTCGATATTGGCGCCGAGCGCCTCGCCGCCGCCACCGCCGGCAATGACGCGATCGACGCCGGGCGCGCTGAGCGGCAGGCTGGTGCCGAGGCGGCTGAGCGAATAATTAGCGCGCTCCTCCAGGGTCTTGGCCGCCTTGTCGGCGACTTGCCCCGCCATCTTCTCGGCGGCCTGCGCCGCAGCGGGCCGCTTCGCTGCCCGTTCCTTGGTCAGCTGCGTCTCGTCGCGGATCGATTCGAGCAACTGCTTGAAGGGAGAGGTCGGCGCCGAGATTGCGGAGAGCGCGATGTATTTCGGCTTGTCGGCGTTGAGCGGCCGCAGCTTCAGCCGGCGCAGTGCCTTCTGCCAGGAGGCGGTGAAGTCACGGGCGTAGAGCTTGAGCAGGTCCTGGAACAGGCTGGCATATTGCGAGGTGATCGCCGCCTGGTCGGCATTGTCGCCGAGGACCCAGCGCTCCTTCTCGATGCGCTCGCCGATATCGCCGAGCCGGTCGACGAAGGCGCCCTGGAAGCCGTCATAGGTGTAGAAATACGGCACCCGGATCGAGTCGAGGTCCTCGCCGGAGACGCCTTCGAAGACCAGCCGCGCATCGGAGCCGCCGCGGGTCGCCGCGACCCAGTCGCGACTGGCGTTGCGCCCTTGCGTGCGCAGCAGTTCGTAGGCGCGCTCGGCGATGCTGAGCCGGCGCAGGGTGCGTTGGCTGCTCTCGATCAATGGCTGATTGAGCTTGACCACCGGCTCGCCGCCGTCGTCGAGGTCGAGCAGGGCGATGAGATGTTCCTCCAGCGCCTCGCGGCCCTTGGCGTTGGCGGCGCCGGGGAAGAGGTTCTCGGCCCAGTCCTGCCGCATCCAGGCGAGCACGAGGTCGCGGTCGAGCGGGGCGCGGCCGCCGACCATCAGGTAGACCTTGAGCGCCTCGTAGATGAAGCCGGGATTGTTGACGTTGGCCTCGAGCTGCTCCTCGAGCCGGAAGATGATGCGCGAGCGCAGCAGCCGCTCCAGTGCCTGGTGGTAGCTTTCCTGCGCTGCCGATTGCAGGCGCTCGCGCTGGCTGAGGCCGAAGGTGGCGGCGACTGGCGTCGGCTCGTCCTTGTCGGCATAGCCGGCCGGCATATGACGCAGCTTGTGCAGCAGCGGCAGGACGCGGCTGAAATTGCGATCGGAGAGAGTGGTCTCCTGCAGCACCGGAGCGGCGCTGGAGCGATAATCGGCGAGGCCGTAATTGCTCTGGTTGATCAGGTCGCTGTTGCGGGCATAGCTCGTCCACCACATGCCGCCGAGCGCCAGCGAGACCAGCGCGATCGCGCTGAAGCTGGCGATGCGCAGCAGGGTGGAACGGCGCGCGGCGCGCAGGTCGGTCGAGACCCAGCCGGATTCGCCGATGATCACCTTCTGGATCAGATCGGTCAGGAAGAAGCTCTTGCCGCGGCCGGAATAGGAGCCGGAATCGGCGTGGTCGCTGCCGAAATTGCGCGAGAGCGCACCGATCAGCTGGTCGATCGGCGTGCCTTCCTGGGTGCCGGAGGTGAAGTAGAAGCCGCGCAAGGTCGCGCTCGACTGGTAGCGCGTCGGCTCGAAGACGCGGCCGAGGAAGTCGATGATGAGCGGCTTCAGCGTCGCCATCTGGCTCGGCAGGCCGAAAAGCTTGGCGCGCGAGGTCGGGTTGTGCTCATCCTGCAGCCGGTCGGACAGCCGCTCGTTCAGGCGCTCGATCAGCGCGTCGAACTCCGGCGGCACGTCGCCGATCATGTTGCGGGTCTTGTCGACGGTCTGGAAGGTATGGCCCCAGACCATGCGCCGCTGCGGCTCGGAAAGCGCGGCGAAGAACTCGTTGAAGCCGGCGATCAAATCGGCCTTGGTGAAGACCGCATAGACCGGAAAGTCGACCTTGAGCCGCTCGTTGAGCTCGAGCAGGCGGGCGCGGATCGCGTCGGCATGGGCGATGATCTCCTCCTGCGAGGAGGTCAGGAGGTCCTCGACGCTGATCGCGACGATGACGCCGTTGATCGGCTGGCGCGGCCGGTTGGTCTTGAGCAAATCGAGGAAGGCGAGCCAGCTCGTGCGTTCGGCCTTGGTATCGGTGTCCTGCGTGGTGTAGCGCCCGGCGGTGTCGATCAGCACCGCGTCCTCGGCGAACCACCAGTCGCAATAGCGGGTGCCGCCGGTGCCGGCCACCGCGGCCGGCGTCTGGCCGCCGCGGGCGAGCGGGAATTTCAGCCCGGAATTGACCAGCGCCGTGGTCTTGCCGGCGCCCGGCGGACCGATGATGACATACCAGGGCAGGTCGTAGAGATAATCGCCGCCATCCTTGCCGCGGGTGCGCCTGAGCGTCGCCAGCGCATCGCGCATGGAGGCGGAGAGTGCGGCGCCGTCACCGGTCTGGGCTTCTTCCTTGGCCATCGCGTCGGAGAGCGCGGCGACGGCCTTGCGCCGCTTGATCACGATCCAGGCGCTCCAGCCGAGCGCGCCGAGCATCAAGATCAGGGCGATCGGCAGCCTGACCCAGAACGATTCGAACGGGCGCACCTCGCCGAAGGCGACGAAGGGGCCGCCGAACCAGATCAGCAGCGCCAGCGCCAGCGCGCCGATGAAAATGGCTGCGATCCTGAGCCATGTCGCGAGATTCATCGTCTACCCGTCTCCTGCATCGTCACCTGGTCCTAGCTGTTGCGCTGGATCAGGATCTCGACGCGTCGGTTCTTCGCCTTGCCGGCCGCGGTCGCGTTCGTGTCGATCGGCACGTCGGGGCCCTTGCCGTCGGTGCTGATGCGGTCCGACTGCTTCAATTTGGTCTTAAGGAGGTCGCCGACCGCCACGGCGCGCGCCTTCGACAATTCGAGGTTGTTGGGGAAGCGGGCGGTGCGGATCGGGTCGGAATCGGAGTGGCCGACGACCTTGATCGCACCGCCTTCCTCGTTGAGCACTGTGGAGATGCGCTCGATCAGCGGCCGGAATTCGTCGCGCACCACGGCCTGGCCGGGCTCGAACAGGGTGATGCCCATCAGGCGCACGATGATCAGGTTCGGCGTCACCTGGCAGGTGATCGGCGGCTGCACGGTGGCGCAGACCTTGGGCTGCTGCGCCGGCGGCGGTTGTGGCAGCGGCGGCGGTGGCCGGGCGGCGACCCTGCGGAGGATCTCGATGTCGCCCTTGGGGTGCACTGTGAGCAGGGCGCTGGCCGAAGCCTCGGCATTGCCGCCGAGCAGGGCGCGGAAAATGAAATAGAGGCCGAGCACGGCGACCGCCGCGACGGCGGCGATCGACCAGACCGGAATCTTGAAGCCGGCGAGCCGAGCGGTCAGGGCCTGGCCCTGCCAGCGCGGCGACAATTCCGGATCGGGCTGCTTCACCCGCCGCAGCGTCTCGAACAGGCCACGCTGGATCATCTGCAGGTTGGCGGCGCCGCCGGCCGAGGTGCGGTGCACGCCCTCGAAGCCGAGCGCCAGGCAGACATGCATCAGTTCGAGCAGGTCGTAATTGACTGACGGATCCTTCCTTGCGCGCTCCAACTCCTCGAAGAAGCGCACGCCGCCGGTGCGCTCGCCGAAGAAGCGCGAGAGCATGCTGTACTGCGTCCAGACATGGCGGTCCTCGCCCGGGATGTTCTGGACGATGTCGTCGGCGAAGGCACAGATGATGTACTTGGCGGTGCGCGTCTGCTCGGCGGTGAAGCCGGCCGCCCGGACCTCATGGTCGAAGGCCTCGATCGTCTCGCCGACCTGGCCGATCATCTGCGTCGCCGGCGCTCTGGAGATATTGGCGCGCAGGCGCCCGAGCAGGAGCAGGAGCGGGCCGGCCGCCTTCAGCAGCGGATTGGTGTTCGGCGTGAGCATCTGCTCGCGCTTGGGCAAGGCCTGCGGCACATAGCCCTGCGGTGGAGGCGGCGGCGCGCTTGGTCGCTGCTGCGGCTGCGACAGCCATTCCTCGCCGCCGGGCACGCCTGGCGAGGGCGCCGACTGCGGGTATTGCGGCGCGCCGGAGAGCGCATAGGGCGAGCCCTGCGGCGGATAGCCGGCGGGCGGAGGTGAATAGGGTGCGTTCGGGGGCGGGTAGGGCTGCCCCTGGGGCGGATAGCCCGGACCTGCATCCTGCGCCGGGCGTGAGGGTTGCGGCACGCGCCGTCCGGCCGGGTTCGGCCGGATGAAGGTCCGGTCCGAACGGCCGAACGGATCGGAGCCGTCGTTGCTCATCGCCTACCCTCGAGCACGGCCCAGAGCTCCATTTCGAGATCGGGCCAGTCACCGGAGAAATGCATGCCGATCGAGCTCGCCGTGCTGAACTCCGGCCAGAGCGGCGAGGTGCGGTCGAGATAGAAATAGACGTGGTCGGTCAGTGCGCGGATCTGGGGCGGCGGTGTCGGCAGGTGGACGAGATTGATGCCCGGCAGATGGGCATGGACGATCTCGTTCATCTTGGTGTTGGGGCCGATCTTGAACAGATGCGGGAACTGCGACTGGATCTCGGTCAGCGGGCGGCGTGCGGCCACTTCCAGGACCAGCGTCGCGTTGCGCATCAAGGCGCGGTCGCGGATCGTCGACATGAAGGCGTTCTGCGCCCGCTCGACGATCTCGAGGCGGATGGCGCGGCGGCCGAGCTGGGCCGAAAGGAAGTCCTGGATATCGCGCACGACCGGGGTGAAGCAGCCCTCCAGGTCGTCATGGTCGTAGGCCGGGTAGTCGCGGGCGCGGCGCTCGGCGGTGGTGAAGGTGGCGAGCTCCCCGGCGATGGAGAGCAGCGTGATGAACAGGCGCTCGGGATGGACGAAACGCGAGCCGCGCAGGTGCTTCAGCACCGGGATGTGCCGGTTGAGCAATTGCAGGATGAAGTAGTCAGCGCTTTGCAGGCCACCGCCGGCGGTCGGGTCGGCGGCGTAGCGGGCGAGCTCCTCGAGCTTGTTGTCGATCCAGCCGATGACGCGGTCCATCCAGCCGTCGACCACCGGATGGGCCGAGCAGAGCAGCACCGGCGGGGCGAACTTCTCGTCGAACAGGATGGCGCGGTCGCGCACTTCGAGGATGCGCCCAAGCGCGAGGCCGACATAACCGGGCTTGCTCGTCTTGCGCAGTTCGAGGCCGAAGCGCGGATGGGCTATGTCGATCTCCTCGTCGACGCGCAGCGAGGCGGTCGAGTCGATCAGCATCTCGGTCGCCGGATAGAAGCGGCTGGCCGAGCCGTTGAGGCTGTCCTCGACTTCGCGGGTGTTGGAGGCGGCGAGCGGCAGCGACAGCCAGGCGATCTGGCCGGCGGCGTTCTCCGGCACCTCGATGGCTGGCGGCAAAGGCGAGTTGTCAGGCATGGCGAAGGGCGTGCCGTCCGGCATCACGCCGACGGCGCGCCGGAGCCCGATGCGGCTCTGCTGTGCCAGGTCGCGGTCGATCTCGAGCACCGAGAACCCCCACGGATAAGGCGTGACGTGCCGGACGCGATTCTCCAGCAGATTCTCGAGATAGCGATCGTTCTGCTGCAGATGATGCGGCCGCAGGAACAAGCCTTCGGACCAGACGACCTTACTGTACCACGACATCCAGTTCTCGCTATCTCAAGGCCTATCCAGGACACTATACGGCTCGTTCCCGAGCGTCACCATTGCAATGTCATCGATGCCTCGACCATTGCCGGATTCAGGGCGCATTTCGCCGGGGCGCTGCGAAACGATCGCAAGTGCGCGCAGATGGATGTAGCGTGAGGCACAGCCGACCGGCCGTCGCCTATTGGGGCAGCAGGATGAACCAGAGCCAGGCGCCAGACTACGATCGTAGCGGTCGGTTCCCGATCGACGAGGATGGCTGGCAGATCGTCGATCTCAACCGGATGCTCTATCCGGGCGGCCCGCATGCCCTGCGGGTTCATGCGCCGGGGCTTCCGGCATTCCATTTCGGCTGGCGGTTTTCGACAAGCAGGCCGGCTCCGAACGACAACCGCATCGTCGCTTCGCATATCGGCGCCAAGCTCGGCGGATCGCCATTGCCACCGGTGAACTTCACCCCGACCATGCTCGTGCGGATCCAGGAACGCTTGCGCATCTACGCCATGCTCCATCCGCTGCCGCTGTTCGGAGAGAGGATCAGCGGCGTCGATTTCGTCGCCGAGGATCCGATGGTCGAGATCTTCTGACATGGCCAAGCTCAGCCCCGCGGATGCGATTGCGCAGATCAAGCCGGGAGCGACCCTGGACGAGTTGCGCGCCTTGGCGCGTCAGGTCTCGGCCGCGCCTGCAGGTCCCGATGTCATCCTCTATTCCGCCGTCTCGGATGCGGCGAAGCGGGCCTGCCAGGCTGGCACCGGCTACGCGCTGATCGACGATACCGAGCGCGCCACCTTCCTGTCGGACGGCGATTTCCTGCTGGCGGTCGCGCGTGCGGCTGGAATCACCGAGCCCAATCCGAAGCGCGCGGTCGAGAATCTGATGCAGGGTGGTCGTCTGCCGGACGGACATCCCGACAAGGCGGCGGCGATCATCGGCAACGCCGCCATGTTCGGTGTCGAGAGCGATGCGGCGGCGTTGCAGAGCTCGTTCTGGGGCGAGGCTTCGCGCGAATTCGCCGAAGGCGCGTCCGGGCACGTCGTCCTGCTGCTGGGGCGCCCCGTCCAGAAGGTGTTCTGGGCTGTTGAGCTCCCGGCGCTTCAGGCTGCCTGTGCGGCCGGCAAGCTACCCGGCTCGACGATCAACGGGATCCCGATCGCATCTTTGCCACCCGATCCGAACGTGGCGCTCAGCACGCTTTGGCCCTCCGCCGAGGCGCGCGCAAAAGTCTTCACGCCGCCGGCGCCACCCTCCGCATCCACGCCGGGCGGAGGTGGTGGAGGCGGCGGCGGAGGTGGTGGAGGAGGTGGAGCCGGTCGCCCCGCTGCCCGCGTCCTCGACCCTGTCATCCACCCGCTGCCCGGCATGCTGCAGCCAGGCCCGGGGAGCTTCAACGTGATCATCGGCAACAAGCTCGCCTGGCGCGGCGTTCCGGCCGGCGCCGCGGCGGCGATCCAGTCGGCCAAGGCGGTCTCCGACGCGGCAATCCAGGTGGCCGAGGCGGCGACGCTGGCCGCCGCAGGCACACCCGGCGCGCCAGCGGCGAAGGTGGCCGAGGAGACCGCGAAGGCGACGGCCGCGGCCAGCATGGGCTCGACGATCACGAGCGCCGCCGGCGGAGCCGACATCCATATCTGCGCGACGCCGCTGCCGATCCCGCCGCATGGGCCGGGCGTGGTGATCGACGGCTCGCAGACCGTGCTGGTCAACGGCCTGCCGCTTTGCCGCATGGGCGACACGATCATCGAGGCGGTCGGGCCGCCGAACAAGATCGCCATGGGCGAGCCGACCGTGCTGATCGGCGGCTGAGATGGGGCGTCGCCGTTCACCCGACCGCGCCGTGGCAGCCGAGGAGCGCTTCCGCCTGCTGCGGGTCCAGCGCTTCTCCTCCGACACTGAGAAGGCGCTCTGGCACGGGCGCTCACGCAACACCCGGGTCGCCAAGGTGCTCGTCTACATGGCGGCAATCCGGATGCCGGATCGGCCGGGATTGCCGCTGACGGCCAATCCGAACGTGACCTGCAAGGGCGCGGAGCAGCAGTTCTTCAGCGCGTCCGGCGAGAACCAGGCGGCGCATCTGCTGCCGGGGCAGATCCTGATCGACAACACCTATCCCTGGCTCTTCCTGCAGGGCGAGCCGGCACGGCTGCTGCAGAACGAATTCGCCTATGTCGATCCGATCCACGCCAACTACAACGCGGCCGACCGGCTGGCCGAGCGCAACGGCATGGTCGACGCCTTCGCCTCCGCCTGTCGCGCCGTGCTGACCGGCACGGGAGACGCCGAGCGCGACGTCTCCAACGCCTATCATCGCGCCTGGGTGCCGGGCGCGCTCGCCGCGATCGCTGCCGCCGAGAACGAATTGCGCACCGAGGCGCTGCCGCCGCCTCTGGTCTATGGCAGCGGCCCCGAGGACTACGGCATGATCCTCAATCTCGAGGAGCGCAGCCAGGCGATGAACGACGAGGATACCTGGAACAGTTTCGAGCAGCTCAGCATGCTCGACTATTATCGCGTCGCCTTCGACGAGATGCCGCGCGAGATCGAGCCGCGGGCCGTCATCGCGGCGCTGAGTGCGCTGGTGAACTGAATACTGTGCAGGCTCAGGACGGCGTACGCCGTGTGGCCGATGGTGCCGTCGCGACGATCAGCCCGGCTGCGACGATCACCGCGATCCCGGCCCAGGTCATCGGCGAGGGCAGGTCACCGAACAGGGCAAAGCCGAGCGCGGTCGCGCCGATCAGCTCAAGATAGACGAAGGGCGAGAGCGTCTGGACCTGCGCCAGGCGGAAGGCGCTGATCGTCATCAGGTTGCTCAGCGTCGAGACCAGGCCCATCAGCAAGATGAGCAGCAGACCCTCGCGCGTCGGCGTGGTCCATTGCAGCACCGCGAAGGGCAGCAGCATCAGGATGCCGAGCACGAGCTGGATCGTCAGTGTCGCCACCGGCGGCCTGTCCTGGGCGGTGGCGCGGGTCAACACCAGATAGCAGGCCATGCAGAAGCCGGAAGCGAGCGCAATCAATGTGTCGGCGCTGGTCTCGGTGCCCGGGCGCACGACGAGGATGGCGCCGACGAAGCCGAGGGCGACGGCAAGCAGCTTTCGCCGGTCGAGCCGCTCGCGCAGCGCGATCGCGGCAAGCAGGGGCGCCGCGACAGGCGCGATGAAATAGGCGCCGAGCGCATCGGCCAGTGGAATGCGCGCGATCGCCACGAAATAGAGTGTCATCGCCGTGACGAGGAAGGCGGTGCGCAGGATCTGCGAGAGCCAGTACCGGCTGGCGATGCGGACGCGCGCTCCGGCGCTCGTCCACGCTGGATCAGCGCGACCGGGAGGATGAAACCGAGCGCCGCGACATAGCGCACCCAGCTGAGGAAGGCCGGTGAATGGGCACCGCTGAGATATTTGGCGATGGCGTCCGAGGTCGGGATGATCAGCATCGCGATCGCCATGAGCACCACGCCGAGCGTCTCGCTGCGCAGTTTGCGGTGCGCCTGATCGGGGGAAGGAGGCATGGCGCCGACCCTATCTGATTCTGCCATGGCAGCAGCGCTGCTGTTAACGTTTCCGCAGCCCCGGTAAATCCGGGTTAACTGTCCGGCGCGTCTTCCTGCGTCAGCTGACCTTGCGATATTGACGTGAACAAAGAGGGAATTAAACTGAACATATAGAGAACATAGGAGATCGGACATGGTGATTGCCCGCAAGCTGATGGTCGGAGCCGTGGAATTCCTGGCGCTGGCTCTCTTCGTCGGAATGATCTGGGTCTGGGCTGCGCTCGCCTCTGGACCGCATGTCTGAGCGGTCCTTGGAGGCGGGAACCGAGCGCCATGCGCGGACGTGTCCACAGCCTCGCAAATGGATCGGCTCGACCGGCGAGGGGTGGCGCGCAATAACCGATTCCGAGCATGCTCTTGGGATCAAGAATCGGCGCAGTTCCTCTCACTCGGCCCATCGGCTGAGCGGGTGACGCGCCGGAGGGCGCGATGACCGACCGTAAAGACGATACACAGGTTCAGGGCGAGGTCGGCTTCGTCCACCTCCATGTCCACTCGAGCTATTCGCTGCTCGAAGGCGCGATCCAGGTCGGTGCGCTCGCCAAGCTCGCCGCCGGCGACGGCCAGCCGGCCATGGCGCTGACCGACACCAACAACCTGTTCGGCGCGCTCGAATTCTCGGAGAAGCTGGCGAGCTCCGGCATCCAGCCGATAGCAGGCGTGCAGCTCTCGGTCGATTTTGCCGATGAGGATACCGGCGGGCGCAAGCCGGTGCAGAGCGTGACGCCGCATGTCGTCCTGCTCGCGACCAGCGAAGCCGGCTATGGCAATCTGATGAAGCTGGTGACGGAAGCCTGCCTCGCCGCCGCCGGTGGCAACCCGGTCGCGAGCGTCGAGCATCTTTCTGCCTATCATGCCGATATCATCGCCCTGACCGGCGGGGCGGGCGGGCCGCTCGATCTCGCCTTGCGCGCCGGCCAGCCGGCTCAAGCGCAAGCGCGGCTGCACCGCCTCACGGCGATCTTCAGCGACAGGCTCTATGTCGAGATCCAGCGCCATGAGCGCGAGGACGGGCCGGCAATCGAGGCCGGTTTGCTCCGGCTCGCCTATGACAACGATCTGCCGATCGTCGCGACCAACGAGCCCTTCTTCGGCAAGCCAGCCGATTTCGAAGCGCATGACGCGCTGCTCGCGGTGGCGGCGGGCCGGCTGCTCTCCGATGGTGAGCGCCGGCGTGTGTCGCCGGCGCATTTTTTCGCCAGCCGTGCGGAGATGAAGCGCCGCTTCGCCGATCTGCCGGAGGCGCTGGCTTCGACGGTCGAGATCGCCCGGCGCTGCTCCTGGCGCGTCGGCACGCGCAAGCCGATCCTGCCGCGCTTCGGCGAGGAGGGGCGCGATGAAGCGGATGAGCTGGAGAGCCAGGCGAAGGCGGGGCTCGAGGCGCGGCTGGCCAAGCATGGACCAGCCGCGGGCTTCACGGTCGAAGATTACGAAAAGCGGCTTGCCTTCGAGCTCTCGATCATCACCCGGATGAAATTTCCGGGCTATTTTCTCATCGTTGCCGACTTCATCAAATGGGCCAAGGATCATGACATCCCGGTCGGGCCCGGCCGCGGCTCGGGCGCGGGCTCGCTCGTGGCCTATGCCCTGACCATCACCGACGTTGACCCGCTGCGCTTCGGCCTGCTGTTCGAGCGCTTCCTCAATCCCGACCGCGTCTCGATGCCGGACTTCGACATCGACTTCTGCCAGTACCGGCGTGAAGAGGTGATCGAATACGTCAAGCATCGCTACGGCGAGGAGCGCGTCGCCCAGATCATCACCTTCGGCACCTTGCAGGCGCGTGGCGTGCTGCGCGACGTCGGCCGCGTGCTGGAGATGCCCTATGGCCAGGTCGACAAGCTAACCAAGCTGGTGCCGCAGAATCCGGCCAAGCCGATCACGCTGCCGGAAGCGATCGCCGGCGAGCCGAAGCTGCAGGAGGCGGCGGCCGAGGAGCCGGTCGTCGGGCGCCTGCTCGAAATCGCCCAGAAGCTCGAAGGCCTGCACCGCCACGCCTCGACCCACGCTGCCGGCGTCGTCATCGGCGACCGGCCGCTGGAGCAGCTCGTCGCGCTCTCGGTCGATCCGCGCACCGGCATGCGCGTCACCCAGTTCAACATGAAATGGGTCGAGCAGGCCGGGCTGGTGAAGTTCGACTTCCTCGGCCTGAAGACACTGACGACGCTGACCATTGCGGTGCAGCTCATCGCCCAGCGTGGCATCGCGGTCGACCTGGCGCAATTGCCCTTCGACGACCCGAAGACTTACGAGATGCTGGCCCGCGGCGAGACGGTCGGCGTGTTCCAGGTGGAATCGGTCGGCATGCGCAAGGCGCTGGTCGAGATGAAGGCCGACCGGATCGAGGACCTGATTGCTCTGGTGGCGCTCTATCGCCCCGGTCCGATGGACAACATCCCGACCTATTGCCGCCGCAAGCTCGGGCTGGAGGACCCGACCTATCTCCATCCCGGCATGGAGCCGTTCCTGTCCGAGACGCATGGCATCATCGTCTACCAGGAACAGGTGATGCAGGTGGCGCAGGCGCTGTCGGGCTATTCGCTCGGCGAAGCCGACCTTTTGCGCCGCGCCATGGGCAAGAAGATCAAGGCCGAGATGGACGCCCAGCGCGACCGTTTCGTGAAGGGCGCGATCGACGCCGGCCTGAAGAAGGACCTCGCCTCCGAGATCTTCGACCTGCTGGCGAAGTTCGCCGACTACGGCTTCAACAAGAGCCACGCGGCGGCCTATGCCGTCGTCGCCTTCCAGACCGCCTATCTGAAGGCGAACTTTCCCGTAGAGTTCCTCGCTGCGTCGATGACGCTCGACATCGGCAATACCGACAAGCTCTCGGAATTCCGGCGCGACGCGGAGCGTCTCGGCATCAAGGTCGAGCGGCCCTCGCTCAACCGCTCCGGCGTCGATTTCGACGTTGCCGACGGGGCGATCCGCTATGCGCTCGGCGCCATCAAGGGTGTTGGCCGCGCCGCTGTCGAATCGATCGTTGCGGCGCGAGCCAAGGACGGCCCGTTCCGCGACCTCGCCGATTTCGCCCGCCGAATCGATACGCGCCTGGTCAACCGCCGCACGATCGAGGCGCTGATCTCGGCCGGCGCGCTCGACGAGATCGAGCCCGAGCGGGCCAAGGCGATGGTCGCAGTGGATGGCATGCTGGCGCTGTCGAACCGCACCCGCGACGAAGCGGCGGCCGGACAGCTCGACATGCTCGGCCGCGGGGTGGTGCAGGAGGAATTCCGTATCCCGCAGGTGGAGCCCTGGGCCCCGGCCGAGCGGCTGAAGCGCGAACACGAGGCGGTCGGTTTCTTCCTGTCCGGCCACCCGCTCGACGAATACGAGCATGTGCTCAAGCGCCTGCGGGTGCAGAGCTATGCCGACTTCGCCCGCAATGTCCGCGCCAGCGGCACCTCGATCGCCAAGGTTGCGGCCTCCGTCATCGACCGATCGGAGCGGCGGACCAAGTCCGGCAACAAGATGGGCATCGTCCAGCTTTCCGATCCGACCGGCCAGTTCGAGGCGATCCTGTTCTCGGAAGGGCTGCAGCGCTATCGCGAGCTGCTCGAGCCGGGCGCAGCGCTGGTGATCCGGCTCTCGGCCGTGCTCGACGGCGAAGAGGTCAGGCCGCGCATCGAGGATGTCGAGCGGCTTGACGATCTCGCCGGCCGGCAGAAGCAGGACCTCTGCATCTTCCTGCGCGACGACAAGGCGCTGTCCTCGATCGCCGAGCGGGTGAAGCCGCGCGACGGCGTGCGCTCCGATGGCAAGATTTCGCTGGTGATGATCCTCGACGACGGCGCCCAGGAGATCGAGATCGAATTGCCGGGGCGCTATCCGGTCAACCAGCAGCTCGCCAATGCGGTGCGCGCCGCGCCGGGGGTGGTGAACGTCGAACTGCGCTGATGGGCTTCGCCAGCGCCGACCCTTGCGCTGCCCGTGGCCAAGGCATCAGAGTGCCCGCAGACAACGACAGTCTCCGGGGGGACGATGAAGCAATACGTCGCGCGCATTCCGATGAGCCTTGCCGTGCCCGAGGCGATGCACTGGGCGATCAAGGACGTGCTCGAGGGCGAGTACGAATGCGGCTTTGATGGTGTCGGCCTCGACATCCTCGACATCGGCGCGAATGTCGGCTCCTTCGCGCTCTGGGCGAGCGCGCGCTGGCCGGGCAGCATTGTGACCTCCTACGAGCCGCATCCCGGCACCTACGAACTCTTGAAGCGCAATACCGATCGGCGCCGCGACATCGTCACGATCAACGCGGCGCTGTTCCCCGGCGGGCAGAAGACCGCGAATTTCCTCAGCCGCTTCGCCGGTGATGGCGAGTCCGGGCTCGCCTCCTATGCCGGCGACACCTTCGTCGCCGGGGCCATGGTCGAGCGCTATGAGGTCGCGGTCATCGATCCGGCGAGCCTGCCCTCGGCCGATATCGTCAAGATCGATATCGAAGGTGGCGAGGGCGACGTGCTCGACCATCTCGACCTGTCGAAGACCTCGCTGGTGCTGCTCGAATACCAGAACCGCAAGAATCGCTTGCAATTGGAGGCGCGTCTTGAAGCCGATTTCGAGCTGATCGACACGGTCGAGCACATCTGGGATCCGTTGCTCGAGCAGCGCTGCTACCGCCCCGATCTCGCCGGCGACGTCTATGGCCGCATGTTCGCCGCCCGCAAAGGCATCACCCGGATGACGCGGAGCGCCGCCGCATGAGGGCAAGCCTGTGATCGATGCCAGGACCGCGCTGATCGTCGTCGACGTCCAGAACGATTTCTGTCCCGGCGGCAGCCTGGCGGTCACTGGCGGCGACGAGATCGTCCCGCTCGTCAACGAGCTCGGCAAGCGCTTCGCTACGGTCGCGCTCACGCAGGACTGGCACCCGGCGGGGCATTCCTCCTTCGCGTCGAGCCATCCCGGCAAGTCGCCTTTCGAGACGATCGCCATGCCCTATGGAACGCAGGTGCTCTGGCCGGATCATTGCCTCCAGGGCAGCGCCGGCGCGGCTTTCCATCCGGGGCTCGACCTTTCCATGGCGCAGGCGGTCATCCGCAAAGGCTGCCGCCGCGAGGTCGACAGCTATTCCGGCTTCGTCGAGGCCGACCGCACCACGCCGACCGGGCTTGGCGGCTATCTCAGGGAGCGCGGCATCGCCCGTGTCGCGGTGGTCGGCCTCGCCACCGATTTCTGCGTCAACTGGACGGCGCAGGACGCTGCGCGCCAGGGTTTCGAGACGTTCGTGGTCGAGGAGGCCTGCCGCGCCATCGATCTCGACGGCTCGCTCGATCGCGCCTGGGCGGAGATGACGGCGCTCGGCGTCAGGCGGGCGCGGCTCGCTGAGCTGAACGGCTGAGCTATGTCGCGCTCGGAGCGCCTGCTGGACCTCGTCCAGGTGCTGCGCCGGCATCGCCGGCCGGTCAGTGGCCGCAAGCTCGCCGAGGAGACAGGCGTCAGCATCCGTACGCTCTATCGCGACATCGCGACCTTGCAGGGGCAGGGCGCGCCGATCGAGGGCGAGCCCGGGCTCGGCTATGTGCTGAAGCCGGGCTTCATGCTGCCGCCCCTGATGTTCGACGAGGACGAGATCGAGGCGCTGGTGCTCGGCTCGCGCTGGGTCGCGGGGCGGGCCGATGACCGGCTTGCGGGGGCGGCACGCAACGCCATGGCCAAGATCGTCGCGGTGCTGCCGGCGGATCTGCGCGACAAGGCCGATGCCTCGGCACTGCTCGTCGGTCCCGGCGCCAGGATCGCTGCCACGTCCGGCGTCGATCTTGGCCTGGTCCGCAAGGCGATCCGCTCGGAACGCAAGCTGGAGTTGACCTATCAGGACGGCAAGGCGGCGGCGACGCAGCGCCTGATCTGGCCGTTCGCACTCGGCTTCTTCGATCATGTCCGCGTCGTCGTCGCCTGGTGCGAGCTGCGCAACGACTTCCGGCATTTCCGCGCCGACCGCATTGCGCAGGCCGAGCTGGTCGACATCCGCTATCCGCGCAGGCGCCAGGCGCTGCTCAAGCAATGGCGCGAGCGCGAGGGAATTCCATCACCGGCTTGAGATACACTGCCGGAAATTGGCAGCATCTACAGCGATCATGCGCGGGTTCCCAAAACCGGAGATGCCCCGATGCTCGATGCCAATTTCATCATCCTCTATGTCGACAACCCTGAGGCCAGCGCCCGCTTCTATGCCGACCTGATCGGCTCGGAGGCGCTGGAGACCTCGCCGACCTTCGCCATGTTCGCGCTGCCGTCAGGGGCGAAGCTCGGCCTGTGGTCGCGCCACACCGTCGAGCCGGGCGCGCAAGCCGCCGGAGGCGGCGGCGAGATCGCCATGGTGGTCGGCAGCAGCGAGGCTGTCGATGCGACCCACGCCGACTGGCAGCGGCGCGGCGTTGCGATCCTGCAGGCGCCGACCGATCTCGATTTCGGCCGCACCTTCGTCGCGAGCGATCCGGATGGGCATCGGCTGCGCGTCTTCTGCCCGGCCGAAGGCTAGAGGTCGCGGGCAATGACGGGACACTGGATCGCAGTCGCCTGTGCGGATCATGTCCGCCGCGGCATCGACGGCGGCTTCATGCAGGTCTGCCATGGCAAGGCGGCGCCGCTACGGCGGATCCGGCCTGGCGATGGCGTGGTCTACTATTCGCCGAGCACGCGGCTCGGCGGCGGCGATCGGCTGCAGTCGTTCACCGCCATCGGCCGCGTCCGCGACGGCGAGCCCTATCGCTTCGACATGGGCAGCGGCTTCGTGCCGTTCCGGCGCGACGTCGTCTGGCAGCAGGCGCTGCCAGCCCCGATACGCCCGCTGACCGGCCTTCTGGATTTCACTCGGGAGGCGTCGAATTGGGGTTATCAGCTCCGGTTCGGCCTGCTGGCGATCGGCGAGGCCGATTTCCGCCGCGTAGAGACGGCCATGAGCGCGACCGCACAAAATCTCGCGGGCTGATTCTTACGCCGCCGCCAGGATCTCGATCTCGACGAGCCAATCCTCGCGCAGGGTCTGCGCCACAATCGCAGTGGTCGGGATCGCGCGGCCACCGAGAGCGGCGAGGCGGGCGTTCTGATTGGCCTCGACGAAGCCGGGGTCGCGCAGATAGCTGGTCAGGCGCACGATGTTGTCGACGCTCATATTCGCCGAAGCGAGGATCGCGCGCAGATTGCTCCAGATCAGCGCGAGTTGCTCGTCGAGGGTCGCGCCGGGCTTGCCGGCTTCGTCGAGCCCCATCGTGCCGCTGACGAAGAGCAGGCGCTGGGGTGCGACAACCTCCATGGCGTGGGCGTAGTCCGAAGTGGCCGGGTAAACGCCGCGGCTCGGATTATGGGCGATCATCTGCATGGTTTCCTCCTCGCAGACGTTCGGCAGCACATCGTCTGGCGCGAGAAGTTATGGCTGGATGGGGGGCGGGCCGAAGCGGAAAACCGAAGGCCGGGCGAAATACAGATGGCATTCCGCCAGTGTTGACAGGGCGGCAGGCAGGCGGGGCTTAGGGCGAAACGTCATCAGGCGTTCACAAGGGAGGCGCGCTTTCGCAGCGCGCCCGGGCGGCTTGCCGTATCCCGCGGAAGGCCACTCCGGCGCTGGGAAAGTTGAGCGTGCATCTGCGGGTGCTTTCAACTTGAGAGAGATTATCATGCTGTTTTCCTTCAAGCGTTTCAGTGCTTTTGCCGTGCTCGCCGCACTGTCCAGTGGCCAGGCTTTCGCCCAGAACCCCGCGGATCAGCTCGCTGCCGCCTATCAGGCCGGCCGCAACCAGCTCGGCGTCATCAGCTACTGCGCCGAGAAGGGGCATGTCGGGGCGGACGTCGTCGAGATCCAGACCAAGGTGCTGGCCCTGATCCCGCTGCCGGCCGACAAGAGCGCAGGCGATGCCGCCGAGGCGCTCGGCAAGAAGGGCACGCTCTCGATGATGGGCGTGACCCAGGATATCGAGGTGGTTTCGAAGGCGCAGGGCAGCACGGCCGCAGCCTTCTGCAAGCAGCTCGGTGACGCCGTGAAACTCGCAGCCTCCTCGCTGCCGAAGTAAGCGCCATTGAGGCCGCTCCTGCCAGGTTTTGGCGGGGCGCGGCTTGACCTCAACCGTACTCGAGGTCGCATAGACCCGGCTCCTGCATCTGCATCGAAGGAGCCGGGCATGCCCGATCAACCGGTCGTCAACATCAGCGTCATCACGCCGAAGCCCGAGTGCTTCGCTGAGTTCATGGAGCTGCAACTCGCCCAGCACCATGCCGTCCGCGGCAAGGTCGAGGGTTTGATCGGCGGGCGATTGTTCCGCTCGCGCGAGGATCGCGATGTCGTCCTGGTGACGATGTTCGAATCCGAGGCGGCGGCGCTGCGCTTTGCCCGCGACGAGCGTCTCGCCAGCCATCTGGCGCGCGTGCGCCCCTTGCTGGAACGCGCCGTGCCGGGGGCTTACGACGTCGCCTACGAGGTCGGGTCGCTCTGACGAGCCGACTGCAAGCCTTGCATTCCGGCGCCATGGCGTGTAAGGCGCGCCTTATCCCACATGGGGAGCATCACCTCGACACCGAGGCGTTCCGGTGACTGGTCAGCTTATGGCCGGCTCATTCGCTCCCCAGAGGCTCAACCGGAAGGACAAGAATACCATGGCTCTGCCCGATTTCTCCATGCGTCAGCTGCTCGAGGCCGGCGCCCATTTCGGCCACCAGTCGCACCGCTGGAACCCGAAGATGTCGCCGTTCATCTACGGGACCCGCAACAACATCCACATCCTCGACCTGTCGCAGTCGGTGCCGATGCTCTCGCGCGCCCTGCAGGCGGTCAGCGACACCGTCGCCCGCGGCGGCCGCGTCCTCTTTGTCGGCACCAAGCGCCAGGCGCAGGATGCCATCGCCGATGCTGCCAAGCGCTCGGCCCAGTACTATGTCAACTCCCGCTGGCTCGGCGGCATGCTGACCAACTGGAAGACCATCTCGGCCTCGATCCAGCGCCTGCGCAAGGTCGACGAGCTGCTCTCCGGCGGCGGCTCTGGCCTGACCAAGAAGGAGCGCCTGATGCTGGCGCGCGAGCGCGACAAGCTCGAGAAGGCGCTCGGCGGCATCAAGGACATGGGCGGCACGCCCGACATGATCTTCGTGATCGACACCAACAAGGAAGCGCTCGCGATCAAGGAGGCCCAGCGCCTCGGCATCCCGGTCGCGGCCATCATCGACTCGAACAGCGATCCGGACGGCATCACCTTCCCGGTCCCGGCCAATGACGACGCCGGCCGCGCCATCCAGCTCTATTGCGACCTCGTCGCCCGCTCGGCCATCGACGGCATCTCGCGCGCTTCGGGCGACCATGGCATCGACCTCGGCGCCGCCGAGGCCCCGATCGTCGAGCCGGCGATTGACGAGCCGGTGGCTGTCGAAGGCCAGGCTCAGGCCTTCGAGCTGCTGACCGGGCCGCGCGGCGCGCCGGACGACTTCATGAAGCTCTCGGGCATGGGCCCGGAGATCGTGCAGAAGCTCAACGATGGCGGTATCTTCCACTTCTGGCAGGTCGCTGCCATGAGCCCGGCGGATGTCACCAAGGTCGATCACGATCTGAAGCTCGCCGGCCGCATCGAGAGCCAGGGCTGGGTTGCCCAGGCGCGCGATCTCGCCGACGCCTGATTGTTCGAGACCGCGGCGCGTCATCGGCGCGTCGCACTTCGATACCTGATTGAAGCTCAAGCAGCGCCGACGCCGGAAACGGAGCGTCGGCGTTTGCCGATCGAGGCTTCGCTTTTTCGACGATGCGGCGCGCCACCGGGTGAAGGCCGCAAGACAGCAAGGACGACGCAAATGGCTGCGATCACCGCCGGCATGGTGAAGGAACTCCGCGACAAGACCGGCGCGGGCATGATGGACTGCAAGACCGCGCTCTCGGCCGTCGACGGCAACATGGAAGCCGCCATCGACTGGCTGCGCGCCAAGGGCCTGTCCAAGGCCGCCAAGAAGGCCGGCCGCGTCGCCGCCGAGGGCCTCGTCGCCGTCGTCGTGCGCGGCAACAGCGGTGTCGTAGTCGAGGTCAACTCCGAGACCGACTTCGTCGCCCGCAATCTCGAATTCCAGGCTCTGGCCCGCACCATCGCCGATGTCGCGCTCGAGCGCGGCGGCGACGTCGAGGCGCTGGCTGCCCATCACTATCCGGGCGGCGGCACCGTCGCCGACGCGATCGCCAACGCCATCGCCACGATCGGCGAGAACATGACGCTGCGCCGCGTTGCGCAGGTCTCCGTCTCGGCCGGCGTGATCGGCTCCTATGTCCATGGCGCGGTCGCCGACGGTCTCGGCAAGATCGGCGTCATCGTCGGCCTGGAGACCAGCGGCAAGGGTGACGAGCTCGCCGGCCTAGGCCGCCAGCTCGCCATGCACGTCGCCGCGACCAACCCGGTCGCGCTCGACCTTGCTTCGGTCGACCCGGCCGTGCTGGAGCGTGAGAAGGCGATCCTGGCCGAGAAGAACGCCGGCAAGCCCGAGCACGTGCTCGCCAAGATCGTCGAGAGCGGCCTGAAGAGCTACGCCAAGGAATACTGCCTGCTCGAGCAGGCCTATATCCATGACGGCTCGAAGTCGGTCGCCCAGGTGCTGAAGGAGGCCGAAGGCAAGGTCGGCGGCCCGCTCAAGCTCACCGGCTTCGCCCGCTTCGCGCTCGGCGAGGGCATCGAGAAGGAAGAGACCGATTTCGCGGCCGAGGTCGCCGCCGCCGGCGGCACCACGGGCTGACAAGCTCGTTGATAGCGTTCAGAAAGGCCGCGCCTCGCGCGGCCTTTTTTGTAAGAAGAGGCTGTGGTCGATTCGGCCTGTTTCAGTTGCGAACCAAGGAGAGCCCCGATGAGACCTAAACGCGTTCTCGTGAAGCTCTCCGGCGAAGCCCTTGCCGGGCCTCAAGGAAACGGCCTCGACGGCGCTACGCTCACTGCGCTCGCCGCCGACATCGCCCATGCCTCGCGCGAGGGTGTTGAGATCGGCATCGTGGTCGGCGGCGGCAATTTCTTCCGCGGCGTCCAGGGGCTCACCAAGGGGCTCGACCGCACCAGCGCCGACTCGATCGGCATGCTGGGCACGGTGATGAACGCGCTCGCGCTCGAACATGCGATCGAGAGCGCCGGCGCTCCGGCGCGCGCCATGTCGGCGGTACCGATGCCCTCGCTCTGCGAGAGCTATGCCCGCAAGCGGGCACTCGACCATCTCACCAACGGCAAGGTCGTCATCCTTGGTGGCGGCACCGGCAATCCCTATTTCACGACCGATACCGGTGCGGCCTTGCGCGCTGCCGAGCTCGATTGCAGCCATCTCCTCAAGGCGACGCAGGTCGACGGCGTCTATTCGGCCGATCCGAAGAAGGATCCGAGCGCGACCCGCTACGATACGCTGACCCATGAGGACGCGATCAGGCGCGATCTCAAGGTGATGGATACTGCTGCTTTCGCACTCGCGCGCGATGCCGCGCTCACCATCGTCGTCTTCTCGATCGCCGCGCCGGGCATGCTCGCGGCCGTGCTGCGCGGCGAGGGCAGGGCGACCTACGTAACGCCCTAACGGATTAGTAGTTCGGCCAGTTGCCGGGCGTCATGATCTCGAGCAGATGGCCGTCTGGATCGCGGAAATAGAGGCTTGTCCCGCCGCGATTCCAGCGCATGCGGCCCTCGATCTCGACGCCGTGCTGCCCGAGTCGCTCCTCCCATGAGGCGAGATCGTCGGCGTCGATGGCAAAGCAGATGTGCAGCGGTCCATGGCCGTCATGCGGCGGGATGCTGCCGCGTTCCGACATCTGCGTCTCGATCGAGGCGCCGCGCAGGAACAATAACAGGACGTTCTGGCCGCCGATGTCGTAGGCGAACAGCGTCCTGGTCTTGAGCATGGACGAGAGCTCCAGCGTCCCCTCGTAGAACGCGGCGGCGCGGTCGAGATCGTCGACATAGAGCGCGGTTTCGACGATGCGGTTCAGCCGGGGCATGGGATATCCTCCTCGCGGGGCCGGGATCGTTCGTGCGGCCCTTAGCTTGAGCTAGGATGTGCTCCTGGTCTTGGCCAGAACTCAGGCGATCCTTGCCGGTCATGCAAAAAGCCGGGGAATTCCGATTCTGCTTGCGGACCAGTCGAGGAAAATGCTGTTGACGCATAAATCCTTGACCCTGCGACGGCTGCTCGCCATGGTCGCGCGCATTTCCGGCGTTGCGTTTGCCGGGTTTCGACAAGGTTTTGAAGACGATGGCCCAGACCACTTTCGATCTCGCCGATATCAATCGCCGCATGGACGGCGGCGTGCAGAAATTCAAGAGCGACCTGGCTTCGCTGCGCACCGGCCGCGCCTCGGCCAATGTGCTCGATCCGATCACGGTCGAGGCTTATGGCGCGCGCACGCCGCTGAGCCAGCTTGCCACCGTCAGCGTGCCCGAGCCGCGCCTGCTCTCG
The DNA here is from genome assembly GCF_056400825.1 of Allobosea sp. P4_H5. Classification (NCBI taxonomy): domain Bacteria; kingdom Pseudomonadati; phylum Pseudomonadota; class Alphaproteobacteria; order Hyphomicrobiales; family Alloboseaceae; genus Allobosea; species Allobosea sp. P4_H5. The sequence continues at coordinate 643,147 of NZ_JBFUKM010000001.1, read as the reverse complement.
GTGCAGGTCTGGGACCGCAGCATGGTCCAGGCGGTGGAGAAGGCGATCCGTGAATCCGACCTCGGCCTCAACCCCCAGACCGAGGGCCAGGTGCTGCGCATCCGCATTCCGGAGCTCAACGAGCAGCGCCGCAAGGAAATGGTCAAGGTCGCGCACAAATATGCCGAAGATGCCAAGGTGGCCGTCCGGCATGTGCGCCGCGATGGCATGGACCTGATCAAGAAGCTGGAGAAGGACGGGCATATGCCCAAGGACGACGTCACCAAGCAGACCGACCTCGTCCAGAAGGCGACCGACAAGCATATCGGCGATATCGACCAGTCGCTTGCCGCCAAGGAAAAGGAAATCCTGCACGTCTAAAGTGCGCGACGCGGTACCGTCCTGTATCATCGACGCATGAACGTTTGGCCCGGAAGAGGCATTTGATGTCAGACGGCGCGCGCCCGGCAGTTCCCGCCCATGTCGCCATCATCATGGACGGCAATGGCCGCTGGGCGCAGATGCGTGGCCTGCCGCGGCAGGAAGGGCATCGGCGCGGGCTCGAAGCGTTGCGTCGCACGGTGCGCAATGCCGCCGATCTCGGCATCCGCGTCCTGACGCTCTATTCGTTCTCGACCGAGAACTGGCGCCGGCCGATCACCGAGGTCTCCTTCCTGATGGGGCTGCTGCGCCGCTTCGTCGAGAACGATCTCGCCGAGCTGAAACAGGCCGGCGTATGCGTGCGGATCATCGGAAACCGCGAGAATCTCCCGCCCGACCTGCGCGCGCTCGTGGAGCGGGCCGAGACGATGACGGCGGGCAATACCGGTCTCACCCTGGTCGTCGCCTTCAACTACGGCTCGCGCGACGAGATCACACGCGTGGCGCGGCGCCTGGCGCAGGAGGCGGTGGCCGGCCGACTCGCTCCCGAAGCGATCGACGAGGCGATGCTGTCGTCGCATTTCGACACCGGCGCGCTCCCGGATCCGGATCTGGTGATCCGGACCTCGGGCGAGACCCGTATCTCGAACTTCCTGCTCTGGCAGGCGGCCTATGCCGAATTCATCTTCACGCCGGTGCTCTGGCCGGATTTCGACCGCAAGGCGCTCGAGGATGCGCTGGCCGAGTTCCATCGCCGCGAACGCCGCTATGGCGGCGTCGGCCAACCGGCCGAAGCCAAGATGGGGGTCGCGTGAATGCGGCCGGCGCCGGCGCGGGCGCATCCGAACTTCGCCTGCGGGTCATATCGGCGCTGGTACTTGCCGTGGTCATCCTTGGTGTCACCTTGTTCGGTGGCTGGCCCTTCCGCCTGATCTGGACCGCCGTTGCCGGCGTCGTCGCCTATGAATGGCTGACCATGGTCAGCCGCAGGAACGCGGTCGCGGCTGGAATCGGCGTCGGATTGGCCGGGCTCGCGTTCGGCTTTCTGCCCTTGAGCGCCGCGGCGCTCGCGGGCGTGTCGGCCCTGGCGGGATTGGTCGCCGCGATCGCGACGACACAGACCGGCAACCAGCGCCTGCTCGAAGCTTGCGGCGTCGCCTATGCGCTCTGCTTCGCGCTGGTGACGCCGGCGCTGCGCGAGACGCCCGAGCTCGGGCTGGCCTTGATCATCTGGACCTTCGCGGTGGTCTGGCTCACCGATATCGCCGCCTATTTCACCGGGCGCGCGCTGGGTGGGCCGAAGCTGCTGCCGCGCGTCAGCCCGAAGAAGACCTGGTCGGGCGCGCTCGGCGGTGCCCTGGCCGGGACCTTGTGCGCTACGGCGGTCTGGGCCTGGTTCTTCCCGGGGCTGCCATCGGGCCTCTGGCCGGTGCTCGCCGTCTCGCTCGCCGCGTCCGTCGCGAGCCAGGCCGGCGATCTGTTCGAATCGTCGATCAAGCGGCGCTTCGGCACCAAGGATTCGAGCCGCCTCATTCCCGGCCATGGCGGCTTCCTCGACCGGCTGGACGGCTACTGGGCCGTGCTGGTCTTCGCCGGCCTGCTGCTTTATCTGGCGCGCCTGGGACACTGACCACCAGATGCCTCGTACAGTCACCATATTGGGAGCCACCGGCTCCATCGGCCGCTCGACGCGCGCCGTCATTGCCGAGAATCCGGAGCGGCTGCGGATCGCTGCGCTGGTCGCCGGCCGGGATGCGGCCGGGCTGGCGCAGATTGCCCGCGAGACCGGGGCGAGCTTCGCCGCGATCGCGGATGAAGGGCAGGGCGCAGAGCTCGCCGCGGCGCTGGCCGGCAGCGGCATCCGCCATGGCGCCGGCCGGGAGGCGGTGCTCGAGGCGGTTTCGCTCGATAGCGATATCGTGGTCAGCGCCATCTCGGGGGCGGCCGGGCTGGAGGCGACCTTTGCAGCGCTGACGCCGGGCCGGGTCGTCGCGCTCGCCAACAAGGAAAGCCTGGTCTGCGCCGGTACCGCGGTGATGGCGCGGGCAAGCGCTGTCGGCGCCCGCATGCTGCCGCTCGATTCCGAGCACAATGCCCTGTTCCAGGTGCTGGGAGCTGAGCCGATCTCGGCTGTCCGCACGATGACGTTGACCGCCTCGGGCGGGCCGTTCCGGACCTGGCCGGCCGACAGGATCGCCGCCGCCACGCCGGAACAGGCGCTCGCCCATCCGAACTATGCGATGGGCGCCAAGATCACGATCGATTCGGCCAGCATGATGAACAAGGGGCTGGAGCTGATCGAGGCCTCGTTCCTGTTCGGGCTGGGCGCCGACCAGTTCGACGTGCTGGTCCATCCGCAGCAGATCGTGCACGGGCTCGTCACCTTCCGCGACGGCTCGGTCAGCGCCGGCATGGCCGTGCCGGACATGCGCGTCGCGGCAGCCCATTGCCTCGGGGTCGATGGCAGGCTCGATGCGCCGCAAAGCCGTTTCCTCGATCTGGTCGCGGCCGGCCCGCTCGCTTTCGAACGTCCCGATCTCGTCCGCTTCCCGGCATTGGGCCTCGCCATCGCGGCCCTTGCCGAAGGGGGCGCCATGCCGGCCGTGCTGAACGCCGCCAACGAGATTGCCGTCGAGGCCTTCCTCGATCGACGCATTGCTTTTCCGGCGATTCCGGCCCTGGTCGAGGCCGTCTGCGAGCAGATGGCGGGTGCCTTCCTGTCGCCGCCTTCCGATGTCACGGAGGCGCTCGCCGTTGACCACGATGCGAGAAACCGGACCCGCTCGCTCTTGTCCGGGGGCCGCTTCACTGTCACTTAGTGGCGGAAACCCGGAGAGTTTTATGGATATCGTCGGATCGGTCTGGCACGCGGCGAGCTTTCTGCTGGGCTATCTGCTGCCGTTCCTGTTCGTCCTCACCCTCGTCGTGTTCGTGCACGAACTCGGCCATTTCCTGGTCGGGCGCTGGTGCGGCGTCGATGTGAAGACCTTCTCGATCGGATTCGGCCGCGAACTGTTCGGTTTCAACGACCGGCACGGCACGCGCTGGCGCTTCGCGATGATCCCGCTCGGCGGCTACGTCAAATTCTCGGGCGATGCCGATGCCGCCAGCTCGGCCGATGGCGCTGCGCTCGCCGGCATGAGCCGCGAGGAACGCGAGCGTTCCTTCCCGGCACAGTCGATCGCGGAGCGGGCGGCCATCGTCGCCGCGGGGCCGATCGCCAATTTCCTGCTCGCCATCCTGATCTTCGGCGGGACGGCCTATTTCGTCGGCAAGCCGGTGTTGGCGCCGCGCGTCGATGCGGTCACCGTGGGCGGAGCGGCGGCGCGCGCCGGCCTTCAGTCGGGCGATCTGATCCAGTTGGTCGATGGTCGCGAGGTGAAGAGCTTCGCCGACCTGCAGCGGGCGATCTCGATTCGCCCGGGCGAGACCTTTCCGGTGACGGTCGAGCGGGGCGGCGCCCCGGTCGTCCTCTCGGTGACGCCCGATCTGGTCGAGACCTCCTCGCCGCTAGGCAAGCAGCGGCTCGGGATCATCGGGGTTCAGGCCTCGGCAAAGCCCGAGGACTGGACGACGCAGCATTTCAGCCTCGGCCAATCCGTGCTGCTCGGCATGAGCGAGACCTGGTTCGTGGTCGAGCGGACCTATGACTACATCGCCAAGCTGATCAAGGGGAAGGAATCGACCGACCAATTGTCGGGGCCGATCCGTATCGCCCAGGTCTCGGGCATGGTCGCCTCCAGCGGCGGGCTCCTGGCGCTGATCAATCTGGCGGCGCTGCTTTCGGTCTCGATCGGGCTGATGAACCTGTTCCCGGTGCCGATGCTCGATGGCGGGCACCTGCTGTTCTATGCAATCGAGGCGCTGCGGGGAAAACCCCTGAGCGAGCGCGCGCAGGAGCTCGGATTCCGGCTCGGGCTCGGGCTCGTGCTGATGCTGATGCTGTTCGTGACCTGGAACGATCTCGTCCACGTCCGCTCATTGCTTTGAGCCCTGTCAGCCTCGTGCAAACCAGCTTGCACGGGGCTGACACGATCGGCGGCCAAGGCCGCCTGCATCGATGGATTGTGGCTTTTTATGGCCTGTTTTCGCGGGCTGGGCCGGTTTTTCGGCTGGCGCGCGTGACCTACCAGCAACGACCCCCGCAAAAATCTTTTGTTAACGACAATGGCGGTTTGCACCCCGCGGGAAACTTTGTAGAAGCGTTTGGTCTTCAATGTCACCGAGCCTCGCCCGTAGCGGGGTTCCCCGTTCGCGGGGAGGTGACCCAAAGAATGGAATAGGCGACCCGATGACGTCGACGCTTCAGAGCCGGTCCTTGCGCATGCGGCTCTCTCGATCAGTCGGACTTGCGGCCGTCATGGTGGCCGTCAGCGGCGGCGTGGTCTTCGCGCAGTCCGTGATTGTCCAAGGCAACCGTCGTGTCGATGCGGAGACGATCCGCTCCTATGCGACAGGTCAGGGATCGAACAACCCGCAGGAGATTCGCCAGAGTCTCATGGCGACGGGCCTGTTCTCCAATGTTCAGGTCAGCCGCCGCGGGGCGCAGACCGTCGTCTCCGTCCAGGAGAACGACTCGATCAATCGCGTCGCCTTCGAGGGCAACCGCCGCCTGAAGGGCGAGGTACTGCTCGGTCAGGTCCAGTCCAAGGCGCGTGGTCCGCTGAGCCAGCAGCTCATCGATGCGGACGTCGAGCGCCTCAAGGAAGTCTATCGCCGCGCCGGCTATGGCCTTGCCACGATCAGCGGTCGCATCCAGCCGCTGCCGAACGGCCGCTCGGACGTGGTCTTCACCATCTCGGAAAGCGGCAAGACCGGCATCAAGTCGATCAACTTCAGCGGCAACGGCGTCTATTCGTCGTCGCGCCTGCGTGGCTTGATGACCTCGACCGAGTCGAATTTCCTGAGCTGGATCAAGACCTCCGACGTCTATGATCCCGACCGTATCAATTCCGATCTGGAGCTGATTCGCCGCTATTACCTGAAGAACGGCTATGCCGACTTCCGCATCGTTTCGAGCGATGCGCGCTTCGACGATGCGGCCGGCGGCTGGGTCGTCGACGTCACCCTCGATGAAGGCCCGCAATACAAGGTCGGCAATGTCGCGGTCGATTCTCGTCTGCGCGACGTCGATCCGGCTGCGCTGCAGTCGCTGGTCAACACCTCTGCCGGCGACACCTACAATGCCGAGGCCGTCGAGCGCTCGCTGGTCACCTTGACCACCGAGGTGGCCAAGCGCGGCTATGCCTTCGCGCAGGTCCGCCCGCGCGGCGAGCGTGACGCGGCCGGCCAGCAGATCGGCATCACCTATGTCGTCGAGGAAGGCCCTCGGGTCTATGTCGAGCGCATCAACGTGCGCGGCAACACCCGGACCCGTGACTATGTCGTTCGCCGCGAACTCGATCTCGGTGAAGGCGACGCCTACAACAAGGTCTTCGTCGACCGCGCCGAGCGTCGCCTGAACAATCTCGGCTTCTTCAACAAGGTCCGCATCACCAACGAGCCGGGCAGCGCGCCCGACCGCGTGGTCGTCAACATCGACGTCGAGGACAAGGCGACCGGCTCGTTCTCGATCGCCGGCGGCTACTCGACCTCGGACGGCATCATCGGCGAAGTCTCGCTCTCGGAGTCGAACTTCCTCGGTCGCGGCCAGTTCGTCCGTATCGCCGGCACGATGGGCCAGCGCACCCAGGGTATCGACTTCTCGTTCACCGAGCCGTATTTCCTCGGCCATCGGATCGCCGCGGGCTTCGATCTCTTCTCGAAGTTCAACGACAACACCAATATCGGTTATTTCGAGAGCCGGGTGACCGGCGGCCAGGTCCGCTTCTCCTTCCCGATCACGGAGGAGTTCTCGATCACGCCGCGCTATTCGATCTACACGACCGAGATCAAGATCCCCAACACTGCTGCGAAGCCGTATAACGACTGCTCCCGGCCGCTCGACGGGATCACGCCCGTAGTGAATGGTTCGCCGGCTGCGTCGAATAACTTCAACTGCTTGACCAACGGCGAAGCGACGGTCGCGGTCAAGGAGGCTCAGGGCACCACCTTGACCTCGCTGGTCGGCCTGAACTTCAACTACAACTCGCTCGACAATTACCAGAACCCGCGCAACGGCTTCGTCGCCGAGATCAAGCCGGAGTTCGCGGGCGTCGGTGGCGACTCGAAGTTCCTGCGCGTCAGCGCCGATGCCCGTTACTACAAGGAGTTCCTCGAGGACTTCGTCGGTATCGCTCGTATCCAGGGCGGCCACGTCCAGGCGACCAGCGGCGATCTGCGCATGATCGACCACTACTTCCTCGGACCGACGCTGGTGCGTGGCTTCGCGCCGTCCGGCATCGGCCCGCGCGACGTCTCGAACGACCCGACCGCGAACGCACTCGGCGGCACCACCTATTTCGGCGGCTCGCTCGAAGTGCAGTTCCCGATCTTCGGCCTGCCGCGCGATCTCGGCCTGAAGGGCGCAATCTTCGCCGATGCCGGTACGCTGTTCAACTATGACGGCGGCTCGAAGAGCATTACCAACGGAAGCTTCCTGGGCTGCCCGGCTGGTTCGGAGGGGCGTCAGTTCAACGTCAACGTGGGCTCCTCCACCTACCAGAACAACGTCGCTTGCGTGCGTGACAAGAACGTCATCCGCTCCTCGATCGGCGTGAGCTTGCTCTGGCAGTCGCCGCTCGGCCCGATCCGCTTCGACTATGCCTATGCCCTGTCGAAGGATGATGGTCAGATCGGAACCGATCCGCGCACTGGCATTACTGCCAAGTACGGCGGTGACCGTACGCAGGCCTTCCGTTTCTCGGGCGGCGCCCGCTTCTGACCGGCGGGGCGCTCCCGCGCCCTGCAACGGATCAATTTATGGCAGATCCCAATTTCTTTCCGATTGCGACCTCGCTGTCCTTCAGCGAGGTCGCTTCCTTGTCGGGTGTCGCCTTGCCCGGAGGCGTCGATCCCGAGCGCCGGATCGAGGGCATTGCGCCGCTCGAAACGGCAGGTGGCAGCGATGCGGCCTATATGGACAACCCGAAATATGTCGCGGCGCTGACCGGGACGGCGGCCGGGCTCTGCTTTGTCTCCCCGCGTTTCGCCGAGCGCGTGCCGGCCGGCACCGTCGCGCTGGTCACGCCGGCGCCTTACCATGCCTTCGCCAAGCTGCTGTCGACCTTCCATCCGCAGGCGCTGCGGCCGGGCTCGATGTTCGGCTCGGCCGGTGTTGCTCCCGGCGCTTTCGTGCACGCGACGGCCCGGCTCGAAGCCGATGTCACGGTCGATCCCGGCGCGGTGATCGGCCCGGGTGCGGAGATCGGCGCCGGCACGGTGATCGGCCCGGGCGCTGTCATCGGCCCACAGGTCCGGATCGGGCGGCAATGCTCGGTCGGCGCCGGCTCGACGCTGCAGGCGGCCTTGATCGGCAACCGCGTCATCATCCATCCGGGCGCGCGGATCGGCCAGGACGGCTTCGGCTTCGCCATGAGCCCGAAAGGGCACATGAAGGTGCCGCAGGTCGGCCGCGTCATCATTCAGGACGATGTCGAGATCGGCGCCAACACGACGATCGACCGCGGCGCCAGCCGTGACACGGTGATCGGCGAGGGCAGCAAGATCGATAACCTCGTGCAGATCGGCCATAACTGCGTGGTCGGGCGCCACTGCGTGATCTGTGCTCAGGTCGGCATGGCCGGGTCCAGCACGCTCGAGGATTTCGCCGTGCTCGGCGGGCAGGTTGGACTGGCGGGCCATCTGACCATCGGCATGGGCGCGCAGATCGCGGCGCAGAGCGGTGTTGCCGGCGACGTTCCGCGCGGGGCGCGCTATGGCGGCTATCCGGCGCAGCCGGCATTGAGCTGGGCGCGCGAGGCTGCCTTGCTCAAGCAACTCGTGGCCAAGCGCGGCAAAGGGCCGAGCGGCGGCGAAAACGCTTGATCTCACGCCGACTTCCGGCAAAAGCAGCTTTGTATGACAGGTGACGTGCTTCGGCGCGGGGCGCAGGGCGTTCGAGGAGAAACGACACGATGACGGATGCGACCAAAGCGCTCGGCGTGGCCGATATCCAGAAGATCATGGCCTGCATTCCGCATCGCTATCCGTTCCTGCTGGTCGACAAGGTCGTCGAGATCGACGGGGATGCGTCCGGCGTCGGCATCAAGAACGTCACTTTCAACGAGCCGCAGTTCACCGGCCACTTTCCGGGCCGCCCGGTCTTCCCCGGTGTGCTGATGATCGAAGCGATGGCGCAGACCGCGGGCGTGCTTGTGGTCAGCGCGCGTGGCAGTGACGATCTTGCGGTCACCACCGTGCTGTTCACCACCATCGACAAGGCGAAGTTCCGCAAGCCCGTCATTCCGGGCGACACGCTGCGCTTCCACCTGACCAAGCTGGCGCACAAGCGCAACATCTGGTTCTACCGCGGCGAGGCCAGGGTCGACGGCGTGCTTGTCGCCGAGGCCGAGCTGTCGGCCATGGTCGTGTGAGCCGGGGGACCGCGATGCACGCTCCCGCTTCCGACCAGCCGCAGGATTCCGCCATGAGCACCTCGATCCATCCGATGGCGATCGTCGACCCGTCCGCCAAGCTCGGCGCGGGCGTCAAGATCGGCCCGTTCTGCACGGTCGGTCCCGATGTCGCCCTTGGTGACGGCGTCGAGCTGATCAGCCACGTCGTCGTTACCGGGCGCACGACGATCGGACCGCGCACGAAGATCTATCCCTTTGCCTCGATCGGCCACCCGCCGCAGGATCTGAAGTACAAGGGCGAGCCGTCGACGCTGACGATCGGCGCCGATTGCGTGATCCGCGAAGGCGTGACGATGAATCCGGGCACCGAGGGCGGCGGCATGAAGACCGTCGTCGGCGATCGCGGCCTGTTCTTGGCCAACTCGCATGTCGGTCATGACAGCGTGATCGGCAACAACGTCATCTTCTCGAACAACGTCATGTGCGCCGGGCACGTCACGGTCGGCGATTTCGTCATCGTCAGCGGTGGCACCGGTCTGCAGCAGTTCGTTCGGATCGGCGATCACGCCTTCATCGGCGGCGGCTCGGGTGTCCTGCTCGACGTCATCCCGTTCGGGATGGTGCGCGACAATCCGGCCCATCTCGCCGGACTCAATCTTGTCGGCCTCAAGCGCCGCGGCTTCTCGCGCGAGCAGATCCATGAGCTTCGCCGGGCGTATCGCCTGCTCTTCGCCGATGAAGGCACGCTCTCGGAGCGGGTCGAAGACGTCGCTGCCGAGTTCGCCGAGCATCCGCTGATCCACGAGATCCTCGACTTCATCCGCGCCGGCGGCGATCGCGGCATTTCCGTGCCGCGCGACGTGAACGCGCCCGAGCGGTGAGCACAAAGGCGGTCGATGCGGCAGGGCGGCCGCAGGGGCGGCGTATCGCCGTCCTGGCCGGCCGTGGTGACTATCCGGTGCGGGTTGCGGGCGCGGCCGTAGCGCAGGGCGCCAGCGTCTATGTCGCCGTGCTCACCGGCGCGGGCGATCCGGCCGACTATGCCGCCTACGATGCCAGGGAATACCGCCTGGGTCAGCTCGGGCGCTTCCTCGACGAGATCAAGCGTCGCCAGATCGACGAGATCGTCATGGTCGGCGCCCTGCCGCGGCCGAGCTTCGGCTCGCTGGCGCCGGAATTGTCGACCCTGAAATACCTGCCGCATTTCGCCCGCGCCTTCCAGGGCGGCGATGACCATCTCTTGCGCGGCGTCGTCTCCTTCTTCGAGGGTCAGGGGCTGCGCGTTCTCGGCCCGGCCGATCTCGCGCCCGATCTCGTTGCGCCGGTTGGAGCGCTCGGGCGCCACAAGCCATCTGCCGTCGCGCGCGAGGCGATCGCGACCGGCTTCAACCTGCTCGCGGCGCTCTCGCCCTTCGACATCGGGCAGGCAGCGATCGTCGCCGACCATCGCGTCGTCGCGGTCGAGGCGGCGGAAGGCACCGATGCGATGATCGAGCGCGTCGCTGGCCTGGTCCAGGCGGGACGCCTCAAGCCCGGCAAGGGCGACGGCGTGCTGATCAAGGCGCCCAAGCTCGGGCAGGACCTCAGGGTCGACATGCCGGCGATCGGTCCGGAGACGCTGGCGCGCGTCGCCGCCGCAGGCCTTGCCGGCATCGCGGTGAAGGCCGGCAGCGTTCTGATCGGCGATCGTGAGCGCTTGGCGATGCTGGCGGATGCCTCGGGCCTGTTCATCGAGGGCGTGGCGTGACCCGCCCGTTCAGGCTGTTCATCGTGGCCGGCGAAGCCTCAGGCGACGCGCTCGGGGCCCGCTTCGTCGCGCGGCTGCGCGACGTGCTGGGCGAGCGCTCGCTCGAGCTTTCGGGCGTCGGCGGCGAGGCCTTGATCGCGGAGGGGCTGCACAGCGCCTTTCCGCAGGAAGACATCGCCGTGATGGGCTTTGGCCCGGTGGTGGCACGCCTGCCGCTGCTGCTCCGTCGGATGTCGGACGCGGCGCGAGCCACAGCTGCCTTCAAGCCTGATCTCCTGCTCACCATCGATGCGCCCGATTTCAGCCTGCGCGTCGCAAGGAAGGTGAGGCGGCTCGCGCCCACCGTGCCGATCGCACATTGGGTCTGCCCGAGCGTCTGGGCCTGGCGGCAGGGCCGGGCCAAGCGGATGAAGCCGCACGTTGACCGGATCCTGGCGCTCTTGCCCTTCGAGCCGGCGGCGTTGGCGCGGCTCGGTGGACCGGAAACCGTCTATGTCGGCCATCCGCTGATCGAGCGGCTACAGGAGTATCGGCCGGGGCCGGATGAGGCCGCGCGCCGGGACGATCTGGAGGCTCCGATCATCCTGATCTTGCCAGGCAGCCGGCGTTCGGAGATCCGGCATCTGCTGCCGCCCTTCGGCGAAGCGGTTGCTTTGGTCGCCGAGCAGCTGCCGCAGGCTCGCTTCGTGCTGCCCGCCGTGCCGCGCCTGGTCGAGGCGGTCACGCAACTCACCGCCGATTGGCGGGTCAAACCGGAGATCGTGACGGGCGAGGCGGCCAAGCTCGCGGCCTTTCGCGAGGCGAGAGCGGCCCTGGCCGCCTCCGGCACCGTGACGCTCGAACTGGCATTGGCGCAGGTGCCGACGGTCGCCGCCTATCGCGGCGCGGCCTGGGAAGCCGTGCTGGCGCGGCGCCTGATCAAGCTGCCGAGCGTAATCCTGCCGAATCTGATCATTGGCGAGAGCGTGGTACCGGAATTCATCCAGGACGAGGCTTCGCCACAGGCCCTGGCCGGAGCGCTTCTCGCCGCAACAGCCGATGGCCCGGCCCGGCAGCGCCAGCTCGACGGCTTCGCGACGGTCGAGCAGACCATGCGCAGCGCGGGCTCGAGCCCGGCGGCGAACGCCGTCAGCGCGGCGCTCGCCCTTGTTCGTGAGCCGACAGGCGGCTAACTGCCGATTACTCGACCACCGCGCCAGACGCCTTGGCGATCGGCGCCCATTTCGCCAGCTCGGCCTTGACGTGTTCGCCGAGCGCTTCCGGCGTCGAGCCGACGATCACGGCGCTGACGTCCTCCAGGCGCTGCTTCACATTGGCGTCCTTGAGCGAGTCGTTGGCGGCGGCGTTGATCTTGTCGACCACCGGGCGCGGCATGTTGGCCGGGCCGAACAGCGCGTTCCAGGTATAGGTCTCGTAGCCGGCGAGCCCGCCCTCGGCGATGGTCGGCAGATCGGGGAAGGACGAGACGCGCTCCTTGGTGGTGACGCCGATGGCGCGCAATTGGCCGCTGCGGATGAATTGCGCCGAGGAGGGCAGGTTGTCGAACATGATCGGCACGGCGCCGGAGACGACGTCGTTCAGCGCCGGGCCGGCACCGCGATAGGGCACATGGTTCATGCTGACGCCACCGAGCGACTTGAACAGCTCGCCGGAGAGGTGCAGCGGCGTGCCGACGCCGGAGGAGGCATAGGAGTACTTGCCCGGATTGTCCTTCAGCAGCTTCAGCACCTCCGGCACGGTTTTGGCCGGGAAGCTCGGATGCACGACCATGACATTCGGCACCACGGCGAGCAGCGAGATCGGCGTGAAGTCCTTGACCGCATCGAAGGTGACGGTCTTCAGGATCGCGGGGTTCAACGCATGGGTCGAGATCGTCCCGAGCAGCAGGGTATAGCCGTCGGGTGTGGCACGAGCCACCGCGGTCGAGCCGATATTGCCGCCGGCGCCGGCGCGGTTATCGATCACAATCGACTGGCCGAGCAGTTCGCCCATCTTCTGGCCGACAAGGCGCGCGACGATGTCGGTCGAGCCGCCGGCGGCGAAGGGCACGATCAGCGAGATCGGCCGCGTCGGGAACGGGGCCTGGGCGAAGGCGGTGCCGGCAAGAGGCAGGGCCGATGCGCCGGCCAGGAAGCCGCGGCGGCTGAGACCTTCGGTTTTCGACATGGGCGAGGACACTCCTTTGTGGGTCGGCGACTGTAGCGCCCTGCGTGCAACCGTCATCTGCATTGGATGCATCAATCTCGGGAAACAATAAAGGCCGCGACGGGGTTCCGTCGCGGCCTTTGTTGTTCCAGCGCGGCGCTTGTCAGCGACGGCCGATCGGCGTGTAATCGCGCTTGGGCGAACCGGTGTAGAGCTGGCGCGGGCGGCCGATGCGCTGGGACGGATCCTCGATCATCTCCTTCCACTGCGCGATCCAGCCGACGGTGCGCGCGAGCGCGAACAGCACGGTGAACATCGAGGTCGGGAAGCCCATCGCCTTGAGGGTGATGCCCGAATAGAAATCGATGTTCGGATAGAGTTTCTTCTCGACGAAGTACTCGTCGTGCAGGGCAATGCGCTCGAGCTCCATGGCGACGTCGAGCAGCGGATCGTCCTTGACGCCGAGCTCGGCCAGGACCTCATGCGTCGTCTTCTGCATGATCTTGGCGCGCGGGTCGTAGTTCTTGTAGACGCGATGACCGAAGCCCATCAGGCGGAACGGATCGTTCTTGTCCTTGGCCTTGGCGATGTATTTCGGGATGTTGTCGACGCTGCCGATCTCCTCGAGCATCTTCAGCGCCGCCTCGTTGGCGCCGCCATGCGCCGGGCCCCACAGGCAAGCGACGCCGGCGGCGATGCAAGCAAAGGGATTCGCGCCGGAAGAGCCGGCGAGCCGGACCGTCGAGGTCGAGGCGTTCTGCTCATGGTCGGCGTGCAAGGTGAAGATGCGGTCCATCGCGCGCGAGAGAACCGGATTGACCTTGTAGTCCTCGGCCGGCACGGCGAAGCACATGCGCAGGAAGTTCGAGGTGTAGTCCAGCGAGTTGAGCGGGTACACGAAAGGCTGGCCGATCGTGTACTTGTAGGCCATCGCCGCCAGCGTCGGCATCTTCGCGATCATCCGCATCGAAGCGATCATGCGCTGCTGCGGATCGGAGATGTCGGTCGAGTCGTGATAGAACGCCGACATGGCGCCGACCGAGGCGACCATCACGGCCATCGGGTGCGCATCGCGGCGGAAGCCCTGGAAGAAGCGGGCCATCTGCTCGTGCACCATGGTGTGGCGCGTGACGCGATAGTCGAAGTCAGCCTTCTGCGCCGCCGTCGGCAGCTCGCCGTAGAGCAGGAGATAGCAGGTCTCGAGGAAGTCGCCGTGCTCGGCAAGCTGTTCGATCGGGTAGCCGCGATGGAGCAGGACGCCCTCGTCGCCATCGATATAGGTGATCTGCGACTCGCAGCTGGCGGTCGAGGTGAAGCCGGGGTCGTAGGTGAACATCCCGGTCTGGCCGTAGAGCTTGCTGATATCGATGACCGACGGCCCGATCGAACCCGCTTTGACCGGCATGTCGACGGTCTTGCCTTCGACAGCCAACTGGCTGGTATTTCCGCTCATGGGTCCGATCCTTTCAGGCTCGTTCTTCAGTCATGTGCCCGGTCGAACGGGGGCACCGGCTGCGTGTCGCGTTCCGGCGTCATCCGAACGGCCCACGATGACGGCTCCATGACGGGAATGTCGGGACGTCCGGGCGGGCAGGGTTCATCGAACTGATTTTGAAGCATTTTTTATGCCGGACCGGCAGCGGGAGCAGCCGGTCCGCAGCGCGTTGCTAGACCAATTCCGCGAGGGGTTCAACCGAGCGGTCATTAGCCTTTCTGACGCGTCAGGCCGCGTCGGCGAGGCGCGCCAGCACCTCGTCGCGGCCGAGCACCGCCATCACGTCGAACAGGCCGGGCGAGGTGGTCTTGCCGGTCAGCGCCGCGCGCAGGGGCTGCGCCACCTGGCCGAGCTTGACGCCGCTCTCCTCGGCGAAATCACGGATCGCGCTCTCCAGCGGCGGCGGCGCCCAATCCGATACCGCCGAGAGCTTTTCCGCCAGCTTGGGCATACGCTGGCGCGCAGCCTCGTCGAGCAAGGCGGCCGCCTTGGGCTCGAGCGCCAATGGACGCTGGGCGTAGAGATAGGAGGCGCTGTCGATCAGCTCGATCAGCGTCTTGGCGCGCTCCTTCAGGCCGGGCATGGCGGCCATCAGCTTGGCCTCCAGCTCGGGAGACGGCTCCGTGCCGATGCCGCGCGGCGGGCCGATCTCCGACCAGATCGCCTTCAGCGCCGTCATCAATTCGTGATCGGCGGACTCGCGCATATAGAGGCCGTTGAGGTTCTCGAGCTTGGCGTAGTCGAAGCGAGCCGGCGAGCGGCCGATCGAGGACAGGTTGAACAGCGAGATCATTTCTTCGGGAGAGAAGATCTCCTGGTCGCCATGGCTCCAGCCGAGGCGCAGCAGGTAGTTGCGCAGTGCGATCGGCAGATAACCCATCGAGCGATAGGCTTCGATGCCGAGCGCGCCGTGCCGCTTCGACAGCTTGGCGCCGTCGGCCCCGTGGATCAGCGGGATATGCGACATGCTCGGCACGATCCAGCCGAGCGCCTGGTAGATCTGCGTCTGGCGGGCGGCATTGGTCAGGTGGTCCGAACCGCGGATGATGTGGGTGACGCCCATGTCGTGATCGTCGACGACGACGGCGAGCATGTAGGTCGGGTTGCCATCCGAGCGCAGCAGGACGAGATCGTCGAGATTCTCGTTTTGCCAGGTGACGCGGCCCTGGACCTCGTCCTCGACCACGGTCTCACCGGTCTGATCCGCCTTGAGGCGGATCACCGGCTTGACGCCTTCGGGCGCGGTCGACGGGTCGCGGTCGCGCCAGCGCCCGTCATAACGCCACTGCTTGCCCTCGGCGCGCGCTGCTTCGCGCTCCGCGTCGAGTTCCTGCGGCGTCGCATAGCAGTAATAGGCCTTGCCGGCCGCCAGCATCTGCTCGGCGACCTCGCGGTGGCGGGCGGCGCGCTGGAACTGGTAGACCGTCTGCCCGTCCCAATCGAGGCCGAGCCAGGCGAGGCCGTCGAGGATCGCGGCGATGGCGCCCTCTGTCGAGCGTTCGCGGTCGGTATCCTCGATGCGCAGCAGCATCTTGCCGCCATGGCGGCGGGCATAGAGCCAGTTGAACAGCGCAGTTCGGGCGCCGCCAATGTGCAGGAATCCGGTAGGCGACGGCGCGAAGCGCGTGACGACCGTGTCACTCATGAAGGGAGGCTCCGGCGGAACGGGTAAGCGTGAGGCGAGGGCGATTGGGATACGGGCCTCGGCCGGGGCTGACATCCGGCGCCGCCGCTGTAACATGGCTTGCCGGCTGCCGTTAAGAGCCTCCTGCGGGGAGGGGGCACGATCATCGCGCGGCCGTGCGGGGGGACTGATGCTCTCCTACGGGCCAGAACAGCGCCGTAGCAGGGTGGGCGTGCTGGCTCTGCCTGCGCGCTTGCGGCGCGTCGCCCATTTTTCCCAGCCACTATCTGCTTTTTTGCCCGATTGGGGTGGGCGCCTTCGCCAGGCGCTTGAAACCGAGATCGAGCGCCGTCGCCTGTTCAATTGGCTTCCAGTCTGCATGGGCGCCGGCGTGCTGCTCTATTTCTTGGCCGATCGCGAGCCGGGGTTGGCCGCGCCCCTGGCCGGGCTGGTGCTGTCTGCATTCTCCGCGCTGCTGATGCGCCGGCGCCGCGCCGTCATGGCGGTCTGCATCGCGATCGCGGCGGCCTTTGCCGGCTTTGCGGCCGCGACCTGGCGGACGGCAAACATCGCGGCGCCGGCGCTCGCCCGCAATCATGTCGGCAAGCTCACCGGTTTCGTCGAGGCGCTGGAGCAGCGCGAGAAGGGCGTGCGCATCGTCATCCAGGTCACGGACCTGCCGGGCGTCGATCCCGGGCAGCGGCCTCGGCGGGTGCGTGTCACCACGCCGGTAACGACGCTGAAGCCCGGCGACCATATCAGCGCCACCGCGCGTCTCCTGCCGCCGCCTGGGCCGGCGCGTCCCGGGGGGTATGACTTCGCCCGCGATGCCTTCTTCCAGGGTGTCGGCGCCGTCGGCAACATAGCCGGCAAGATCACGCTCTCCCCGGCTCCTGTGCCGATGCCGCGCCGGCTTGCTCTGGCGGTCGCGATCGACCAGGCCCGCAACGCATTGACCGAGCGGATCGCGACCAGCGGCGGCGGGCAGGCCGGGGCGATGGCGGCGGCCCTCGTCACCGGCAAGCGTGGGCTGATCAGCGAAGCGACCAACAACGACCTGCGCGCCGCCGGAATCTACCACATTGTCTCGATCTCGGGCCTGCACATGGTGCTCGCTGCCGGTACCATCTTCTGGCTGGTGCGGGCCTTGCTTACGCTGTCGCAGACGGTGGCGCTGCACTGGCCGGTGAAGAAGCTCGCGGCTCTCGTCGCCATGCTCGGCGCCACCGCCTATTGCATCTTCTCCGGCGCGGATGTCGCGACCGAGCGCTCGCTGATCATGACGCTGGTCATGCTCGGGGCGATCCTGGTCGACCGGCCGGCGCTCTCCATGCGCAACCTCGCTCTGTCCGCGATCATTGTGCTGCTGCGCGAGCCGGAGGCGCTGCTCGGGCCGAGCTTCCAGATGTCTTTCGGTGCGGTCGCGGCGCTGATCGCCTTCGCCGAGCGCTGGCAGGAGCGGGCGCCCGATGCCGCGGCGGCCTCCGGCCCTGGCCGTTGCGGCCGCTCTGGCTCTCGGCCGTCGGCATTCTGACCACCACCATGGTCGCGACCGCGGCGACGGCGCCTTATGGCGTCTACCATTTCCAGACCTTCAACCCGTTCGGCCTGCTCGGCAATGCGCTGGCGCTGCCCTTCGTCTCGCTGATCGTGATGCCCGCCGCAGTCTTCGGCGTGCTCGCCTATCCGTTCGGGCTCGACTGGCCGGCCTGGGCGCTGATGGGCTGGGCCTCCGGCTATGTGCTCCAGCTTGCCCATTGGGTCGCCGGCATCGACCGCTCGACCGTGGTGCTGCCCGCCTTCGGCTCGACCGCCCTGATTCTGTTCTCGCTGTCGTTGCTCTGGCTGACCTTGTGGACGACGGCGCTGCGCTTCCTTGCCGCGCTGCCCTTGGTCGGCGGGCTGGCGCTGGCCTCGGCCCCGTCACGGCCCGACATCCTGATCGAGCGTGACGGCTCGGGCGTGCTGGTGCGGGGGCAGGAGGGGAAGATGGTACTGGCGGGCAAGCCGAGCCGCTTCGTGCTGACGCAATGGCTGCATGCCGACGGCGATTCGCGCGCGCCTGACGATACGGCCTTGCGCAATGGCGCCGCTTGCGATGCGCGCGGCTGCATCATCCGCCTGCCGGACGGGCGCAGCGTCGCCTATACGCGTGACCGGATCGCTCTGGTCGAGGACTGCCAGCGCGCCGATCTCGTGGTGACATCGCTCTATTGGACGGCACCGTGCGCCGCCCGCCTGATCGACCGGAGCTCCCTCATCCGCGACGGCGCGACCGCTTATCACGCGGCTCGCGGCGGTTGGCGCGCCTATACGGCCGACGAGGTCACACGCCTGCGTCCATGGACCCGAGCCCGACCGGAACCAAGGCCGGTGCCCGAGTCCGCTGCTGCGCCTGTGCCGACAGCCGCAACTGCGGAGCCGTCACAGGACGCCGAGGCGCTTCAGTAGCGCCGCATCAGGTTGACGAGCCGGCCCTGGATCTTGACCCGGTCCGGGCCGAGCACGCGCGTCTCATAGGCGGGGTTGGCGGCTTCGAGCGCGATCGAGGAACCGCGCTTGCGCAATCGCTTCAGCGTCGCTTCCTCGTCGTCGATCAGGGCGACGATGATGTCGCCGGTATTGGCGGTATCCTGCTTGCGGATCACGACGGTGTCGCCGTCGAGGATACCGGCCTCGATCATCGAATCACCGCGGACTTCGAGGGCGTAATGCTCGCCGCCGCCGAGCATGTCGGCGGGCATCGTAACGCTATGGCTGCGATCCTGGATCGCCGAGATCGGCGTGCCGGCGGCGATGCGGCCCATGACGGGAATGGAAACCGTCGAACGCCCGTTCTCTTCAGCCGGCGGGCGCGGCTTCGCCAGCGTTGCAGCAGGAGCGGACGGCGTCTGGCCGAGCCCGCCCTGGACGATCGAGGGGCTGAAACGGCCGCGCTGCGCCTGCGGTCCGCCGATGCCGTCCGGCATCTTGATGACTTCGAGAGCACGGGCCCGGTTCGGAAGCCGGCGAATGAAGCCGCGCTCCTCCAGCGCCATGATCAAACGATGGATGCCCGACTTGGAGCGCAGGTCGAGCGCGTCCTTCATCTCGTCGAAAGAGGGCGGCACGCCGGATTCGCGCAGGCGCTCATGGATGAAGCGAAGCAGTTCGAACTGTTTGCGTGTCAGCATGGTCGCGCCGCTCGCCTCTCGGGCTAGAATCGAAACAAAGCACGAACACCATAACTGTTCGCTTTGTGTTCCGCAAGCCGCATCCTGCCGCGAGGTGAACGGGTCAGCGCAGCCGGATGATCCGGCAGGGATCACCCGCCTTGGCCGCTTCGGCAAAGGCCGGGCGGATCACCAGCGCCTCGGCGCGCGACAGGTTCGCCAGCATCGAGGAATCCTGCTTGGTGAAGGGCCTGACCCGCCGCTCGCCATCGATGGTCTCGACAGTGGCGCGCAGATAGTCCTGGCGCTCGTCATTGGCCGGCAGATCGACGGCGAGGATGGCGGGTTCGCTGCGATCGCGCTCGGGATCGTCGATGCCGAGCAGGGCTTCGACCAGTGGCATCGCGAAGAGATGGCCGCAGACGATCGAGGAGACCGGATTGCCGGGCAGGCCGAGCGCGACCACGGTGCCAAGCCGGCCCATCATCATCGGCTTGCCCGGGCGCATCGCGATCTTCCAGAAGCCGAGTTCCATGCCCTGCGCCTTCAGCGCCGCCTGGACGAGATCGTGCTCGCCGACCGAAGCGCCACCGAGGGTGATCAGGACATCGGCTCCGCCGTTGCGCGCCGCGTCGATCTTGGCGGCGAGGTCGGGATGGTTGTCGCGGGCGATGCCGAGGTCGAGCGCCGTGCCGCCGGCCTGTTCGATCAGAGCGGCGAGCGCGAAGCTGTTGGAGGCGACGATCTGGTCGGGCCCGACCGGCTCGCCGGGCAGGACGAGCTCGTCGCCGGTGGCGAGGATCGCGACCAGCGGCTTGCGACGGACGGAAAGCGTCGGATGCCCCGCCGCTGCGGCAAGGCCGAGCGCAGCACTGTCGAGCCGGCGGCCAGCTTTTAGCAAGATCTCGCCGGTCTCGAAATCGAGTCCGGCCGGGCGGATGAACTGGCCCCTGCTCGCCGGCTTGGTGACCCGGATGACCGGGCCACCGACGCCCTCGGCATGCTCCTGGATCAGGATCACGTCGGCACCGTCGGGGATGGGCGCGCCGGTGAAGATGCGCACCGTTTCGCCCGGGCCGATCGGTCCGGAAAAACCGCGGCCGGCGGCGGATTCGCCGATGACCTTAAGCTCCTTGCCCGGCTCCAGATCGGCGGCGCGGGCGGCGTAACCATCCATGGCCGAATTGGCGAAGGGCGGCTGGGTCCGGAGTGCGGCGACATCCCCGGCCAGCACGCGGCCGGCGCAGTGCGCCAGCGCCAGCGTCTCGGCCGGCGTCGGGCCGGGCACGCTGTCGAGCAGCGCCTTGAGCGCGACCGGGACGGGGGTGAGGCTCATGCCTATGGTCCTGCGATCTCGTAGGTTCCGGACTTGCCGCCGGATTTATGCACGAGTCGGACGCCCTCGATATGCATGGCGCGATCAACCGCCTTCACCATGTCGTAGACCGTGAGGCAGGCGACACTGACGGCGGTCAGCGCCTCCATCTCGACGCCGGTCTTGCCGGTCAGCTTGACCTCGGCGCGCACGCGCACACCCGGCAGGGCCTCGTCGATCGATAGGTCCACGGAAATCTTGCTCAGGAGCAGCGGGTGGCAGAGCGGGATCAGTTCATGGGCGCGCTTGGCGGCCATGATGCCGGCGAGGCGGGCAGTGCCGAGCACGTCGCCCTTCTTGGCTTCGCCATCGCGGACGATGGCCAGCGTCTCGGCTTGCATGACGACATGGCCTTCGGCGATGGCGACCCGGACGGTCTCGGCCTTGTCACCGACATCGACCATATGGGCTTCGCCCTTCTGGTCGAGATGAGTCAGGCGGCTCACGCCGCCGCCTCGGTGGTCTTGCCGGTCAGGAGCTCACGCGTGGCTGCGGTGACGTCTGCCTGGCGCATCAGGCTCTCGCCGACCAGGAAGGTGTTGACGCCGCAAGCCTGCAGGCGGGTGATGTCGGCATGGCTGAAGATGCCGCTCTCGCCGACGAGCAGGCGGTCCTTCGGCACGCGCGGCGCCAAGCGCTCGGTGACGGCGAGGTTGAGCTCGAAGCTGCGCAGGTCGCGGTTGTTGATGCCGACAAGCCTGGTGTCGAGGGTCAACGCGCGCTCCAGTTCGGCCTCGTCATGGACCTCGGCGAGCGCCGCCATGCCGAGCGCCTTGGCGGTGGCGACGAGCTCGCGCGCCGCGGCATCGTCGAGCGAGGCCATGATGATCAGGATGCAGTCGGCGCCCCAGCTCCTGGCTTCGAAGACCTGATAGGGCTCGAACATGAAGTCCTTGCGCAGGCCCGGCAGGCCGGAGGCGGCGCGCGCCTCCGCGAGATATTCCGGCCGGCCCTGGAAGGAGGGCGTGTCGGTCAGGACCGAGAGGCAGGCGGCACCGCCTGCGGCATAAGCTTTCGCCAGCGCCGGCGGGTCGAAGTCGGCGCGGATCAGGCCCTTGGAGGGCGAGGCCTTCTTGATTTCGGCGATCAAAGCCGGGCCGCCGGCACGGTGTTTGGCTTCGAGCGCGCCGACGAAATCACGCGGGGCGGGCTCAGCCGCCGCGCGCTTTTCGATCTCGGCCTGCGGCACCGCGGCGCGCGCCGCCGTGATCTCCTCGCGCTTATAGGCCTCGATCCGCCTGAGAATATCGGACATGGATGGCCTCACGCATTGGAGCTGGCGACGAGAGCCGCGAGCGCGGCCTTGGCCTTGCCATTGTCCAGCACCGCATAGGCCTGCGCCAGCCCCTCGCCGAGCTCAGCAGCCTTGCCGGCGACGACGAGCGCGGCGGCGGCATTGAAGGCGGCGATGTCGCGGAAGGCGCCCTTCGCCCCGCCGAGCACATCCTGCAAGGCCAGCGCATTCTGCGCCGGCTCGCCGCCGCGCAGATCCTCGGGTTTAGCGCGGGCGATGCCGACATCCTCCGGCGCGATGTTGAAGCTCTCGATCTTGCCGTCCTTCAGCGCGACCACGCGGGTCGGGCCGGTGGTGGTGATCTCGTCGAGGCCGTCGGAGCCGTGCACGGCCCAGACCGTCTTCGACCCCAGCGACTGCAGCACCTTGACCATCGGCTCGAGCCAGGTCTCGGAGAAAGCGCCGATCAGCTGCTTCTTCACACCGGCCGGATTCGAGAGCGGACCGACCAGGTTGAAGATGGTGCGGGTGCCTAGCTCGGTGCGCACCGGCGCGACATGCCGCATCGAGGCGTGGTGGGTTGGCGCGAACATGAAGCCGACGCCGGCCTGTGCGATGCAGCGCTCGGTGCCGGCCGCTTCCAGCCCGACCTTGACGCCGAGCGCGGTCAGCACGTCGGCGGCGCCGGAGCGCGAGGATGCCGCGCGGTTGCCGTGCTTGGCGACCGGCACGCCGCAGGCCGCGACGATGATCGAGGCTAGCGTCGAGACATTATAGGAACCGGAGGCATCGCCGCCGGTGCCGACGATGTCGATCGCGTCGGCCGGGGCCTCGACGGTGAGCATGCGGGCGCGCATGGCGGTGACGGCGCCGGCGATCTCCTCGGTGGTCTCGCCGCGCACGCGCAGTGCCATCAGGAAGGCGGCGGCTTGCGCGTTGGTGACCTCGCCGGAAAGCATCGATTCGAAGGCGTCGCGGGCCTCCTCGCGCGACAGCGAGGCGCCGGTCGCGACCTTGGCGATGAAGGGTTTGAAGTCGTCCATGGGAACTCGATCGATCAGGCTGTCGCGGAAAGGGCGGCTTTTTGATTCTGGCGCGACCATCGCTCGGCGAGATCGAGGAAATTGCGCAAGATCGTCGCGCCGTGCTCCGAGGCGATGCTCTCGGGATGGAACTGCACGCCATGGACCGGCAGGTCGCGATGCGACAGCGCCATGATCATGCCGTCGCCGGATTCGGCCTCGATCGAGAGCTCCGCCGGGCAGCTTTCCCTGCGGACAACCAGCGAGTGATAGCGCGTCGCCTCGAGCGGGCCATTGATGCCGTGGAACAGGCCGCGGGCCCGGTGTGTGATGGTCGAGACCTTGCCGTGCATCGGCAAAGGCGCGCGTACGACCTCGCCGCCGAAGACCTGGCCGATCGCCTGCAAGCCCAGGCAGACGCCGAAGATCGGCTTCCTGTCAGCGCCTTCGCGCACGAGATCGAGGCAGATGCCGGCCTCGTTCGGCGTGCAGGGGCCGGGCGAGAGCACGATCGCGTCATGGTCGCCGGCGAGGGCCTCATCGACGGAGAGCGTATCGTTGCGGCGCACGTCGACCTGCGCACCGAGCCCGCCGATCAGGTGGACCAGGTTCCAGGTGAAGCTGTCGTAATTGTCGATCAGCAGGATGCGCATCGTCTTGGGGCCGTCCCCACCCAGTTTCTTAGGGCTTGCACATGCCCCCGAACGCGCGTGCCGGTCAAGCACGAGGGCGCGGAGCTGGTCGCTCCGCGCCCTCGAAAGGTGCTCAGTTGCGTCGCCGCCGAGCCGTCACTTCACCCGGCGGTAATGCGCCGTCATGAACTGGACCCATTCGCCGTTCTCGCCCTTTGTCTGCGAAGACAGGACGTGATGGTCCGGGCTCTTGATCTCGAGGATGTCCTGATAGGCCGTGATCTTGCCAGGCTTGGTAAAGTCGGGGCCTTCGGTGTCGAGCGTCAGCACCGTGCCGGTGGCGTCGCGCGTACCGGTATAGACCCAGAGATTGCCCATCATCGAGCCGATGAAGGAGCCGACATAGCGCTCCTTCTGCGGATCGTAGCCCAGAGTCATCCGGGTTACGGCAGGGCTGCCGTCCGGCATCTGGCCGGTGCCGTCGCCGACGAGCCAGAGCCCGCCGAAGGACGAAAAGGATTGCGTGCCCGAAGACTTCATCGGCGGCTGGTCCGGACCCATCAGGCACTCGGCCTCATAGGTCCAGTCGCCGACGAGCTGGTGGAGCCATTCATGCTCCGCCTGGGGCTTGGCCGGCATGCAGCCACTCATGTCGTTGGCCTGGGTCTTGTCGTGCTCCGTGGCGTTGGTCATAGCAGTTCCTCCTTTGCGTGCTTCTTTGCGATGGACTGTCGAATGCGCGGCGGTCAGGCCGCGGCAGCAACCAGTTGCGGCCGCTCGGTGGCCTGCTTGAGCGCGGCGAGGCCCTTCTCGAAATCGCCGCCGACCATGCGGTCCATGTTGAAGATCGTGCCCATCAGCTTGCCCATGAACGGGCAGGCACCCTGCATGTGCCAGGTCACCAGCGTGCCGCCCTCTGCCGGGGTGAGGCTGAAGGTGATCAGGTTGTGGCAGGCCATCGGCTTGGTCATGTCGAGCGTGACGGCGAGCTTGGTCGGTGCCTGGACCTCGACGATCGCAAGTTCGCCGGTGCCGGCCTGCTTGTTGCCGTCGAAGGCGTAAACGGCGCCGACGCCGGAGGTCGCGCCCCTGAAGCTGCGCGTCATTGCCGGATCCTTCTTCTCATAGGGCGACCAGGCGCCCCATTCCTGGAAGTCCGCGAGCAAGGCGAAAATGCGCTCGGGCGTCGCCCGGATCGTCGCGGAACGGCTGACCTGGAAGAGATCGGGCTTGCGTGCGGCGACAATGAGGAGGCCGGCGACAAGGGCGAGCACGGCGATGGCGATATAGGTAAGCATGGCACTCTCCTGTGTGGGGTGGGGTCGAGGGTCAGGCGTCGAGACGGACGGGGATCAGGCGGCGCAGCCGCGCATCGCGCAGGTAAAGGCCGCCCCAGGCCAGGAGGCCGAGATAGAGGCCGAAGAGGAGATGGCTGAAGAGCGGGCTGCCGACGCGCAGATGCGTCGCCATGGCGCCGCCGAGCAGGCCGGTCAGCAGGATGGCGCCGAGCACCGACGTGCGGGGCAACCCGTAGAGCAGGGCGATGACCAGCGTCATCACGCCGAGCCCGCGCGCCAGCTCCTGCGAGCCGGAATAGCCGAGCTGCTGCATCGTCTCGGTGACGATGGCCAGCGGCGCGAGTTTGATGGCGCCATCGAAGACCAGGAAGGCGACGACGAGGCCGCTCATGATGCGCCCGGTCCAGAGCTGTCCGGCGGGCGTGGTATTGTTGATGAAGTCGGACTGCATGGGATGCTCCGATTGGATGCAAGGCTCCGCCGGCCCGGCTGCGAAGGCAGCCGGATGGGGACGCATGACGATGTGAATGGCGTCGGTCGCCCGGCGCCGGCGCTTTACTTGGGCGCTGAGACCAGGGCCCAGAGCACGCCGAACGGGTCGCGATACTGGCCGTAGTGGTCGCCCCAGAACATCAGGTCGACCGGGGTCACGATCTCCATGCCGGCCTCGACGCCGCGCTTCCACCAGAAATCGATGTCGTCGACGCGCAGGGTCAGGGTGAAGCCCTGGGGCTTCTCCCAGGCGTAGCCGTGTTCCGGATAGGGATCGCTCAGCATCAGCGAGCCGCCATTGACGTAGAGGTGGACGTGCATGGTCCTGCCCTTCTCGTCGACCGGCATGCGCGCCACTTCCTGCGCACCGAAGGCCTTCTGGTAGAATTCCGAGGCCTTCACCGCGCCGTCGACGCTGAGATAGGCGACGACGCCGCCGCGGGTCTCGGGCTGGGCCTGCGGCTGGATGGCTTCTGCTGCTTGGGACATTGTCGAGCTCCGGGGTCGGGTGAGCAGGGTTTCGTCTGAGGTTCGGGGCCGGCGTATCCGGTGATCTGCCACGAGGACGTTGGCGCTCCGGACGTTCCGACAGGGTGAGTGAATTTTTTTTCGCGCCGCCATTTTGCAATTTATCTTGATAGAAAGATAAATCCGATATTGTCTCGATGTCAAGATACCTACATCATGCCGTCTGTCGGATCAGCGGAGGCCGGGATGAGCGACAAGACGGAGCAGGGCGGCGATCATATCGACCGGCTGCGCGGGCAATGGCAGCATGAGCTGCCGGAGCTGGATACGTCGCCCATGGCGGTGATCGGCCGGGCGCGCCGGATCACATTGCGGCTACGGCCGGGAATCGAGGCCGTCTTTGCCCGCCATGGTCTCGATGCCGGCGAGTTCGACGTGATCTCGACGCTGCGACGATCCGGAGCCCCGTGGCGACTGACGCCGACCGAGCTCTACCGCACATTGATGATCTCCTCAGGCGGGCTCACGGCTCGCCTCAATCGCCTGGAGGCGGCTGGGTTGATCCAGCGGCGGGAGGCGGCGGAGGACAAGCGCAGCCTCCTGGTCGAACTGACCGAGGCCGGCCGCGCCAAGGCCGAGGCGACGTTTCGCGAGGATATGGCGCTGGAGAAGCGCCTGCTCGCGGGCCTCGACGCGCGCGAGCAGGAGGAATTGGCGGTGCTGCTGCGCAAACTCGCGCTCAGCCTGGAGAGCATGGATAGCGGATCGGTCTAGAGCCGCGCTCGCCCCTCAGCCCGCCGCCGGAGCGTGGCAGCAGGACGCGGCCGGCTCCTCGCGCCAGCGGCCGGTCATGTCGGTCTTGCCGGGGGTGTCGTAGCGGTCGTGCGGGCGGACCCAGTCGGTCAGGTTGCCCGCAGGGCCGGTCTCGTTGCGGCCCTTCGGCGTCAGGTCGAGGTACATATAGGTGCCGAGCACCTCCTCGGCGCCGCGACCGAAGGTCGAATAGGTCTGGTAGATCGTCCCGTCGGCACCCTTCTCGAAGACGGTATGGCCGGAGAGGTCCTCCAGCGGCGAGGCGATCGTCTCGAAATTGTAGAAGGCGTTGGCGAGCTGTTCCGGCGTGTAGGAGACGTCGAAGTCGTAGTTGAAGTCGCTGCCATGGGACGAGACCCAGTGGAAGCGCCAGCCCATGCGGGTCTTGTAGGCTTCGATCTCGGCGAGCGGCGCACGCGCTACCGCGACATAGGCAACGTCGTGGCGTTCGAGATGCTGCAGCACTCCCTCGACATGATCGGCCTCGAAGGAACAGCCGACGCAGCCCTCGATCTGGCCGGGCGCGAGCATGAAATGCTTGACGATGAGCTGGCTGCGACCTCGGAACAGGTCGGCGAGCGTCTGCTTTCCAGCCGGCGTGTCGAAAACGTATTCCTTCTCGATCCGGATGCGCGGCAAGGCGCGGCGCTCGGCGGCGATCGCATCGCGCCGCCGTGTCAGTTCCTTCTCCTTGACGAGCAGGGCCTTGCGGGCGGCGATCCAGTCTTCCTTGCTGACGGTGGTCTGCGTCATGGTCGGTCTCCTCGCTGCAATGGCCGCTTCCGATCCTTGAACTGAGGATTTCGAAGCAAGCTGTTGTCATCGACGAGTTTCTGGGCGCGGACTTATTCAGCCGACGCCATTCGCTCGTCGCCCCTTTAAAGCAAGGACGAACGGGCAAGCGCGGTGCCGACACGGCACCTCAAAAAATTTCAGCGATGCTCGGTCTCAGGCCTCAGCCGGCCGCAACTTGCCCGCTCTCGCGCATCAGCCGGTCGATATGCTGGCGGATATGGGCGGCTTCGCTGGCCGAGCCAGCGAGCGCGATGGCGCGGTCGAAGATGGTACGCGCCTCGCGATCGCGGCCGAGCTGCATCAGCAGCCAGCCCTTGAAGCCGAAGAAGTAGAAATAGCCGGAGAGCTGCTGCTCCAGCGGCTCGACCATGGCGAGCGCAGCTTCAGGCCCACGCAGCTTGGCGACGGCGACGGCGCGGTTGAGCGTGATCACCGGCGAGGGCTGGATATGCTCCAGCGTGGCGTAGAGGATGTCGATCTGGGCCCAGTCGGTCTCGTCCGCCCGCGCTGCGCGGCTGTGGACGCCAGCGATTCCTGCCTGGATCTGGTAGGGACCGGGCCGGCGATGGCGCATCGCCTTGTCGACCAGAGCAAGCCCTTCCGCGATCATCTCGCGGTCCCAGAGCTTCCGGTCCTGATCGTCGAGCAGGACGATCTGGCCGTCGGCGTCGAGTCTGGCCGGGGCGCGGGCGTGCTGCAGCAGCATCAGCGCCAGCAACCCCATGATTTCCGGCTCGGTCGGGAACAGTCGCAGCAGCAGCCTCATCAGCCGGATCGCCTCCTCGCTGAAGGGGCGGCGGCGGTCGGCCTCGGCGCCGCTGGCGGAATAGCCTTCGTTGAAGACGAGGTAGAGCATCGCCGCGACCGCGGCGAGGCGCTCGGCGCGCTCGATCGGGCCGGGTGTCTCGAAGGGTATATGGGCTGCGGCGACCCGCGCCTTGGCGCGGGTGATGCGCTGCTCCATCGCGCTCTCGCCGACGAGGAAGGCGCGGGCGATCTGCTTGACGCTGAGGCCCGAGACGATGCGCAAAGCGAGCGCGACCTGCTGCGTCGATGGCAGATCGGGGTGGCAGCAGATGAACAGCAGGCGCAGGATGTCGTCGCGGTAATGATCGCCGTCGAGCCGCTCGGCGACCTCGCTCTCGGCGTCACCGAGATCGGAGAGCCTGTCTTCGTCGGGCAGAGCTTCCTGCTTCTTCTGCCGCCTGACCTGGTCGAGCGCGACATTGCGGCCGACGAAGATCAGCCAGGCGGCGGGATCGCGCGGCGGGCCGTTCTGCGGCCAGGTCCGCAGCGCCCGGAGACAGGCCTCCTGATAGGCCTCCTCGGCAATGTCGAGATCGCGGAAATAGCGCAGCAAAGCGCTGATCGCCTGAGGGCGCGCCGAGGTCAGCGCCGCATGGATCCAGGCGATCTCCGCCATGATCAGACTCCGGCCGGATAGTAGACGGCGAGCGGACGGATCTCGAAGGCGCCGCCCGGATTGGCCTCGCCGAGCTCGCGCGCGATACCGAGCGCCTCGTCCAGATCGGCGACGTCGACAATGTAGAAGCCGAGGAACTGCTCCTTGGTCTCGGCGAAGGGGCCATCGATGATCAGCGGCGGGTCGCGGTCCTTGCGCAGGGTCGTCGCTGCCGTGGTCGGCAGCAGGCGCGCGACCGGGCCGAGCTTGCCTTCCTTGGCGATGCGCTGGCGGACCTTTTCGAGGCGGCCCATGACCTCCTCGTTCTGCTCCTTCGTCCAGGCCGTGACGACCTCCTCGGAATGATAGCAAAGGATGGCGTAGTGCATGCGCGGCGCTCCGGTTCAGGCCAAGGACGTTCGGCCGGGCCGGCAGCCGACAAGGCGGCGCGAAAAAAATCAAGCTGCGTTCAAACCAAGTCATCCCGGGCGGGCGTAGCCCGACCCGGGATGACCAGGAAGGGTTTGGAGACCTAGACGACCGGCGGGTTGAGCCGGGCGAAGCCCTCCTGACGATGATAGGGGAAGGCCGGGTAGGGCGGCACCGTTGCGCTCGCCTTGTCGAGTCTCGCGATCTGCTCCGGCGTCAGAGCCCAGCCGACAGAACCGAGATTATCGCGCAATTGCGTCTCGTTGCGGGCGCCGATGATCACGGAGGCGACGGTCGGGCGCTGCAGCAGCCAGTTGATCGCAATCTGCGGAACCGTCTTGCCGGTCTCCTTGGCGAGTGCGTCGAGCACGTCGACGATGGCATAGAGCTTCTCGTCGTCGACCGGCGGGCCGAAATCGGCGGTCTGGTGCAGGCGGCTGCCTTCGGGCAAGGGCTGGCCGCGGCGGATCTTGCCGGTGAGGCGGCCCCAGCCGAGCGGGCTCCAGACCAGGGCGCCGACGCCCTGGTCGAGGCCGAGTGGCATCAGGTCGAACTCGTAGTCGCGGCCGACCAGCGAATAATAGACCTGATGCGCGACATAACGCGGGAAGCCGTGCTTCTCGGCGAGGGCGAGCGACTTCATCAACTGCCAGCCGGCGAAGTTGGAGACGCCGACCTGGCGGATCTTGCCGGCGCGGACGAGCGCATCGAGCGTCGACAGCACCTCCTCGATCGGCGTGAAGGCGTCGAAGGCATGGAGCTGGAGCAGGTCGATATGATCGCTGCCGAGCCGGCGCAGCGCGGCCTCGGTGCCGTCGATCAGCCGGCTGCGCGAGGAGCCGGCATCATTGGGACCGTCGCCCATCGGCAGCGTCATCTTGGTCGAGATCAGGACCTTGTCGCGCCGGCCCTTGATCGCCGCGCCGAGGATCTCCTCGGAGGCGCCGTTCGAATAGACGTCGGCGGTGTCGAACAGATTGAGACCGGCCTCGAGGCAGATGTCGACGAGGCGGGTCGCCTCCTTGGCGTCGCTGGTGCCCCAGGCGCTGAAGAGCGGGCCCTGGCCGCCGAAGGTGCCGGCGCCGAAACTGAGAGCCGGGACCTTGAGGCCGGAGCGGCCGAGATATCTGTAGTCCATGGTGGAATTCCTTCTGCGAAGCTTTTGATAATGCTGGTTACTGACAGGAGGCGGGGGCAGTTTGCAGCCCCACCCGCTCGCGCTTGTCGAGACGCAGGCTGATCACGGCCAGCACCAGGCTCGCCAGCGGCACCAAAGCGGCGACCCAGGTCACGGCCGCCAGCCCCGGCCCGTGCTCGATGGTGACGCCGCCGAGCCAGGCGCCGAAGGCATTGCCGAGATTGAAGGCGGCGATGTTGAGGCTGGAGGCGAGATTACGCCCAGCCGGGCCGGCCTTGTCGAGCACGCGCATCTGCAAGGGTGCGACTGTGGCGAAGGCGGCGGCGCCGATCAGGCCGACGAAGATCGTCACAGCGATGGGCGAGCGCAGCGCTGCCGTCATGGCGAAGAGCACGATGGCGAGCGTCGCAGTGGTCGCGAGCAAGGCGACCGGCAGGTTGCGGTCGGCGAACTTGCCGCCCAGCATGTTGCCGATGATCAGGCCGAGGCCGAAGAGCAGCAGGATCGGCGAGACCGCCTCCTGCGAGAAGCCGGTGATCTCGACCAGGATCGGCTGGATATAGGTGAAGACCGCGAAGACGCCGCCGAAGCCGAGCACGGTCATGGCGAGGCCGAGCAGGACCTGCGGGTCGGCGAGGGTCGCGAGTTCCTGGCGCAGCGGCGCGACCTCGACCTTGCCCTTGTCGGCCGGAACCAGGCGGGCGAGCACCAGCATGGCGATGACGCCGATCACAGCGATGGTCCAGAAGGTGGCGCGCCAGCCGAAGTTTAGGCCGAGCCACGCGCCGGCGGGCACGCCGAGCAAGGTCGCGATGGTGAGGCCGGTAAACATCACGGCGATGGCCGAGGCCTTCTTGTCCTCGGGCACGAGACTGGTCGCGACGACCGAGCCGACGCCAAAGAAGGTGCCATGCGCCAGCGAGGTGACGATGCGCGCCGCCATCAGCAGGCTGTAGCTCGGGGCGAGCGCACAGGCGATGTTGCCGAGGGTGAAGATCGCCATCAGCAGGATCAGCACCTGCTTGCGCGGCAGCTTGCGCGTGGCCAGCGTCAGCACCGGCGCGCCGACAAAGACGCCGAGCGCATAGCCGGAGATGAGCAGGCCGGCCATCGCGACCGAGACCTGCAGGTCGCCGGCAACCTGCAATAGCAGGCCCATGATCACGAATTCGGTGGTGCCGATGCCGAAGGCACCGGCGGTGAGAGCATAGACGGCAATGGGCATGGGAGGCTCCGCGCTAGAGCCGGATGCTCTCTGATGGGAGCGCCCCGCGCTTCCATCAGAGAGCTGAATCCGTCTCTCATCAAAGGGTTGGGGCATGTTCTGATCGCAAAGGTGGTCTCCACTTTTGCGGAACGTGCCCGCATGGGAACGGGTCCCAGCCAGATGGTGCAACGCAGTGGTTTGAACTAGGATGCCGGAAGTAACATCACTTGTGACTTGAGTTCATCATGGCAGCTCTGCTCAGCAACCGCTCCGGCGAGATGGAAGTGTTCGCGGCCGTGGTCGAGCGCGGCGGCTTCTCCGCTGCCGCCAAGCTCTTCGGCATGACGCCGTCTGCCGTCAGCAAGCTGGTGACGCGGCTGGAGGGCCGGCTCGGCGCGAGGCTGGTCAATCGCTCGACGCGCAAGCTGCAATTGACGGCGGAAGGGCAGGCGTTCCACCAGCGCTGTATCACCATCCTCTCCGACATCGCCGAGGCGGAATGCGAGGCGGCAGCGGGACGGGCGCCGCGCGGGCGGGTGCGGGTCAACGCCAATGTCGCCTTCGGCAACCAAGTTCTGCTGCCGCTGGTGCCGGCCTTCCTGGCAGAGCACCCCGAGCTCTCGATCGACCTCGTCTTCACCGATCAGGTTGTCGACCTGATCGAGGAGCGGGCGGATATCGCGATCCGAGTCGCGCCCGGTCCCTTGCGCGGCAACCAATTGATGGCACGCAAGATCGGCGAAAGCGCCGTCGCCGTGGTCGCGTCGCCGGATTATCTCGCCCGCCATGGCGAGCCGAAGGCGCCGGCCGATCTGGTGAAGCATAACCTGATCGGCTTCAACTTCGCCCGCTCGGTCGAGGGCTGGCCCTTCCGCGTCGACGGCGCGCTGATCTCGATCGCCGCGGTCGGCAACACGCAGGTCGGCGATGGCGAGATCGCGCGCCAGCTCGCCGTCGCCGGCATCGGGCTCGCCCGGCTCGGGCGCTTCCATGTCGAGGCCGAGATCGCTGCTGGCCGGCTCGTCACGGTGCTCGACGACTTCAACCCCGGCGACATCGAGGTCATCCACGCCGTCTATCTCGGGCAGGGCGGCTTCGTGCCGGCGCGGATGCGTGCCTTCATCGATTTCCTGGCGCGGAACGTGAAGATTCGAGCCTGACAGCCCGAAACCTCAGCTCAGCAGCAGGCTGTCGTCCGAGAGTTCCTCGCCACGAACCTGCTTGAACAGGCGCAAGAGGTCCGGCACGTCCATCGCCTTGCGGCGCTCGCCGGCGATGTCGAAGACGACCTTGCCCTCGTGCAGCATCACGGTACGGCTGCCATGGTCGAGCGCGTCGCGCATCGAATGGGTGACCATCAGCGCGGTCAGCTTCTGTTCCTCGACGATGCGCCGGGTGAGGTCGAGCACGAAGGCGGCGGTGCGCGGATCGAGCGCGGCGGTGTGCTCGTCGAGCAGGAGGGTCTTGGTACCCGCCAGCGTCGACATCAGCAAGCTGACGGCCTGGCGCTGACCGCCCGATAGCAGGCCCATCGAATCGCTGAGACGATTCTCCAGGCCGAGGCCGAGCACCGCCAGCTTGTCGCGAAACAGGGACCGGCGCGGGCGGTCGAGCGCTGCGCCAAGGCCACGGGCGCGGCCGCGCGCCTGGGCCAGCGCCATGTTCTCCTCGATCGTCAGGCGTTCGCAGGTGCCGGCCATCGGGTCCTGGAAGACGCGGGCGATCAGGCCGGCGCGCTTAGGCGTCGGCCAGCGGGTCACGTCGATGCCGTCGACCTCGACCGTGCCGCGCTCGGCCCGGGCATCGCCGCTGAGGACGTTGAGCAGCGTCGACTTGCCGGCGCCGTTCGAGCCGATGACGGTGATGAACTCGCCATCGGGTACGGTGAGATCGAGCCCGCGCAGCGCCCGGTTCTCCAGCGGCGTGCCGCGCCCGAAGGTGACATGGACATCCCGGACGCTGATCATGGCGCGCTCCGCTTGAACAGGCTGCGCAGCGGATTGGCGACACCAGGCAGCATCAGGGCGATGCCGACCAGCACCGCCGTGACCAGGTTGAGGTCGGAGGCGCGCAGGCCTAGCCAGCCGGCGTTCAGGGCGAGCGCGATGGCGAGGCGATAGGCGATCGCGCCGATCAGGCAGGAGAACACCGCGATGACGATCGACTTCGTGCGGAAGATCGTCTCGCCGAGGATGACGGCGGCAAGGCCGGCGATGATGGTGCCGGTGCCGATGCTGACATCGGCGAAGCCGGCCGTTTGCGCGAACAGGGCGCCGGCCAGGGCGACGAGGCCGTTGGAGAGGGCGACGCCGACATAGATGTACATGTCGGTGCGGATGCCCTGCGCCCGCGCCATGCGCGGATTGGCGCCGGTCGCACGCATGGCGAGCCCGAACTCGGTCTTGAGGAAGCGGGCGAGCAACGCGGCGATCACAGTGACGATGATCAGCAGCGCGAGCACGCGCAGGGTCGGGCGGGCTGGCAGCCCCATGGCAGCGATGAAAGGGTTGAGCCAGGTGAAGAAGTCGATCACCGTCGGCCGGTTCATCAAGGGTATGTTGGGCACGCCCATCACCCGCAGATTGATCGAGAACAGCGCCGTCATCGTCAGGATGCCGGCGAGCAGATGCAGGATCGAAAAGCGGATATTGAGCCAGGCGGTAACCGTGCCGGCGAGGCAACCGGCGACGATCGCCGCCAGCGTGGCGAAGACCGGATTGACGCCGCCGGCGATCATCGCCGCCGCGACGGCGGCGCCGAGCGGCAAGGTGCCGTCGACGGTCAGGTCGGGGAAGTCGAGGACGCGAAAGGTGATGTAGACGCCGAGTGCCACGAGAGCGAACACCAGTCCGATCTCGATGGCGCCCAGGGTGGCGATGAGACTCATCGGTCGCCCTGCTTGTTCTGTTCTGGAATGGGTAGGCGGCCGGAAGCGGCGGCGTGGGAACGCCGCCGCTCGTCAGATCAGTTGATCACCTGCTTGGCGCGGGCCTGCACGGCGGCCGGGATCGTGACGCCCATGGCGGCGGCCGCCTTGGCGTTGATGACCAGATTGCTGCCACTGGCGTTCTTGACCGGGATGGCGCCGGGCTTCTCGCCCTTGAGGACGCGCACGACCACCGCGCCGGTCTCGACGCCGACCTGGAAATAGTCGAAGCCGATCGAGGCGACCGAGCCTTTCTGGACCGACTCGGTGTCGCCGGTGAAGACCGGCAGCTTGTTGTCGGCGCCAACGTTCAGAACCGTGCCGAGCGCCGAGATGATGGTGTTGTCGGTTGGCAGGTAGATCGCGTCGACCTTTCCGACCAAATTTTGCGCCGCGCCGGAGACATCGGCGGTGCGGCCGGCCGAGGCCTCGACGATCTGCAGGCTGCGGGCCGGAGCCAGCGCCTTGACGGCGTTGAGCAGCGCGACGCTGTTGGCCTCGCCGGGATTGTAGACGACGCCGATCTTCTTGGCAGACGGCACCAACTCCTTGATCAGGTCGAACTGGGCTTCCAGCGGCGAGAAGTCGGAGATGCCGGTGACGTTGCCGCCCGGCGCCTGCCTATCCTTGACGATCTGGGCGGCGACCGGGTCGGTCACGGCGGTGAAGACCACCGGGATCGTCTGCGTCGCCGTCACCATGGCCTGGGCCGAGGGGGTCGCGATCGCGACGATCACGTTCGGGTTCTCGCCGGCGAATTTCTGGGCGATCTGTGCCGCCGTCGCCGGGGACCCTTGCGCCGATTCATAGCGGACGGTGAGGTTGGTGCCGTCCTTGTAGCCGGCCTCCTCCAGCGCCTTCTTGACGCCGTCGCGGGCGGCATCGAGCGCCGGGTGCTCGACGATGGCGGTGACGGCGACCGTCACCTTCTGGGCCTGCTGGGCGATGGCGGCCGTGCCGGCCAGAAGCGCCAGGGCAAGACCGCTGCCGATCATGGTTGCGCGCAAACGCATGGTTTCCTCCGTCTTGTTGCCCGGCCCTGTCAGCCCGCTTCAGGCATCCGCGCCAGCGGGCAGGGCCGGTTGTGATTGCTGAGTGGCCACCCACGACAACCTTGAGGCTAGTGAGCGGCGATCTCGACTACCGGCAATATGCGCGGGCCAAAACACCCCGCGCAAGTCAGCGGACATGCGTCTTCGGGGTGTGCGTATGCAGGCTATTGCTACCGGATCACTGTCCTCGCCGGCTGCGCGCGGCGAAGCGAACGGCTTCCTCGGCGGCCTTGAACAGGGCCTTGGCCTTGTTGATGCACTCGAGTTGCTCGGAGGCGGGGTTCGAATCGTAGACGATGCCGGCGCCGGCCTGGACCTGCATGCGGCCATCCTGGACGACGGCTGTGCGCAGGACGATGCAGGTGTCCATCTCGCCATTGGCGCCGAAATAGCCGATGCAGCCGCCATAGGCGCCGCGTCCGTCCTTCTCCAGCTCGTCGATGATCTCCATGGCGCGCACCTTCGGTGCGCCGGAGACGGTGCCTGCCGGGAAGCCGGCGGCGAGCGCCGACAGAGCATCGTGCTCGCCGGAGATGCGTCCCTCGACGTTCGAGACGATGTGCATCACTTGGCTGTAGCGCTCGATGAAGAAGGAATCGGTGACGTTGACGCTGCCGATCTCCGCGACCCGGCCGACATCGTTGCGACCGAGGTCGAGCAGCATCAGGTGCTCGGCCCGTTCCTTGGGGTCGGCCAGCAATTCGTCGGCGAGGGCTTCGTCGGCCGCCGGCGTCGCCCCGCGTGGTCGCGTGCCGGCGATCGGCCGGATCGTGACCTTGCCGTCGCGCAGCCGGACCAGGATCTCCGGGCTGGAGCAGACGATCTGGAAGGCTTCGAAATCGAGATAGCAGAGGAAGGGCGCCGGATTGACCCGCCGCAGCGCACGATAGAGCGCGAAGGGCGGCAATTCGAACGGCGCCTCGAAGCGCTGCGAGAGCACGACCTGGAAGATGTCGCCGGCGCGGACATATTCCTGCGCCCGCGCCACCATGGCGTGGAATTCGGCCTCGCTGGTGTTCGAGGTCGATTCCGGGTGGGGGATCGCCGAGATGTCGATGCCGGCTTCGTCGGGCAGGGAGCCTTCGAGGGCCCGTACCACCGCATCGAGGCGCTCCTGCGCCCGTTCATGCGCCGCGCGAGCCGGGACGTTCGCCAGCGGGCGCACTGGCGTCACCACCGTGATCTCGTCGCGGATCGAATCGAACACCACCATCAGCGTCGGCCGCGTCAGGATGGCGTCGGGCACGCCCGGACCGGTGGCTTTCGCGTCCGGCAGGCGCTCCATCAGGCGCACCATGTCATAGCCGAGATAGCCGAAGACGCCGGCGGCCATAGGCGGCAGGCCGTCGCGATCGGGGATGGAGCTCTCGGCGAGCAAGGCGCGCAGCGACTCGAAGGCCGGGCGCGGATCGGCGACGAAATCCTCATCCTGCGCGAGGCGGCGAAGCGAAGCCTGCCCGCGATGGCAGCGCCAGATCAGGTCGGGGTCGAGCCCGATCATCGAATAGCGGCCGCGCACGGCGCCGCCCTCGACGGATTCGAGCAGGAACGCCGGTCCCTTATAGGCGTGGCGCAGTTTCAGGAAGGCGGCGACCGGCGTCTCGCAATCGCCGACCAGCGAGAGCGTCAGCAATTGCGGCTCGCCGGCCGCGTAGGCGGCGGCGAAGCGGGCGAAATCGGCGGCCGGATCCATGCGTCCTGCTTCAGTTCTGGCCGCCGGTGGCGTTACGCAACGCCGCCTGGTTGAGCTGGACACCGAGATCGTTCTGCAGCTTGCCGACATATTGGGCGAGGAGGTCCTCGCTGATGCTCGACGTCAGCAGCCGCACGAAGTTCTCGGCATCCTCGGTGGTGCGGGCATAGGGGCTGACCGTCGCCGACTTGACCTGGAAGACGACGCGGCCGGTGTTCTCGACCGCAGCCGAGCCCGCCTTGCCGGCCGGCGTGCCGAAGACCAGCGAGACGACATTGCGCGGCAGGGCGTCGCTCTGGTCCTGGCGGCCGAGCGTCGCGTCCTCGAAGGCGAGCCCCTGCGCGAAGGCGAGCGCGTCGAATTTCTCGCCGGCGTCGAGCTTCTGCACGATCTCGCGGGCCTGGGTCGAGAGGCGCGAGGCGACCTCGTCGGAGCGCCATTGCTTCTCGACCTCGGCCTTGACCTCATCGAAGCCGCGCTCGCGCGGCGGATCGATCTTGGTCACGTCGTACCAGACATAGCCGCCATTGTTGGGCAGGCGCACGGCTTCGTTGTCGACGCCGATATCGGAGCGGAACAGCGCTTGCAGCGTCGTGTCGCCGCCAGGGAGGGAGGTCTCCTGCGTGCCGTCGGCCTTGCCGAGGCTGGCATCGGCCGGGCCGAAGTTGCGCAAGGCGAGATTGAACTCCTTGGCGATCTCCGGCAGCGGCTTGGCCGACGCGCGCTGGTCCTCGACCTTGTCGTGCAGGTCAGTGAGCTGCTCGGCGGCGCGGCTCGTCGCGACATCGCGGCGGACCTCGTCGGCGACCTCCTCGAAGCTCTTCAGCCGGGCCGCCTCGATCGCCGGGACGCGCAGCAGCACGACGCCGAAGCCGCCCTGCACGGGCTCGCTGACCGCGCCCTGCGCCAAAGCGAAGGCGGCATCGCGCACGGCCGGATCGAACAGGCCTTCGCGGGTGAAGGTGCCGAGCGTCAGATCGGCCTCGGCGACATTGCGGCTGGCGCCGACCGCCTCGAAGGTCTCGCCGGCGTCGATCTTCGCCTTGGCCGCTTTGGCCTCCTCCATCGAGGGGAAGCCGATCTGCTGGACAGTGCGGCGCTCGGCCGAGCCGAAGCGCTGGGCCTTCACCTGCTCGTAGCGGGCGCGGGCGTCGGCATCGCTGACCTTGCTCGGGTCGGCAAGGCTGGCCGCCGTCAGGACCAGCACATTGGCGGTACGGTACTCGGGCGCGCGGAAGGCGGCCTTGCGCTCATCGAAATACTTGCGCAGCACCTCGGCGCTCGGCGCCGGGATCTCGCCGGCGGCGCTCTCGGGCAGGGTGATATAGGCGATCTCGCGCTGCTCATGGCGCAGGCGATGGCCGAGCTCCTGCAGCGCGACTGGGGCTGTGACCGCGCCGACGACCATCTCGGCGATTTCCTGGCGCATCGTAACGGCGCGCTGCTCACGCACGAATTGCTGCTCGTTCATGCCAATGGCACGGAGCAGCTCGTTGAAGCGGGCCGGGTCGAACTGGCCGGCGGCGTTCTTCATGTTCGGGTCGGTGAAGAGGATGTTGCGCACGGTCTCGTCGGAGACGGCGAGACCCATCTTCGCGGCCGTCTGGTCCAACGTCGCGTCGGTGACGAGGCGCGAGAGCACGCGCTGGTCGAGGCCGAGCGCCCGGGCCAGATCGGGGCTGATCTGGCGGCGCTGCTGGCGCTGCAACTGCTGGATCTCGTTCTGATAGGCCGTGCGCACCTGCTCGAGGCCGATTTCGGTCTTGCCGACGACGGCGACGGCGTTGCGGCCATAGCCGCGGAAGATGTCGCCGATGCCCCAGACCGCGAAGGAGATGATCAGGAAGCCGAACATGATCGCGACGACGATCCTGCCGATCAGGCTCTGTCCCGCCTTGCGCAGGCCCTGCATCATCATGGTCCGGTCTTCCCAATTCTCTCGCGGCTGTGCCGCTGCGCGCCGCTTATAGGAAGAGCGGCGCCTTCCGGCAATCGCTGCGACTGGCCTCGATTGCGATCATGTGACGGCGTTGCTAGAGCGCAAGGAACAAGATTTGGAGAGCAGCCGTGACGCGAACGATCAAGCCGCTGGTGGCGGGCAACTGGAAGATGAACGGGCTGAAGGCGGACCTCGCCATCGCAGCCGAGGTTGCCAAGGGCCATGACGCCACGCTGCGGCGGGCCGTCGACCTTGCCATCTGCCCGCCCGCGACGCTGCTGTTCACGCTGACGGCTTCGCTGATCGGCTCGCGCATCGCGACTGGCGGGCAGGATTGCAGCGCTCACGCCAGCGGCGCCTATACCGGCGAGGTCTCGGCGCCGATGCTGGTCGATGCCGGCGCGAGCTATGCGATCGTCGGGCATTCCGAGCGCCGGACCCTGCATGGCGAAAGCAATGCGCAGGTGAAGGCCAAGGCCGAGGCGGCGCTGGCGGCAGGGCTGACGCCGATCGTCTGCGTTGGCGAAACCAAGGACGAGCGCGAGGCCGGCAAGGCGCTGGCGATCGTGAAGAAGCAGCTGCGCGGTTCCGTGCCCGAGGGTGTGACGGCAGCCTCGCTGGTCGTCGCCTATGAGCCGGTATGGGCGATCGGCACCGGCCTGACGCCGACAGTGGCGGATGTTGCCGAGATGCACGAAGCGATCCGGGTTGAGCTCGGGCGCATCCTTGGTAAGGCGACTGCCGCCGGCGTCAGGCTGCTCTATGGCGGCTCGGTCAAACCGAGCAACGCGGCTGAGCTGATGAACGTTGCCAATGTCGATGGCGCGCTCGTCGGGGGCGCCAGCCTCAAGGCCGAGGATTTCCTTTCGATCGCGCGCGCCTGCGCCTGATCCCGGGGGAGATTGAAATCGCAGGTGGCATGGGCGGAAAGCCCATGCTATGGCCAGCGCCGTTCCGCGGGATGCCGCCATCTTGGCAGGCGCCCGCGCCATACCCATTTCGAGAGCCATGCAGAACGTCCTCATCGTCATCCACTTGTTGATCGTGATCGCGCTCGTCGGCGTCGTGCTGCTCCAGCGTTCGGAGGGAGGCGGGCTCGGCATGGGCTCGGGCGGCGGAGGCGGCGTCGGCGGCTTCATGACCGGCCGCGGCCAGGCCAATGCGCTGACCCGCGCCACGGCGATTCTCGCCGGCCTGTTCTTCATCACCTCGATTGCGCTCGCGGTGATGGCGACGCATGGCCGTACGCAGCGCTCGATCATCGACGGCGCCCCGGCGCCAGCCGGAATGACCGCGCCGGTTGCCCCGAGCGGACCTTCGGCGCCGAATGCCGGCGGGGTGCTCGACCAGCTCCGGCAGATGCAGAACCAAGGTGGTTCACAGCCGCCGCAGCCGGGCACACCGACGCGGTGACCGGAACGAGACAAGGGCAGGGGCCGGGAAACCGGCCCTTCTCTTTTGTGGACAAGCGCAAGGCGCAGGAACGACCTGCATCGATGTGCTTAGCGAATCGAACTCGAAGCGTTAAAGGTGACCTCCCATGACGCGGTATGTTTTCATCACCGGCGGCGTGGTGTCCTCGCTCGGCAAAGGCCTGGCGGCGGCGGCTCTGGCTGCTCTCCTGCAGGCGCGTGGCTATAAGGTCCGCCTGCGCAAGCTCGACCCCTATCTCAATGTCGATCCGGGCACGATGAGCCCGTATCAGCATGGCGAGGTCTTCGTCACCGACGACGGCGCCGAGACCGATCTCGACCTCGGCCATTACGAGCGCTTCACCGGCCGGCCCTGCAACAAGGGCGACAACATCACCACCGGCCGCATCTACATGGACATCCTGACGCGCGAGCGCCGGGGCGACTATCTCGGCGCCACCATCCAGGTGATCCCGCACGTCACCAACGCCATCAAGGAATTCGTCCTCTCCGGCAATGACGGCTACGACTTCGTGCTGGTCGAGATCGGCGGCACGGTCGGCGACATCGAGAGCCTGCCCTTCCTGGAGGCCATCCGCCAGACCGGCCAGCAATTGCCGCGCGGCCAGTGCATCTTCGTGCACCTGACGCTGCTGCCCTATATTCCGACCGCGGGCGAGCTGAAGACCAAGCCGACCCAGCACTCGGTCGCCGAGCTGCGCTCGATCGGCATTCAGCCCGACATCCTGCTCTGCCGCACCGATCGCGAGATCCCGGTCGAGGAGCGGCGCAAGCTCGCGCTGTTCTGCAATGTCCGCGAGACTGCGGTGATCGAGGCCCGCGACGTCGCCTCGATCTATGACGTGCCGCTGTCCTATCACGCCGAGGGGCTCGACACCGAGGTGCTGGCCGCGTTTGGCCTGGACGACAAGACCGCCCCCGACATCAGCAACTGGCGGCGCATCTCCGAGCGGATCAAGAACCCGGAAGGCGAGGTCACCATCGCCATCGTCGGCAAGTACACCGGGATGAAGGACGCCTATAAGTCGCTGATCGAGGCGCTGACCCATGGCGGCATCGCCAACCGGGTCAAGGTCAATCTCGACTGGATCGAGTCCGAGGTGTTCGAGAAGGAGGACCCGGCGCCCTTCCTCGAGCATGTCCACGGCATCCTGGTGCCGGGCGGCTTCGGCCATCGCGGCGCCGAAGGCAAGATCAAGGCGGCGAGCTTCGCCAGGCAGCGCAAGGTGCCCTATTTCGGCATCTGCTTCGGCATGCAGATGGCGGTGATCGAAGCGGCGCGCTCACTCGCCGGTGTCAAGAACGCCAATTCGACCGAGTTCGGCCCGACCGAGCAGCCCGTCGTCGGCCTGATGACCGAGTGGATGCGCGGCAACGAGCTGGAGCAGCGTTTCTCCGGCGGCGATCTCGGCGGCACGATGCGGCTCGGCGCCTATCAGTCGAATCTTTCGGCTGACACCAAGATCGCCAAGATCTACGGCTCGACCGAGATATCCGAGCGGCACCGCCACCGCTACGAGGTCAATATGGGCTATCGCGAGATGCTCGAGGCCAAGGGCCTGCGCTTCAGCGGTGTCTCGCCCGACGGGCTGCTGCCGGAGACGGTCGAATATCCCGACCACCCCTGGTTCATCGGCGTGCAGTACCATCCCGAGCTGAAGTCGCGGCCGTTCGAGCCGCATCCGCTCTTCGCCAGCTTCATCGAGGCGGCGGTGGTGCAGAGCCGCCTGGTCTGATCGCCTCTTCCCGGCGATAGCCGCCCTGACCGTTACAAGGCGCGTCTCGCATCTTCCCTTCGGAGGCGAGGCGCACAATGCCGTTCCCATCCGCCCTGCGACAGTCTGGCGCGCCGTCGCCGCTGACGTATAGTGACCTCCTTGACCATCATGGCATGCAAGGGGCGGCGGCATGACGATCTCGATGGCCGGGTTACCGGCGTTCATTCTGTATTTCTGCGTCGGGTTCGCGCTGATCGCCGGTTTTGCCGCGGTCTACATGCGGCTCACCAACCATGACGAGATCGCGCTGATCCGCGGCGGCAATCTTTCCGCTGCGATCGCCTTCGGCGGCAATCTCGTCGGCTTCTCGGTGCCGCTGGAGACGGCGATCGAGCAAGCCGCCAGCATTCCCGACCTGGTGATCTGGGCGGTGATCGCCATGGTCGTCCAGCTTGGCGCCTATGGCTTTGCCTGTATCGTCATCCCCGACCTCTCGCGCAAGATCGAGGAGGAC
Source organism: Allobosea sp. P4_H5 (assembly GCF_056400825.1). NCBI lineage: Bacteria > Pseudomonadati > Pseudomonadota > Alphaproteobacteria > Hyphomicrobiales > Alloboseaceae > Allobosea > Allobosea sp. P4_H5. The sequence goes on along the minus strand of NZ_JBFUKM010000001.1, from coordinate 600,588 downwards.
CGGATTCCCTCGGCAGCGATGCTGGCCGTGATCGCCGTGATCAGTGGCACGCTCGCTGCTGCCAGCATGAGCTTGTAGGAGGCCGCAATGAAGCGCTCGACCCAGATCGGGCTCGCCGCGGCAGGTGTGGTGTTGGTGGCGACCTACTGGTCGCTCTCCGGCGGCGAGACCGACGATTCGCTGGTCTACAGCAATCTCTCCGAGTGCCGGGCTGCCAACCTGCTCGGCTCCAGTCAGTGCGAGCAGCGCTTCAACGAGGCCTCCGCCAACCATCTGCGCGACGCCAAGAAGTTCACCAGCAGCGCCTCCTGCGAGCAGGAGTTCGGCGCCAGCGGCTGCCAGAGCGCCGTCTGGAACGGGGCGCAGGTCTTCATTCCGGCCTTGGCGGGGATCATGCTGGCGCGGCAATTCATGTCCGGCGGTGGCGCGGCGCAGCCATTGCTGCCGCCGACCAGCGCGGCCTGTCCGCCAGGGACGCGCCAGCCCGGCTCCGGGCGCCCCGAATGCGAGCAGCCCGCCCGGAGCTCGTCCTCGTCATCTTCATCGTCCAGTGGCGGCTATTATGGCGGCAGCAGCAGCCGCTCGCGCGCCTATACGACGACCTCCGGCCAGGCGATGGTCGCCCGCAACATCTCCTCGACCGGCATGGCGAGCACGCCGAGCGTCGCCTCGCGCGGCGGCTTCGGCTCGACCTCGCGTTCCTTCTCCTCTCATTCCTCGTCCTGACCGATGGAGCGGCTTCGCGTAGCACCCCGCAAGAACTGGCAGGCGGAGGCCGAGCGCCTCGGCTTCGCCTATCACACGCTCGACGGCGAGACCTATTGGGACGAGAGCGTCGCCTATGCCTTCTCGCTGAAGGAGATCGAGGAGGACATCGAGGCGCCGACCGGCGAGATCGAAGGCCTCTGCTTCGCCTTCGTCGAGCGTGCCCTCAAGGACGAGCAGATCCTGCGCCGGCTCGCCATCCCGGAGGCGCAGTGGAGCCTGATCCGCGACAGCTGGCAGCGCGGCGACCGCAATCTCTATGGCCGGCTCGACCTCGCCTATGACGGCAAGGGGCCCGCCAAGCTGCTCGAATACAATGCCGATACGCCGACCTCGCTGTTCGAGGCGGCCGTGGTGCAGTGGGACTGGCTCGAGCAGGCGATGGCGCAGGGCCTGGTCTCGCGCGGCTGCGACCAGTTCAACTCGCTGCATGAGCGCCTGATCGCGGCCTTCGGCCAGTTGCGTAGTCCGACGCCGGAACGCATGCATTTCACCTGCGTGCAGGGCAGCGTCGAGGATAAGGGCACGGTCGACTATCTGATCGATTGCGCCGGCCAGGCCGGGATCGATGCCCGCTTCACCTATATCGAGGAGGTCGGGCTGCTCGCCGACGGGCGCTTCTGCGACGGCGCCAGCCTGCCGATCGAGGTGCTGTTCAAGCTCTATCCCTGGGAGTGGCTGTTCCGGGAGCAGTACGCCTCGGCGCTCGCCAGCTCGCGCTGCCAGTTCGTCGAGCCGCCCTGGAAGGCGCTGGTCTCCAGCAAGGGGCTGCTTCCCTATCTCTGGGAGATGGCGCCCGGCCACCCCAACCTCCTGCCGGCCTATTTCGAGGACGATCCGCGCTGCGCGGAGCTGGGTGCGAACCATGTCCGCAAGCCGCTCTATTCGCGCGAGGGCGCCAATGTGACGCTGATCGAGGGCGGGGCGGTGCGCGACAGCGATGACGGGCCCTATGGCGCCGAGGGTTTCATCGTGCAGGCGACCGCGATGCTGCCGAACTTCGACGGCAATTATCCGGTGCTCGGCTCCTGGCTGGTGGCTTCGCAGCCTTGCGGGCTCGGCATCCGTGAGGATACGACTCCGATCACCAAGAACACCTCGCGCTTCGTGCCGCACGTCATCGAGCCGTAGCGCCCAACGCCTACGGTCTGCCTCATGCCTGAAACAAATGCCCGCAGCCTCGACCATCTCGTCATCGGCGTCGCCGATCTCGATGCGGCCGGAGCCTTCTATGCCGATCTCGGCTTCCGCGTCGGCGCGCGCAACCGCCATCCCTGGGGGACCGAGAACCGGATCGTCCAGTTCCCCGGCGCCTTCCTCGAATTGATCACCGTCGGCGACGCCACGCTGATTCCGCCGCATGCGCCGCGGCATTTCTCCTTTGGCGCCTTCGTGCGCGACGCGCTGGCGCGAGACGAGGGGATGTCGATGCTGGTGCTGGAGAGCCGCGATTCGACAGGCGATGCCGAGAGCTTCCGCAGCGCGGGCATCGGCGACTTCGAGCCCTTCTTCTTCGAACGCCAAGCGCGCCGGCCGGATGGCAACGAGGTCCGCGTCGCCTTCTCACTCGCCTTCGCCGAGAATCAGAAGGCACCCGAGTGCGGCTTCTTCGTCTGCCAGCAGCACGAGCCGCAGAACTTCTGGAACCCGGCTTTCCAGCAGCACGAGAACGGCGCGAGCGGGCTGTCCGCCGTGTTCCAGGTGGCGCAGGAGCCGGCTGCGCAGGCGGCTTTCCTCAGCGCCTTCTCTGGCGCCGGGAGCTTCGCGACACCGGAGGCGGGCTTGCGCCTGCCGCTGCCGCGTGGGCGCCTGGAGGTGCTGACACCGCAGGCGGCCGCAGTCAGGCTCGACGGCGGGAGCCAGTCGGAGCAGCCTCACTTTGCTGGCTTCGCCGTCGCTGTTCCCGAGCTCGAGCCGATTCGGTCGCGACTCGCCGAGCGGGGCATCGCTCACCATCGGGAAGGCGCGCGTATCGTCGTCCCGGCGAGTGCGGCGCTTGGCTGCGCGATCGTCTTCGAGCTCGGCTGACGCTCGATCAGCGTCCCGGCGCCTCGGCGCCAGCATGGGCCGGCCCTTCGGGCAGATTGGCCAGCAGGCCGAGCAAAGCGCGGTCGTGCAGCACGACCATGCGCTCCTTCGGCTTCAGCCAGATCACTGCGTCGGCAATCGTCTCGGCATCGATCAGCTTCGCTTGAGCTACGGCGCGGTCGGGCTCGATCTCGCCGCGCCGGCGCGGCTGGACCTGGGGCAGCATGGCTTCATGGGTCGCGCGCAGCATCGGATCGGCGTGGAGCGTCGCAAGTCCGTCGGCGTCGTCGAATCCGGCTTGCGAGAACTCGGCCTGGAGCGCGTTGGCCCGCAGGGCGATCGCCGGCGGATCGCCTTCCTCCGGCGTCATCAAGAGCCCGCGCCGCTTCAGCCAGAGGCCGAGCGCAAGGTTGCCCGAGGCCCAGGATAGCGGGATCGCCAGCAGCAAGCCGACGATCGTCGGCGACATCCAGGCGAAGAGCGAGGTCGCGATCATGAAGGCCGACAGGCCAGCGACGAGGCCGAGCAGCGTATGGGCGCGGTGTCGGCGGGTGATGTCCTTGAGCGGGATCGAGCCGTCGTCGCGGCGCTGCGGATTCCAGCCGGTGTCGCGGCCGACCAGGATCTGGAAGACCGAGCCGGACTGGATCACCATCATGATCGGCGCGAAGAAGGCCGAGAACAGGATCTCGAGCAGCGCCGAGAGGACGAGGCGGATGCCGCCGCCGCAGGCGCGCCTGAGCTTGCCGTCGAACAGCGTCAGCAGCAGGCCGAACAGCTTCGGCGCCAGGAGGATCGCCATGGTCAGCCCGAACAGGTTGAGCGCGCGCTCGGGGTCGAAGCGCGGCCAGACCGGGAAAAGCCTGAACTCCTCGGTGAAATATTCCGGCCTGGCGTAGTTGACCTGCAGCACGATCAGGATGCCGACCACCAGCTGCATCAGCCAGAAGGGCGAGGCGAGATAGGCCATCATGCCGGTGGCGAAATGCTGGCGGGTCGAGAGCTTCAGGCCCTTGGCGCCGATGACGCGCGAATGCTGGAGATTGCCCTGGCACCAGCGCCGGTCGCGGGTCGCGATGTCGATCAGCGAGGGCGGGCTCTCCTCATAGGAGCCCGTCAGGTCGGGCAACATGTAGACTGACCAGCCGGCGCGCCGGATCAGCGCCGCCTCGACGAAGTCGTGGCTGAGGACGTGGCCGCCGAAGGGCGGCTTGCCCTTGAGGTCGGGCAGGCCGCAGTGATCGGCGAAGGCCTTTGTCCTGATGATCGCGTTGTGGCCCCAGTAATTGCCGTCGCGGCCGGACCAGATCGCCAGGCCGGTCGCGATCACCGGGCCGTAGACCCGCGCCGCGAACTGCTGCAGGCGCGCGAAGAAGGTGTTGCGGTTGATGATCAGCGGCAGCGACTGGATGATGCCGGCGTCGGGATCGGCCTCCATCGCCGCGGCGAGGCGCACGATGCAGGTGCCGGTCATCAGGCTGTCGGCGTCGAGCACGACCATATGGGGGTAGTGGCCGCCCCAGCGCGTGACGAAGTCGGCGATGTTGCCGGCCTTGCGGTGATGGTTCTTCGGCCGGTGGCGATAGTAGATGCGCGCATCCGGTCCGAGCCGCTGGCGCAGGGCGAGGAAAGCGCGTTCCTCCGCCACCCAGATGTCGGGATTGGTGGTGTCGGAGACGATGAAATAGTCGAAATGGTCGCCTAGGCCCGTCGCCTCGATCGACTCGCGGATCGCCGCCACGGCCGCAAAGGTCCGCGCCGTCGATTCGTTGTAGATCGGCATGACCACGACGGTCTTCTGCGCCAGCGTCTCGGCGCGCGGGCTCTTCACCAGCCGGAAGAGCAGTGCGCAGAAGCCGAGGATCGCGCTGGTGAAGGCGAGCGCGATCCAGGAGAAGTTCACCGTGAAGAGAACGAGCAGCACGTACTGCAGGAAGGTCGTGCGGCTGACCGACACGACATGGTACATCTCCCAGGCGCCGTAGGCGGTCAGCGCCCAGGCGCCGCCAAAGACGAAGATCCGGGCGAGCCAGGGCGTACGCCAGGCTTGCGGCACAGCCCGCTGGCGCCCCTCCGAGGCGTTCCAGCTGCGGAAGGATTGTACCGGCATCTCCAGCCGGTTCTCGGGCGGCGTCGCCTCGACCGGGGCGGGATAGCCGGTCGCGACCTCGATCTCGGCCGGGCGGGCAGCTACGTCCACAGTCACCAGGTCCACCGATTGAGCAGGGTTTCCGAAACCGGCTGGCCGCCGGCGTCGAGCACGAGGCGAAGTTCCGAAAGTGTCTCGCTGCCGGGGTCGACCTCGAAGGCAACGCGCATGGTGCGTCGCTCCGGATAGGGCCAGAGCCGCAGGTTCTGGATCGAGCCCGGCGTTGCCGTCACATTGGCGCGGATGGCGGCGACAAGGGCAGCGTCGCCGAGCCTGTCGCCGGTAAAGTCGACGAGGAAGCGGCGCCGGCGCGCCTGCGAGCCGCGGCCTTGCCGGATGCGCGTCGCGGTGGCGAGCGGCGGGCGCTCGGGCGGCTGCCAGCACCAGGCCTGCCGATAGGCAACCGTCGTCTCGCTGCCGGCGGCGATCGGCTGGCGCGGGCGCCAATAGCTGATGATGTTGTCGTTGAGCTCGGATTCGCTGGGGATCTCGATCAGCTGGACCGAGCCTGGCCCCCACTCGCCGAGCGGCTCCATCCAGACACTTGGCCTGAGCTCGAAGCGCTGGTCGTCGTCGACGAAGGCGTTGGGATCGCGCTCGCGCTGGACCAGGCCGAAGCCGCGCGGATTGGAATCCTGGAAGGACGAGACCTGCAGATTGGCCGGGTTGCTGACCGGCCGGTAGATCCATTCGCCATTGCCGGTGAGCATCTGCACGCCGGAGACCTCGTGGACCGCCGGGCGCAGATCGTCGAAGCCGCGCCGGCTCTGCGGTCCGGAGAGATAGGTGCCCATCACGCAGCCGAAGCCGACATGGTCGAGATTGGCGCGGGCGAACAGGGTCATCTCGACATCGATGAAGGTGACGTCGCCGGGGCGCAGCGTCATGCGGACCGCGCCGGTGACGCTCTCGGAATCGAGCAGTGCGTGGATGATCAGCACGCCGGCGGCGGGGCTGGGCCGCTCGATCCAGTAGGCGCGGAAGAACGGAATCTCCTCGCCGCGCTGCTCGCCCGGCCGCAGGATCAAGGCGCGGGCCAGCGCCCCGAAATTCTGGCCGCGAGCCAGCGAACGGAAGAAGGTCGCGCCCTGGAACAGCGCGAGCTCATAGGGACGCTCCAGACCGGCCGAGACGCGGAAACCCGAGAACTGCAGGTCGGCCCCTGACGGCGGCGGCGTCACGCGGCCATAGTTGAACTTGCCGGGGTCGAAGGCGACCCGCCTTACCACCTCGTCCTCGACCGTGAACAGGCTGACTGGCGACGAGAAGACATAGCCGCGGTGCAGCGGCTCGACGGTGAAGCCGCGATTTTCGCTGGCCCAGATCATGCCCGAGGGCTGCGCCCTGATGCCGACATACTGGTCGTAGGGCAGGGTGGCGTAGCCTTCCGGCAGGTCGGTCGCGACCAATGGCACCATCGGCCGGCGCGAGAGGACGCGCGCGGCTTCGACGACGAGCGCGGGATCGAAGCGTTGTCCTTCGGCGATGACCGACTGCACCAGCCCGGCCCATGTCGTCGGGGCCTGCGCCGCCGCAGTGCCGACGGCAAACCGCTGCGCGATGGCGCCGGTCGCTGCGAGGCTCAAAAATCGACGGCGATTCAAGGATTTCGACATGATATCCAACTTGGGTCGGCAAAGCTCTGCCGACTTGCGCTTCTAGAGCATTTCGCGCGGGGCTGAAAAGCGCAGTGCAAGGCCAAAGGCGAAAAAAGGAGCGCCTAGCATGCAGGAATGCCATGCTGAAAACGAAGCCGTGCCAAATGGCTCGTCAGAGGCCGGCGTCTGGGCGCATCGTCTACTGGGCTTTGCCAAATCCGCTCGCTATCGGCTATCCACCGCCGGTGCGGCATTTGCCTGCGCCCCCGCGACGACGGCCGGTCGTGGCCGCGCTTCCTCGTTAAAGAGCATGTGACAGGACGATCATGACGGAAATGCAGCCCGCTCGGACCTGTCTCGCCATCGTGCTGGCCGCGGGCGAGGGAACCCGGATGAAATCGGCAAGGCCGAAGGTGCTGCACGAGGTGGCCGGCCGCTCGCTGCTCGGCCATGTCCTGGCGGCCGTGACGGCTGCCGGCGCCGATGCGCTCGCCGTGGTGATCGGGCCCGATCGTCCCGATGTGGCGGCCGAGGTCAAGAAGCACGCTCCGCACGCCGCGATCTTCGTCCAGAGCGAGCGCAAGGGCACCGCGCATGCGGTGCTGGCGGCCCGCGAGAGCCTGGCGGGCAAGCACGATGATGTGCTGGTCGCCTTTGCGGATACGCCGCTGGTGCGCCCGGAGACCTTCGCCGACCTCCGCAAGGCATTGCATGGCGGTGTCGGCGTTGCCGCGCTCGGCTTCGAGGCGCGCGACCCGACCGGCTATGGCCGCTTCGTCACTCAGGATGGCGCGTTGCAGGCGATCGTCGAGCACAAGGACGCCGACGAGGCGATGCGCGCCATCACGCTCTGCAATGCCGGGCTGATGGCGCTCGACGGCAGCAAGGCGCTCGCCATCCTCGACGCGATCGGCTGCGCCAATGCGCAGAACGAATACTACCTGACCGATGCCGTCGCGGTGGCGCGAGCGCAAGGTCTGAAGGCGGTCGCCCAGGTCGCGCCCGAGGCCGAGGTGCAGGGGGTCAACGATCGGGCCCAGCTCGCGGCCGTCGAGGCCGATTTCCAGCGCCGCAGGCGGCTGGAGGCGATGCTGGCCGGCGCCACGCTGATCGCGCCCGAAACCGTGTTCTTCAGCCATGATACTGTGATCGGCCGCGACGTTCTGATCGAGCCCAATGTCGTCTTCGGCCCCGGCGTCAAGGTCGCGGACAATGCCGTCATCCATGCCTTCTCGCATCTCGAAGGGGCGAGCGTCGGCCCAAGCGCCTCGATCGGCCCCTATGCACGGCTGAGGCCGGGTGCCGATCTGGCGAAGGGCGCCAGGGTCGGCAACTTCGTCGAGATCAAGGCGGCGGCGATCGGCGAGGGCGCCAAGGTCAACCACCTCACCTATATCGGCGATGCCGAGATCGGCGCGAACGCCAATATCGGCGCCGGCACGATCACCTGCAACTATGACGGCTTCTTCAAGGCGAAGACCATCATCGGCGAGGGTGCCTTCGTCGGCTCCAATTCGGCGCTGGTCGCGCCGGTGACGATCGGGGCGGGCGCCTATGTCGGCTCGGGCTCGGTCATCACCCGCGACGTCAAGCCGGACGCTCTGGCCGTCGCGCGCGGCCGGCAGATGGAGCGCGAGGGCTGGGCTTCGGCCTTCAGGGCTGCCGCCCAGGCCCGAAAAGCCCGGCAATAGGCGATTTGCAAGGCATTTCGTTCACAGTTCGACATTCAACGTGATTTCGCATTCGCGTGTCCTCGGACTATTGCGATGCACATCGATATCAACGGATGAGGCACATCCATGTGCGGGATCGTGGGCATTCTCGGCAAGCAGGCCGTCGCCGGCCAGGTCGTCGAGGCGCTGCGGCGGCTCGAATATCGCGGCTATGATTCAGCCGGCGTCGCGACGCTCGAAGGTGGCCGGCTCAGCCGCCGCCGCGCCGAAGGCAAGCTCAAGAATCTCGAAGTGCGCCTCTCCAACGAGCCGCTCGAGGGCCTGATCGGCATCGGCCACACCCGCTGGGCGACGCATGGCAAGCCGACCGAGACCAATGCCCATCCGCACGCCACCGAGAAGCTGGCGGTCGTCCACAACGGCATCATCGAGAACTTCCGCGAGCTCAAGGCCGAGCTCGAGGCCGACGGCCACGTCTTCGCCAGCGAGACCGACACCGAGGTCATCGCCCATCTCGTCACCCGCGAGCTCGACCGCGGCAAGGATCCGGTCGCGGCGGTCGGAGCGTCGCTGCCGCACTTGCGCGGCGCCTTCGCGCTCGCCTTCCTGTTCGAGGGACAGGAAGACCTGTTGATCGGCGCCCGCAAAGGCTCGCCGCTCGCGGTCGGCATCGGCGACGGCGAGATGTATCTTGGCTCGGACGCGCTGGCTTTGGCGCCTTTCACCAATCTGATCGCCTATCTCGACGAGGGCGACTGGGTGGTGCTGAACCGCAAGGGCGCGACCTTCTACGATGCCGACGGCCAGCAGGTTGAGCGCCGCGCCCAGCGCGTCGCGGCCGGGGCCTTCCTCGTGGAGAAGGGCAACCATCACCACTTCATGGCCAAGGAGATCTACGAGCAGCCGGAAGTGGTCGGCCATACGCTGACGCATTATATCGACATGGCGAATGGCGTGACGCGGCTGCCTTTCGAGACGCCGTTCGACTGGAAGAGCCTGTCGCGCCTGTCTGTCTCGGCCTGCGGCACGGCCTATTATGCCGGTCTGACCGCCAAGTACTGGTTCGAGAAGCTGGCCCGCCTGCCGGTCGAGATCGATGTCGCCTCGGAGTTCCGCTATCGCGAGGCGCCGCTGCCTGCCAACGGGCTCGCGCTCTTCGTCTCGCAATCGGGCGAGACCGCCGACACGCTGGCCTGCTTGCGCTATGCCCGCCAGGAAAGCCAGCACGTCATGTCGGTCGTCAACGTGCCGACCTCGACGATCGCGCGCGAGAGCGATGTCGTCGCCCCGACGCTCGCCGGCCCCGAGATCGGCGTCGCCTCGACCAAGGCTTTCACTTGCCAATTGACCGCGCTCGCCGGCCTCGCCATCGCCGCTGCCCGCGCCCGCGGCACGCTCTCGGCAGAGCAGGAAGCGCGTTATGTCCAGGAGTTGATCGCGCTACCCGGCCTGATGGCGCAGGCGCTGACGCTGGAGCCCGAGATCGAGAAGCTCGCCCGCAAGCTCTCCAGGGCGCGCGACGTGCTCTATCTCGGCCGCGGCACAGCCTTCCCGCTGGCGCTGGAAGGCGCGCTAAAGCTCAAGGAAATCAGCTACATCCACGCAGAAGGTTACCCGGCGGGCGAGCTCAAGCATGGCCCGATCGCGCTGATCGACGAGGACATGCCGGTCATCGTCATCGCCCCGCACGATGCGCTCTTCGAGAAGACCGCCTCGAACATGCAGGAGGTCGCGGCGCGCGGCGGCCGGATCATCCTGATCACCGATGCCAAGGGCGCGGCCGAAGCCGGGATCGTGCCTGAAGCGACGATCATCATGCCGGAGATGGATCCGCTGTTCGCGCCGATCGTCTACGCGGTGCCGATCCAGATGATCGCCTATCAGACGGCCGTCTTCATGGGCAAGGACGTCGACCAGCCGCGCAATCTGGCGAAATCCGTAACGGTGGAGTGAGCCGTCATTCCGGGGCGCTGCGCAGCGGCGAGCCCGGAACCCAGAACCGATGTCGGTTGTGGTGAAGGCGCGGGAGCCGGTAGGATTTCTCCGGACAAGGCATCGGTTCTGGGTTCCGGGCTCAGGCCTGCGGCCTGCCCCGGAAAGACGCAAAAAGTCCAGCCGTCGTTTTATTCGGCCTCCGGCTCTGGCCGGCTTGCGACATAAGTGCCGGCTGCGATCAGGCCGGCGCCGCTCAGCCAGAGCGCGATCGGCGGCGCATCGGTTGCCGCCACGATGACGAAGCTCAGCAGCATCGAGCCGCAGGCGACATATTTCGTCCTGCGGGCGATTGCGCCGGTTTCCCGCCAGCGCATGACCTGCGGGCCGAGCCGGGGATGGTTGACCAGCCAGCTTTCGAAGCGCGGCGAGGAGCGCGAGAAGCACCAGGCCGCTGCGATCAGGAAGACGGTGCCGGGCATCACCGGCAGGATCAGCCCGATGATGCCAAGCAGCACGCAGAGCCAGCCGACCGCAAGATAGAGCGGCCGATGCCAGCGGCGTTGCGGTCTGGAAGGTTCGGACACGAAACTCGTCGATCCCGGCGAATCGGGGGTGGCCAGCGGCTTGCGCTCGGCTATCGTTCGATAGTGCGGCGCAATATGGTCAGGCCGCAAGAGCGACGGAGACCCGGATCGCCTATGACTGCCCGCACGCCCGATCCGCGCCTGGTCGTCCAGCCCGACCTGCTGCGGCCAACCTTCGGGACCAGGCTCAGGCGCTATTTCCTGACCGGTCTCGTGCTGGCAGCGCCGCTCGCCATCACCGCCTCGGTGACCTGGTGGTTCATCAATCTGGTCGACGGAATGGTGAAGCCGCTGGTGCCGGCGCAGTTCTGGCCCGAGAATCATTTGCCGTTCCCGCTGCCCGGCTTCGGCCTGATCATCGCCCTGATCGGCCTGACGGTGATCGGTTTCTTCGCCGCGAACCTGGTCGGGCGCACCCTGATCGGCGCCGGCGAATCGATCCTCAACCGGATGCCGGTGGTGCGCGGCCTCTACAAGGGCGTGAAGCAGATCTTCGAGACGATCTTCTCGCAATCCGGCACCTCGTTCCGTAAGGTCGGCATGGTGCAGTTCCCGCAGCCGGGAATGTGGTCGATCGTTTTCATCGCCCAGGAGGCGGCACCCGAGATCGCCGGCAAGCTGCCCGATGGTGACGAGCAGATCGGTGTCTTCCTGCCCTGCACGCCGAACCCGACAACCGGCTTCTTCTTCTACCTGCCGCGGCGCGAGATCGTCGAAGTCGCGATCTCGGTCGAGGATGGCGCCAAGCTGATCATGTCGGCCGGGCTGATCCAGCCCGGCGAGCCGATGTCGGACGCAGCGAAATAGCTCAGACCTTCAGCGGCACCCAGATTTCGACGATGCCGTTGCCGGTTGCGCCGTCGAAGCGCTGGTCCATACGCTCCAGTGTCACGCCCATCGCCGGTTCACGGCCGGATTTCGGCAGCCAGTCGCGCCAGATCGCCTCATAGGTCTGCTTGATGCCGGTGATGTGGCCGCTGTGCTCGAACACGGCACAGAGCTGCTCCGGCACGCTCAGCCGCGCGAACTCGTCGGGGAGATCGCTGAATGAAGCGACTTCCGCGCCGGCGATATAGTCGAAGGCGCCGACATCGTCGCAGTTGTAGCTCGCGCCATAGGCGACATAGCCCTTCTGGCCGGGGATATGGCCGAAATGCGGGACGATTCTCTGCCAGAGCAGCGGGATGCCTTGCGTGTTGTCGACCGAGAAATGGCCGTTGAAGCCGGCGATCAGCAGGGGCTTGCCGGTGACGATACGCGGCTCGGCGAGGGGAGTGCGATTTGCAGCGTGCATGGACAGAGGCTCCACGAGAGCAAGGGATGACAGGTCTCGCCTCGAGCGCAGGTCCTCCGGCGTGATGCCGAACTGCTCGCGAAAGGCGCGGGTGAAGGCCTCGTGAGAGCCATAGCCCCAGTCGAGCGCGACCTGGAGGATGTCGGGCGCCCCATCGGCGAGCTGGCGCGCCGCTTCCGAGAGCCGGCGCTCGCGCACATAGCGCATCACCGAGCGGCCGGTCGCCACGCCGAAGGCGCGGCTGAGATGGAAGCGAGAGACGCCGCTGACTTCCGCGATCTCGTCGAGCGAGAGCTCGGAGGCGAAGCGGCTTTCGATGCACCAGAGGGCTTTCTTGATCGGGTCCATGGCTCACTCACGAAACGCCGGCACCATGGCGGAGGCAACAGAGCCGCGCTTGATCGGGATTGCTCTCGCTTCTAGCGCGCAGCCTTGGCGACATCGAGGAAGGCCCGCAGCGCCGGTGGCACGGCGCGGTGGCCGGGATAATAGATCGCGATCCGCTCGGGAGCGGGCGCCCAGGCAGTCAGAACCTGGCGAAGACGTCCATCCGCTAGGGCCATGTCTGCCGCCGGGCTGGCGACATAGGCGATGCCGAGGCCTCCTGTCGCTGCCTCGACCATGAGTTCCTCATCGTCGAGAATGACCGAGCTGCTGGCATCGACCGTCAGCTCCTGTCCGGCGCGCTCGAACTCCCAGCGATAGAATTTGCCGCTCGGCATGCGGTGGCCGATGCAGCGGTGATGCTGGAGGGCATCGGGTGTGTCCGGCACACCGAAGCAATCGAGATAGGCCGGCGATGCGACGCAGATGAAGCTGACGAGGCCGCCGAACGGTACGGCGACCATGTCTCGCGGGATCGAGTCGACGAGGCGCACCCCGGCGTCGAATCCTGCAGCCACGATGTCGATCAGCTTGCCTTCGACGACGAGGTCGACGGCGACGTCCGGAAAGCGCTCCGCCATCGCGGGAAGAACCTCTCGGACGAGCAATGCGGCAGCCAGTCGTGGTGCGTTGATGCGGACGCTGCCGGCGACACCGCCGCGGAACGTGGCGATGCTGTCCAGAGCCGCGTCCAGCGTCGCGAGCGCCGGCTGCAGGCGGCTGAGCAGTTCGAAGCCGGCTTCGGTCGGTGCGACGCTGCGAGTGGTGCGGTTGAGCAGGCGCACGCCCATGCGTTCCTCAAGCGCCCGCATCGCATGGCTCAAGGTCGAGGGCGCCGTGCCGAGCTCGTCGGCCGCGCGCCGAAAGCTGCGAAGGGTTGCGACGCTGACGAAAGCCGTGAGGTCGTTGAGCGAGGGACGAGCCATTGCTGGTGATTTTGCATCAGGTCGTACGATTTTCAACGACTAATCCGAACAATGCCTCTTCCCTATCTCGTATCGGTAACCAACCGAGAGGCATGGGACATGGACAAGACTTGGCTCATTACCGGCGTATCGTCCGGCTTCGGCCGGCTGTTGGCGCAGAAGGCTCTGGCGCGCGGCGACCGGGTCGTCGGAACCAGCCGCAGAGAGGATGCGCTTCCAGAGTTGCGGGAACGCTATCCGGAACGGCTGCGCATTCTCCCACTCGACCTTCGGGATCAAGGCTCGGTGCGCGCCGCGGTCGACCAGGCGTTCGGAGCGTTCGGTCGGATCGACATCATCGTCAGCAATGCCGGCTATGGCCTGCTCGGCGCGGCCGAAGAGGTCAGCGATCAGCAGGTCCGCGACATCATCGCGACCAACCTCGTCGGCTCAATCACCCTGATCCAGGCGGCGCTGCCGCATCTGCGCAAGCAGGGCGGCGGACGCATCCAGCAGGTGTCGAGCGAGGGCGGCCAGATCGCCTATCCGGGCCTGAGCCTCTATCACGCGAGTAAGTGGGGTATCGAAGGCTTCGTCGAGACCGTGGCGCTGGAGGTTGCGCCGTTCGGCATCGAGTTCACCCTCGTCGAACCGGGGCCGACCCGAACGGAGTTCGGCGGCAATCTTGCCCATGCCGATCCGATCGCAGCCTATGAGGAGACGCCCGTCGGCCAGATCCGCGCGGCAGTTCGCGGCTCCTGGATCGTCAAGGGCGATCCCGAACGGGTGACCGACGCGATGATCGCACTTGCTGACCAGAAGAGCCCGCTTCCGAAGCGATTGGCGCTCGGTGCCGACGCTTACGCGAACATCCGCAAGGCGCTCGGCGATCGCATGATCGAGCTCGAGCGCCAGCAGGACATCTCGCTCGCTGCCGACTTCACCGAAGCCGAGCTCGCGCGGCTCTGACTGCGTGCGCAGGCCCCGATCGCATCAAGCCCACCCATCGAACATTCAGGATAGGAACCGACATGGCCAAACGCGACGCCATTTTCCCCGCCGACCGACATGCCCTCTACGATCTCCATCAGTACTCGGCCGCCGTCCGGCATGGCGATTTGCTCTTCATCTCGGGGCAGGTCGGCAGCCGCGAGGATGGGTCGCCCGAACCGGTGTTCGAGGATCAGGTCCGGCGGGCTTTCGCCAATCTGCGCGCGGTTCTGGCTGCGGCGGGAGCGAGCTTTGATGACGTGATCGACGTCATCTCCTTCCACACAGACCCGCCGGCACAGTTCGAGAGGATGATGGCGATCCGCGCCGAAGAGATTGGCGAGCCGCCCTATCCGACCTGGACCGCTGTCGGTGTGACCTGGCTCGCCGGCTTCGATTTCGAGCTCAAGGTGATCGCCCGCATTCCGGCTGCTGCCGCAGCGAGCAATCCGAACTGAGTCTTGCCTCAGCCCGCCCGCAGCAGGCGGATCGCGACGTCGCGCTCGAACAGATAGAGCAGCGTCCGGATCGCCCGCCCGCGCGGGGTCTCCAGCTGCGGGTCGCGCTCGATCAGCAGGCGGGCGTCATCCCGCGCTGCCGCCAAGAGATCGCCGTCGATCTCCGGGCGAGCGATGCGCCAGTCGGGCGAGCCGGACTGGCGCGTGCCGAGCACCTCTCCTTCGCCGCGCAGGCGCAGATCCTCCTCGGCGATGCGGAAGCCGTCCTCGCTCTCGCGCATGATGGTGAGGCGCGCTTCCGCCACCTGGCCGAGCGGGCCCTTGTAGAGCAGCAGGCAGGTCGAGGCGGCCGACCCGCGGCCGATCCGCCCGCGCAACTGGTGGAGCTGGGCGAGGCCGAAGCGCTCGGCATGTTCGATCACCATCACCGAGGCGTTGGGCACGTCGACGCCGACCTCGATCACCGTGGTCGAGACCAGCACGCGCGTTTGCCCGCCGGAGAAGGCGGCCATGGCGGCGTCCTTGTCGCGCCCTGGCATCTGGCCGTGCAGCAGCCCGACCTTGTCGCCGAAGAGGGCTTGCAGCGCCTCGAAGCGCTCCTGCGCGGCTGCGACGTCGAGCGTGTCGGATTCCTGCACCAGCGGGCAGACCCAGTAGACTTGCGCGCCGCTCTCCAGCGCCCGCCCGACCGCGCCGACGACTTCGTCATAGCGCTCCAGCGAGATCGCCCGTGTCGTGATCGGTTTCCGGCCGGCCGGTTTCTCGGAGAGGATCGAGACGTCCATGTCGCCGAACCAGGTCAACGCCAGCGTGCGCGGGATCGGCGTCGCGGTCATGACGAGGATGTCGACCGCCTCGCCCTTGGCGCCGAGCAGCAGGCGCTGGTGCACGCCGAAGCGGTGCTGCTCGTCGACGACGGCGAGCGCCAGATCATGGAAGGCGACGCCTTCCTGGAACAGCGCATGGGTGCCGACGACGATGTCGATCTCGCCGTTCGCCAAACCTTCCAGTACCTGCCTGCGGCCGGCGCCCTTCTCGCGGCCGGTCAGCAAAGCGAGCTTGAGCCCGGCCTTGTCGGCGAGAGGCGCCAGGCGCTCGGCGTGCTGGCGGGCGAGGATTTCGGTCGGCGCCATCAGCACCGATTGCCTGTTGGCCTCGGCTGCGGCTGCCATCGCCATCAGCGCCACCACGGTCTTGCCCGAGCCGACATCGCCCTGGAGCAGGCGCAGCATGCGTTCTGGCTTTTCCATGTCGTCATGGATGTCGGCGATCGCCTTGCGCTGGCCGTCGGTCAGTGTGAAGGGCAGGGCGGTCTCGATGGCGCGGCGCAGGACGCCATCGCCGGCCGTAGCCCGGCCCGCCGCCTTCTTCTGCTGACGGCGCACGAGGGCGAGCGCGATCTGGCTCGCCAGCAATTCGTCATAGGCGATGCGCCGGCGCACGACCGTCTCGCCTGTCGCCGCCTTGAGGTCGACCGGGTGGTGCAGAGCGTGGACGGCATCGCGGAAGGGCACGAAGTCGTTACGGGCAGCGAAAGCCTCGTCCTGCCATTCCAGCAATTCTGGACAGCGTTCGGCGGCGCCGGCGGCGATGCGCGCCATGACGCGGCCGCCAATGCCCTCGGTCAGCCCATAAACCGGCTCGACCGACGGCATCGTCGCGGCGAGCTTCGGGTCGAGGATGCGGTCGGGATGCACCATCTGGCGCATGCCGTCCCAGAGCTCGAGCTTGCCCGAGATGATGCGGTAGGCGCCGATCGGCAGGGTCTGCAGGAGATGACGGACATCGGCATGGAAGAAGACCAGCGTCACGTCGCCGGTCTCGTCCTCGACGATAATGCGATAGGGCGCCTTGGCCTTGGTCGGCGGGGCAGGACGATGTTCGGTGACCCGCGCCGAGAAGGTCGCGACCTCGCCGATCGGCGCCTCAATGATGCTCTCGCTCGGCCGCCGGTCGATCGCGCCGGTCGGCAGGTGGAACATCAGGTCGATGACGCGGGCGGCGTGTGTCTCGTCGCCCAAGAGCTTGTCGAGCGCCTTGGCGAGCTTGGGGCCGACCCCGGATAGGGCCGTGGCCGGGGCGAAGAGCGGATCGAGGACGGATGGACGCAATGGCTTCACGGCATGTCAGGAGTGCGAGCCCTGCGGCACGAATGCCGCTGACTTCGCGAAAGGGCATAGCTATATCGCTAATCAGCCAGATAGCTATCCGAGGCAGGCACCACGACGGGGCCGGCCCTATCTCTATTTTGCGAGGCCGATGATGAGTGGCTCGACCCGTAGCAGCGCCGACCTCGACCCGCGCCGGCGCAAGATCCTGTTCCGCGCCTGGCATCGCGGCATGCGCGAGATGGACCTGATCATGGGCCGCTTCGCCGATTCCGAGATCGGTGGGCTCAGCGATGCCGAGCTCGACGAGTTCGAGCGGCTGATCGAGGTGCTCGACCGCGACCTGCTGAGCTGGGTGACGGGCGAAGCGCAGGTGCCGGAGAATTACGACAGCGACGTCTTCCGGCGGCTGAAGGCCTTCCACCAGCACGACAAACCAATTCATGTCTGAACGGCCGTCATGGTCGGGCTTGACCCGACCATCTCGGAAACCAGCGGGCTCTGGTCCTGAGATTCTCGGGACAAGCCCGAGAATGACGCCTTGAGATTGATTGTCCCGATGAGCATTCCGCCTCCGACCCAGATCGCCAAGCCGCAGCTCGAGCGCGTCCTCGATGCGCTGAACCGCGGCGACAAGCCGACGCTCTCCGGCGTGCCCGATGGCTTCGACGCGGTCATCCTCGCCGATCTCACCCGCGCCCGCGCCAAGAAGTCGGAAGGGCCGGCGCTGATCGTCTTCGTCGCCCGCGACGGCCAGCGCCTGCAGGTGCTGGAGAATGCACTGCAATTCGTCGCGCCCGATCTCGAGGTGATGACCTTCCCGGCCTGGGACTGCCAGCCATATGACCGGGTCTCGCCGGCGCCCTCGATCGTCGCGCACCGGATGACGACGCTGTCGCGCCTCGCCCGGACCAAATCGGGCGATCGGCCGCGCCTGCTGCTGACCACCGTCAATGCCGCGCTCCAGCGCGTGCCGGCGTTCGGCAAGGTCGCCTCGGAGAGCTTCTCGGCCGCGCCGGGTAATATGGTCGACACCGAGGAGCTGGCGCGCTGGCTCGACGTCAACGGCTATCTCAGGACCTCGACCGTGCGCGAGACCGGCGAGTTCGCCGTGCGCGGCGGCATCGTCGACCTTTTCCCGCCGGGCATGCCGGCGCCGATCCGGCTCGACTTCTTCGGCGACACGCTGGAATCGATCCGGACCTTCGATCCGGAGACGCAGCGCACCACCGGGCAATTGCGCGGGCTCGACCTCGTGCCGATGTCCGAAGCGCAGATGACCAGCGACTCGATCCGTCGCTTCCGCCAGTCCTATATCGCGACCTTCGGCACGCCCGGTCGCGACGACACGCTCTACGAGGCTGTGAGCGAAGGCCGGCGTCCTGCGGGCCTGGAGCACTGGCTGCCGCTGCTGGCCGAGAAGCTCGACACGCTCTTCACCTATCTGCCCGATGTCCCGATCGTCCTCGACCATCACGCCGATGATGCGGTGGCCGAGCGCATCAGCCTGATCAAGGACTATTACGACGCCCGCAAGAGCGCGCTCGACCAGCCGTCGCCGGGCTCGATACCCTATAAGCCGCTGCCGCCGGAGGCGCTCTATCTCTCGCCGGCCGATTGGCGCGGCATCGTCGGCGAGGCCGGGGTCGCCTCGCTGACGCCGTTCCAGCTGCCGGAGAGCGAAGGCAAGCTCGTCGTCGATCTCGGCGGCAAGCAGGGGCGCAGCTTCGCGGCGGAACGCGCCGACAATTCCGGCAGCGTCTTCGATGCGGCAGTGGCGCATGTGAAGGCACTGGAGGCGGACGGGCGACGCGTCATCCTCGCCGCCTGGTCGGAGGGCTCGCGCGAGCGCCTGGCGCATGTGCTGGCGGATCATGGCCTGAAGACCGTGCAGATGACCGGTAGCCTGCGGGCGGCCTTCGACCTCAAGCCCGGCACCACCGCGCTCGCCGTCTGGGGGGTCGAGACCGGCTTCGAGGCCGGCAGGCTCGCCGTCATCGGCGAACAGGACATCCTGGGCGACCGGCTGGTGCGTCCGCGCAAGAAGACGCGCCGGCCGCAGGACTTCATCAACGAGCTGTCCTCGCTGACCCCCGGCGACATCGTCGTCCATGTCGATCACGGCATCGGCCGCTTCGTCGGCCTGCAGACGATCACGGCGGCCGGCGCGCCGCATGACTGCCTCGAAATCCACTACGCCGGCGACGCCAAGCTGTTCCTGCCGGCCGAGAATATCGAGCTGCTCTCGCGCTACGGCTCGGAGGACACCGAGGTTGTGCTCGATCGGCTCGGTGGCGGCGGCTGGCAAGCGCGCAAGGCCAAGCTGAAGCAGCGCATCCGCGAGATGGCTGGCAAGCTAATCCAGATCGCGGCTGCCCGCGCGCTCAAGGAAGCGCCGCGCCTGATCCCGCAGGACGGGCTCTACGACGAGTTCTGCGCCCGCTTCCCCTATGAGGAGACCGAGGACCAGCAGAACACGATCGATGCCGTGCTCGAGGATCTCGCGGCCGGCCGTCCGATGGACCGGCTGGTCTGCGGCGATGTCGGCTTCGGCAAGACCGAAGTGGCGCTGCGCGCCGCCTTCACCGCCGCACTCGCCGGCAAGCAGGTCGCGGTCGTGGTGCCGACGACGCTGCTGGCGCGCCAGCACTACCGCAATTTCGCCGAGCGCTTTGCTGGCCTGCCGGTCAAGGTCGGCCAGGCCTCGCGCTTCGTTTCGGCGCCCGATCTGAAGGCGGTCAAGCAGGGCATTGCCGACGGGACGATGGACATCACCGTCGGTACGCATGCGCTGCTTGGCAAGGGCATCGACTTCAAGGATCTCGGCCTCGTCATCGTCGACGAGGAGCAGCATTTCGGCGTCGCCCACAAGGAGCGACTGAAGGAAATGCGCGCCGAGGTCCACATGCTGACGCTGACGGCGACGCCGATCCCGCGCACGCTCCAGCTCGCCATGACCGGCGTGCGCGAGCTCTCGATCATCGCGACGCCGCCGGTCGACCGGCTCGCTGTGCGCACCTTCGTCACACCGTTCGATCCGCTGATCGTGCGCGAGGCGCTGCTGCGCGAGCGCTATAGGGGCGGGCGCTCGTTCTATGTCGTGCCGCGCATAGAGGACATCGCCGAGGTCAAGGACTTCCTCGACAAGCAGGTGCCCGAATGCAAGGTCGGCATCGCCCACGGCCAGATGGCGGCCGGCACGCTGGAAGACGTGATGACGGCCTTCTACGAGGGGCAGTACGACATTCTGCTCTCGACGACGATCGTCGAATCCGGTCTGGACATCCCGACCGCCAATACGCTGATCATCCATCGCGCCGACATGTTCGGCCTGGCGCAGCTCTATCAGCTCAGGGGCCGCGTCGGCCGCTCCAAGGTGCGCGCCTATGCGCTCTTCACCGTGCCGGCCAACCGCAAGCTGACCGAGCAGGCCGACCGGCGCCTCAAGGTGCTGCAGTCGCTCGATACGCTCGGCGCCGGCTTCCAGCTCGCCAGCCATGACCTAGACATCAGGGGCGCCGGCAACCTGCTCGGTGACGAGCAGTCCGGCCATATCAAGGAGGTCGGTTACGAGCTCTACCAGCAGATGCTGGAGGAGGCGGTGGCTGCGCTCAAGGCCGGCATCGAGATCGAGAGCGACGCTCATTGGTCGCCGAGCATCCAGATCGGCGCGCCTGTGATGATCCCCGAGCACTATGTCGGCGATCTGACGCTCAGGCTGACGCTCTACAAGCGCCTCTCGACGATGGACGACGACGGCGACCTGCAGTCGTTCGGCGCCGAGCTGATCGACCGCTTCGGCCCGCTGCCGGAGGAGGTCAAGCAGCTGCTGGAGATCGTCGCGATCAAGGCGCTCTGCAAGCGCGCCAATGTCGAGAAGGTCGAGGCCGGGCCGAAGGGCATCATCGTCGCCTTCCGCGACAACGAGTTCGCCAATCCAGAGGGGCTCGTCTCGTATGTCGCGAAGATCGGGACGCTGGCCAAGGTCCGCCCCGACATGCGCGTCGTCTTCATCGACGATTTCGAGACGGCCGAGCAGCGCCTGACCGGCACGCGCCGGCTGCTCACCGATCTCGCGCGGATCGCCGAGCGGAAGAAGGCGGCTTAGGGCCTCATCCGTCATTCTCGGGCAACGCGCAGCGGCGACCCGAGAATCTCATGAAGAGAAGGCGCGGGTTGGAGTCTCCTCCGGCCTGAGATGCTCGGGGCAGGCCCGAGCATGACGGAGCGCCCGGCTGCGCTCAGCCCGGATTGCGCCGCCTGATCTCGACGCGCTCGGGCGCGTGCGTGATCACGTCGACGATGGCGAGGTCGGGCCGGTCGAGGCGCGGCAAACCGTCGTCCTCGCCGGCACGGCGGGTGACGACCAGGCTGGTCAGTGCCTTGTGGCCGCCGAGCCGTGAGCGGGCGAGCGCGGGCTCCAGTGCTGCGGGAATGACGAGATGGACCATGCGCCCGCCTTCGAGGCAGGCGCGCAGGTCGTCGAGCACGAACAGGCCGAGCGGCAGGAGCTCGACGCCAGTGAGCAGCGCAATGCCGGGGCCGGTCGCGAGCGCTGCGAGATCGCCGCCGACCAGCGTGGTGATGACGCGCGAGGACGCGAGCGGCTTCAGCACGCGAGAGATCTCGAGCGCCTTGGCCAGCACCTCCTTCTCGCTGACCGCGAAGGGGCCGGCGAGACTGTGGCCATCGACGATGCGGATCGGCGCCCGGATCGCGGCGGGCGGCAACGCCGAGGGGGTGGCACCATGGCCGAGCAGCGGATCCAGCGCCGCGACGCCATCGGGCACGCGCGCGCCGAAGCCGCCGATGAAGCGCATGCCGAAGGAGCGGGCGGCGACGTCCCGGAGCAGGTGCAAAGGCTGCAATTCGCCGATCCGCGGCACGCCCAGCGCCATGACGGCGCCGGAGCGCTCGATAATGGGCAAGAGTTCAGTGTCCTTGGCATGCGTCGGCAGGAGCATCGGCGACAGGCCGGCCCGCAGGCTGGCGAGGATCGAGACCAACGCCTCCGGCCCGAGCGGCGCCAGGATCGCGACGCAGGCGCCGGGCTGTGGCTTGGCGAGGAGGAGGAGATTGGCGAGCCGGTCGACGCGACTGTCGAGCTCGGCGAAGCCGAAGGCGTTGGGCGAAAAATCGCTCCAGTCGCGCCGGCCCGGCGGGTCGCGGAAGGCCGGCTCATAGCCGCGGCGGGCGGCGAGCGCCTTCAGCAGGCTGTCGAAATCGAGCCCTTCGACCAGCGCGCCGATGGAGATTTCGTCGGAGCCCATCCGCATCGCCGGACCTAGTTGGCGGGCGCGGGCGGGGAGGGCGACCGCGCCAGCGTCTCATTGGAGAAGAAGAATTTCGGTCGCCGCTCGGGCAGGACGATCTCACGCGCACGCGCCAGCCACGTCTCCGGCAGATAGTAGAGCGGCACGACGTAGAAGCCGGACAGCAGCAAACGGTCGAGCGTGCGCACCGTGGCGACGAAATCCTCGCGCGAGCGTGCCGCCAGCAGTGCCTGCAGCGTCGCGTCGATGGCCGGCGAGCGCGCGCCGGCATAGTTGAGCGCGCCCTTGCGCTCGGCATTGGCCGAGCCCCAGCGTCCGATCTGCTCGTTGCCGGGCGAGGCCGAAGCCGGCCAGGTCCACTGGATCATGTCGAAATCGAAGGTCGAGAGCCGGCGCCAGTACTGGACGTCGTCGATCAACCGCACCGAGACGGTGATGCCCAGGCGGGCGAGCGAGGTCGCATAGTTCAGCGCCAGCCGCTCCTGCGGGCGGTTGGTGACGGTGATCTCGAAGCCGAAAGCCTCGCTCTGGCCGTCCTTGCGCAGCTGCCCGTCGTTCAGCCGGTAGCCGGCGGCTTCCAGCAGGTCGAGCGCGCGGCGGGCCTGGTCGCGGTCGCGGCCGGAGCCGTCGGTCGTGGCCGGGGCCCAGGTTCCGGCGAGGATGTCGTCGCGCACGGCGCCGGGAAAGGCGGCGAGCAATGCCTTCTCGTGCTGATCGGCCGGCATGCCGAGCGCCGAGAGCTCGCTGTCGGCGAAAAAGCTGCCGGCGCGTCGGTAGACGCCGTGGAACAGGTTGCGATTGGCCCATTCGAAGTCGAACAGCATCGCCAGCGCCTCGCGGACGCGGATGTCGGCGAATTGCGGGCGGCGCGTATTGAAGACCAGCCCGGTCATGCCCTTGGGCGTCTGGAAGCGGAAGGTGTCGCGGACGATCCGGCCCTCGCGCACGGCCGGGACGTCATAGCCGGTCATCCAGCGCGTCGGGTCGCTTTCAAGGCGGACGTCATAAAGTCCTGCCTTGAAAGCCTCGAACAAGGCATTGGAATCGCGGTAGAAATCGTAGCGGATCTCGTCGGCGTTGAAGAGGCCGCGGGTGAGGGCATGATCCTCGGCCCAGAAATCCTTGCGGCGCTTCAGCCGGAGCATCTCGCCTGGCTTGACCTCCTCGACGAGGTAGGGGCCGGAGCCGAGCGCCGGCTTGAAGCTGGTGTCGCCGAATTTCTCGGCGTCGGTCGCGTGCCTGGCGAAGATCGGCATGGCGCCGATCACCAGCGGCAATTCGCGGTTGGAGCCGTCGCCGAGCTCGAAGACGACGCGATCGGGCGAGGGGGCTTCGACCTTGGTCACGCGCGCCAGGCTCGAGCGGTGGAACGGCTTGCCTTTGGTCTTCAGCATCTCGAAGGTGAAGATCACATCGTCCGCCGTCACCGGCTTGCCATCGGAGAAGCGGGCGCGCGGATCGATCTGGAAGGCGAGGCGGGTTCGTTCCGAGTTGAGCTCGACCTTGCTGGCCAGCAGGCCATAGGCGGTGAAAGGCTCGTCGGCGGAGCGGAACAGCAGGCTCTGCTGGACATAGCGCGGCACAGCGTCGGGGGCGACACCCAACACCACCAGCGGATTGAGGCTGTCGAAGGTGCCCTGCTGGCCGTAGATGATTCGCCCACCCTTCGGCGCCTGCGGATCGGCATAGGGCAGGTGATCGAAACCCTTGGGCAGTTCCGGCTCGCCATGCATGGCGATGGCGGCATCGTTCTCGGCCGCAGCAGCGCGCGGGTTCCCCATCGGCCCGAAAGCCGCCAAGCCCGCCAGGACGAGCCCGAGAAACCAAGCGGAACGCGCCGCTGCGCTGAAAGGTCGATGCATGCTCGAAACTGATTCCCTGCCGCAGGATAACATGCGATCAAACTTGTCGCGCCGGGCTCTTCGGGGCTGGAAACCTGCGACGGAACTCGCTAAACGCAGGCCGGGCGTCATCCAAACGCCGCAATCTCGCTTGATGTGCTCACGCCGCCACCGGCTCCGGCACCCTTGCTGGTTGAGCCTTGGGTGATGCATGCCGCCGGATACGGCGGCCGAACCAGTTTCATGGTCAAGGAAACGCAGATGTCAGCTTCGACCCGCCTGTCCCGGAGCCAGGGCGCCACCGCGAAGAGCACGGTCCGCGGCCTCGCGCTCATCCTGGGCGCCGCCGTCGCTCTAGCCCCGATCGCCGCGAGCGCGCAGCAGGCGCAGCCGCAGCGCCCGGCGAGCCGCCCGGCCGCGCCGGCGCAGCAGCCCGCTCCGGCTCAGCCGGCCCAGGGCCAGGCTGCGCAGACCGGCCCGACCGTCGTCCAGGTCAAGCCCGAGCCGTCGCAGACGAGCTGGACGAAGGTTTGCGGCAAGGACCAGGCCGCCAACAAGGAAATCTGCTACACCACCCGCGACTTCGTCTCGGACCAGGGCCAGCCGGTGCTTGCCGCCGCGGTCTACGACGTCAAGGGCGACGCCAACAAGATCGTGCGCTTCCTGATGCCGCTCGGCCTGCTGCTGCAGCCGGGCATCCGCTTCGGCGTCGACAACGCGCAGCCGACGCCCGGCCGCTACGCGATCTGCTTCCCGAACGGCTGCTTCGCCGAGGCGCAGGTCAAGGACGACTTCATCAACGCGATGAAGAAGGGCACCACCCTCAACATCAGCGTGCAGAACCAGGGCGCGCGCGAGGTCACCTTCGCCATCCCGCTGGCTGAATTCGCCAAGGCCTTCGACGGCGCGCCGATCGATCCGAAGGTTCTGGAAGAGCAGCAGAAGGCGCTGCAGGACGAACTCGCCAAGCGCCAGGAGGAGCTGCGCAAGCGCCTCGGCGGCGCCGAGGCCACGCCTGGCGCGGCGCCGGCCCCCGGTACGCCGGCGGCCCCGGCTCCGGGCGCGACGCCTGCGCCGGCTCCGAAGCCCTGATCGATCGATTAGGCAGAACCGATATCGACGCCGGGCCTCGTGCCCGGCGTTTTTATTTGCTCAAGGGGTCATGCGCTCGGTGCGCTTGACCTGCTGCCAGAGCTCTTCGAGCTCTTCCAGGGTGGCCTGCCGCGGCTCGCGCCCCTGGTGCTCCAGCGCCGCCTCGATGCCGGCGAAGCGCCGTTCGAACTTGGCGTTGGCGGCGATCAGGCAGGCCTCTGGATCGGCATCGACATGGCGGGCGAGATTGGCGACCACGAAGAGCAGGTCGCCGATCTCCTCCTGGATCGCAGCTTTGTCGCCGCCGGCGAGCGCCTCTTCGATCTCGGCAGTCTCTTCACGGACCTTGTCCAGCACGAGGCGAGCATTGTTCCAGTCGAAGCCGACCGTCGAAGCCTTGGCCTGCAGCTTCCAGGCGCGGGTCAGCGCGGGCAGGGTGGTCGGCACGCCGGCGAGCACGCCCTTGGCCTCGGCAGGCTCCGGCAGCCCGGCCTCGGCTCTGGCGCGTGCCTTGTCGGCCTTCTCCTGCGCCTTGATCTGCCCCCACAGCGCCTTGACCTCAGCGGGTGACAGATCGCGCGCATCGCCGAAGACATGCGGATGCCGGCGGACCAGCTTGGCGGTGATCGCCTCGACGACGTCGGGAAAGGCGAAGCTGCCCTGCTCCTGCGCCATTCGGGCGTGGAACACGACCTGCAGCAAGAGGTCGCCGAGTTCGTCCTTGAGATCGACGAGATCGCCGCGGGCGATGGCATCGGCGACCTCATGGGCCTCCTCGATCGTGTAGGGCGCGATCGAGGCGAAGTCCTGCTCGAGATCCCAGGGGCAGCCGGTGCCCGGGGTGCGCAGCGCGGCCATGATCTCGATCAGGCGCTCGATGTCGCGAGCTGGCTTCATCGCTGCAATCCTTCTCAGGTTGGGGTAGCGTCCTCCCATGATTCAAGTGACTCCGTCCATCGCGATCGACGACAGCGAGATCGAGGAGAGCTTCGTGCGCGCCTCCGGTCCGGGCGGGCAGAACGTCAACAAGGTCTCGACCGCGGTCGAGCTTCGGTTCGACGCGCGCCGCTCGGCCTCGCTGCCCAATGATGTCGCGCTCCGCCTGATGAAGCTCGCCGGCAGCCGGCTGACGCAGGATGGCGTGATCGTCATCATGGCGCAGGAGCATCGCAGCCAGAGCCGCAACCGCGAGGAGGCGCTGGCGCGGCTGGTCGAGCTGATCAGGCAGGCGGAAGTGCGGCCGAAGGTCCGGCGGGCGACCAAGCCGACCAAGGCCTCGAAGGAGCGGCGTCTGGCCTCGAAGGACAAGCGCTCCTCGGTCAAGTCAGGCCGAGGCAGGCCACGCCTGGATTAGGGTTTGCGAACAGCAAAAAAGGTGAGGCCGATGGCTCGGCCTCACCCTGATATCGACAGCAGTCGACGAACGGGCCGAGCCCGTCAGCGCTTGATCTCGGTGCCTGCCTTGCCGGCGGCGCCGGCACTGCCCTTGACGGCGCCCGTCGTCGGAGCCTCGATGCCGCCTGCCGTGCCGGCCTTGGCCTTGACGCCGGCCTTCGCGCCGGGAGCGCCGACTTGCGTATCGACGCCGGTCTCGGCGCCGCCGGCGGCACCGGGCGCGGAGGTCGTCCCCTTGGCCTGGCCACGCGTCTGGATATCGGTGGTGACACCCTGGGCCAGGACGGGGCCGGCCAGCAGGGCCGACGCGGCGAGCACGATCATGGACGTCTTGATAGCTTTCATCAGCTTCTCCTCGTTAGGGGGCGCGACGGGGTCGCGGCCGATCTGTCACGCCGCCCGCAAGGCGATCGGGTGCCGCGCTTTTTTCGAAGCGCGAACGACGCACGCACGATGCAAGCGGCGGGGTTTGACCGTTCTGAGAGATTTCAAAGGTGATTTCGCGGGAGCCACGCCTTAGTCAGGCCCAATATGCGGCGATTCCCGCAGCACCGGCGAAAGTGCGGGCAGGAGGACTGGTGTGAGCGAGGTCGAACGGGAAGGGGCGTTGCCGGGGGCACGGCCGGCGCCCAAGCGGATCACGGCCGACTATCTGCGGCGCGCAGCTCTCCATTACCTCGAACGCTACAGCGTGCCCGCGGCGCAATTGCAGCGCGTCCTGCTGCGCAAGGTCGAGCGCAGCTGCCGGCATCACGGGCAGGACCCGCAGGCGTTCCGGACTGCGGTCGAGGAGATTGTCATGTCCTGCGTCGCCTCGGGCCTCGTCGATGACCGCCGTTTCGCCGAGGCGCGGGCGCAGAGCCTGCGCCGCAAGGGGCGCTCGGCGCGGGCCGTTGCGGCCGGGCTCGCGACCAAGGGCGTCGAGCGCGGCCTCGTCGCCGAGGTGGTGGTGGCCGACGAGGAGGCAGAGCTGGATGCCGCGCGCATCGCGGCCCGCCGCAAGCGCCTCGGACCATGGAGCCGCAGTGATCGCGCCGCGCAGCGGCAAAAGCATATCGCCGCGCTGGCGCGGGCCGGCTTCAGCCTGGCGATCGCCCGCGCCGTGATCGACGACGCGGGCGAGGGCGGGTGACCGCCGGACCAATCAATCGGGCTTGACGTTGGCCTCGGCCACGACCTTGCCCCAGCGCGCGACCTCGACCTTGACGAAGTCGCCGAAGGCGGCGCCGTAGAGGTTCGGGATCTCGGAGCCGTTCCTCTTCCAGGCCTCGCTCACCATAGGCACGGCCAGCGCCTTCTGCAGCTCGGCCGTCATTCTGGCAACGATCTCGGGCGGTGTGTTCTTCGGCGCCCACATCGCATACCAGGTCGAGACCTCGTAGCCCGGCACGCCGGCTTCGGCCGTGGTCGGGACATCGGGGAAGGCGCTGGCGCGCTTGGGCGCTGCGACGGCGAGCGCCCGCAGCGTGCCGCTGGAGATCTGCGCGGCAGAAGAGCCGAGCCCGTCGAAGGCGAGATCGACCTGACCGGCGACGAGATCCTGCATCAGCGGGCCGGCGCCGCGATAGGGCACATGGGTCAGATTGATCTTGGTGGTGAGCTTGAACAGTTCGCCGGCGAGGTGGTGCGTGGTACCGTTACCGGCCGAGCCGTAGTTCAGCTTGTCGGGGTTCTTCTTGGCGAAGTCGATCAGTTCCGCCAGCGTCTTGGCCTGGACCTTGCCGGGATGGACGACCACGACCTGCGGCGGCTGGGCGATCACCCCGATCGGGATGAAATCGGTCTGGATGTTGTAGTCGAGCTTCGGGTAGAGCGCCGGCGCGATGGCGTGGTGCGCGGCACCGATGAAGAAGGTGTAGCCGTCGGGCGCGGCCTTGGAGGCGGCCGAAGCGCCGACCGTGCCGCCGGCACCGCCGCGATTGTCGATCAGGATGCGCTGGCCGAGCTGCTGTTCGAGCTGAGCGGCGAGGGGACGGGCGAAGGCGTCGGTGCCGCCGCCGGCCGGGAATGGCACGATGAAGCTGACGGGCTTCTGCGGCCAGGCCTGAGCCGTCGCCGGCGTCGCGGGGACGAGCTGGGTGAGGGTGGCAAGCGCAAGCGCGCCGAGCCAGCCGGACTTCGACATCGATTTGATCTCCCTTGGACTATCCGGACTCTTCAAGGTCCTTGCGATCGCTTCAGGCGAAATGCCGAGCGTTGCGGCAGATTAGGGCATCGCGACGCCTGAATGGCAACCCGACCAAAGCAGGGTCTGCCGGCTCGTCAGCTGCCAGCTGTCGC
The DNA here is from genome assembly GCF_056400825.1 of Allobosea sp. P4_H5. NCBI lineage: Bacteria > Pseudomonadati > Pseudomonadota > Alphaproteobacteria > Hyphomicrobiales > Alloboseaceae > Allobosea > Allobosea sp. P4_H5. The sequence goes on along the minus strand of NZ_JBFUKM010000001.1, from coordinate 571,836 downwards.
GCGTGTCGGTACGATCAGGGTCCAGGCCTGGGTGAGAACAGTCTCGTCGCGCTGGTTTGTCGTGGTGACCTCAAGGTCCATGAACCCGCGATCCGTGCGGCTCCGTGACGGACGGGTCCGGAGCACTTCGGCGATCGCCTTCAGGCTGTCGCCCGGGCGCACCGGGCGGTAGAAACGCAGGTTCGCGAATTCGGCGCCGACGATGGGATTGTCGCCGAGCAGTCTGGCATCGACGAGGAGCCGCATGGTGATCGCCAGCGTCTGCCAGCCGCTGCCGACCAGCTCGCCAAAGATCGTCTGGCGGGCCGCATCCTCGTCGATGTGCATGGGCTGCGGGTCGTAGAGCTCGGCAAAAGATCGGATCAGTTCCGCCGTGATTTCGAAACTGCCGGAGGCGATGCGGTCACCGGTGCCGAAATCCTCGAGATATCGCGGTTTGGTTCGGGCAGGCGCACCGTCCTTCATGTGCATGGGCCTTCCTCTTGTCGGGGCAAGCCGGTGCAGGCAAAGTCACTTCAATTTTTGAAGGGAGTCAATATGGGCTGGTCCGAGGTCGGAGGCACTCTCTGCCCCATCGCGCGTGCGCTCGCGGTCGTCGGCGATCGCTGGACGATGCTCATCCTGCGCGAACTCTTCCTGGCCACGCGTCGTTTCGAGGAGTTCCAGGCCCAGACCGGCATGTCGTCCCATCTTCTCTCCAGCCGTCTCAAGCGGCTGGAGAGCGATGGCGTGATCTGCCGGCGCCGCTACAGCGACCGCCCGGCCAGGCATGAGTACCGCCTGACGGAGAAAGGGCTCGCCCTCTATCCGATCCTGCTCGGCCTCAAGTCATGGGGAGAAAGCTGGAGCGGCTTCGACGGTGGCGATCCGCCTGCGCTCGAGGTGGTTCATTGTGGCTGCGGGCAGGCGACAAGCCTCACGCTGATCTGCTCGGCCTGCGGCGAGCCATTTGGCGCACATGATGCGCGTGCGCGGATCGCTGAAGCGTTCGCGCAGGAACGCGAGGAGCGCCGCAGCGCGTTTCGCCAGCGCTGAGCCCGTGAGCATGGCAGCCGACCGAACTGGCTGTCAGGATTGCCGCGACCGAAATCGGCCGGGAAATCCAGGCGTTTTGCATCACGTCGAAGCCAGTGGGTTGGCAGGAGCGTTCGTCACGGAGATTGACATTCACTGGTCACCTACGTTGATATCAACATACATCGAGCGCTCAACTTGATGGCTATGACGGCTGGCCTGAACCTTCCTCGACAGGGTGCGTTTGGCGATGAGCAGGAGCCGCATGGGCAAAGTCGCCGGTTGGCGAAGACATGCTGCGCCGCCGCTGGACAAGGACGGCTCCGACTAGGGCGTGGGCTGGGTCACCACCTAACCGGGTGCGTTTCGGTCGGTCGATTCCGTCCGATTCGCGCCGATCTCAGACAAAAAAGGAGACGACCATGAAGATCGTGACCAGCCTGAGCTTCCAGGGGCAGTGCCGCGAGGCGTTCGAGTTCTACGCCAAGGTCCTGGGCGGCAAGATAACCGCCGCCATGCCCTACGGCGATGCCCCTCCGGGCATGCCGATCACCGACGAGAAGTACAAGAGCTGGCTGATGCATTGCTGGCTCGAGGTCGGCGATCAGGCGCTGATGGGCGCCGACATGGACACCGCCTGGGCTTCCAACATCGACAAACCCAAGAACGGCTTCGACGTGACCCTGCACACCAACGACAAGGCCCAGGGCCAGCGCTGGTTCGAGCAGTTGGCCGATGGGGGCAGGGCAGTGATGCCGTTCAGCGAGACCTTCTGGTCGCCTGGTTTCGGCTCTCTTGTCGACAAGTTCGGGATCCCGTGGATGGTCAACACCATCCCGTCGGCCGACTGGAAGCCGCCGCAGGGCTGAGCCGGCCGGATCCGCAAAAAAAACGGCGACGGGATGTCGGCAGGGCGAAGGCCGATGCGTCCTTGGGTACCGAGCGCACCCGCGAGGCCGGGGACGGCTGACCGGGGCGCTCATCGAACATCCCGGAGAAAACCATGAACCAGTCCTATCGCTGGGTGATCGTCGCCGCAGGCGGCCTGCTCGGCTGCGTCGCGATCGGCGCCATGTTCTCGTTGCCGGTCTTCCTGCGGCCGATGTCGCAGGATACCGGCTGGTCGGTCACCGGCATCTCCACGGCGATGACGATCGGTTTCCTCGCCATGGCGGCGGCCAGCATGGTCTGGGGCAATCTCTCCGATCGCTATGGGCCGCGCCCGGTGGTGCTGACCGGATCGATCGTCCTGGCTGCGAGCCTGGCGCTGGCGAGCAGGGCGGATTCCTTGATCGAATTCCAGCTGCTCTTCGGCCTTCTGGTCGGCGCGGCGACGGCAGCCGTCTTCGCGCCGATGATGGCCTGCGTCACCGGCTGGTTCGACACCCAGCGTGGCCTTGCAGTCTCGCTCGTGTCCGCCGGCATGGGCATGGCGCCGATGACCATGGCGCCGCTCGCAGCCTGGCTGGTCACCATCCATGACTGGCGCGCCTCGATGCAGATCATCGCCGGCATCGCGGCGGCACTGATGATCCCCGCGGCGCTCCTCGTACGACGCCCGCCGGCTCTGGAAGCAAGCGCGCAGACGCAGGCGGCGGAGGAGACGCAGTCGGAGATGAGCGTCGGCCAGGCGGTGCGCTCGCCGCAGTTCGTCACGCTCATGCTGGCGAACTTCTTCTGCTGCGCCACCCATTCCGGGCCGATCTTCCACACGGTGAGCTATGCCGTGACCTGTGGCATCCCGATGCTCGCGGCTGTATCGATCTATAGCGTCGAGGGGCTGGCCGGCATGTTCGGCAGGCTCGGCTTCGGCCTGGCGGGAGACCGGTTCGGCGCGCAGCGAGTCCTGATCCTCGGGCTGCTGGCCCAGGCCTTCGGCGTGCTGGCCTATGCCTTCGTCGGCGAGCTCGGCGGCTTCTATGCCGTGGCGGTGATCGTCGGCTTCATCTACGCCGGCACCATGCCGCTCTATGCCGTGATCATCCGCGAGAATTTCCCGCTGAAGATGATGGGCACGATCATCGGCGGCACGGCGATGGCCGGCAGCTTGGGCATGTCGACCGGCCCGCTGCTCGGCGGCCTGATCTACGACCGGTTCGGCACCTACGCGCCGATGTATGTCGGCTCCTGGATCCTGGGGCTGGCGGCGATGCTGATCCTGTGGACCTTCAGGCCGTTTCCCGAGAAGCGGGAAGAGATGGCCATGGCGTGAAGCGTTTGCGCGCCGCGATGGCGCGGGCACTCAACGCGATCGGCTCATCGCTTCGACGCCTGGTGCAATTGCGCCAGGCGTTGGAAGGCAGAGTGGAGGGGCTGGAGAGAGGCGCTCCACCAGCCCAAATCAGATTCGCATAAGACATATTATGGAACTTAAATTGACGCCCAGAAATGCCGCGGCGATGCCAGCCTATCTCTCGACCGTCAGCTTCATGCCATCGAACGCCGGTTCAATGTTGACCGGCAAGCGCTTGGACAGACTGGCATAATCGAGATCGACATGGAGATTGGTCAGGATCGCGCGGCGTGGCTTGAGCTGTGCGATCGCTTCCAGCGATTGCTCCAGATTGAAGTGGCTGGGATGCGGCGATTCACGCAGGCAGTCGAGGATCAGCGTGTCGAGCCCTCTCATCGCCGCCATCGCTTCTGGCGGGATCGCGCTGACATCAGGCGCATAGGCAAAATCGCCGAAGCGGAAGCCGAGCGCGTCATAGTTCGGGCCGTGCTCAAGCCGGAACGGCAATGTCTCGATCGGCCCGCCGGCGCCGTCGATCACGAGCGGTTCGCCGGCTGCGAGCGGCGCGAGGTCGAGGATCGGCGGATAGAGGCTGCCTGGCGGCGTCTCGAACAGATAGCCGAAACGCTGGCGCAGCGTCGCACTGGTCACGGCATCGGCATGGACCTGGATGCGCTTGCGCATGTGCAGGACGAGCGCGCGCAAATCGTCGATGCCGTGGGTGTGGTCGGCATGATCGTGGCTGAACAGCGTCGCGTCGAGCCGGTTGATCTCAGCTGACAGGAGCTGCTCGCGCAGGTCCGGCGTGGTGTCGATCAGCACGCTCGTCGCGCCGCCGGGGCCGCGGCGCTCGACCAGCAGCGAGCAGCGGCGGCGCCGGTTCTTCGGATTTGCCGGATCGCAGGCGCCCCAGCCGGAGCCCGGCCGCGGCACGCCGCCGGATGAGCCGCAGCCGAGGATGGTGACGGTCAGGCTCATGCGGCCGGCTTGCCTCAGGCGACCTGCGCCACAGGCGCGGCGTGGTCCATCTTCCAGTAGCAGCGCCTGGCGTTCTCAGTCGTGATCCTGGCGATTTCATCGAAGGACACGCCCTTGACCTCGGCCAGGACCTTCGCGGTCTCGACGACATAGGACGGTTCGTTGCGCTTGCCGCGATAAGGCGTCGGGGCAAGGTAGGGCGCGTCGGTCTCGACCAGCAGATGCTCTAGCGGGATATCGCGCGCGATATCCCGTAGCGCCTGCGAGGTCTTGAAGGTCAGGATGCCGGAGAAGGAGACGTAGAGCCCGAGCTCGACGCCGGTGCGGGCCAGCATCTCGCCAGCGGTGAAGCAGTGCAGGATGGCGGGGAAGGCGCCCTTCCCCATCTCCTCGCGCAGGATCGCCGCCATGTCCTCGTCGGCCTCGCGCGAATGGATCACCAACGGCAACTGGGTCTCGCGGGCCGCGGTGATATGGGTGCGCAGGCCCTGCTCCTGCGCCTCGCGCGGGCTCTTGTCGTAGTGATAGTCGAGCCCGGCCTCGCCGATGGCGACACAGCGCGGATGGCGCGACAGCGCAACCAGCTGCCCGGCGGTGACGTCGAGCTCCTCATGGGCACCATGCGGATGCGTGCCGACCGTGCACCAGACCGACGGGAAACGCTCGGCCAGCGCCGCATAGGTCGCAAAACGCGCGACGCGGGTCGAGATCGTCACCATCCGGCCGACGCCGGCCGCTTCGGCGCGGCCGACATAAGCTCCGATATCCTCGGCAAAATCCGGGAAATCGAGATGGCAATGCGTGTCGATCAGCATCAGGCGGTCTCGCTGCCTTCCGGCTCGACATAGCGCGGGAAGACCGCGCTCGGGGCTGGCAACGCCGTGCCCGAGGTGAGGCGGCCGGCCTCGCCGAGCGACGCGAAGGTCCGCGCCTCGACGGGAACCGCCAGCAGGTCGAGCAGCTTGGCCATCGATTGCGGCATCACCGGCTGGGTCAGGATCGCGATCTGCCGGATCGTCTCGATCGTGACGTAGAGCACCGTATCGCGCCGGGCCGGGTCGCTCTTGGAGAGCTTCCACGGCTCATTGTTGGCGAAATAGCGGTTGGCCTCGGCGACCACGGCCCAGATGTCCGCCAGCACGACGTGCAGGGCGAAATCCTGCATGGCGGCGCGTGTCTTCGCCAGCAGCCCGTCGGCCTGCGCCAGCATGGCGCGGTCGCCTTCCGTCAGCGTACCGGCCGACGGCACCCTGCCCTCGCAGTTCTTGGCGATCATCGACAGCGAGCGCTGCGCCAGATTGCCGAGATCATTGGCGAGGTCGGCGTTGATGCGCCCGACGATGGCCTCGTGGCTGTAGTTGCCGTCCTGGCCGAAGGAGACCTCGCGCAGGAAGAAATAGCGCAGCTGGTCGACGCCATAGGCATCTGCCAGCCCGAACGGGTCGACGACGTTGCCGACCGATTTCGACATCTTGGCGCCCTTGTTCAGCAGGAAGCCGTGGCCGAAGACGCGCTTCGGCAGCGGCAGCCCCGCCGACATCAGGAAGGCCGGCCAGTAGACCGTGTGGAAGCGCACGATGTCCTTGCCGATGATGTGGACATCGGCCGGCCAATAGTGCCAGCGCGGATCGTTCTCGTCGGGGAATCCGCAGCCGGTGACGTAGTTGTTGAGCGCGTCGACCCAGACATACATCACATGCTTTGGATCGCCCGGGACAGGCAGCCCCCAGTCGAAGGTGGTGCGGCTGATCGAGAGATCCTCGAGCCCACCCTGGACGAAGGAGACGATCTCGTTGCGGCGCGTCTCCGGCGAGACGAAGTCCGGCACGTCGCGATAGAGCGCGAGCAGCTTGTCCTGATAGGCCTTGAGGCGGAAGAAATAGCTCTCCTCCTCGACCCATTCGACCGGCGTGCCCTGCCCGCCCAGGCGCGTGCCGTCTGGCTGGAGTGTCGTCTCCTCCTCGCCATAGAAGGCTTCGTCCCGGACCGAGTACCAGCCGGAATATTTGGCGAGGTAGATATCGCCATTGGCCTCCATCCGGCGCCAGAGCTCCTGCGTCGAGGGCAGGTGGTCGGCGTCGGTGGTGCGGATGAAGCGGTCGAACGAGCAGCCGAGCCGCTGCTCCATCTCCTCGAAGCGCACCGCGATGCCGTCGACGAAATCCTTCGGCGAGAGCCCATTTTGCGCAGCGGTGCGCTGCACCTTCTGGCCGTGCTCGTCGGTGCCGGTCATGGCGAAGACGTCATAGCCGTCGAGGCGCTTGAAGCGGGCGATCGCGTCCGCCGACACCATCTCATAGGCGTGGCCGATATGCGGCGGGCCGTTGGTATAGTGGATCGCGGTCGTCAGATAGAACTTCGGGGCCGAGGCCATTGGTCTGTCCGGTATCAACTGGTTTCAGGCCGCGCGCGAACGGGAAACCGCCTCCGACAGATCGTGAAACAGCGACATGACGAGGGGGCGGCGATCGAGATTGTAGGTTTCGACCTCGTTCGCGGCGCGTGCAAGTCTCTCCCACACCTCCGCGAGGGGCGCAAGCCGGGCCGGCCCGGCAGCGGCATGCGCATGGAGGTGCGCGCCGAGCCAGCCCTGCACGGTCTCGATCATGACGGCGAAATCGGCTTCGCCCGCCCTGCCCGCGACATCCTCGCCGAGCGCCAGCAGCGCGGTCAGGTCGACTGCGGGCAATGCGTCGAGCCGCGCCCTCACCGCCTCGACCAGCGCCAGCGTTTCCGGGTCGACATAGGTCAGTGCCCGCTTGACCGAGCCCTCGGACAAGGCCGCGGCGCGGCCGAGCGCCGAGGCGTCATAGGGCAGGCGCATGCGCTCCAGCGCGATCGCGCCGGCCTGGGCGACGTCGTCCTCACCGAGCGGCTCGAAGGACAGCAGCCGGCAGCGCGAACGGATCGTCGGCAGCACGCGGCCGGGGGCATGGGCGACGATCAGGAAGAGGCAGCGCGGCGGCGGCTCCTCGAGCAATTTCAGCAGGGCGTTGGCGCCCGGCCGGTCGAGGTCCTCGGCGGAATCGACGATCGCGACGCGCCAGCCGCCCTCGCCCGCGCTGGAGCCGAAGCGGTCGATGATCCGGCGCACGAGATCGACCGGGATATTGCTGGTGAAGCTCTTGCCGTCCGGCTTGGCGATGCGCCGCAGCAGATGCAGGTCGGGATGCGACTGCGCCGCGATCTTGCGGGTGGCCCCGTCCGTTTCCGGCACGGCGAGGTCGCGGGCGGCTTCGGCGCGACGCAGCGGATCGCCATCAGCGAGCATGAAGCGGGCGGCGCGATAGGCGAAGCTCGCCTTGCCGACCCCCTCCGGGCCGCCGAGCAGCCAGCCATGGTGCATCCGGCCGGAGCGCAGCGCCGTCAGGAAAGCCTCTTCCTGGCGGTGATGGCCGATGAGCGCCAACGTCTCGCGCGGATGCGGGGCGTTCGGCAGGCGGTCGGGTTCGTTGCTCGATTCGATCATGCCGGCGCAATCTGCGGCAAGGGCAGCCGGCTGGAAAGCGCCTGCCAGGCGGTTTCCGCCAGAGTCTCCGGCGGAAAGCTGGCGTCGAGCACGACGCAGCGCTGCGGCTCGGCGGCGGCGATGTCGAGGAAGCCCTGGCGCAGGCGGCGATGGAAGCTGATCGTTTCACCCTCGAAACGATCAGTCGCCTCCCCCGGCTGGCGGCGGCGGGCGGCGCGGGCGAGGCCCGTCTCAGGCGCGAGATCGAGAATGAAGGTCAGCTCAGGCATCAGGCCGGCGATTGCGACCGCTTCCAGCGCCGCGAGCTTGTCCGCGGCGATCTCGCCCAGCGTGCCTTGATAGACGCGGGTCGAATCGATGAAGCGGTCGCAGATCACCCAGGCTCCCCGCTGGAGCGCAGGCCTGATGCGGCTGTCGACATGGTCGATGCGCGCAGCCTGGAACATCAGCGCCTCGGCGAAGGCGCCATAGGGCTTGATCCGCCCAGCGAGCAGCGCCTCACGGATGCGCTCGGCCTTGGGCGAGCCGCCGGGCTCGCGTGTCAGCTCGACGGTAAGCCCATGCGCCTCCAGCCGCGCCGCGAGCGCCTTGGCGAGGGTCGACTTGCCGGCCCCCTCCCCGCCTTCGAGCGTGATGAAATGCCCGGTCGAGGGCCGCAGCTTCGTTTTGGCCACGCTCAGCTCCGCTTCAGGGCCTTGCGGACCCAGCCGGTCGCGGCCTCCATCAGCGCATCCAGTGCCCGCTGCTGCAGGCTGCCGGCTGCGACCGACTCGGCAGCATAGAGCGGGATCTCCAGCGTCTTGATCTCGCCCCGCGTGACCAGCAGGCGGCCAATCTCCGTTCCCTCTGCCACCGGTGCCTGCAGCGGGCCGCGATAGACGATGCGGGCGGCGAGGCGCTCGCTGCTGCCGCGTGGTACCAGCAAATTGACCGGCCCTTTGGCCTTCAGCGCGATGCGGCCCTTTTCGCCGCCAAAGACGCTGGCCTCGCCGATGGTCTCGCCCTCGGCAAAGACCTGGCGCTGCTCGAAGGAGCGGAAGCCCCATTCGAGCAGCTTGCGGGCCTCGCTGGCGCGATCACGCGCATTCTTCAGCCCGTTGACCACGACGATCAGCCGCTGGCCCTTCTGGACGGCCGAGCCGACGAGGCCGTAGCCGGTCTCGTCGATATTGCCGGTCTTCAGGCCGTCGGCGCCGATGTCCATGGCGAGCAGCGGGTTGCGGTTGCTCTGCTTGATCTTGTTCCAGGTGAAGTCGCGCTGGCCGAAGATCCTGTAGAGCTCCGGATAGGTCTTGATGATGTGGTCGGCCAGGAAGGCGAGCTCGCGCGCCGTCACCTTCTGCTGCGGATCGGCCATGCCGGTGGCGTTGCGAAACTGCGACCTGGTCAGACCAAGCGCGTGGACACGCTCGGTCATGATCTTCGCAAAGCTGGCCTCGTCGCCCGCGACGGCCTCGGCCAACGCGATCGCGGCATCGTTGCCGGAGTGCACGATCAGGCCCTGCAGGATGTCGCCGAGCTTTACCCGGCTATGGACGATGGCGAACATGGTCGAGCCGCCGGAGACGCCGCCACCCTTGCGCCAGGCGTTCTCCGAGATCGAGATCTCGGTCTCCAGCGTCATCTTGCCGGCTTCGATCTCCTGGAAAGCGACGAGCGCGGTGGCGAGCTTGGCGAGGCTCGCCGGCACCATCAGCTCGTCGGCGGCCTTCTCGTAGAGCACGGCGCCGCTGGAAGAGTCGACGAGGATCGCGTAGGGCGCGGCCGACTGGAAAGCCTGGGCACGGGCAAGCCCCGGAACCAGCGCAAGCAATAGGGCGAGTACGGCGAGAATTCCGCCGGAGACTGGCGAAGAACGGTCGCGCGCCATCCCTGATCGACCTTGCGTCATATCGAGATCAGATGATGCGCCAGTCCGGGCGGTCAAGCCCGGAGCAGGATCAATTCCGCGCCAGCGGCTGCTGCTTCGCGCCGGTGGACAGCGGCGAGCCCTTGGCAAGACGCAGGGCCGATGCCTTTTCGGTGGCGGCAGGGAGGCTGGCGATGCGCGGCACTGGCAGCGGCGTCGTCACATTCGGACGCAAGCCCAGGACCGGCTTGCCGGCATGGCCGGCGGCACCGAGATCGAAGGGCCGGGACGGCGGCAGGCGGACGCCGCTGATCGGGACGCCTGCCGCGGTGGGCGCGGTCGCGACGCTGGCGACGATCGGGCTCTGCGCGGCGATGGTGCGCGGCTGCTCGGGAGCATAGGCTTGAACGACGGGCTGCGCCTCGACCGGCGCAGGCTCAGTGCGGACCGGCGTCGGGGCGGGAGCTGGCCTGGCGGCTTCGTCGTCGAGATCCGGCCCGGCGGAGCGGCCGAGATCGACCTGAGATGCAGCGCTCGCGATCATCGTCCGGCTGCTCTGGCCCGGGATCGAGGCCGCCGAGCCGTCCGTGCGCAGCGAGGCGAGCAGCATCTGGTCGTCGGAGCCGGCGAGCGAGGCCTGGCCGAGATACTCGATCTTGACGCGTGCCGTGCCGAGATGCCGGAAGGCGAGCGCATCGGCGGTCTTCTGCGAGACGTCCATGACACGGCCGCCATGGAACGGGCCACGATCGTTGACGCGCACGATGATCGAGCGGCTGTTGGTGACGTTGGTGACGCGGGCATAGGCCGGCAGCGGCATGGTCGGATGTGCGGCGCTGATGCTCATGCGATCATAGACTTCGCCATTGGCGGTGCGCCGGCCATGGAAGGCCTCGCCGTACCAGGAGGCGGTGCCGACGGCGGTGTAGCCGACCGGCTTCTCGTAAGGGGTGTAGCGCTTGCCGGCGACGGTGTAGCTGCGGCCGATCAGCTCGCGGCCGCCGCCCTTCGGCACCGGCTGGCCATCCTCGACGACGCGGGCGCTGGCGGGGCCGTATTTCGAGGACGGGAAGGCGCCGATCTCTTTCGACTTGCCGCGGCGGGCGACCTGATTGTTGGCGCAGTTGGCGAGAAACAGGCCGGCCAGCACGACACAGCCGAGGCGGGTCGCCGTGGACAGGGAGGACGATGAGCTACGAGGGGCGTCGCCGGACTCGGCCACAGAGGAGGTCTCCGCCGCTGCGCTCGTGCCTCGCATCATGCCGCATTCCTGTTCGTCGCGCCAAAAACGCTGCGCCGCCCAAGCCACCATCGTGGCAAGGTCGCAGTTTTCGACCAATTCCATTAAGGGATCGTTAAGCGGCGGCAGCGCGAACGCATGACCGTCAACGGAAACCCAGCGCTGCCCTTGGGCGGGCATAAAGGTGTCGGAAATGCGGCAACTGTCAATCCGCCACCTTTCCGTCGCCATTTTTCGGTGGAGCGTGACCCAGCCGCAACGCCCGAGCGGGCTTCATGGCGCGGCTTGACGAGATGGACGGAGCCTCACCGCAAACTCTTGAAAATGCGCGTATTCTCCGGAGTCGGGGCAAAGATTGCCATGATCGTTCCGCATGCGGCTTGCAAAAATCGGCTGGGAACGGCAATGACGGGGCGCCGGAAGGGTGGCCGAGTGGTTTAAGGCAGCGGTCTTGAAAACCGCCGTGGGTGCAAGCCCACCGTGGGTTCGAATCCCACCCCTTCCGCCATTTATGCTTAGAGCACGACGCGCCGGTCTCCTGCTTTGCCGCAGGAGGCGGGAAACTCGAAGCGCGAGTCTGAAGCCTTCAGAGATCGCGGTCTGGCTGTCGAAGAGCAGTCCTGTCCGCACAATGTAAAGGCGGCGCTCCGGCGCCGCCTTCTTCGTCTTGTCGGGTAGTCTTGATGCTGGACGATCGAGGTTCGCCGCTCAGCAGGCCCGGCATTCGAAGGGCTGAACCTGTGCCCGGCCCTGCAGGATGATGATCCGCTCGGCTGCGCCGCCAGGCCTGACCCGGATCACCCCCTCATCCTCGCATTCGTCGAGGAAATAGGCAGGGAGCCCGGCACGCAGGGCCTTCTCGATCGATTGCTTGCGGAATTGCTTCAGCTTCTCTTGGTTCATGGCGAGCTCCGCTTCACAGGAGGCGATGGCACCCTTTCATCGGCATTTGGGGTGGGGTTCGCTTTCTTCAAGCATGCGCATGGCGCCCCCCCGCCCAGAACAAGCGCCGGCACCGTCTCACGACGGAAGCGCAAGGTTCGCTCGGCTCTTCGATACCCGCCCGAGACTGGCGCGTACCTGCCCCTCTGCCTAACAATCGTCGCCGGCCGATCACCGGGCCGATCTCACGACGGAGGGCAGCACCATGCTGGATTGGACCACTTATCGCACCGAGCTGAAGGGCCGCGTCGGTGATTTCGGCAAGGCTGCGCCGGACGCGCTTCGCGGCTATGTCGCGCTCGCCGGCGGGGCGGCCAAGACCACGCATCTGGACGCCCGCACGCGCGAATTGATCTCGCTCGCCGTCGCCGTCACCACGCGCTGCGACGGCTGCATCACGAGCCATGTCGATGCGGCGATCAAGGCCGGGGTCAGCCGCGAGGAGATCGCCGAGGCGCTCGGCGTCGCGATCGCGATGAATGCCGGTGCGGCGCTGGTCTATTCCGCGCGCACTCTCGACTGCTTCGAGCAGATGACGGCCCCTGCCCCGGCGGCGGCGGCCGAATAAAGCCGGCCTCTCCCGAAGGAGCCGTCACCTGCCTCCGATGGGGCTCATGCGAGCGCCATATTGCCGTGGCAAGATGCCCCTGGAAGCGCGGAACGCCCATGGCGTTCCGTCGTTTCCTTGTCGACCGCAAGGGAACCAGGAGGACGAGATGAGTCATACTGGCAAGGCCGAGCGCGAGATCCGGAAGATCGCCCATGCGCTCTGGATGGAAGAAGGACAGCCGGAAGGCCGCGATCACGAGCACTGGGAGGCGGCGAAGGCGATCTGGACCTTCCGCAACCGCAGCGAGGAGACCGTCGATCACGGTGCTGAGGACGAGCTCAAGGGCGAGCGCGCCCGCCGCCGCGAGCAGGAATGGCTGTCCTGACCCAAGTCCTGCGGGGCTGTGGTTCGCCCGCAGCCCTGCCATTCGCCCTCCGCATGATCGCAACCGAAGACAAGCGGTGGCGCCACGCCCACATTGTGGTCGAAGGTGTGAGCGGAGGCGAGGCATGACGCAGCATATGGAGGCTGACCGGGCCGAGGTCGTCGAACGGCCTGAGACCGGGCGTTTCGAGCTGGACTTCCCGGGCGGGCGGGCCTTTGCCGTCTATCGTGGCGACGGCGACCGGATCGTCGTCACCCATACCGAGGTTCCGCCGGCTTTCAACGGGCGCGGCATCGGCTCGCAACTGGCCGAGGGCATCTTCAGGATCGCGCGGGCCAGCGGGCGGCGCGTGGTGCCGCGCTGCTCCTTCGTCGCCGCCTGGGCGCATCGCCATCCCGACTACCGCGACGTGCTGGCCTGAGGGGCCCTCGTCCGTCTCGGCTTGCCTCACGCCGGCCGATCGCGTTTGAAGGCTCCGTCACAGAACGGGGCCTGCCATGCCGGACGAACTCGCCATCACCGATTTCCCGCTGCGGGCGCAGGACAAACTGCGCTACGGCGACACCGACCGCCAGGGTCACATCAACAACGCGGTGTTCTCGACCTTCCTGGAGACCGGGCGCGTCGAGCTGATCTATGATCGCACTCGCCGGCTGGTCGAGCCGGGGACGGCCTTCGTCATCGCCCGGCTGGAGATGGATTTCAGGGCGGAGCTGCTCTGGCCCGGCGAGGTCGAGATCGGCACGCGTGTTGCCTCCGTCGGCCGCAGTTCGGTCCGGCTCGAGCAGGCGATCTTCCAGGGCGAGCGCTGCGTTGCCAGCGGCATCACGGTGATGGTCCAGATGGACGAGGCGACGCGCAAGGCAAAGCCGTTCTCCGAGGCGGTACGGCAGCAACTGCTCGCACTGACGCCACCGAGTGCGGGGTAACGCGGCTTTGGCTCCAGAGCCAGCGACGTTCAGATTGCGGCTGGATGTAACTCATGGTTGCATGCCCAAACGTCGTCAGCGAAGGTGATGCGGGGGGCAGTTCGTCGAGCGGCCCGATTCTGTCGCCGGAGCTGTGACAGACATGCATCAAGTCGTTGCCAACCCGGCTTTGCCGGCCGACCAGGTCGCGTTCTCGGGCGAACGCCCGGTTTTCCGCAAGCTCGTGACGCGCGGCGCCCTGCTGGAGCTCGTCACCTTCGGCTTCTACCGCTTCTGGCTGGCGACCGATATCCGTCGCCATCTCTGGTCTCATACGTCAGTCGGTGGCGACCCGGCCGAATATACCGGGCGGGCAAAGGAGCTCTTGATCGGTTTCCTGATTGCCTTGGCAATCCTGGTGCCGGTCTATCTCGCCTATTTCCTGATCGGCCTTGAAGCCGAGAGACTGCAGGCCTTCGCCAGCCTCCCGCTCATCGTCTTCTTCTACCTGTTCACCGAATTCGCCCGCTACCGGGCGCGTCGCTATCGCGTGACCCGCACGCTCTGGCGCGGCCTGCGCTTCTCGATGGGCGGCTCGGGCTGGAGCTATAGCTGGCGCTCGGGTCTCTGGTGGCTGCTGGTCATCGTTTCGCTCGGGCTTGCACTGCCCTGGCGGCTGGCCGCGCTCGAATGCTTCAAGATGCGCCATACCGCCTATGGTAGCCTGCAGGGGCGCTTCGACGGCACCGGTGGCGACTTCTTCAAGCGGGCTTGGGGGCTCTGGCTCGCGGCATTGCTCGCGGTGGTGATCATCTTCGCCATCCCGATCGTTGCCCCGCCGGCCAGCCGGTCGGATGCCTTGCTGCCGTTGATCCTGATTGTGCTCTTCACCGTACTGTCGCCTTTTGTGTACGCGGCCTTCAAAGCGATCGAATGGCGCTGGTGGGTGTCAGGACTGCGTTTCGGTGAGGTCCGCTTCGAGTCGAACCTTGCAGCCGACGGGTTGAATGGCTGCTACTGGAAAGTGATCGGCTGGGCGTCACTTTTTCTGCTTCTATTCGCGCTCTGGTGCACAGGGGCGTTCCTGTTCGTCTCTCCGCTCATTGCGACAGGTGACAACAGTCAGGAGCGCTTCCTTACGGCATCGCAGCATCCGGCGATGCTGGCGCTCTTTGTGATCGGCTATCTGCTCGCCGCCCTTGCTGTCGGCGCAGTCATTCGACTCTATCTCAACCGAGATGTCTGGAGGCTCGTCGCGCAGAGCACGATCGTCCATAACCTTGCAGCCGCCGCCGACGTCGCTGGCCAGGGCGAGATTGTCGGCGCTGTCGGCGAAGGCCTTGCCGACGGGCTGGATGTCGCCGGATTCTGAGCGCGGAGTTCTGCCCTGCGATGAGTGCGATCCGCGATGGCACCCACCCGGCCGTCTATTATGACGGGATTTCCAGCCGCAAGCGGCAGGTCGAGCTGCGGCTCGGCGCACAACTCGACATCGCCGAGCACGATATCGTGCTGGCGACTTGGCGCTATGACGACATCAGGCGCGTTGATGGCAGCCGCAGCCTGAGGCTGACGTCGCTATCGGCGGCGCAAGCCCGGCTGGAGATCGAGGACGAGGCGGTCCAGCGCCTGCTAATGGCACGCTGTACCGCGCTCGATCAGGATCGCGGTGGCGGCCAGGCGGTGCGGATCGTCGCCTGGTCACTTGCCGCTGCCGCATCCATCGTACTGATGACGCTCTACGGCATTCCGCTGGTTGCCGACCGGCTCGCTCCGATCGTTCCGGTCTCGGTAGAACAGCGCCTCGGTGATGCTGTCGACAAGCAAATTCGGGCGCTGATGGGCGGCAAGCACTGTACCGGCGCAGAAGGCCAGCGCGCCTTCACCAAGATGGTGGATGCGCTGAAAGTCGCCGGCGGCAGCGCCATCCCGCTCGAAGCGCAGATATTGTCCTCACCCATCCCGAACGCAGTCGCCTTGCCGGGCGGACGGATCTATCTGTTCGAAGGATTGCTGCAGCGGGCGCGCGATCCGGACGAGATCGCCGGGGTGATCGCGCACGAGATCGGCCATGCCGAGCATCGCGACGGACTGCGCGGAGTCATCCGGACCGGCGGCACCTCTTTCCTGTTCGGCCTGCTCTTCGGCGACATCACCGGCAGCGGCGCCGTGATCTTCGCGTCGCGCACCCTGCTCGACGCCTCCCATTCGCGCGAGGCCGAGACGGCCGCCGACGACTTCGCGATCCGGGCGATGACGCAGCTCGGCCGCTCGCCGGCACCGCTCGGCGAATTCCTGGTCCGCATCACGGGAAATGGCGGCAAGACGACGATCATCGACAGCCATCCCGTCAGCAGCGAAAGGCTGGAGCGGATGAAGCGGGCGGCGCCGGAGACGGCAGGGCCGCCTATCCTCACCGATGCGGAATGGCAGGCGCTCAAGAGTGTCTGTGCGACTGGGTGACCTACTCGCTCCTGTCCGGCCAGCCGACCAGCTCGGTCGGCGTCCAGCGCGCCTTGCGGCGTTCGCGCCGCCCCTCGAGTGCCTCGCCGCTGAAATCGCGTGGCTCGGCAGGCCTGGTGAAGCGAGCGCGCTCGTCGAGCGCATCGATATTGATCGTGGTCCAGGCCTTTCCGTCCTCGGCCATCAGCATGGCGATGTAGACGCCGCAGCGGCGGCAGAGGACGACCTGCGAGGCTTCGAGCCCAAAACGATAGCATTGGAGTTCTGCCGGCTCGTGCACGACCAGCCGGGCCTGCGCCTTGGGATCGGAAACCGTCCGGGCATTGTGCTTGCGACAGAAGGAGCACTGGCAGGCGCCGACGATCTCCTCCTCGGGCGGGCGCGGCAGCGCCAATTCGAGAGCAATCGCGCCGCAATGACAGCCGCCATTCCAGCGATATGTCATGCCAATTGGTTCCCTTCGTGCGTTGTCACATCACGGCAATCATAGGCGTGCGATAGAACCTATCAAAACAACTGATTTGATACCGCATCGAATCGAGGGAACGGAATCGCTCCCACCGTGTTCGAAGCCAAAATGCGGGAGGACATCATGAACAGCCTTGTTGCGGCGTCGGCGCTGTTCCTGGCCGGCGGCCTGTCTGCGGTGACCATGGGGGCCGCGCCCCTGCAGGGCGTTCTCAACGACTTCTTCTGGGCGGGCCTGGCGCTATCGGGCTTCCTCGCCATCGTGGGCTTGGAAGCGGCGAGCTGACGCTTCTTCTTCCAATATCCAAGTCTCCTTCTGACTTCGTCGCGCAGTCGATGCTGTGTCGCGTGCGCCAAGGTTCTCGCGTGGCCCGCTCCGGGCATCTTTACGCGGCCCTTATGCTCCCGCCTGCCCTTCCGGCTCGACCGCTTAGCAGGGGCGGCACCACATCTCCGGTCTGAAACCAGGCTGGAGATCCGTCATGGCCGATATCGTCTTTCTCGCGCTCGGAGCCGGGGCCTTCGCGCTCTTCGGCTGGTACGCAGCGCTGCTGCGCAAGGTCTGACGCCATGGGCCTGACCTTGCTCTATGCCGCCGCAGCCCTCGGGCTCGCAATTTACATGGTCGCCGCGCTGCTGCGCCCCGACCGCTTCTGACACAACCTTAAAAAGGAGACCTCGCATGGATTGGCGGGGCTGGGCCGAGATCGTCTTTACGATCGCGTTGACAGTGGCTGTGGGCTGGCCACTCGGAATCTATATGGCGCGCGTCTGGGCGGGCGAGAAAACCCCGCTCGACCTGATACTGAAGCCGGTCGAGGCCGGTTTCTACGCCGCGCTCGGCGTCGACCGCAACAAGGGGCAGAACTGGCTCGGCTATGCCGCCGCCGTTCTCGCCTTCAGCGCCGCAGGCTTTGTGCTGCTGTATCTGCAGCTTCGTTTCCAGAACCTGCTGCCGCTCAACCCGCAGGGCTTTGACGGCCTGTCGCCGCATCTCGCCTTCAACACGGCGGTCAGCTTCGTCACCAACACGAACTGGCAGTCCTATGGCGGCGAGACCACGATGAGCAGCCTCAGCCAGATGGCGGGGCTGACCGTGCAGAACTTCGTCTCGGGCGCGGTTGGGCTTGCGGTTGCGGCCGCCGTGGCGCGCGCCTTTGCCGCCGACCGCGGCGAGACGCTCGGCAATTTCTGGGTCGATGTGACCCGCAACACCCTCTATCTGCTGCTGCCGGTCTCGATCGTCACTGCGCTCGCGCTCGTTGCCGCCGGCGTGCCGCAGAGCCTGCTCGCCAACGTCACCGCCAAGACGCTCGAAGGCGCCGACCAGATCATCGCCCTCTTCCCGGTCGCCAGCCAGGAAGCGATCAAGCAATGGGGCACCAATGGCGGCGGCCTGTTCAACGTCAACTCGGCCCATCCGCTCGAGAACCCGACGCCGCTGACCAACCTGATCGAAGTCATCTCGCTGAATGCGATCTCCTTCGCCACCGTCGTCGCCTTCGGGCGCATCGCCGGCGCTCGCAAGGAGGCGCGCGCGCTGATCGCGGCGATGGTCATCCTGCTCAGCGTTGGCGCCGCGGCGATCTATGCCTCGGAAACGCTGACGCCGCAGCCGGCCATGGTCGCAGCCGGCATCACCGACGCGCCGGCGAACATGGAAGGCAAGGAAGTGCGCTTCGGCGCCGCCTCCTCCTCCGCCTGGGCGGCCCAGACCACCGGCACCGCCAACGGCTCGGTCAATGCGATGCACGGCTCCTTCATGCCGCTCGGCGGCGGCGTCGCGATGTTCCTGATGCAGCTCGGCGAGATCGTCCCCGGCGGTGCCGGCTCCGGCCTCTACGGCATGGTGGTGATGGCGCTGCTCTCGGTCTTCGTCGCCGGCCTGATGGTCGGGCGCACGCCGGAATATCTCGGCAAGAAGGTCGAGGCCCGCGAGATCAAGTTCGCCATGCTGGCGGTGCTGATCCTGCCGCTCGCCATCCTCGGCTTCTCGGCCATCGCCGCCGTGCTGCCGGTCGCGCTCGAGGGGCTGCTGAACAAGGGACCACGCGGGCTCACAGAGATCCTCTACGCCTATTCTTCGGCGACGGGGAACAATGGCTCGGCCTATGCCGGCCTCACCGCCAACGCGCCCTGGTGGAACACCACGCTCGGCATCGCCATGCTGCTCGGCCGCTTCGCCTACATGGTCCCGGTGATCGCCATGGCGGGCGCCATCGCGGCCAAGCCGAAGCTCGCGCCGACAGCCGGCACGCTGCCGAGCGATAGCCCGCTCTTCGTCGGCCTGCTCATCGGCATCATCCTGATCCTGGGCGGCCTGCAATTCTTCCCCGCGCTCGCGCTCGGGCCGATCGTCGAGCACTTCCAAGTGCTTGCGGCTGCTCGCTAAGCCGACAAAGGAACTCGTTCGATGAGTGTCTCACTCGCCAAATCCAGCGCCTTCAACCAGGCCATC
This sequence comes from Allobosea sp. P4_H5, assembly GCF_056400825.1. Classification (NCBI taxonomy): domain Bacteria; kingdom Pseudomonadati; phylum Pseudomonadota; class Alphaproteobacteria; order Hyphomicrobiales; family Alloboseaceae; genus Allobosea; species Allobosea sp. P4_H5. Next base: position 552,879 of record NZ_JBFUKM010000001.1, on the reverse strand, counting down.
GTGCTGACGGCGCTGAAAAGCGCCTTCGGTAAACTCGACCCGCGCAAGCTGACCGGGAACCCGGTCATCCTCGCGACCGAGGTGGTGGCTGCGCTCGCTACCGTCTCGGCCAGCGTCGCGATCGCCAATGGCCAGGCTGCGGGCTTCCCGATCCAGATCGCGATCTGGCTCTGGCTGACCGTCGTCTTCGCCAACTTCGCCGAGGCGATCGCCGAAGGACGCGGCAAGGCGGCGGCCGATTCGCTGCGCGCCACCCGCGTCACCACCAAGGCCAAGCTGATCATCGACGCCTCGCGCAATGCGATGATCCCGACGCCGGCTCACGAACTCGCGCCTGATGACATCGTCCTGGTTGAGGCCGGTGACGTCATCCCCGCCGATGGCGAGATCATCGAGGGGGTCGCCTCGGTCAACGAGGCTGCGATCACCGGCGAATCCGCTCCGGTGATCCGCGAGAGCGGCGGCGACCGCTCGGCCGTCACCGGCGGTACCACGGTCGTCTCCGACTGGCTCAAGGTCTGCGTGACCTCGCGGCCGGGCTCGTCCTTCCTCGATCGCATGATCGCGATGGTCGAGGGCGCCGATCGGCGCAAGACCCCGAACGAGCTGGCGCTCGCCGTGCTGCTCGCCGGCCTGACCCTGGTCTTCCTGATCGCGGTCGTCACCCTGACCGGGCTCGGGGCCTTCTCCGGCGTCTCGCTCGACCCGATGGTGCTGGGCGCGCTCTTCGTCACGCTGATCCCGACCACGATCGGTGGCCTGCTCAGCGCTGTCGGTATCGCTGGCATGGACCGGCTCCTGAAAGTGAATGTTCTGGCGACCTCAGGCAGGGCCGTCGAGGCCGCCGGCGACGTCGATACGCTGCTGCTCGACAAGACTGGCACGATCACTTTCGGTAACCGCATGGCGGTCGAGGTGATCCCGGTCCCCGGCGTGCGCCCCGATGCGGCACTGCGGGCCGCGCTGATGGCCTCGCTCGCCGACGAGACGCCGGAAGGCCGCTCGATCGTCGAGCTCGCCCGCAACCAGGGCGTCACTGCCGAGGTTCCGGCGGGAGCGACCACCATCCCGTTCAGCGCCACCACGCGCCAGTCGGGGCTCGATCTCGATGGCAAGTCCTGGCGCAAGGGCGCGGTCGACGCGGTGATCAGGACGCTCGACCTCACGGAGAGCCAGGTGCCGGCGGAATTGCGCCAGGCGGTCGACGGCATCGCCCGCTCGGGCGGCACGCCGCTCGCCGTCAGCGAAAACGGCGCGCTGGTCGGCGTGATCCATCTCAAGGACGTCGTGAAGCCCGGCGTCAAGGAGCGCTTCGCCGATCTCCGTCGCATGGGCGTGCGCACGGTGATGATCACCGGCGACAACCCCGTCACCGCCGCGGCGATCGCCTCGGAGGCCGGCGTCGACGACTTCCTTGCGGAAGCGACGCCGGAGGACAAGCTGCGGATCATCCGCGCTGAGCAAGCCAAGGGCCGGCTCGTCGCCATGTGCGGCGACGGCGCCAACGACGCCCCTGCCCTCGCTCAGGCCGATGTCGGCGTCGCCATGCAGACCGGCGCGCAGGCGGCGCGCGAGGCCGGCAACATGGTCGATCTCGACAGCGACCCGACCAAGGTTCTGGAGATCGTCGAGGTCGGCAAGCAATTGCTGATCACCCGCGGCGCGCTCACCACCTTCTCGATCGCCAACGATGTCGCGAAGTACTTCGCCATCATCCCGGCGCTCTTCGTCGCCTCGCTGCCGGCGCTCGGCGCGCTCAACATCATGGGACTGGCGAGCCCGCAGAGTGCCATCCTCTCGGCGGTGATCTTCAACGCGCTCGTCATCGTCGCGCTGATTCCGCTGGCACTGCGCGGCGTGCGCTACCGGGCGATCGGTGCGGCCAAGCTGCTCTCGCGCAACCTCACCCTCTACGGCATCGGCGGGCTGATCGCGCCGTTCGTCGGCATCAAGCTGATCGATCTCATCGTCGCGGCCTTCGGGCTCGCGTGATGGTCAGAACAGGACACAGGTCATGATCGCCAATCTTCGCCCCGCCATCGTCTCGATGGTCCTCTTCACTGCCCTGCTCGGCTTCGCCTACCCGCTGGGCGTCACCGGGCTGGCGCAGGCGCTGTTTCCGGCGCAGGCCGGCGGCTCGATGATCCGCAACGCCTCCGGCGAGATCGTCGGCTCGCGCTGGATCGGGCAGAACTTCAAGGACGAGGCCTATCTGCGGCCCCGCCCCTCGGCTGCCGGCAAGGACGGCTATGATGCCTCGGGCTCGTCGGGTTCCAATCTCGGGCCGCTGAACGAGGATCTTGCCACCCGCATCAAGGCCGACGCCGAGGCTCTGCGTACTGAGAGCAAGGAGCCGATCCCGGTCGATGCCGTCACCACCTCGGCCTCGGGTCTCGACCCGCATGTCTCGCCGGCCAATGCGGCCCGGCAGGTCCCCCGTATCGCCGCGGCCCGCAAGGCTCCGGCAGCGGAGGTTCAGGCCGTGATCGCGGCCAACACCGAAGGCTCGACCTTCGGCCTGCTCGGCGAGTCGCGCGTCAATGTGCTCGCCGTCAATTTGGCACTCGACGCGCGCTGGCCGCGCGCTCAACGTTAGGTTCGATGGCAACCGACGAATCCCAGTTCCGTGAGGCAGGGCGGCCCGACCCCGACGCCCTGCTGGCTTCAGCCGGCCGCGGCAAGCGTGGCCGGCTGAAGATCTTTCTCGGGATGGCGCCGGGCGTCGGCAAGACCTACGAGATGCTGACGCAAGGTCGGCGCGCCCAGAAGGAGCATGGCGAAGTCCTCGTCGGCGTGGTCGAAACGCATGGCCGCCACGAGACTGAAAGCCTGCTCGACGGGCTCGAGGTGATGGCGCGCCGGCCGCTCGAGCATCGCGGCCGGCTGATGATGGAGTTCGATCTCGACGCGGCCCTCGCGCTGAAGCCGAGGCTGCTGCTGGTCGACGAATTCGCTCACTCCAACGCTCCTGGCAGCCGCCATCCCAAGCGCTGGCAGGACGTCGAGGAACTGCTGCAGGCCGGCATCGACGTCTGGACCACCCTCAACGTCCAGCATCTCGAAAGCCTGGTCGACGTGGTCTGGAAGATCACCGGCGTGCGCCAGCGCGAGACGGTGCCGGACAGTGCCCTCAGCCGCGCCGACGAGATCGAGCTGATCGACATCACCCCGACCGAACTCCGCCAGCGCATGGAAGAGGGCAAGGTCTACGTCCCCGAGACGGCGCGGCTTGCCGCCGGCAATTTCTTCAAGCCGGAGAACCTGACGGCGCTGCGCGAGCTGGCGCTGCGGCGCGCAGCCCAGACGGTCGACGACCAGCTCAGCCAGGCGATGAAGCGCGCCGGCGTCGAGGGTCCCTGGGCGGCGGGCGAGCGCATCCTCGTGCTGATCGGCCCGGATGCCATGGCCGGGTCGCTGGTCCGGGCCGGGCGGCGCCTCTCCGACATGATGATGGATGCGCCGTGGACCGTCGCCTATGTCGAGCGGCCCAGTGGCTCGGAACCGGATGCCGGCCGGGGCGCCCATCTAGCGGAAGCGCTAAAGCTGGCCGAACAGCTCGGCGGCGCCGGCGTGGTGCTGAACGGGGACGATCTGGTCGGCACCGTGCTCGACTATGCGCGGCGCAACAACGTCACCCAGATCGTCGTCGGCAAATCGCATCGCAAGGGCTGGCGCGGTTGGTTCCATCGCTCGCTCGCGCCGGAATTGCTGAAGGCGCAGAATGGTGCGGCGCTGCACATCATCACCGAGGTGACGAGCGGCCCGGTTCAGCCTGCGAGCCCGACCACGTCGCCCGCCGGGTTCAGCTGGCTCGCCCATCTCGGCGCGATCGCCATGGTCGGGGCCGTGATCGGTCTCGCCGAGCTGATCGACAAGCGGGTCGAGAACGTCAATCTCGCCATGCTGTTCATGGTCAGCGTGCTCGGCGCCGGCCTTGCCTTCGGGCTCTGGCCGGCTGTGACGGCGGCGGCGCTCGCGGCCTTTGCCTACAACTTCTTCTTTCTGGAGCCGCGGCTGTCCTTCTGGATCGGCCACCCGGCGGATGTGCTGACCTTCCTCGTCTTCTTCGCGGTAGCGCTGACCACCGGCGGCCTGACCGGGCGGATCCGCGACCAGGCGAAGGCGACGGCGCGGCGCGCTTCGGCGATCACCGCCTTGCTCGCCGCCAGCCGCCGACTCTCGGCCGCGGCCCGTCGCGAGGACGTCGCCTCGATCCTGGCCGAGCAGGTCTCGGCCGCGACCTCCGGCAAGGTCGTGGTGCTGCTGCCGGTCAACGGCGAGATCGCTCCCGCAGCCGGCGCCCCTGAGCTCGATGTGCTCTCGACCGCCGATATGACCGCGGCCCGCTGGACCTGGAACCGCGGCGAGCCGGCTGGCGCGGGCACCGGCACCTTGCCGAACGTCGCCTGGACCTTCCGACCATTGCAGGGCGTGCGGGCCCGCTCCGGCGTCGTCGGCTTCGAGCCGAAGGCGCTGGCGACGGCCGAGAACGCCCGCTTCGCTTTGGCGTTGCTCGATCAGGGCGCGATCGCGATCGAACGCGCCGAGCTCGCCGCTGCCGCTGTCGATGCCGAGGCGCTGCGCCGCAGCGACCGCCTGCGCTCGGCCCTGCTCAACTCGGTCAGCCATGATCTGCGCACGCCGCTCGCCACCGTGCTCGGCTCGGCGACGACGCTGATCGATTTTGGCGAGGGCATGCGGCCCGCCGTGCGCGACGATCTTCTGCTCTCGATCCGCGAGGAGGCCGAGCGCCTGAACCGCTATGTCGGCGACCTGCTCGACATGACCAGGCTCGAAGGCGGGGCGCTGGTGGCGCGGCGCGACTGGATCGATGTCCGCGACGTGATCGCAGCGGCGCTTTCGCGCATCTCGCGCCGGCTCGGCCAGCGCCAGGTCCAGCGTGACTTCCCAGCCGAGCTCTCGCTCGTCAGGGCCGATGCCGGCCTGCTCGAACAGGTGCTGGTCAACATCCTCGAGAACGCTATCGCCTATAGCGAGGACGGCGCCCTGATCGAGGCGGCCGCCTATGAGGATCGGGGCAATGTCGTGATCTCGATCGAGGACGAGGGCCGAGGTATCCCGACCGCGGAGCTGGAGCGCGTCTTCGAGAAGTTCCGGCGGCTGGAGGAATCGATCGATCGCGGCGGCGAGCGCGGCAAGGGGGCAGGCCTCGGCCTCGCCATCGCCAAGGGCTTCGTCGAGGCCATGGGCGGGCGCATCGCCGCCGCCAGCCCGATCCATGACCGCCCGGACGGCAGCAAGGGCGGCACCCGAATCCTGATCAGCCTGCGCAAGGACATTGCGGGCGCAGAGAGCAAGAGTTCGCAGCCATGACCGCCTTTCGCCCGCGCATCCTCGTCATCGACGACGAGCCGCAGATTCACCGCTTCCTCGGCCCGGCGCTCGACGCCGCTGGCTATGAGCCGATCCGGGCCGACGATGCCACCACCGGCCTGCGCGAGATCGCCCGCAAGCCGCCTGATGCCGTCGTGCTCGATCTCGGCCTGCCCGACATGGACGGCAAGGAGGCGCTCGCCAAGGCGCGCGCCTTCTATGACGGGCCGGTGATCATCCTCTCCGCCCGCGACCGGGAGACCGAGAAGATCGACGCGCTCGACGCCGGCGCCGACGACTATGTCGAGAAACCCTTCGGCGTCGGCGAGTTGCTGGCGCGCCTGCGCGTCGCGCTGCGCCATCGCCTCGAACGCCAGGGCTCGGAGCCGGCCTTGCAAGTCGGTGATGTCGAGATCGATCTCGTCAACCGCCGGATCAACAAGGGTGGCGTGGCAGTGAAGCTCTCGCCAAAGGAATACGACCTGTTCGCCTGCCTGGCCCAGGGCAATGGCCGGGTGCTGACCCACAAGCAGATCCTCACTGCGGTCTGGGGGCCGGCGCATGAGCACGATGTGCAGTATTTGCGCGTCTTCGTCGGCCAGCTCCGGCAAAAGCTCGAGGACGATCCGGCCGAGCCGAAGCTGATCGAGACCGAACCGGGTGTGGGCTATCGGCTGGGCGGGCTGGTCTGAGGCCGCCGCAGCAGGATTTTTCCAGCCGCACATCCGATTGCAGCGCTCCGAAGAGAGATTTCCTCTTTTTGAACGGGAATAAGAAAAATCACACTACCAGACGTGAATTGATGCTCGAAGGCCGCTGCCTTATGTAAAACGTTCGTAATAGCGAACGTAGCGAGCATCATTCATGGCTGCCGCCAAGCGCCCTGCCCTGCCGGTGATCCTGCTGGCCAACGACCTGCTCGATGGCGACGTCGTCTTCGCGGCCGGCGATGCCAAAGGCCTGCACTGGTCGCGCGATCCCGGTGCGGCGCTGGTCGGCGATGACGATGCGACCGCCGATCGGCTCGACGCCTTCGCCGCCGCAGAGCTCGGCAACCAGCATGTTGTCGACGCCTATCTCGTCGATGTCGCGATCGAGGATGGCGTGCCGGTGCCGCGTCATTACCGCGAGCGGATGAAGACGACCGGCCCCAGCATCCGGCGCGATCTCGGCAAGCAGGCCGAATTGCCGCTCGCCCAAGCTTTTCTGAGAGCCTGACGCATGTATCGTTACGACGAGTTCGACGAACGCTTTGTCCGCGAGCGCGTCGCGCAGTTTCGCGACCAGGTCGGTCGCCGGCTGAACGGCTCGCTGACCGAGGACGAGTTCAAGCCGCTGCGCCTGAAGAACGGCGTCTATCTGCAGCTGCATGCTTATATGCTGCGGATCGCGGTGCCTTACGGCACGCTGTCCTCAAAGCAGATGCGCCAGCTTGCGCTGATCGGCGAGCGCTATGATCGCGGCTACGGCCATTTCACCACGCGCACCAATCTCCAGTTCAACTGGCCGAAGCTGCGCGACATTCCGGATATTCTCGACCTGCTCGCCGATGTCGAGATGCACGCGATCCAGACTTCGGGCAATTGCATCCGCAATGTCACTGCCGACCATTTCGCCGGCGTCGCCCAGGACGAGATCGAGGATCCGCGCCCGACCGCCGAATTGATCCGGCAATGGTCGAGCCTGCATCCCGAGTTCGACTACCTGCCGCGCAAATTCAAGATCGCGGTCACCGGCGCCGAGCACGACCGCGCCGTGATCAAGGCGCATGATATCGGCCTGCGCATCCTGCGCCATCCCGACACGCACGCGATCGGCTACGAGGTCATCGTCGGCGGTGGCCTCGGCCGCACCCCGATGATCGGCAAGGTCGTGCGCGAATTCCTGCCCAAGGCCGACCTGCTCGCCTATCTCGAGGCGGTCATGCGGGTCTATAATCTCGAAGGCCGGCGCGACAACAAGTACAAGGCCAGGGTCAAGATCCTCGTCCACGAGATCGGCACTGAGGAGTTCTCCCGTCGCGTCGAGGAGGAGTTCGCCCGGCTCGACGGCCCCTCGGTCAATGCCGATCCAGCCGAGGTCGCGCGCATCGCCGCCTATTTCGCGCCGCCGGCCTATGAAACGCTTCCGGCGACCAGCGGTGCCTTCGAGGCGGCCAGGGCCGGCAATCCCGATTTCGCCCGCTGGGTCGAGACCAACCTCACGCCGCACCGCCAGCCGGGCTATGCCGCCCTGACGATCTCGCTGAAGCCGATCGGTGCGCCTCCGGGCGATGCCACCAGCGAGCAGATGCGGGTCGTCGCCGATCTGGCGGACGAGTTCTCGCTGTCTGAGATCCGCGTCACCCATGCGCAGAACCTGGTCCTGCCGCATGTTAAGCTGTCGGATCTGTTCGCTGTCTGGCAGCGCCTCGGCGAGGCCGAGCTTGCAACGGCGAATGCCGGGCTGATCACCGACATCATCGCCTGCCCCGGCCTCGATTATTGCGCCTTGGCAACGGCCCGCTCGATCCCGATCGCGCAGGCGCTGGCGCAACGTTTCGCCGATCCCACCCGGCAGAAGGAGATTGGTGTGCTCAACATCAAGATCTCCGGCTGCATCAATGCCTGCGGCCACCACCATGTCGGCCATATCGGCATTCTCGGCCTCGAGAAGCGCGGCATCGAATCCTACCAGATCACGCTCGGCGGCGACGCGACCGAGAACGCCGCGATCGGCGAGATCCTCGGCCCCGGCCTGGCGGCGGAGGACGTGCCGGATGCGATCGAGCGCATCGTCGCGGTCTATCTGGCGCAGCGCCAGGCCGGCGAGAGCTTCATCGACAATGTCCGCCGCATCGGCCTTGCGCCGTTCAAGGCGGCCTTTCAGGAGGTCAGCCATGCCGTTGCTTGATCGTCACGGCGCCAAGGCCGAGATCTGGACGCGCAGCGAAGGCGCGGCGATCGACAATATCTCGCATGCGCTTGTCGACTGGGCGGCGCTTCCGGAGGCTTTGGCGCAGAAGACGCGCGACCAGCGCATCGGTGTCGTCATCCCCAACACCGTGCGCATTCCCGAGCTCAAGCTCCTGATGCGGCAGCTCTCGCTGATCGCGATCAGCTTCCCCTCCTTCGGCGACGGGCGCGGCTTCAGTCTGGCGCGACTGATCCGCAATCACGGTTTCACCGGCACGCTGCGCGCCAGCGGCCCGCTGATCGCCGACCAGTTCGCCTATGCCCTCGCCTGCGGTTTCGACGAGGTCGAACTGCCGGAGGCGAGTGCCGCGCGCCAGCCGGTCGAGCAATGGGTCAACGCGCTCGGCCAGATCAGCCATGGCTACCAGCGCGGCTATGGCGACAGCGGCAACATCCTCGACCGGCGCCGTTCGGCCCGGCTGAAGCATGCCGCGGCGGGCTGAGACGATGCACGGTTCGGCCCAATCCAGCCTGCGACGGCCGGCCGATCGCCACAGCGACGATGAATGGGAGGAAGCCATGCTGACCGACATCGACCGTGCCATCAGCCAGTCCGTTCCCGCTCCGCGCGAGCGCTGGTTCGATCTTTGCTTCCGGCTTATCATCCTGGTGCTTGCCGGTCTGTGGCTGTTCATGCCACCTGCGGGCGACACCCGGACGCAACTCGATGTGAAGGCCGCAGCGACGCAACGATGAGTGCAAGACGCCCGGAGACAACCGCCCCGCGCCGGATCGACCGGCTCGCCACCCTGCCGCTCTTCCACAAGCTGGAAGGGCGCAAGGTCGTGCTCGCGGGCGCGAGCGAGGGCGCGCTCTGGAAGGCTGAACTGCTCGCCGCTGCCGGCTCCGAGCTGCTGATCCTCGCTGGCGATCGGCCGGAGGTCTTCGCTGGCCTCGCTGCCGACCCGCCGGCCGGTTCGGTGACGGTGCTGCCGCGCGCCTGGCAGGCTGATGATCTCGACGGCGCCGCGCTCGCCATCGCCGACATCGAGTCCCTCGACGAAGCCAAGGCCTTTGCCGCTGCCGCACGGCAGAGCGGCGTGCCGGTCAACATCGTCGACAAGCCCGAGTTCTGCGATTTCGCCTTCGGCTCGCTGGTCAACCGCTCGCCGCTCGTGATCGCGATCTCGACCGATGGCGCTGCCCCCGTCTTCGGCCAGGCGATTCGCGCCAAGATCGAGGCGCTTCTGCCTGCGGGCCTCAAGGCCTGGGCGCAGGCGGCGCATGACTGGCGCCCAATGGTCAAGGCACGCGAGCTCGCCTTTCCGCTGCGCCGCGATTTCTGGGAGCGCTTCACCAGCCGTGCCCTCGCCGAGCCGCAGCGCCGGCCTGACGAGAGCGATCGGGACAGCCTCTCCAGCGCGCTCGACGAGATCGAGCGCGGCGGCACGACGAACGGCCGGGTCACGCTGGTCGGCGCAGGGCCGGGCGATCCGGAATTGCTGACGCTGAAGGCGATCCGCGCGCTGCAGAGCGCCGACATCATCCTCTATGACGACCTCGTCTCGGCAGGCGTGCTCGAGCTCGCGCGGCGCGAGGCCAAGCGCATGCTGGTCGGCAAACAGGGCTACGGTCCGGCGGTGAAGCAGGACGACATCAATGCGATGCTGGTCTCGCTCGCCGGCCAGGGCAAGCATGTCGTCCGCCTGAAGGGTGGCGATCCCGGCATCTTCGGCCGCGCCGGCGAGGAGATAGAGGCCTGCCAGCGTGCCGGCATCCCGGTCGCGATCGTGCCGGGCATCTCGGCGGCGCAGGGCGCGGCCGCTTCGCTCGGCCTCTCGCTCACCCATCGCGACCATGCCCGCCGGCTGCAATTCGTCACTGGCCATGCCCGCGACGGCAAGCTGCCGCAGGATCTCGACTGGAAGGCTCTCGCCGACCCCGCCGCGACCACGGTGCTCTATATGGCGCGTGCCACTCTGCCGCTGTTCCGTGAGAAGGCGCTCGCCGCCGGGCTCGATCCGGCGACGCCGGCGATCGCAGTGCTCGGCGCCACCACCCCGGCGGAAACGCGCATCGCCAGCACGATCGCTCAGCTGCCGGAGCGGCTCGGCGAGCTTCCGAGCCGGGGGCCGGTTCTCGTCCTGATCGGCCACGCCATGGGCGCCGCGCTGCCGGCTGCAGCGAGCGGAAATTTGGCGCACGGCTGAAATGAACCAAACCGCCGGAGATGCGTTTTCTCTCTGGCGCGAAAAGTTTGGAAGAGCTCTACTGCCCCCGCTAGTTGAGCGATGACCGCCAATTCAGTACGTTCTGTTTGTTTTTCAGAACAGTTTTTTGAGCCGTTCACGCGGTTTTCTGAACTGTCCGACACGGAGCACTGAGATGACGCGACAGAGACTTCACCGCTTGCTGCAAGCCGGTCTGGCGCTCGGAGCCTTCGCCGTCTGCTTCGGCGTGATCAGCGGTGCGCGCGCGCAGACCGAGCTGCTCAACGTCTCCTACGATCCGACCCGCGAGCTCTATCGCGAGATCAATACGGCCTTCATCGCAGACTGGAACGGCAAGAACGCCAAGAAGATCAGCACGATCCGGCAGTCGCATGGCGGCTCGGGTGCGCAGGCCCGCACCGTGATCGATGGCCTCAATGCCGACGTACTCACGCTGGCGCTCGCCGGCGACATCGACGCCGTCGCCGAGCGCTCGAAGAAGCTGCCGCTCGATTGGCAGAAGCGTCTGCCGCAGAACTCCTCGCCCTACACCTCGACCATCGTCTTCCTCGTCCGCAAGGGCAATCCGAAGGCGATCAAGGACTGGGGCGACCTGGTGAAGCCCGGCGTGCAGATCATCACGCCGAACCCGAAGACCTCGGGCGGCGCGCGCTGGAACTATCTCGCCGCCTGGGCCTATGCGGAGAAAGCCTTCAACAAGGACGAGGCCAAGGTCCGCGACTATATCGGCAAGCTGCTCGGCAATGTCCCGGTGCTCGACACCGGCGCGCGCGGCGCGACCACGACCTTCACCCAGCGCGGGATCGGCGACGTCTTCCTGTCCTGGGAGAACGAGGCCTTCCTGGCGCTGAAGGAGTTCGGCGAGGACAAGTTCGACATCATCGTGCCCTCGCTCTCGATCCTGGCCGAGCCGCCGGTCGCGATCGTCGACGGCAATGTCGACACCAAGGGCACCCGCGCCGAGGCGCAGGCCTATCTCGAATTCCTCTACACGCCGAAGGGCCAGGCGATCATCGCCAAGAACTACTACCGTCCGCGCAATCCGGAAGCTGCCGACCCCAAGGACATCGCCCGCTTCCCGAAGGTCGAGCTCGTCACTATCGACGAGAGCTTCGGCGGCTGGGCCAAGGCGCAGCCCACCCATTTCGGTGACGGCGGCACCTTCGACCAGCTCTACAAGCCGGCGCGCTGAGCCATGACGGCGGCAGTCTTCCGCTGGCGCGAGCCCAGCATCCTGCCAGGCTTCGGCCTGGCGCTGGGCATCACCGTGACGGCGCTGTCGCTGATCGTGCTGATCCCCCTCGCCGCGCTCTTCATCAAGGCGGCGAGCGCCGGTCCGGCCGACATCTGGGCGGTGGCGACCTCGCCACGCACGCTCGCCGCGTTGAAGCTGTCCTTCTTCGGGGCCTTCTTCGCCGCGACGGTGAATGCCGTCTTCGGGCTGATCCTGGCTTGGGTGCTCGTCCGCTATGATTTTCCCGGCAGGCGCCTGATCGACGCTGCGGTGGACCTGCCCTTCGCCCTGCCGACGGCCGTCGCCGGTATCGCGCTCGCCGCGATCTACGCGCCCAATGGCTGGGTCGGCAGCTTGCTTGCCCCCTACAACATCAAGGTCGCCTATACGCCGCTCGGCGTGATGGTGGCGCTGATCTTCATCGGCCTGCCCTTCGTCGTGCGCACGATCCAGCCGGTGCTGGAGGAACTGCCTGCCGATATCGAGGAAGCGGCGGCGCTGCTTGGGGCCAGCCGCTGGCGCACTGTCTTCACTGTGCTGCTGCCGCCGGTGCTGCCGGCACTGCTGACCGGCTTCGTCCTCGCCTTCGCGCGCGCCGTCGGCGAATACGGCTCGGTGATCTTCATCGCTGGCAATGTGCCGATGGTCTCCGAGATCGCGCCATTGCTGATCGTGATCCGGCTGGAGCAGTTCGATTATGCCGGGGCGGCCGTGGTCGCGACGATCATGCTCCTGCTCTCCTTCTCGCTGATCCTGCTGGTCAACCTGATCCAGGCTCGCGCCCGCCGGAGGTTCGGCGATGTCTGACTCCAGCCTGCCCTATCAGATCGAGGACCTCGCGCCCGCCCGCGCCGCGCGGCGCGTCAAGGGCGAATCCCGCATCGTCCAGGTCATGCTGGTCGCGGTTTCGCTCATCTTCCTTTGCCTCTTCCTGTTCCTGCCGCTGATCTCGGTCTTCGTCGAGGCCGGGGCGCGTGGCTGGCACGCCTATCGCGAGGCGATCCTCGAGCCCGACGCGTTGGCGGCAATCCGGTTGACCCTGCTCGTCGCCGCGATCGCGGTGCCGTTCAACGTGATCATCGGACTGGCGGCCGCCTGGGCGATCGCCAAGTTCGAGTTCCGCGGAAAGAGCTTGCTGATCAGCTTCATCGACCTGCCCTTCTCGGTCTCGCCGGTGATCTCTGGCCTGGTCTTCGTGCTGCTCTTCGGCGCACAGGGCTATTTCGGTCCCTGGCTTGCAGCCAACGACCTGAAGATCATCTTCGCCGTGCCGGGAATCCTGCTGGCGACGATCTTCGTCACCTTCCCTTTCGTCGCGCGCGAACTGATCCCGCACATGCAGTCGCTCGGCTCGGCCGACGAGGAGACGGCGCTGACCTTGGGCGCCTCGCCCTGGCGTACCTTCTTCACGGTGACGCTGCCGAACGTGAAATGGAGCCTGTTCTACGGCGTGCTGCTCTGTAATGCCCGCGCCATGGGCGAGTTCGGCGCCGTCGCCGTCGTCTCCGGCAAGATCCGTGGCGTGACCACGACCATGCCGCTGCATGTCGAGATCCTTTACAACGAGTACATGGGCGCCGCCGCCTTCGCCGTCGCCTCGCTGCTGGCGGGCCTCGCCCTTGTCACGCTCGTCCTGAAAACCGTCCTGGAATGGCATTTCGCCGACGCGATCGCCGCCAGCCGTCGTCACTGAGTGGAAGAGCCCATGTCGGTCGCAGTCACCATCGAAAGCGTCGAGAAGCGCTTCCAGAACTTCCCCGCTCTGCGCGGCGTTTCGCTCGACATCCAGCCGGGCGAACTCGTCGCGCTGCTCGGCCCGTCCGGCTCGGGCAAGACGACGCTGCTGCGCGTCATCGCCGCGCTGGAGCAGGCCGAGCGCGGCCGCGTGCTCTTCGGCGAGACCGACACCCGCGAGCTCTCGCTGCGCGAGCGCCGGATCGGCTTCGTCTTCCAGCACTACGCGCTGTTCAAGACGATGAGCGTCGCCGAGAACATCGCCTTCGGGCTGAAGTCACGCCCGCGCGCCGAGCGGCCGAGTCCGACCGAGATCAAGAAGCGCGTCTCCGATCTTCTGGAGCTCATCCAGCTGCCCGGCCTCGAGCAGCGCTATCCGAGCCAGCTCTCCGGCGGTCAGCGCCAGCGCATCGCGCTCGCCCGGGCGCTTGCGATCGAGCCGCGCGTCCTCTTGCTCGACGAGCCCTTCGGCGCGCTCGACGCCAAGGTTCGCAAGGACCTGCGCGCCTGGTTGCGCCAGCTCCACCAGCGCACCGGTCACACCACCGTCTTCGTCACGCACGATCAGGAGGAGGCGCTGGAGCTCGCCGACCGGGTTGCGATCCTGCTTGACGGCCGGCTCGAGCAGGTCGGCTCGCCCGACGATGTCTACGACCATCCGGCGACGCCCTTCGTCTGCCAGTTCCTCGGCGACGCCAACCACCTGCCGGTCAAGGTCGTCGGCAGTCAGGCCTTCTTCCAGGACCGGCCAGTGCTCGGAGGCCTGCGGCAGAACCAGGGCGGGCCGGCCTCGCTCTTCGTCCGGCCGCAGCATCTGCGCATCGTCGATGATGCGCCGCTCGCCCTCCCTGGCGTGGTCGAGCATCTGCGCCGCAACGGGCCGTTGCGCCGTGCCGAGGTCGCCGTCGAAGGGCTGCCGAAACGGCTCGACGTCGATCTCGCCAGCCAGGTCGCGCCGGCGATCGGCGAGCGCATCCGGCTGCGCATCACGCATGGCAATCTCTTCGCCGCGGCTTAGCGCGCATTCCGCTCAGCCGTCCCGGCCGAGCGATCAGAATTCGCGACAGATCTGTATGTTGGTGCATGTTCTGATCGCAAAGGTGGTTTCGACTTTTGCGGAACATGCGACGAAGCCACCCTCGCCTTTCGCGTGCCGAGCGGGTTATGCCTGTCGCCTGACGCGTTCTGACGACAGGAGACGGCCATGAAGGCACGAGCGAAATGGGTCGAGGGCATGGCCTTCCTGGGCGAAGCCGGCAGCGGCCATGCAGTGGTCATGGACGGTGCGCCTGAGTATGGCGGCCGCAATATCGGCATCCGGCCGATGGAGATGCTGCTGATCGGGCTCGCCGGCTGCACCGGCTTCGACGTTGTGCAGATCCTGAAGAAGGGCCGTGAGGCCGTGACCGGCTGCGAGGTCGAGGTCGAGGCCGAGCGCGCGACCGAGGACCCCAAGGTCTTCACCAAGATCAACATCGCCTATCGCGTCAGTGGTCGTGGCCTGTTGCGAGCCAAGGCCGAACGCGCCGTCACATTGTCGAAGGAAAAGTACTGTTCCGCTTCGATCATGCTGGGGGCGACCGCCGAGATGAGCACTTCGCTGGTGGTCATCGACGAACTGCAACAGGAGGCCGCTGAATGACGGATATCCCGATCTCGGGGCTGGTATCCCCCGAAGTCCTGGCCGGAGCGCTGGGCTCGCCCGATCTCGTCATCATCGACATTCGCGCCGCTGCCGAGGGCGGGCGCCAGGCCTTCGAGGCCGGCCATATCCCCGGTGCCGTGCACAGCGACTACGCCGCCGATGGCTGGCGCGCCAAGGTCGGCAATGCGCCCGGCATGCTGCCGCCGCTCGACCATCTCGCCGAGCTGGCGGGCCGGCTCGGCGTGACGCCGCCGACCAAGGTCGTGATCGTCCCGGCAGGCCTCACCGCCAGCGACCTTGCGGCCGCGACGCGCGTCTACTGGACGCTGAAGCTGATCGGCCACGGCCAGCAGGCGATCCTGGATGGTGGTTTCAAGGGCTGGCAGACCTCGCTCGGCCTGCCAATCGAGACCGGGTCGTCCAAGCCGGCCTCCGCCTCGCCCTACCCGGTCGTGGTGCAGCAGAAGCTGCGCAGCACCGCCGACGCCACGCTCGTCGCCTCGCGCAGCAAGCTGGCGACGCTCGTCGACGCCCGCTCGGCCAGCTATTTCGAGGGCAAGGAAAAGGCCGCCGAGGCCACCCGCGCCGGGCACATTCCCGGCGCCGTCTCGCGCGACTACGCGGCGGCCTTCGATCCGTCGACCGGGCGGTTCAAGCCTGCCGGAGAGCTCAGCACGCTGTTCGGCTCGGTGCCGAACGGCCCGGCGATCTCCTATTGCAACACCGGCCACACTGCGTCGCTGAACTGGTTCGTGATGTCGGAGTTGCTCGAGCGCGAGGAGGTCTCGCTCTACGATGGCTCGATGACCGACTGGACGCAGGACCCGGAGCGGCCAGTCGAGGCTGGAGGCGCCCGAGCGGCAGCTCCAGCTCTCCGGTAGGAAACTCGCTTATCGGCTGGTCGAGACCGCGCGGTTGCCCTGGCGGTCGACATGGACGCCGACGCGGGTGCCGTCGGCCTGGGTGGTCCAGGTCGAGGTGATACCGGTCTGCGGATTATAGGTGGTGCGGCTGGGGGCGCCTAGTTGGTTTGCGCGCTGCCCGGCCGGACGGAAGCCGGTGCGAATCATGCCATCCGGCGTGATCGTGGTGACGAAGCGGTCGCCGCTGGCGAGGCCGATCGAGCGGATGCGCGTGCCATCGGGCAACACGGTCTCGGCCGAGGCGACGCCGACCTGATGCTGCATGGCGCCACCGCCGGCGCGGGGGCCCGCGGCGCGACCCGCCCGGCCGCCGTGACCATAGCTGCGCGCAGTCTGCCCGAGCTGGGGCTGGTTGTGGAACACGGCCCAGCGGTCATCGCCGCCACCGCCCCCACCACCACCTCCGCCGCCCTCGCCAGCAACGGCGGAAGCCAACGGTGCGGACAGGCAGCACGCGACCAACACCAGGTGCGAGGTACGAGAGAAAAACGTAGCCATAGCCAGTCTCCTCAAAGGGGTTGGCGCGGCGACTTATGCCGTTGCGCCTGGGCGTTAGGCTTCTTCCGGCGGGGCCTGCTCGGCCGGACTCCCGGTGAACATTCTTGAGCTTGTTTCTGTTTCCGTCCCTTTCGCACAGCGCTCCCAAAGGTTGTTGCGCAGCGCTGCCAGATGCGTCGGCCGAGGCAACTGCCGCGCCGAGTTGCGGGAGCTGCACGGGTCTTGTCGAGGGAAGCGCCGAGGAACAGCATCGTCGCGATCTGAAGGCGCGCTGACGCTTGGGAGGGGCAAGTTCCAGAGGAAGCAGGCACGCCATTTCCCGGCCCGGCTGCACCTGTTCGTCTCGGCCCCTCGGGACCAGCACTATGCCAGTCTCAGCGGCGATGGCGGCCGCCGCGAAATCCGATAGACCGCTGCCGGTGGCAGGTTGCGCAAGGTCGAGCCGATCCGCGTCGCCTTCAGGCCGAGGCGCGTAAGGATCGCCTCGGGTATCGGGCAGCGCGTCGTATAGGTGAACTGGTAGAACGAGCCGCCCGGCCGCATATAGCCGAACGCCCCCCTCAGGATGGCGATGACCTTGCGCGGTGACATCGACAGCACCGGCATGCCGCTGATCACCGCGCCGACAACCGGGCCAGCGAACAGGTTGGCCTCGCGCAGGCAGGCCGCATCCATCCAGCGCACCCTTGCCGCGGGAAAACGCATTTCGAGCAGCCGCGCGAAATCCGAACCGAATTCGACCAGGGTGAGGTCGTTCTCGGCGATACCGCGCGCGATCAGGGCGCGCGTGAAGGAACCAGTGCCAGCCCCGAGCTCAAGCACCGGCCCCGTCGCCGGTGTGATCTCCCGCGTGATCAGCTCGGCCAGAGCGGTGCTCGATGGCGCGACGGCCGCGACGCGTAGCGGCGCCTCCAGCCAGGCGCGAAAGAAGGACCAGGCGTCGGAGCGTATCCGGCTTGTGGCGTCGCTCGGCGTCGGATTGGCGGCATTGGACAGGGATCTGGGCGGCATTGCAGGCAATCTCGCAAGCGGATGACAGGCCTGCCGATATCACGCGGCTGCATTGAGCCTGCCTGTCATGATCGGCGGCGCCGACAGGAGACGTGCGGCCGAACCGACTTCCCGCGTTTTGCAATGCAGACGCAATCAACCTGTTCCAAGCCGCTTGCGAACGATGGGAGGAAGCGGCTTGCGCATCTTGTTGGTGGAGGACGAGCCGGCGATGGCGCAGGCCTTGCGCGACGCCCTGACCCGCCAGGACATGGTGGTCGACCACCTGCCGACCCGGGCCGAGGCAGAGGCGGCGTTGCGCGAAGGCCGGGGCGCCTATGATGCCGTGCTGCTCGATCGCCAATTGCCGGATGGAGACGGCCTCGCTTTGGTCAGCACGCTGCGGGCTGCCGGCGACACCGTGCCCGTGCTGGTGCTGACGGCGCGCGGCGATCTCGGCGAACGGATTCTCGGCCTCGATGGCGGCGCCGACGATTATCTTGGAAAGCCCTTTGCGTTCGAGGAATTGCTGGCGCGGCTGCGCGCCATCCTGCGTCGTCCGCCACAATTGCGGCCCGACATTGTTCGGATCGGGCACCTCTCCTTCGACTTCATGCATCGGGAGGCTCGCATTGGCGGAGTGATGCTGGTGATGCCGCGGCGCGAGCTGCTCGTCCTCGAAGCACTCGCCCGCCGGACCGGGCGCATGGTGGTGCGCGGCTTTCTGATGGAGGCGGTGTTCGGCCTGGACGACGACATCCAGTCGAACGCGCTCGACACGCATGTCTCCCGCTTGCGCCGAAAGCTGGCCGAAGCCTCGTCGGGAGCTGTGATCGACGGCATCCGGGGCGTGGGCTACCTGCTGCGTGAAGCCGCCTGACGATGGCTGGTTCCCATTCGCTCGAACGCCGGCTGGTCCTGCGCCTGATGGGGTTCCAGGCGATCGTCGTCGTCCTGATCGTCGCAGGTCTGTTCGCCAGCGGCGTGCTGATGAGCTTCAGGTCGGAAGAGAATACGATCGAGACGTTGCGTGGGGCCGTGACCCGCGGTCCCGGCGACCAGCTGGCGCTGCGCCCGACGCGCGAGCTCTTGCGGATGCGGACGCAGGCTCCCGATCTCTGGTTCGTCATCCGGGACCGCGCCGGGCAGCAGCTGTCGGAAGGGACGGTTCCGGCCGAATATGGCGCCCTCGGCAGCGCGCTCGATCAGGTCGGCCAGGCCCGGCTGGGCTGGAACATCGGCGACCCGCCCCGGCCGACGGCGCGCGTCAGATGGGTTCAGAGCGCAGTCGGCGAGATCCAGATCGTCACCGGCACCGAGACTCCGATCTCGACCTACCTGATGGTCCTAGGCATCGCCCTGGTACTGCTGAAGGAGGTCCTGCCGGTCCTTGCCGTCATGGCCGCCGCAGCGCTGCTGGTGACGCCCTGGGTGGTGAGAAGCGCCCTCGCCGGCCTCGGCCAGGCAGTGGCGCAAGCGCAGCGCATCGAGGTCGAACAGCGCGGGGTTCGCCTGCCGCTGAACAATGTGCCGGTCGAGGTCGTGCCGCTGGTCTCGGCGGTGAACGCGGCGCTGGCACGGCTCGACAAGGGGCATGAGCGCCACAAGCGCTTCCTGGCGGCCGCGGCCCATGAGCTGCGCACGCCCGTCGCGATCCTGCAGACCCGGCTGGCATCGCTTCCCCCCGGTCCCGACAAGACGCGCCTGCTGCAGGATGTCACCCGTCTCGCGACGGTGACGGAGCAATTGCTCGATCTAGAAAGGCTCGATCAGCAGGCTGCCTCGTTCACACGGCTCGATCTCGCCGAGCTCGCGCAGCGGGTGGTGGTCGACCTTGCTCCGCTTGCCTTCCTCGCCGGCTATCAGATGGAATTCGCAGCGGCGAGCGAAAGGGTCCCGGTGTGGGGCGACGCCCCGGCGATCGAGCGCGCCCTGACCAATCTTGTCCAGAATGCGATCGAGCATGGCGGCCGCACGGGAACCATCGCAATCCGGGTCGATGCCGCGACGATCGAGGTCAACGACGAGGGCGGCGGCATTCCATCGGAGCAGCGCGAGCATATCTTCGAGCCGTTCAGCCGCCTGCGCTCACAGAGCCGCGGGCTTGGCCTCGGTCTCAACCTCGTCCGCGAGATCATGCATCGTCACGGCGGCGAGGTGATCGCGCTCGATGCCGCCTCGGGCGGCGCCTGCCTGCGGATGACCTTCCCCAGGCAGGCTCCAGCTGGCTGAGGACGAGGCTATTTCCAGGAGCGACGGTCCTGCCCCTCCTCCCGCCAGCGCCAGGCGCGCAGCTCCGCATAGCAATCGCGCGGCCTGCCATGGCTGTAGCGCCCGTCGGTGCAGGGATCGTAGGCCGGCAGGCCCTGACGCAGGCGCCGCAGTTCCGCTTCGCAGTCGATCGGCCGTCCAGAGCTGAAGCGCCCGTCACGGCAAGGCGAATAGGGCCGTTCCCCGCCTTGGGCCGAGGCGAGCGAGTTCCAGAGGGCGAACATGGTGATGCCCATGCCCGAAATGGTGCGAATCCTGCGCATTGCGGTCTCCAGTCACAGAGGCCCTGCCTCTCAGGGCTATGACTGTTCCCGCCGAGGATTGAGGGAGCCTTGCGCCGTTGGGTGGGTGGTGCCGCAAGCGAGGCGAGTTGCAAAATCGACCAAAAAGGATCAAAGGAGGCGCCAACGCGCCGGCCTCGCCGCGCCCTTCCCTTGCTCCGTTTTCAGAGTCCCGCCGCCGATGAACGCCGTCGCGCCGAAAATCTCGTTCGTCTCCCTCGGGTGCCCGAAGGCGCTCGTCGACTCCGAACGCATCATCACCTCGCTGCGCTCCGAGGGCTATGAGCTCAGCAAGAGCCATGCGGGCGCCGACGTCGTCATCGTCAACACCTGCGGCTTCCTCGACAGCGCCAAGCAGGAATCGCTCGAGGCGATCGGCTCGGCCATGGCCGAGAACGGCAAGGTCATCGTCACCGGCTGCATGGGCGCCGAGCCCGAGCAGATCCGCGACGCCTTCCCGAACCTGCTCGCGATCACCGGCCCGCAGGCCTATGAGAGCGTCGTCTCGGCGGTGCACCAGGCCGTGCCGCCCAAGCACGACCCCTTCCTCGACCTGGTCCCGGACCAGGGCATCAAGCTGACACCGCGGCATTACGCGTACCTAAAGATTTCAGAAGGTTGCAACAATCGCTGCAGCTTCTGCATCATCCCGAAATTGCGCGGCGACCTGGTCTCGCGGCCGATCGGCGATGTGCTGCGCGAGGCCGAGAAGCTGGTCAAGGCCGGCGTTAAGGAACTGCTGGTGATCTCGCAGGACACCAGCGCCTATGGGCTCGACATCAAGTATGCGCCGTCGATCTGGAAGGATCGCGAGGTTCGCACCCGCTTCTTCGAGCTGGCGCGCGAGCTCGGCCAGATGGGCGTCTGGGTGCGGATGCACTATGTCTACCCCTACCCGCATGTCGACGAGGTCATCCCGCTGATGGCGGAGGGCAACGTGCTGCCCTATCTCGACATCCCGTTCCAGCATGCCTCGCCTTCCGTGCTGAAGGCGATGCGCCGGCCGGCCCATCACGAGAAGACGCTGGAGCGGATCAGGAAGTGGCGCGAGATCTGCCCCGACCTCGCCATCCGCTCGACCTTCATCGTCGGCTTCCCCGGCGAGACCGAGGACGACGTCGACTTCCTGCTCGACTGGCTGAAGGAAGCGAAGCTGGAGCGGGTCGGCTGCTTCAAATATGAGCCGGTCAAGGGCGCGACCGCCAATGATCTCGGCTTGCCGCTGGTCGCGGAGGACGAGAAGGAGGCGCGCTGGCATCGCTTCATGAAGACGCAGGCCGAGGTCTCGGCCCGCATCGTCAAGGGCCGCGTCGGCAAGCGCATCCCGGTGATCATCGACGAAGCCGGCCCGACCGTCGCCAAGGGCCGCTCGAAATGGGATGCGCCGGAGATCGACGGCAACGTCTATGTCTCGAGCCGCCGACCGCTTCGGCCCGGCGATATCGTCACGGTCAAGATCGAGCGTGCCGACGCCTACGATCTGCACGGCATGGCGGTCTGATCAGGCAAGCTCGGCCGGCACAGGCCGCGGCATCCGGCGCAACTGGGTGACCCGGCCGGTGCGGGGCCTGGACGACTTCTCGAAGACGACCTGGGCATCGCTGACCTGCGTGGCGAGCTGGAGCGTCGGACGGGCGGAGAGCTGCGCCTGGAGCGCCATCGCGATGATGGCGAAGGAGAGGATGAAACCGACGCGGCGAAGAAACGGGGACATGACGTAAGGACCAAAGTTCTTGTTCTTGGCCCTGCTTTGCCGGCTCCAGGTGCGCTTTCGCTTTTGGGTTTCGAGGCTTTCGTTTTTTTCTTCTGAAACGGAAACGGCGCCCTTGAAGGCGGCCGTCTGCTGTTCGTCAGGACCGGTGAGAGTTACGGGATGATCACGGTCGAGCCGGTGGTGCCGCGTCCTTCCAGCGCGCGATGCGCCTCGGCGGCGTCCTTCAACGCGAAGCGGGCGTTGATCGCGACGGCGACCTTGCCGGAGCCGACTGCCTCGAACAGGTTCTTCGCCATTGCGACCAGCGTCTCGCGGTTGGCCGTGTGCGTGTTCATCGTCGGGCGGGTGACGTAGAGGGAGCCCTTTGCCGAGAGGATGCCGAGATTGAAGGCCTCGACCGCGCCCGAGGCGTTGCCGAAGCTCGCCAGCAGGCCGAACGGCCGCAGCGAGTCGAGCGAGCCCATGAAAGTGTCCTTGCCGACGCCGTCATAGACGACGTTGCAGAGCTTGCCGCCGGTGATCTCCTTGACCCGCGCCGGAACGTCCTCGTCGCGGTAGAGGATGACATGGTCGGCCTTGTTCGCCTTGGCGAGCTCGGCCTTCTCCTTGCTGCCGACAGTGCCGATCACGGTCGCGCCCAGCGCCTTGCCCCATTGGCAGAGGATCGAGCCGGTGCCGCCCGCCGCGGCATGGACCAGGATCGTGTCGCCCGTCTTCACCGGATAGGTGCGGTGGAGAAGGTATTCGGCGGTCAGCCCCTTCAGCAGCATGCTCGCCGCGGCCTCATAGGAGACGTTGTCGGGCAGCGCGACCACGGCTGAAGCCGGAACGATGCGCTCCTCGGCATAGGCGCCATGGGCGGCGACGACGGCGATACGGTCGCCCGGCTTGAATTCCGTGACGCCGGGGCCGACCGCGAGTACGTCGCCGGCCGATTCGTTGCCGAGCGTGAACGGCAGCGGCGCGGGGTAGAGGCCGGTGCGGAAATAGGTGTCGATGAAGTTGAGGCCGATGGCGCGGTTGCGGATCAGGATCTCGCCCGCCCCCGGCGCCGGCAGGCTGACCTCCTCGAGCTGCAGAACCTCGGGGCCACCGGTCTTGTGTACGCGGATTGCTTTCGCCATGGCGATCTCCTGATGTCGATGGCCGCAACGATAGGGACTTGCCTTCCTCCGGCGCAACGGCTGCACTGCACGGCAGACCCGCGCAAACGCCGAGTCGGTCTGGCATCACTGCATGATCGGTCTCTGACATGAACAGGCAAGGCGCTCATCTCGGCGGCCATCCGATCCTGCGCGAGGCCTTCACGCCCAAGCTGATCTCTGCCCTGCGCGAAGGCTACGGCCTCGCCCGCATGCGGGCCGACGCGCTTTCAGGACTGACGGTCGCGATCGTCGCGCTGCCACTTTCCATGGCGATCGCCATCGCCAGCGGCGCGACGCCGGCCGCCGGGCTGTTCACCGCGATCATCGGCGGCTTCCTCGTCTCGGCGTTGAGTGGGAGCCGTCACCAGATCGGCGGGCCGGCGGGCGCCTTCATCGTCCTCGTCGCCGCGACGATCGATCAGCACGGCTTCGACGGGCTGCTGCTCGCCACCATGCTGGCCGGCGCCATGCTGATCGCGGTCGGGCTGCTGCGGCTCGGCACCTACATCAAGTACATCCCGCATCCGGTACTGGTCGGCTTCACCACCGGCATCGCCATCATCATCTTCGCCAGCCAGGTCCGCGACCTCCTGGGGCTGACGCTGCCCGGCAAGGAGCCGGCGGCGCTGATCCCGAAGCTGCAGGCGCTCATGGCCGCGCTCGGCACGCTGAACCCGGCGGCGCTCGTCCTTTCGGCCCTGACCATCGCGACGATCCTGGCGGTGAGGCGCTGGCGGCCGAGTTGGCCGGGGCTGCTGATTGCGGTCGCGTTCGCCGCCGCCGCGACCTTCCTGCTCAATTTGCCGGTCGAGACCATCGGCAGCCGCTTCGGTGGCATTCCGCGCACCCTGCCCGCTCCGCATCTGCCGGCCTTCAGCCTCGACAAGCTGATCGCGGTGCTGCCGGCCGCGCTCTCGATCGCGGTGCTGGGCGGCATCGAATCGCTGCTCTCGGCCGTGGTTGCCGACGGGATGAGCGGGCGCCGGCATCGTTCGAACATGGAGCTCGTGGCGCAGGGCGTCGCCAATATCGGCTCGCCCCTGTTCGGCGGCATCTGCGTCACCGGTACGATCGCCCGCACCGCGACGAATATCCGTGCCGGCGGCGTCACGCCGGTCGCAGGGATGTTTCATGCGGCCTTCGTGCTGCTGTTCATGCTGGTCGCGGCGCCGCTCGCCTCGTACATCCCGCTGGCGGCGCTCGCCGGCGTGCTTGCCGTCGTCGCCTGGAACATGGCCGAGAAGGCCGCCTTCGCCGCGATCCTCAGGCATTCGCGCGCCGACTCGCTCGTGCTGCTTTCGACCTTCCTGCTGGTGGTCTTCGAGGACCTGATGGTCGGGATCGGCGTCGGCGTCGTGCTGGGGTCGCTGATCTTCATGCACCGCATGGCCAATATCGTCACGGTCGAGGCCGGCATGGACGCAGGCCTCGTCGACTATGACGAAGCAGGCCATGACGAGCTGCAGGCGAATGGCAACGGCAACGGCGAGACCTTCCACTACAAGATCACCGGCCCGCTCTTCTTTGGCGCCAGCAGCCATGTCGCGACCGTGCTCGACCGGGTCGGCCCCTTCCCCGAGCGGATCGTGCTCGATCTCTCCGGCGTGCCCTTCGCCGATTCAAGCGCGGCGGTCTCGCTCAAGGCGATGATCGACAAGGCGCTGCGCCATGGCTCGGCCGTCGAGATCCGCGGCGCCGGTCGGCAGGTCCGCGCCGTGCTCGGCCATGAGGGCATCGACGAGCGGATCGTCTCGTTCCGGGAGATCGCCCAGAAGCCCGGCAAGGGCGTGGTCTGGGGATAGCTGCGGCAAGGGCGCGCTCGCCAGCGGCGCCGGCATCGGCTACCGAAAGGCCATGACGGACCAGCAGCATTGCGACATCGCTATCGTCGGGGCCGGTGCGGTCGGGCTCGCGGCAGCGCTCGCGCTCGCCGCTGCCGGGCGGCAGGTCGTGCTGTTCGGGCAGGCAGCTGCGCCGCGCGACGGACGCACCGTCGCCTTGCTCGACGGCTCCTGGCGGCTGCTCGAGGCGCTCGACCTGACGCAGGCGCTGGACCCGCTCGCCGCGCCGCTTGCGCTGATGCGGATGGTCGACGATACCGGCAGCCTGTTCCGGCAGCCACCGGTCGAATTCAAGGCGGCCGAGCTTGGCCTGCCGGCCTTCGGCTGGAATATCGAGAATGCCGTGCTGGTCGAGGCGATGGCGGCAAAGGCGGCGGCCGAGCCGCGTATCCGCATGATCCCACAGGCGGTGACGGAGATCGCGGCAGGCGCTGACAGCGTCAAGCTGGCGGGCGAAGGTTTCACACCGGTCCACGCACGCCTCGTGGTTGGTGCCGATGGTCGCAAGTCGCGGGTTCGTGAGGCTGCCGGCATCACGACGCGTGACTGGAGCTATCCACAGGTGGCGCTGACGGCGATCCTGTGCCATCGCCGCGAACATCAGGACGCCTCGACCGAATTCCACACCCGCTCGGGACCCTGCACGCTGGTGCCGATGTCGGGCCGGCGCTCCTCGCTGGTCTGGCTGGTCGAGCCGCATGACGCGGACCGGCTCGCCGGCATGGACGACCTCGCCTTCGCCCGCGCGGTCGAACGCCGGACCCATTCGATCCTCGGCGCGCTGACGCTCGCAGGCCCACGCGGGCGCGTGCCGATGGGCGGGCTCTCGGTCGATCGTTTCGCCGCGGCGCGCATGGCGCTGATCGGCGAGGCCGCGCATGTCTTCCCGCCGATCGGGGCGCAGGGGCTCAATCTCGGCCTGCGCGACGTCGCGGCGCTGCGCGATGTCGTCGCCGGGGCGGATGATCCCGGCGAGGTCGAGGCGCTGTCAGCCTATGATCGTTCGCGCCAGGCTGACGTGCGCCTGCGCACCGGTGCGGTCGATGCGCTCAACCGGACCTTGCTGACCGACCTGCTGCCGGCCGACCTGATGCGCGGCGCCGGGCTGCTGGCGCTGTCGCGGATCGCGCCCTTACGCCGGCTGGTGATGCGGCAGGGGCTGGCCGGCGGTACGGCGGCGGGCTGAGTTTCAGATCTCGTAATCGCCGACCGGCGGGCTTGTCCGCAGTGCCGGCGCGGCATCGCGGAAGACAGGCGCGAGCGGCAGCGGCGTCGACACCATGCGCCGCCCACCCGGTTCCTCGACCTGTCGGTCGAACAGGCCGCGCGCGGTCAGCTGCGGATCGGCCAAGGCTTCGTCGAGCGTCCTGGCCACCGTGCAGCAGCAATCGAGCGGTTCGATCGTTTCCCGCCAATGAGCGGCTGGCCGGGACGCGATGATCGTGGTGATTGCGGCCTGTGTCGCTGCCGGGTCGCGCCGGTCGTCGCGCAATTCGGCGTCGAGGCCGATGCCCTCGCAGAAGCTGGTCCAGAATTTCTCCTCGATCGCGCCGACGGCGAGGAACCAGCCATCTTCGGTGGCATAGAGGCCATAGCGCGGGCTGGCGCCGGTCAGCAGCCCCTCCCCGCCATTGGGATAGCGGCCGGCGGCTTGTCCCTGTGCCAATGCGTACCAGGAGAAAGCGAGCATCGCATCGGTCATGGCGATGTCGAGATGGCAGCCCTGGCCGGCGCGGTCGCGCTCGCGCAAGGCGAGCAGGATGTTGATCACCGCCGGCATGGCGCCGCCGGCGATGTCGGCGACCAGGGTCGGCGGCAACGGCGCCTGCCTGCCGGGTGCGAGCGACTGGCCGAGCAGGCCGCCGATCGCCTGGTAGTTGATGTCGTGGCCGGCCTGCGAGGCGCGCGGGCCGTCCTGGCCGTAGCCGCTGATCGAGCAGTAGACCAGTCGCGGGTTGAGCGCCTTGAGCGCCTCGTAGCCGAAGCCGAGACGCGCCATCACGCCGGGGCGAAACTGCTCGATCACGATGTCGGCCTGCTGGATCAGCGGGGTCAGCCGTTCCAGCGCATCTGGCGTCTTGAGATCGATGGCGAGGCTCTGCTTGCCGCGGTTGAGCGCGGCGAAGGGGGCCGAGGTCTCGCCGAAGCGCGGCGGGAAGCGGCGCATGTCCTCGCCATCCGGCCGTTCGATCCGGATCACGCGGGCCCCCGCCTCGGCGAGGAAGAGGCTCGCCAGTGGACCAGGCAGCAAAGTCGAGAAATCGAGGACGAGGAGATCGGAGAGCGGCTGCATCGATGGGCCCGGAAAGGCAGGCCCTTATGGGCCCTCAGTGGAACAGGTCTGCCGGCATCCTGCCTGTCTTCACCAGCCACAGGAAGCCCGTCAGCGTCACCGTCGAGACGATGGTGCCGACGAGGATGCAGGCCGAGGCGCGCTCGATGCCGACGCGATATTGAGTCGAGATCACGAAGATGTTCAGCGCCGGCGGCAACGCCGCCATGATCACGGCGGCATAGACCCAGGGCGCTGAGAAATCGCCGAGGCCCGAGAGCAGCAGCCAGACCAGCAGCGGGTGCAGCAGCAGTTTGATGGCAACGAGCCAGGGCAGCTCGCTCGGCATCTGCCGTATCGGCTGCAACGCCACCGTCACCCCCAGCAGGAAGAGCGCGCAAGGTGCGGCCGCCTGCGAGAGCCAGAGCGTCATCTTGTCGATCGCGGTCGGCAGTTCGAGCTTGAGGAAGGCCGCGAGTACGCCGGCGACGGTCGCGACATTGAAGGGATGGGTGACGACCCGCCGGATCACCTCGGCCGCCGTTGCGGCGAAGCTGCGCTTCTCGACGCCGGCCAGGGCCATCAGGAACGGGATCAGCGAGAACAGCAGCAGGTTGTCGAAGACGAAGATCAGCACGACCGGGGCGCTGGCTGCCGGCCCCAGGGCCGCCAGGATCAGCGGCGGGCCCATATAGCCGATATTGGAATAGGAGCCGGCGACGCCCTGCATCACTGCCTGCGGCATGTCGCCATGGGTATGGCGCCAGCCGAGCGCAAAGGAGAGCACGAAGGCGCAAAACGTCGCGAGCGTCGTCACCGCGACGAAGCGCCAGTTCGTCAACTCGCTCAACGGCTTGTCGGCGATCAGCCGGTAGAACAGGCAAGGCAGCGCGACATAGATCAGGAAGAACTGCATCCAGGCGAGCCCCTCGCCCGGCAGGCGCTTGTAGCGGCCGATCAGGAAGCCGAGCAGGATCAGCCCGAAGAAGGGCGCGACCAGATTGAACAGGCTGGCGATGTCGGCCATGCGGCATTCTCGCTCGACCGACGATGGCGACGGCGCCGCCTTATAAGATGGGCGTCGGTGCCTGAGAACCCGGCAGGGACGCACATCCCTGCGCCGGCTGCAGAACGCCGTTGCGATGAGCCCGCTGCCCGAGTTCCGCCCCCGCGCTTCATGCAACTAAAAATTGCAGCTTTCGACAAAGCTGGAAGCGATCGGGTAACATATTTCTGCCATGTTCCCTGAATGGCTCATGGAACAGGCGATGATGAGCGGCTCTCAAGCGGCGACAGGTAGTCCGGTGTCCGGGGCAGTCTGGCGATATTCGATCACGTCTCCGACCTTCTGGATCGTGGCGTTCCTGGTGATGGTGATCCTGGGGCTCGCGCTCCCGATCCGTCTGCCTCTCGGGCCGAACTACTGGGATACGGACATCTATCTCGACGCTGCCCAGCGCATCCGGCAGGGCCAGATTCCCAATATCGACTTCTTCACCTCGATCGGTCCGCTCGGCTTCTATCTCACCGCCGGGATCAAGGCGCTGTTCCCGCAGGCGCAGCCGGCCCTGCTCGCCAACTGGGCGATCGTGCCGATCTCGCTGCCGATCGCTGCGCTGATCGCCTGGGACATCGGCGCACGCTCGCGCAAGCTGGCGCTGGCGATCGTCATACCGTTCCTGTTCCTGACCTCGCTGCCGATCAATCTTCATAGCCTCTACCCGTCGCCCGGCTTCGACGGGTTCGGCTACTACAACCGCCATGTCGCCCTGCTGCTTTATCTGCTGCTGGCGGCGCTCCTCTTCGTCGAAAGCCGGATCCTGCTGACGACGCTCGTCGCGGCGCTGATGGTCTCGCTGTTCCTGGTCAAGGTCACGGGCCCGGTATCGGGCGCCGCCCTCGTCGGCTATGCGGTCCTGGCCGGGCGCATGCGTTTTCGCGATGCGACGATCGCCGCCGGCGCGGTCATAGCGTGCCTGGGCCTGATCGAATTCGCGACCGGCGTGGTCTATGCCTATGTCGAGGACATCATCGACCTCGCCATGCTCAACTCCGCCTCGTTCCTGCGGCGTTTCCTGACGCTGGGCTCGATCAAGTTCAATGTGATCGCGCCCTGCCTGGCGCTGATCGGCGTCCTTGCCTACACGGCTCGGAGAGACAGGCTGTCGCCGGCGAGCCTGCTGACCTCGCCGCTGGGCTGGCTGAGCGCAAGCCTCTTCGCCCTGGTCCTCGGCGAGACGCAGAACAGCGGATCGCTCGAATTCATCGGGCTCTGGCCGGTCCTGATCCTGATCCTCAAGGACCATCACCACAGGTCCGGCGACCAGCTGCGCCCGTGGGTGCTGATGCTCGTCATGGCCGTCTGGCTGCCCAGCGCCGTGATCTTCCTGGAGCGGGGCGCACGGGCGCTGATCGCCGCGCCGCGCTACCAGGCGCTGGAGGTGCCGGATGTCGGACCGCTCGGCCGCGTCAGCCTCAAGCCTGAACTCGCACAGCGGGCGATAGCCCAGATCGACCACTATCCGAAATACAAAGAGGCCTACGAAGACCTTGCTCGCCAGGGCCTGCTGCCGTCGGCGACCTTGTTCTCGGAGATCGATCACCAGGCGACCTGGCTGCTCGAAGTGCAGCAGGGGCTCGATGCGATCAAGCGCTGGGAGGCGGCGAATCGTCGCCAGCTGAACGGCTTCTTCGCTCTCGATTTCGTCAACCCGTTCAACCATCTGCTCGGCCGCGCCGCCCCGCAGCACGTCGCGCTCGGCATCGATACCGAGCGCACCAATCCGAAGGTCACGCGCGAGATGCTGGAGGCTCTGCGCGACATCGACGCGATCATGCGGCCCAAATGCCCCTACGAGGTCAAGCGGGCGGCGATCTGGGCGCAGTTCGCCCAGGCCCTGGAAGGCCGCCAGCTCGTCGCGCTGTCGCCCTGCTGGGACATGTATCTGAGGAAGTAGCCGATCTCGGAAAGCCGAGGCGACGATTGCCAGGTCGCGTCGCAATGCTTGTAGCGCTGGCGAGAATGGCGCGGTCTACGGGAGTCGAACCCGTCTCCCCAGCGTGAAAGGCTGGTGTCCTAACCGATAGACGAAGACCGCGGGCCTGAGCGCGAAGCGCTCTTGCGAGGCGGGGCGAGCTATAGTGTCCCGGCGAAGCTTGGGCAACCCCGTTTTCAGGGTTTTTCGCATCCGCTCACAGCGGCCGAGCGAGATCGATCACACGCAGCTCGGCCCGCTCGCTGCCGCCCCAGCGATTCAGCGTCAATGTGCCAGCCAGATGCACGCTCTCGCCACGTGCCACCAGCAACGCCTGGCCGAGCGGCTCGCGCGCGGCCCGGAAGGCGATTCCGCCGATCGTGGCGCCATCGCCAGCCCGCAGCTTGACGCGCAGATGCCCGCCCGCGCCGACCTCGATCACCTCCGTCAGGCGGTGCGCCGGCAGCACGAAGACCGGCTCCGGGCAGCCGGCGCCGAAGGGGCCGGCCCGGTCGATCTCGGCGAGCAGGCGCGGATTGGCGCCGCCGGCGCTGATCGCCGCGTCGATCAGCAGGGCTTCGGCCTCGCGCGAGCCGGCGACGCCGCGAGCCAGCCGTTCGCTGACGAAATTGGCGAAGGCGTCCTCCTGCCCTGGCGCCAGCGTCACGCCGGCCGCCATGGCATGGCCGCCGCCCTTGACCGCAAGGCCGGCCTCGACCGCATGGCGCACGGCCGAGCCGAGATCGACGCCGGCGATCGAGCGGCCCGAGCCGGTCGCGCCACCATTGGCGTTGCGCGCCAGCGCGAAGGCCGGCCGGTTGAACCGTTCCTTCAAACGGCCCGCGATCAGCCCGACGATGCCCGGATGCCAATCGGCCGAGCCGACGACCAGCACCGGATGCGAGGCTGCATCCTCGAAGCGATGTTCGACCTCGGCCACCGCCTCCTCGACCGCGGCACGCTCGATCTCCTGGCGTTCCTGGTTGAGCCGGTTGAGCTCGGCGGCGATCGTACGGGCCTCGACCTCGTCCGATGTCAGGAGCAACCGTGCGCCGAGAGCCGCGTCGCCGATGCGCCCGCCGGCATTGATGCGCGGCCCGAGCAGGAATCCGAGATGCCAGGCCTGCACGGGCCCATCGAGGCCGGCGACATCGAGCAATGCCGCGAGGCCCGGCCGCTGGCGCAGCCGCATCATGACGATGCCCTGGCGCACGAAGGCGCGGTTGAGGCCGATCAGCGGCACGACATCGGCGACCGTAGCAAGCCCGACGAGGTCGAGCGCTGCGAGCAGATCGGGCTCACCGCCCCTCGCCTGCCAGGCGCCGCGCCGGCGCAGTTCGCGATTGGTCGCGACCAGCGTCAGGAAGACGACGCCGGCGGCACAGAGATGGCCCAGGCCGGCGAGATC
Source organism: Allobosea sp. P4_H5 (assembly GCF_056400825.1). Taxonomy (NCBI): domain Bacteria; kingdom Pseudomonadati; phylum Pseudomonadota; class Alphaproteobacteria; order Hyphomicrobiales; family Alloboseaceae; genus Allobosea; species Allobosea sp. P4_H5. Next base: position 521,489 of record NZ_JBFUKM010000001.1, on the reverse strand, counting down.
GTCCTGCCGGTTCGGATTGACCAGCGCCTGGACTTCGGGGAGCAATTCGGGCGCCTGGTGATGGTCGAGCACGACAGTGTCGAGACCGAGCCGAGTCGCCTGCTGTAGAGGCTCGTGGCTGGTCGTGCCGCAGTCGACCGTGACGAGCAGCGTCGCGCCCTCGCCGGCCAGCATCGTGATCGCCTCGGCATTCGGGCCATAGCCCTCGATCAGGCGATCGGGGATATGGATGCGTGGCTTCGCTCCGGCCTCGGCGAGAAAACCGGCGAGCAGCGCGGCCGAGCAGGCGCCGTCGACGTCGTAGTCGCCGAAGATCGCGACCTTCTCACCGGCGATGGCTGCTTGTGCCAGCCGCGCGGCCGCGCGGTCCATATCGCGCAGCACGGACGGGTCCGGCAGCAGGTCGCGCAGCTTCGGTTCGAGATGGCGCAGCGCCTCGCTGGAGGCGACGCCGCGGCCGGCCAGGACGCGCGCCAGCGTGTCGGGCACGCCTTCGACCTGCGCCAGCGCCTCGGCTTGCGCGAGGCCGGCAGGATCGAGGCGGTTGCGCCAGGGGCGTCCAAGGGCGGAGTGCCCGACGCCGAGGAACAGGCGATTCTGGCCGAGGGTCATGCGCCACCGCTGGCGCAGCGGCGCGGCTTCGTCAATCGGTGCATCACTCGAGCGGCTTCTGGTCCTCGATCGCCTGAGCGGTGACCTTGCGGGCGCTCACCGGGGCATGCCCGGAAACCTCGGCGCCGGCATCGGGCTTCAGCCTGATCATCCATAGCGCCGACGAGGCCGAGATCAGGCCGACCAGGACGAAGGCCGGCCAGAAATCGCCGGCGCTGAGGTTCTTGCCGCCATTGTAGAGATTGGCGGCTTCGAGGGCGAAGGCGCCGACGGTGATGCCGAGGCTGAGCGACAATTGCTGGGCGACGCTGGAGAAGCTGGTCGCGCTCGACATGTCGCGGTTCGAGACGTCGGCATAGCTCAGCGCATTGATGCCGGTGAACTGCAGCGAGCGGAAGCAGCCGCCGACGAAGAGCACGCCGAGCATGATCCAGTGCGGCGTCGTCGGCGTGAACAGGCCTGAAGCTGCCAGGAAGGCCGAGCCGATCAGCGCGTTGAACGTCAACACGCCGCGGAAGCCGAAGCGGGCGAGGATCGTCTTCGCCAGCGTCTTCATCACGAGGGCGCCGGCGGCCGAAGCGAAGGTGATCAGGCCAGATTGCAGCGCGTCGAGCCCGAAACCGAGCTGCAGCATCAAAGGCAGCAGGAAGGGGATCGCGCCGATGCCGACGCGAAAGATCGAGCCGCCGAGGACGCCGATCCGATAGGTCGGAATGCGCAGCAGCGAGAGATTGAGCACCGGATAGGCCAGCCGACGGGCATGGAACCAGTAGACGACCAGCGCCGCGACACCGAAGACGACGCAGCCATAGGAGACTGCCAGCGGAACGAGATGGCGCCCACCGGTGGCAAGGCCGAGCATCAGCGCGGCGAAACCGGTCGAGGACAACAGGAAGCCCCTGATGTCGAGCGGAGCGACGTCCTCCTCGCGGATATCCTCGAAGAACATCGTGGCGAGCGCGATGCCGAGCAGGCCGATCGGCAGGTTGATGAAGAAGATCCAGCGCCAGTCGAAATAGGTGGTGATGAAACCGCCGACCACGGGGCCGACGACCGGGCCGACCAGCGCCGGCACTGTCAGATAGGCCAGCGCACTGACCAGTTCCGACTTCTCGACGCTGCGCAGGATGACGAGCCGGCCGACCGGCACCATCATCGCCCCGCCCATGCCCTGAATGAAGCGCGCCCCGACGAAGGCGCCAAGCGAGTTCGAGAAGGCGCAGAGCACCGAGCCGAACATGAAGATGCAGAGCGCCGTCCTGAAGATGGTGCGGGCCCCGAACCTGTCGGCCATCCAGCCGGAGATCGGGATGAAGACAGCGAGGCTGACGAGATAGGAGGTCAGCGCCAGCTTCAGCGCGATCGGATCCTCGCCGAGCGACCTGGCGATCACCGGCAGCGAGGTCGCGATCACCGTCGAGTCGGTGTTCTCCATGAACAACGCGCAGGCGACGATCAGGGGCAGGAGCTTGGCGCGCTGCAAGGAATCGGACTTTCGGATTTTGGCCGCCCGCTGCCCCTTTAATGCGGCTCTATCCAGCTGGCGAGGGCCGATCCAGGCGTGGTGACGAGGGTTGCACGCGGTGCATGGCGCGTGGACTGTGGCTATTCAGGGAAAGCCGGCTTCCGATCTGCTCTCAAGTCGTCACGAGGACGTGAAAGCGGCTCCGTTATGCGTTTGCGGCAAGACAATTCGGCTGAACCGTACCTATCTGTGAGTTGAAGGGGCGATGATTTCGCATACGCCGACGCGGCCGGTCCGCGGGCAAGAGGTGTCTCATGACCAACTCCACTCACCATAACGTCCGCTTGTTCACTTCGACCGCGCTTCGTCACGGAGCCGCATTGGCGCTGCTCGCCGGAGCCGCCCTGTTCGGGGCGGGGCAAGCGCCGGCCCTTGCGCAATCGACCAGCTGGGAGGAAGGCTGCGCGATGCGTGTCGTCACGCCGGGCTCGGGCGACATTCTGCGGACCACCAATTGCGGCCGTCAGAAGGATTGCCAGCAGATGGCCAACGCCCAGGGCAGCATGATGATGGGCAATGGCTGTTTCTTCGTGATGCCCAACGCTGCAGCTCCCGCGGCGCAGGCCAGTCAGACGCGTCCCGTCCGGAAGCAGTGACGGTTTGCCGGTGATGATCGAGGCGGTCGTGGCTTCATGCCGCGACCGCCTCGACAGTTTTTGTCACGACGCCCCTAGCGGGCACGTCACACGCGTGATATCGGGCCTCGTCAACTCGGCTTAGGGCACACCCGCCCTGCCACTTTTCAGTGCCGGCCGCACCGGCCCCGGAGTTGACGATGGCGACGATCACTGACGGCCTCATTCGCGACGGTTTCACCTTCGACGACGTGCTGCTCGAGCCCGGCCCGTCCGAGGTGATGCCTGGCGATGTCGACATCTCGACCAAGCTCACCAAGACGATCTCGCTCAACCTGCCGATCATCGCCTCGGCGATGGATACGGTGACCGAGGCGAAGATGGCGATCGCCATGGCGCAGGCCGGCGGCCTCGGCGTCGTGCATCGCAATCTCGACCCCGACCAGCAGGCCGCCCAGGTCCGCCTGGTCAAGAAATTCGAATCCGGGATGATCGCCAACCCGATCACGATCCATCCCGACGAGACGCTGGCAGACGCGTTCACGCTGATGCGTAACAACGGCATTTCCGGCATCCCGGTCGTCGAGCGCGGGCCACAGGGGCACAACGGCAAGCTGGTCGGCATCCTGACCAATCGCGACGTGCGCTTTGCCGCCAATCCGGAACAGCCCGTCTCGGAGCTGATGACCAAGGACCGCCTGATCACGGTCCGCGAGGGCGTCGCACAGGATGAAGCCCGCCGCCTGCTGCATCAGTTCCGCATCGAGAAGCTGCTGGTGGTCGACGATCACTATCGCTGCATCGGCCTGATCACCGTCAAGGACATGGAGAAGCAGGTCACGCATCCCAATGCCGCCAAGGACAGCCGGGGCCGGCTCCTCGTTGCGGCAGCGACGACGACCGGCGACCTCGGCTTCGAGCGCTCCGAGATGCTGATCGACGCCGGCGTCGACCTCATCGTCGTCGACACCGCCCATGGCCACTCGGCCAAGGTTCTGGAGGCGGTGACGCGGGTGAAGAAGCTCTCCAATGCCGTCCAGGTCATCGCCGGCAACGTCGCCACCGCCGGCGGCGCGCAAGCCCTGATCGATGCCGGTGCCGACGCGATCAAGGTCGGCATCGGCCCGGGCTCGATCTGCACCACACGTATCGTCGCCGGCGTCGGCGTGCCGCAGCTCACTGCGGTGATGGATGCGGCCTCGGCTGGGCAGAAAGCCGGCATCCCGATCATCGCCGATGGCGGTATCAAATATTCCGGTGACCTCGCCAAGGCGCTCGCGGCCGGCGCGGCCTGCGCCATGGTCGGCTCGCTGCTCGCCGGCACCGACGAGACGCCGGGCGAGACCTTCCTCTACCAGGGGCGCTCCTACAAGGCGTATCGCGGCATGGGCTCGGTCGGTGCGATGGCACGCGGCTCGGCCGACCGCTATTTCCAGCAGGACATCAAGGATGCGCTGAAGCTGGTGCCTGAGGGCATCGAGGGCCAGGTCGCCTATAAGGGCCCGGTCTCGGGCGTGCTGCATCAGCTCGCCGGCGGTCTGCGCGCTGCGATGGGTTATGTCGGTGGCCGCAACCTCGAGGACTATCGCAACAAGGCCCGATTCATCCGCATCACCAGCGCCGGCCTGCGTGAGAGCCATGTCCACGACGTGACGATCGTCCGCGAAAGCCCGAACTACCCGACGCGCTCCTGATCTCGGAGCGCCTCACGGCGATCTGTCCTTTTTGGATCGGGCATCAGATACTTCCGGAGGGTGGACCCAGTTGTCGGTCCGCCGCTCCGCGAAGAGGACGACATGACCCTGAAGCTGATCTATCCGGCGCTGGCCCAGATCCTCTGGAGCTTCGTCGTCCTCGTCATCATGTTCCGGCGCCGCAAGCAGGCCTTCGCCAATCGCGAGGTCGGGCTCGCAGATATCGCCGTCTCGACCGAGCGTTATCCTGACTCGGCCCGGCTCGCTGCGGCCAATTTCAGTAATCAGTTCGAGACGCCGGTCCTGTTCTTCGCATTGATCCTGATCGCGATTCATGTCGGCGCGACCGGATATGTCATGGCGGCGCTGGCCTGGGCTTATGTTGCGACGCGTGTCGTCCATACATTGGTTCACACTGGAACCAACAGCCTGAAGCAGCGCGCGCTCATCTTCGCAGCCGGCATTGCCTGCCTGTTCTTCATGTGGGTCGGCATCGTGATTGCTGTTCTTTGAACAGCCTTTGCTTATCGCACGCAAGACGTGTGGCGTCGATTTCGACCGACCGAATTGTCGTCCTGTCACCTCGTCGCTACAGCGCTCAATAAACCGTGTTAGACACTTGCGTCGAAACCGGGCCGTCTTCATGCTAAATTCTTGCGGTGAGGACAATGTGGGGAGCGACCGTCCGGATTAGCCGGATACGGCGTTCCCGTGGCGCAAGGCTTTCTATGGCAGTGCTGACTTTCGGGCGTGTGGCTCTGTTCTCGGCCGCGGGCGTGCTCGCCGCGGGCGCGTTTCTTCATTACACGGGCCGTCCCGTTCCCTGGCCGCTCGATCAGGTCCCTTACGGCAAGGTGATCCCTAGCCCGGCCAAGCCGGTCGCGACGGCATCAGCCCCCGCAGCGGGCGGCAACAACCGCTCCGGCCAGGCCAACCGCCCGCCTGTGACGATCGTCACCGCCAAAGTCGAGCGCCGGGCGATGCCGGTGCGGATCGATGCGATCGGCACCGTCCAGGCGATCTCCACCGTCAACATCCGCTCGCGCGTCGACAGCCAGATCATGGCGGTCGAATTCCGGGACGGCGCCATGGTCAACAAGGGCGATGTGCTGTTCCGGCTGGATTCACGCCAACTCGAGGCGCAGTTGCGTCAGGCCGAGGCGAATGTCGCGCGCGACAAGGCTTCGCTTATCGCGGCTGAATCCGATCTGCGCCGGGCCGAAGAGCTCTCCCGGCGCGAAATCGCCACCGACGCGCGGCTGGACACGGCCCGCACGGCTGTGAGTACGCTGCGTGCCGCGATCCGTGGCGGTGAAGCGGCTGTCGACAGCCTGCGCGTCCAGCTCAGCTATTATACGATCAGCGCGCCGGTTTCGGGCCGCGTCGGTGTCGCCGCTCTCAAGGAAGGCAACATCGCCAAGAGCGGCGACAGCTCGGCGATGCTGGCGACGATCAACCAGATCGATCCGATCTATGTCAGCTTCGCCGTGGCGCAGCGCTATCTGCCCGAGATCCGCGAGGCGATGCAGACGAAGACGGCGGTCGTCCAGGCGACCCAGCAGGGCGCCGGCAAAAGCGTCGAAGGCACGATCGCGGTGATCGACAACGCAGTCGATGCGACGACCGGCACGATCCAGATCCGCGCCAGCTTCGACAACCCCGCCGAGACGCTCTGGCCTGGCGCGCTCGGCCAGGTCAGGCTGACGCTGCGGACAGAGCCCGATGCCGTCACCGTGCCGCGCGAGGCCGTCCAGACCGGCCAGAACGGTTCCTATGTCTTCGTGATCGAGAACAATGTCGCCCGCGCTCGGCCGATCGTCGTCGCTCGCAATGTCGACGACCGCGCCGTCATCGCCTCCGGTCTGACCGGTGACGAGACCGTGGTGATCGACGGGCAGCTGCTGCTGACAGAAGGCGCGCGCACGATCGAGCGCGGCCGCGGCGGACAGAGCCCGCCGGCACCCAATCTCACCTCCCAGCGGGGGAGCGCCGGCTGATGAACCTGCCCGAGCTCTGCATCCGTCGCCCGGTCATGACGACCCTCTTGATGGCGACGTTCCTGATCTTCGGGCTGTTCGCCTTCAAGCAGCTGCCGGTCGCGGCGCTGCCCCGGGTCGATTTCCCGACCATCAATGTCAGCGCCCGCCTGCCGGGTGCGAGCCCCGAGACGATGGCCTCCTCGGTCGCGGCGCCGCTGGAGCGCGAGTTCGCCTCGATCTCCGGCATCACCTCGATGTCGTCGGTCTCGCAGCAGGGCTCGACCTCGATCACGCTGCAGTTCGACCTCAATCGCAACATCGACGGCGCCGCGCTCGACGTGCAGGCGGCGCTCAGCGCCACCGTGCGGCGCCTGCCGCCGGAGCTCCCGGCCCCGCCGAGCTTCAGGAAGGTCAACCCGGCCGACCAGCCGGTGCTGTTCATGGTGCTGACCTCGGCGACCAAGCCGCTCTACGAGGTCCACGAGTTCGGCGAGAACATCCTGCAGCAGCAGATCTCGCAGCTTCCGGGCGTCGCCCAGGTCAACATCTTCGGCGCGCAGAAATATGCGGTGCGGGTGCGGGTGAACCCCGACGCCGTCTCGGCCCGCGGCCTCTCCCTCGCCGAAGTCCGCACCGCCATCGCCGCCGCTAATTCGAACTCCCCGGTCGGCACGCTGAACGGCTCCAACCAGCGGCTGACGCTCGGCGCCACCGGCCAGATGGAACGCGCCGGCGAATACGGCAACCTGATCATCTCGCAGAAGAACGGTGTGCCGATCCGGCTCAACGACGTCGCGCAGATCTACGATTCCGTCGAGAACGACCAGACCGGCAGCTGGTATAACGGCCAGCGCTCGATCATGCTGGCGGTCTACCGCCAGTCGGACGCCAACACCGTCCAGGTCGTCGACAGCATCAAGAGTAAGCTCGACGCCTATCGTGCGCAATTGCCGGCGGCGATCGAATTGCACGTCCTCAACGACCGTTCGATCCCGATCCGTGAGGCGGTCGAGGACGTCGAGGTCTCGCTGATGATCGCGATCGCCCTCGTGATCATGGTAATCTTCCTGTTCCTGAAGAGCTTCGCCGCGACGGTGATCCCGACGCTGGCGCTGCCGATCTCCCTGGTCGGCACCTTCGCGATCATGTTCGCGCTGGGCTATTCGCTCGACAACATCTCGCTGCTGGCCCTGACGCTCGCAGTGGGTTTCGTCGTCGACGACGCCATCGTCATGCTGGAGAACATCATCCGGCATATCGAGATGGGCAAGAAGCCGTTCCAGGCAGCGCTCGACGGCTCGCGCGAGATCGGCTTCACCATCCTGTCGATCACCATCTCGCTGGTCGCCGTCTTCATCCCGGTCTTCTTCATGGGCGGCGTGGTCGGCAAGGTCTTCGCCGAATTCGCCGGCACGATCGCGGCGGCGATCATCGTGTCCGGCTTCGTCTCGCTGACGCTGACGCCGATGCTGTGCGCCCGCTTCCTCAAGGCGCATGACCATCACAAGAAGCCGAATATCGTCGAACGCGTGTTCGAAGCCGGCTTCCAGGGCATGCTCTCCGCCTATCGCTGGACGCTGGACCTCGTGCTCAAGGCGCGCGTCCTGATGCTGCTGGTGACGCTCGGCACCGTCTATGTCTCGGTCCAGCTCTATATGGACGTGCCCAAGGGCTTCTTCCCGACCGAGGATACCGGCCTCCTGCGCGGCTCGACGGAAGGCCCGCCCGACACCTCGTTCGAGGCGATGGCGGCGCGCCAGATCCGTCTCGCCGAGATCGTCAAGGCCGATCCTGCGATCGACTACCTGACCTCGAATATCGGCGGCTTCAACGCCACCAATAACGGCTTCATGTTCATCGCGCTGAAGCCGAAGGAGCAGCGCGACAAGGCCGAGGTCGTGATCGCGCGCCTGCGCCGCGCCGTCTCCGAGGTGCCGGGTATTACGGCGGTGTTCCAGCAGGTCCAGAACATCAACCTCAACGCCGGCCGCGCCTCGCGGGCGCAGTACCTCTATTCGCTGCAGGGGCCTGATCTTGGCGCCCTCTTCAACTACGCGCCGCTGATGCAGCAGCGCCTGTCGCAGCTGCCCCAATTGCGCGACGCCAATATCGACCTGCAACTGCGCAACCCGCAGCTCTCGATCGACATCGACCGCGAGCGCGCCGCCAGTCTCGGCATCTCCAGCGACCAGATCCGCCAGGCGCTCGGCAACGCCTTTGGCTCGCGCCAGATCGCGACGATCTTCACGCCATCGACCGACTACCAGGTGATCATGGAGGCCGACCGCGCCTACCAGCAGGACCCGGCGGTGCTGTCACGCCTGATGCTCAAGGCCGCCAACGGCCAGAACGTGCCGCTCGAGACGGTCGCGACGATCAAGCCGAGCGTCGGGCCGCTCGCGGTCAACCGGATCTCGCAGCAGCCGGCGGTGACGATCTCGTTCAATACGGCGCCGGGCGTCTCGCTCGGCGATGCCGTCAACGCGATCCGCGCCGCCGAGCGCGACATCAACCTGCCCGCCTCGATCGTCACCAGCTTCGCCGGCTCAGCCCAGCTCTTCCAGGATGCGTTGAAGGGCCAGGGCCTGCTGATCTTTGCGGCGATCCTGGTGATCTACATCATCCTCGGCATCCTCTACGAGAGCTTCATCCACCCGATCACGATCCTGTCCGGCCTGCCCTCTGCGGGCCTGGGCGCCCTCCTCGCACTGCAGTACTTCCACATGGACCTGTCGGTGATCGCGATCATCGGCATCCTGATGCTGGTCGGCATCGTCAAGAAGAACGCGATCATGATGGTCGACTTCGCGATCGAGCGCCGCAAGATGGGCGACGACGCGCTGACGGCGATCCGCGATGCGGCGCTGGTGCGTTTCCGACCGATCATGATGACGAGTTTTGCCGCGATCTTCGGCGTGTTGCCGATCGCACTTGGGGCTGGTGCCGGCGCGGAGCTGCGCCAGCCGCTCGGCATTGCCGTGGTCGGTGGCCTCGTCGTCTCGCAATTGCTGACGCTCTACATCACGCCGGTCGTCTACTTCTATCTCGACAAGGTCGACAGCTTCATCTCCGGCCGCGGTCGCGGCGAACGGGAAGAAGCGGCGTCGGTGCCGGGTGCAATCCCGGTCGCGATCCCGCAGGCCGTGCACCGCCAGCAGGATTGAAAGAGCGTTCAACTTCATCCTCGGCCATCCCGGACAAGCGGCGCAGCTGCGCCGATCCGGGATCCATTCCGGAGCCTTTCCGAATAAGGTTCCGGAATGGGTCCCGGGTCTCCCTTCGGTCGCCCGGGACGACCTGCGCCTTTTCGGTGTTAACGATGACGCCGGCTTTGCGGTGACGGCTGCTGTGCGGCCGTTGAGTCTTAACGAAAAGTAAACTAAACCAAACCTGCGGCGGACAATGAACTAGCGAGCGATGGAGATATCGCGGTGCTTCGTGTCCGTAATGTCGATTGCCTGCGTTCCGATCCTGTCCCGCCGACCGGTTCCAGCTCCTCGACAAAGGTGAATTCGGCTTTGCGCGGTCGCAGCAGCGGCCTGCGTCTGATCGCCATGACCGGTGTCGGGCTCGCGCTCGGCGCGAGTGGCACGATCCTGACCGTCTCGCTGGTCCAGGCCGAGGACGATGCCGGCATCCGCGCCTTCTATCGTGAGGAGGCTGTCCGCCGGGCCGAGCGCGTGCCGGCACGGGCCGCCTACGCCTCCGTTCCTGTGTCGGCCTATGCCCCGGCCCGCCAGACCTGGTCCGTGCCCTTCTTCCAGCAGGCCCGCCCGGATGGGCGCCTTGCACCACCGCCGGTCGAGCTCAATCCGTTCAAGCCGGTCCAGGCGGCGCGAAAGCAGGTGCAGCAGAAGCCGAAGCTGCCGGCGATCCGCTACGACACGGTGTCCGGCGCGGCTGATGTGACACGCACCATCTGCGTGCGCCTCTGCGACGGCTTCCAGGCGCCGATCGGCCATCTGCGCAGCCAGTCCGATCTCAAGGCGCATGAGGCGCTCTGCCAGGCCGCCAACCCCGGCGTGCCGGTCAAGGTCTTCAAGGTCGCGGCCGGCGCCGCGACGATCGACGATGCCGTGGCGAATGATGGCAAAACCTATCGCCACCTGCCGATGGCCTATGCCTATGAGCGCGGCGCCGATCCGGCCTGCCGCCCCGCCATCGCGACCGCGAAGGATCGCCGCGTCTCGCTGCTGCGCGACTTCACCTTGCGGCCGGGCGACAGCATCGTGCTCGACGGACGGGTGCGGACCTTCACCGGCGGCAAATGGCCCTACAACACCGCTGATTTTCGCGATTTCCGCGGTGCGCCCGACCTGACTGCCAGCGACCGCCGCAAGATCGACGAGAAGGTCGGCGTCTCGCATCGGGAAGCGCAGCTCCGCGCCTTGCGCCGGCAGATGCGGGTGCGCGAGGCCAGCCTGCACGACGACAGCTATGCCAGCGACGCCGATGCGCTCGGCCTGCGTGGCGTGCTCACCCCGCGTGATCCGATTGCCAATCCGGCGCGCGTCGTGCTGCAGACGCCGTTTTCGCGAAACTGAATGGCATTGAGATAATTATCCTAGGCTTTCTGCCCTAGGATAATTCACCCAAATCCCGCCGAAAGACCGATGGACGGCAGGCGGGCCTTCCGGCACATTCGCTGCGTTGCAGCATGGAGCCGAGCATGACGACCAAGACGCCGCGCCAGTTCTTCCGCCCGCTGGCGATCGGCGCGCCCGAGCCCTATCGCGAGCTGCCGCTGCGGCTGGAGCGGATGATCCATTTCGTGCCGCCGCATCTGGAGAAGGTGCGTGTCAAGGTTCCCGAGCTCGCCGGCCAGGTCGACATCGTGCTCGGCAATCTCGAGGATGCGATCCCGGTCGAGGCCAAGCAGGCGGCGCGCGACGGCTTCATCGAGCTGGCGAAGGCCACCGATTTCGGCGCAACCGGCCTGTGGACCCGCGTCAATGCGCTGAACTCGCCGTGGTTCCTCGACGACATCGCCGCGATCATGTCCGAGATCGGCGGCAAGCTCGACGTCGTCATGGTGCCGAAGGTCGAGGGGCCCTGGGACATCCATTATGTCGACCAGTTGCTGGCGCAGTACGAGGCGCGACACGCTTTGCCCAAGCCGATCCTGATCCACGCCATCCTTGAGACCGCCGAGGGCGTGAAGAACGTCGATGCGATCGCCACGGCTTCCCCGCGCATGCACGGCATGAGCCTTGGCCCGGCGGACCTCGCCGCCTCACGCGCAATGAAGACGACCCGCGTCGGCGGCGGCCACCCCGAATACAAGGTCATTGCCGATCCTGCGCCCGATGGTGGCTCGCGCGCGATCGCACAGCAGGATCTTTGGCATTACACCCTCGCGAAGATGGTCGATGCCTGTGCTTCGGCCGGCTTGAAGCCCTTCTATGGCCCGTTCGGCGATTTCTCGGATGGAGCCGCCTGCGAGGCGCAGTTCCGCAACGCCTTCCTGCTCGGCTGCGCCGGCGCCTGGACGCTGCATCCCTCGCAGATCGAGATCGCCAAGCGCGTCTTCAGCCCCGATCCGGACGAGGTTTCCTTCGCCAGACGCATCCTGGAGGCGATGCCGGACGGCTCGGGGGCAGTGATGATCGACGGCAAGATGCAGGACGACGCGACCTGGAAGCAGGCCAAGGTCATCGTCGACCTGGCGCGGCAGGTTGCGGCCCGCGATCCCGCGCTGGCGGCGCGCTACGGCTTCTGAAAAAGCCTTGGCCGCGACATCCGCGGATATTGACGCATTTGCGACGTAATCCTACGTCAAGCGCAGGGTCGCGGCGACATCGGCTGTGACGGGCCGGGTTTGGGCTGAACGAGGATCATGGAATCACGCACGGCGAAATTCCGCATCGGCGACGTTGTGCGCCATCGCGTTTACCCGTTTCGGGGCGTGATTTTCGATGTCGATCCGGTGTTCTCGAATTCGGACGAGTGGTGGCTGGCTATCCCGGAGCACCTGCGCCCGTCCAAGGACCAGCCCTTCTATCACCTCTTCGCCGAGAACGAGGAAACCGAGTACGTCGCCTATGTCTCGGAACAAAACCTCGTGATCGACGAGTCGGGCCAGCCGATCCGTCATCCGCAGGCACGCGAATATTTCCGGCGCGACCGCAAGGGCAAGTACCGGCTCGACAAGGCCGAGCTGAACTGATCCGCCAGCCTTCCAATCGACATGCAGCGTGCTGACGAAGGAGTAGTTTCGTGAGCACCAGCCATGCCGACATCGTCATTCTCGGCGGCGGCCATAATGGCCTCGTCTGCGCCTTCTATCTCGCCAGGGCCGGGCTGAAGGTCACCGTGCTGGAGCGGCGCGCCGTCGTCGGCGGCGCGGCAGTCACCGAGGAGTTCCACCCCGGTTTCCGCAATTCCACCGCGAGCTACACCGTCAGCCTGCTCAATCCGCGCATCATCGCGGAGATGGAGTTGGCACGGCACGGACTGCGCATCGTCGAGCGGCGCATGGCGAACTTCCTGCCGCTGCCGGATGGGCGCTATCTCGCCGCCGGCGAGGGGCGCACGGAAGCGGAGGTGGCAAAATTCTCCGCCCGCGACGCGGAGCGGCTATCGGCCTACGGCGAGCGGCTGGAGCGGATCGCCGCCATGCTGCGCGATCTCGTGCTGCAGGCGCCGCCCAATATCGGTGATGGCGGCTGGCTTGCCGCCTTGCCCCAGATGCTGGACGCGGCCGCGCTCGGGCGGCGCATCGCCGGATTCGACCAGTCCGCCCGGCGCGATCTCCTCGACCTCTTCACCAAATCGGCCGGCGACTGGCTCGACGGCTGGTTCGAAAGCGATCCGGTCAAGGCGCTGTTCGGCTTCGACAGCGTGGTCGGCAACTATGCCAGCCCCTATACGCCCGGCTCGGCCTATGTGCTGCTGCATCACGTCTTCGGCGAGGTCAACGGCAAGCGCGGCGCCTGGGGCCATGCGCTCGGCGGCATGGGCGCGATCACCCAGGCAATGGCACGGGCCTGCGTGGAACAGGGCGTCGAGATCAGGCTGGAGACGCCGGTCGCGCAAGTCCTGACCGAGAAAGGCCGGGTCGCCGGTGCCGTGACCGAGCAGGGCGATGTGGTGAGGGCGCGCGCTGTGGTGTCCAACCTGCACCCGCGCCTGCTGTTCGAGCGGTTCGTCGATCCGGCGATCGTTCCCGCCGACTTCAGCGAGCGCATCCGCCGCTATGCCTCCGGCTCCGGCACCTTCCGGATGAATCTGGCGCTGTCGGAACTGCCGCGCTTCGCCTGCCTGCCCGAACCGGGCGACCATCACACCGCCGGCATCATCATCGCGCCGTCGCTTTCCTATATGGACCGGGCCCATGCGCAGGCGCGGCTGTCGGGCTGGTCGAGCGAGCCGATCGTCGAGATGCTGATCCCGTCGACGCTGGATGACAGCCTCGCCCTGCCCGGCCGGCATGTCGCGAGCCTGTTCTGCCAGCATGTCGCGCCACAGCTGCCGAACGGCGAGAGCTGGGACACGCATCGCGATACGGTGGCCGATCTGATGATCGACACCGTGGATCGCTACGCTCCGGGGTTCCGTGCGTCCGTGATCGGCCGGCTGGCGCTGGCGCCGAGCGATCTGGAGGCGCGTTTCGGACTGGTCGGCGGCGATATCTTCCATGGCCGTCTGACGCTCGACCAGCTCTTCAGCGCCCGCCCAGTGCTCGGCCATGCCGATTATCGCATGCCGGTGCCGGGCCTCTATCTCTGCGGCTCCGGCGCCCATCCGGGCGGCGGCGTCACCGGCGCGCCGGGGCACAATGCGGCCCGCTCCGTGCTCGCCGACCTGAAGCCCCAGCGCTTCAGGCTGCGACCACAGCGAGCTTGACCGAACTCATCCTCAGGGATTGCCGCCGACGCGTTCGGCCTGCGGGAAGCGTACGCCGAAGGCCCCTTCCCGCTCGGGCGGCAGTCGCACCAGCAGGTCGAGCGTGCCGTCCTCCGCATCCTCGCGCTCGAGGATCTCGCCATTAGCGTGCAGCCAGGCCAGGGACTTGCCGTCGCCCGGTTCCAGCGTGAGCCGATAGACCGGCCGCGTGCGTGCGATGCGCCGCTCGATCGCATCGGTCAGCCGCTCCATGCCCTCGCCGGTCAAGGCGGAGACCAGAACCGGCCGCGAGGCGCCGGGCCTGAGCTCGGTCAGCGCCGCCTGGCGCTCGCGCTCGTCGCCCGAAAGCAGGTCGGCCTTGTTCCAGACCTCGATGACACGGTCGCCATCCTCCGGGTCGATGCCGAGATCGCGCAGGATGCCCTGGACGTCGGCGGCCTGAGCCTGCGTGTCCTCATGCGAGACGTCGCGGACATGCAGCAGCACATCGGCCTCGATCGCATCTTCCAGCGTAGCGCGGAAGGCGGCGACGAGCTGCGTCGGCAGGTCGGAGATGAAGCCCACCGTGTCGGAGAGCATGATCCTGGCGCCATGCGGCAGCTTCAGCGCCCGCGCCGTCGGGTCGAGCGTGGCGAAGAGCATGTCCTGCGCCAGCACCTGCGCCGAAGTCAGCCGGTTGAACAGGGTCGACTTGCCGGCATTGGTGTAGCCGACCAGCGCGACGACCGGATAAGGCACGCGCTTGCGGCTGGCGCGATGCAGCGAGCGGGTGCGCTTCACGCTGTCGAGATCGCGCTCGATCTTGGTCATCCGCTCCTGGATGATGCGCCGGTCGGCCTCGATCTGGGTCTCACCGGGGCCGCCGAGGAAGCCGAAGCCGCCGCGCTGGCGCTCCAGGTGGGTCCAGGACCTGACCAGGCGGCTCTTCTGATAGTTGAGATGGGCGAGCTCGACCTGCAGCGCGCCTTCGCGCGTGCGGGCGCGCCGGCCGAAGATCTCGAGGATGAGGCCGGTGCGGTCGATGACCTTGCAGCCGAATGCCTTTTCGAGATTGCGCTGCTGCACCGGCGACAGGGCGCAGTCCATCACGACGAGGCCGATTTCCTCGATCTTGATGCGCTCGGCGAGCTCCTCGACCTTGCCCTTGCCGAGATAGGTCGCGGGCCGCAGCGCCGTCAGCACCACGGGGATCGCCTCGACGATCTGGAGATCGATGGCGCCGGCGAGGCCGAAGGCCTCGTCCAGCCGCGCCGCGTGGCTGCGCTGGTTCTCGTCGCCTGCGGCGGCCCGGCTGGCGGCATGGCGCGCTAGATAGGGACCGATCACAAATGCGCGAGTATCCGCGGCCAAGGCATGCTCGGCCGCGTCGATCGAAATCCCGATTGCGTTTCCGCTGCCCGTCGTCGAGCTGCCGGCCTTGCCGCCCACGGTCAGGCCTTGTCCGTTTCCTCGGGCTCGAACAGCTGCACCGGATGGCCCGGCATGATCGTCGAGATCGCGTGCTTGTAGACGAGCTGCGAATGCCCGTCGCGGCGCAGCAGCACGCAGAAATTATCGAACCAGGTGACGACGCCCTGCAGTTTGACGCCGTTCACGAGAAAGATGGTGAGGGGAATCTTCTGCTTGCGGACGTGGTTGAGAAAGGTGTCCTGGAGATTTTGAGCCCGTTCGGCGGCCATGGGTAATCCCTGTTGTTGGGATCGCAATCGGCTTGCCCTTGCGATCCAGATCGTTCCGTTCGGCTTCGGCGCCAATCGCCGGGCCGTCGGAACACCGACACTCCATTAGATCGCGACCCGGCAAGAACGCGCAAGGGTTGCGGAACGCCAATTTCGGCCAACCGCCTTGCGTGCAGTGCAACACGGCGGCCGGATTTCAGCCCACTCCAAGCGATTTCAGCTTACGGTGCAGGGCTGAACGCTCCATGCCGATGAACTCCGCCGTGCGTGAGATGTTTCCGGAGAAGCGGGCGATCTGCGCCATCAGATATTCGCGCTCGAAGATCTCGCGGGCATCGCGCAGCGGCAGGCTCATCAGCTTCTCGCCGCCCGAGCCGGAGGGCGTCGTCGGCACCATGGCGCCGACCTCGGCCGGCAGCATGTCGACCGTGATCTCCGCCGTCGGCTCGCCCTTGGTCAGGATCATCAGCCGTTCGACATTGTTGCGCAGCTCGCGGACATTGCCCGGCCATTCATGCGATTGCAGGATCGCCATGGCGTCGCCGCCGATCCGCCGCTTGGGCAGGCCGGACGCGACCGAGATCTGGTCCATGAAGAACTCGATCAGCTCGGGGACGTCCTCGCGCCGTTCCGACAGGGCCGGCACGCGGATCGGCACTACGCCGAGCCGGTGATAGAGGTCCTCGCGCAACTGGCCGTCGGCGATCAGCTTGGCGAGGTCGCGGCTGCTGGAAGAGATGATCCGGACGTCGACATGGACGCGGGTCGCCCCGCCGACGCGCTGGAAGTTCTGGTCGACCAGCACGCGCAGGATGCGGTTCTGCGTCTCGCGCGGCATGTCGCCGATCTCGTCGATGTAGAGCGTGCCGCCATGGGCCTCCTCGAGGGCGCCGACGCGGCGCGAGCGCCCGTCGCCGCCCTCGATGCCGAACAGCTCTTCTTCCATGGTCTCGGGCGTGATCGTCGCGGCATTGATCACGACGAAGGGGCCAGCCGAGCGGGTCGAAGCGTCGTGCAGGGTGCGCGCGGTCAGCTCCTTGCCGCAGCCCGGCTCGCCGGTGATCAGCACGCGGGCATTGGTCGGCGCGACGCGCTCCAGCGTCTGGCGCAGCTGGTTGACTGCGGTCGAGCGGCCGACGATGCGGCTGGCCTGGACCGAGCGGGTCTTGAGCTCGCGCACCTCGCGCCTGAGGCGCGAGGCTTCCAGGGCCCGCTCGGCGACGAGCACGAGCCGGTCGGCCTTGAACGGCTTCTCGATGAAGTCGTAGGCACCGCTCTTGATCGCCGAGACGGCGGTCTCGATGTTGCCGTGGCCGGAGATCATCACCACCGCAAGGTCGGGATGGCCCTCCTTGATCAGCTCCAGCACCTGCAAGCCGTCGAGCCGGCTGCCCTGCAGCCAGATGTCGAGGAAGACGAGATTGGGTCGCCGTGCCGCGATCGCGGCCAGCGCCTCGTCGGCGGAGCCCGCCTTGCGCGTCCGATAGCCCTCGTCCTCCAGGAGGCCGGCCACCAGTTCGCGAATATCGACCTCGTCGTCGACGACGAGAATGTCAGCACTCATGCCTTCGTCCCGTTTACTTGTCGTGCGGCGGAATTTGCCGTGATCTTGCCTGTTTCCGGCCTGTCTTCGTCGGCGGGCGGCGGTCCGGTCTCGATGAACCAGAGCCTGATCCGGGCGCCGCGGGCGCCGTCGGGGCGGTCGAGCAATTCGATGCCACCGCCATGGTCCTCGAGGATCTTGCCGACGATGGCGAGGCCGAGCCCGGTGCCGCCGTCACGGGTGGTCATGTAGGGCTCGAGCAGCTTCTGGCGCTGGTCCGCCGGCAGGCCCTTGCCGTTGTCGAGGATGTCGATGACGATCCGGCCGTCCTGTGTCCGTTCGAAACCGATCTCGATGCGGCCCTTGCCGCGCTCCTCGGCGGGTACGGCCTGGATCGCCTCGGTCGCGTTCTTGATGACGTTGGTCAGGGCCTGCGAGATCAGGCGCCGGTCGAAATGCGCCAGAACCGGCACCTCCGGCAGGTTGTCGGTGATGTCGATCTCGGGATTGCCGACCCGCATCAGGAAGGTGACCTGCCTTGCCGTCTCGATGATGTCGTCCCGTGCCGGCGAGGGCTTGGGCATGCGGGCGAAGGAGGAGAACTCGTCGACCATGCGGCGGATGTCCTCGACCTGGCGCACGATCGTCGCCGTGCACTGGTCGAAGATCTCCTTGTCGTCGACGATGACGCGGCCGAACTTGCGCCGGATGCGCTCGGCCGAGAGCTGGATCGGCGTCAGCGGGTTCTTGATCTCATGGGCGATGCGGCGGGCGACGTCGGCCCAGGCGGCGGTGCGCTGCGCCGAGACGAGATCGGTGATGTCGTCGAGCGTCACGACCAGCCCTGCACCCGCCCCCTCGCCTTCGCGCGTTGCCCGGATGTTGAGCATGCGCTCGCGGCCGCCACGGGTGATCGCCGCCTGGCTGGAGCTCAGGCGCTGGCGATTGCTGAGGGCCTCGGAGACGAAGCCCGCGATCTCGGGAACGACGCGTGCGACCGGCTCGCCGAGCAGCCGACCGCCGGAGCCGAGCAGGGCCTCGGCCGAGCGGTTGCTGAGGGTGATGTGCCCGTCCTCGTCGATGCCGAGCACGCCCGAGGAGACGCCGGAGAGCACCGTCTCGGTGAAGCGCCTGCGCCGGTCGATCACTTCGCTTGCCGTGACCAGGCCGTCGCGCTGGCGGCGCAGTTCGGCGGTCATCTTGTTGAAGGTCTCGCCGAGATGGGCGAGATCCCCCTCCGCTCGTCGTATCGGCACCTGGACGTAGAAATTGCCGCTGGAGACCTGGTCGGTCGCGTGGATCATCCGCCGGATCGGGGCGACCAGGCCATTGGCGAAGTTGAGGCCGAGCCAGATCGCCGAGAGCAGCAGGATCACCGAGATCAGCGCGTACATCGAGGCGAAGGCGACCTGCACGCCCTTCCGGCGCGCGTCGATGCCGAGATATTCGACCACGGCGCCGCGGGCGACGGCCGGGAACTCGACGGCGAGCGGATCGACCTCGCGGGCGACATAGAGGAAGGCGCCGTCATAGCTCGGCAGCTTCATCAGCGCGCCGAAGACCCGCCCCTCCGACGGCAACACGCAGATCGGCTCAGGCGAGCTCTGCGCATCGTCGAATGCGTCGGCATTCGGCTTGTGAGGGTCGCGCAGCACGTCGATATTGGCGCGGACGACGACGGTGTCCGGCGGCTTCATGATCCAGACCACCGGCAGGCCGAGCGCCGTGGCACGCGCCGTCAGAAAGGTCTCGAACCAGCGCCGATCGGCGTCGTAGGCGGTCTTCGCCCGCCCGAGGTCGTCGGCGAGCAGCCTGATCTCGCGGCCGAGCGAACGGCATTGCCCGGTTGTGTAGGCGTCGGCGACCTCGACGGATTTGAAGATCACGTCGCGCATCCGGTCGGAAAACCAGGGCTCGAGGCCACGCTCCAGCGTCGCGGTCGCGATGATCGCGACGAGCACCGCCGGCAATGCAGCAACGATGCTGAACAGACTGACGATCCGCACATGCAGGCCGGCTGCTGCGACACCCTTGCGCCTGGCACGGATCAACACCGCCGCTTCGAAGGCGACGATAATCAGCAGGAGCAGGATCAGCAGGCCGTTGATGATGAAGACGCCGACCACGACCTCGTGGACGGGTGCGACCGGCGTCGCGCCCGAAAGCACGAGGAAGGTGGTGAGCGCCGAGACCAGCGCGAAGCCGACGACGAGCGCGCCGAGCCAGCCCGAGACCCGGCGTGGCGGGTCGTCGCTCCGGGGCGTCATGCGCATGTCGCCGGTCGAGGTGGTCAAGACGGGATCTGAGCTCCATTGCCACGGCGTTCCGTCACCGGAACCGCCGCACAGCGCACTGATGCGCCGCCGCAACGGTGTTGTCAAAATATGACAGATGCAAGGCAGCCACAGTGGCGGCCAGAGCCGGATCCGATCAGGCTTATTCAACCTGATCGGTGAATCCGTCTCTTACCTTGAGTTTTGAGACCGCTTTATCGATCAGCTTGCGGCGCAAGCTGATCGGAACGGGCTCTAGCGCGGCGAGCGCACCACCTGCATGTCGAGCTCGCGGATCTTCTTGCGCAGAGTGTTGCGATTGAGCCCCAGCAGCTCCGCGGCGCGAATCTGGTTGCCGCGCGTTGCAGCCAGGGCGGCGGCGATCAGGGGCGGCTCGATCTCGCGCAGGATGCGGTGATAGAGGCCGGGCGGCGGGATCTGGTCGCCGAAACCGCCGAAATACTGGCCGAGATGGCGCTCGACCGAGCCCGACAGGGTTTCCGCCCGCTCCGGCGCGCTGCTGCTGCTCCCGGCTTGCAGAGGGGCGCCGGTCGCCGGCTGCAACTCGGCTTCGACGATCGGCGCCGTGATCGTCTCCTGCGGATAGAGCGCGGCCAGACGCCGCACCAGATTCTCCAGCTCGCGGACATTACCCGGCCAGCGATAGCGCCGCAGCACGTCCATCGCTTCCGAATCGATCTGCTTGCGTGGCAGTCCCTCTTTCTCGACCATCGCGAAGAAATGGCGGACGAGATCCGGAATGTCCTCGACGCGCTCGCGCAGCGGCGGCAGGCGGATCGGCACGACATTGAGGCGGAAGAACAGGTCCTCGCGGAACAGCCCGTGCGCGATCGAGATGCGCAGGTCCTTGTTGGTCGCGGCGACGATGCGGACATTGGTCTTGATCGGGGTGCGGCCGCCGACGGTGGTGTATTCGCCCTGCTGCAGCACGCGCAGCAGGCGCGTCTGCGCCTCCATCGGCATATCGCCGATCTCGTCGAGGAAGAGCGTGCCGCCCTCGGCCTGCTCGAAGCGGCCGGAGGAGCGGGTCAGCGCTCCGGTGAAGGCGCCCTTCTCGTGGCCGAACAGCTCCGATTCGATCAGGTCCTTCGGGATCGCCGCCATGTTGATCGCGACGAAGGGGCCGTTGCGGCGCTTGCCGTAGTCGTGCAGGGCGCGGGCGACCAGCTCCTTGCCGGTGCCGGACTCGCCGTTGATCATCACGGTGAGGTCAATCGGCATCAGCCGCGCCAGAGCGCGGTAGACGTCCTGCATCGCCGGCGAGCGGCCGACCAGCGGGATGTCCTCGGGCTCGGCGGCATGGCTGCGCGGCGCATCGCCGCGCGGCCGCGACAGCGCTCGTCCAACGATGGCGACGAGTTCCTTCAGGTCGAAGGGCTTGGGCAGGTATTCATAGGCGCCGCGCTCGGAAGCCTTGATCGCGGTCATGAAGGTGTTCTGCGCGCTCATCACGATGATCGGCAGCTCGGGCCGGACCCGCTTGATGCGCGGCAGGAGATCGAAGGCGTTGCCGTCCGGCATCACGACGTCGGTGATGATGAGATCACCGAGGCCCTGTGCCGCCCAGGTCCAGAGCGTCGCCGCCTGGCCGGTAGTGCGGACCTCGTAACCGGCGCGGGCGAGCGCCTGATTGAGGACGGTGCGGATCGCGGCGTCGTCGTCGGCGATGAGGATGTTACCCGTCGGCATGCGCTTTTTCCGTGTCCTACTCGTCTTTTCACCCGGCCTGAGACGGTTTCGCCTCGTGCAGGGGCAATCGAATGCGGAATGTCGTGCGTCGCGGCACGGACTCGCATTCGACGATTCCACCGTGATCGCCGATCACCTTGGCGACGAGTGCAAGTCCAAGGCCACTTCCCTGCGCCTTGGTGGTGACGAAGGGATCGAACAGGAGCTGGTGCAGGTCGGGCGGCACGCCAGGCCCGTTGTCGCGGACGCCGATCTCGAGCGGCAGGGCGAGCCGGGCACCGGAACCAGGCGCCTGCATGCGGATGCCCGGACGATAGGCTGTGGTCAGCGTGATCTCGCCGTCCATGGCATCCTGGCCGATCGCCTCGGCCGCGTTCTTGACCAGGTTGAGCAGCACCTGGACGAGTTGGTCGCGATTGCCGGCGACCGGAGGCAGCGACGGATCGTAGGCTTCGCTGAAGCGGATGTGTCGGGCGAAGCCCGACTGCGCCAGCCGCTTCACATGGTCGAGCACGTCATGGACGTTGACCGGCCCGCGCTCGCTCGGACGCTCGTCGCCGAACAATTCGACGCGCTCGACCAGCTTCACGATCCGATCGGCCTCGTCGCAGATCAACTGCGTCAGCAGGCGATCCTCGTCGCCGACCGAAGCCTCGAGCAATTGCGCCGCACCGCGGATGCCCGAGAGCGGGTTCTTGATCTCATGCGCCAGCATGGCGCCGAGCGCCGTGATTGAGCGGGCTGCCCCTCTATGCGTCAATTGCCTGTCCATTTTTTCGGCAATTGTCCGTTCTTGCAGCAGAAGCACTACGGCATCGGGCTGGCTGGGCAGCAATGAGGCAAAAACGTCGACGATCCGGTCGAGGCCGAGCCGGGGTGAGGCGAGCTCGAGCCGATACTCGCTGACGCTGGCGCCGCGGCGCTGCACCTCTTCGACCAGTCCCAGGACCGGGGAGCCGAAGGCGACGAGGTCATCGAGGCGCTGGCGCTTCAGGACAAGCGCGCTGGCCTGGAAAAAATCTTCGGCAGCGGTGTTGGCGTAGAGAATGCCATGCCGCTCCCCGATCACCAGCACGGGCATGGGCAGGACGTTCAGTGCCTGGATTTCGAGCAGGTCGGACAAAGGATCGCGCCGCCCCTCCACACCGTCGTTGAACATCGCCATCGTCATATGCGGACTTTCGTGATCAGGCGGCGGCGCCGAGGCGGTCGCTTGAGAATAATTGCCCGAGCGCAGCGATTGCGCGCGCGGGTTCAGTGGTGGTGAGCAGCTCGCGGCGGGCACTCTCGTCGGGCTCCAGCCCGCTGGCGAGCGCTTCGTCGGCATAGGCAGCAAGGTGCTTGCGGGCATGACGGACGCCGGATTCGCGCCCCATCAGCGACAGCAGGCCCTCATAATGCTCGCGGGCGATGTCGTGCTTGGCGGCGAGCGAAATCTCCACCGGCTCGCGGCCAGAGAGCTCGGCGCCGATCGCGCCGGGCAGCCAGGGGCGGCCCATCGCAGCGCGACCGACCATGACATAGTCGGCGCCCGACCGTTCCAGGCAGGATCGCGCCTGCGCCGATGTCGCGATGTCGCCATTGGCGACCAGCGGGAACGCGCCTGCTGCGCGCACCAGGCGGATCGCGGCCCAGTCGGCCTGCCCCTTGTAGAATTGCTGCCGCGTGCGGCCATGAACGGTGATCGCAGCCGCGCCGGCGACGACAGCCCGGCGCGCCAGCTCCGGCGCGTTGCGGCTGGCATCGTCCCAGCCGAGCCGCATCTTGACCGTGACCGGCACCTTCACCGCCGCGACGACGGCCTCGACCAGGCCGACGGCATGGTCGAGATCGCGCATCAGCGCCGAGCCGGCCCAGCCGCCGACGACGCGCTTGGCCGGGCAGCCCATATTGATGTCGACGATCTCTGCGCCAGAGGCCTCGGCGACCTGCGCGGCTTCGGCGAGCCAGTGCGCCTCGCAGCCGGCGAGCTGGACGACATGCGGCGTGACGCCGGCGCCCTCGGCCCGCAGCCGCGCCTCCTCGCTGCCGCGGACGAGCTCGTCCGACGCGACCATCTCGGACACCACGAGCCCGGCGCCGAAGCGCGCGGCGATCCGGCGCATAGCGAGATCGGTCACGCCCGACATTGGCGCGAGGAAAGCGCGCGAGACCGGCAGCAGCCCGCCGATCGACCCTTTGCGCTCGCCCGAATTTGAGGCAGTTTCCATTCTGCCGATTTATTGGACAAATGGTGCGCCGCGCAAGAGAATTTCACGCCATGTTGCAATGCAATATCGACATGCGTGGAGACGGATTATCATGTCGCTTTCCGCTTCGACGTGCTGATGACTTGGCGGCAGGCCTTTGCCGTCCTATCAGCGAGGCCCCATAATCTGGACCCAAGAGGATCGATGACACCGGCCGTCGCAGCCCTGATCGTTGCCGCCGGGCGCGGCCTGCGCGCCGGAGCCGAGGCTCCGAAGCAATACCGACGGCTCGGCGGCCTGCCTGTGCTGTGCCGCACGCTCGAGCCCTTCCTGGCGGACAGCCGGATCGTCACCGCGCTGGTGGTGATCGGAGCGGGTGACGCCGCGCGCTACGACTATGCGATCAACCATCTTCCGGAGGCGGCCCGTGCCCGGCTGACTGCACCGATCGAAGGCGGCGAGACCCGGCAGGATTCGGTTCGCGCAGGGCTGGAGGCGCTCGCAGCCGCCGGGTTCGCGGGCAGCGTGCTCGTGCATGATGCTGCCCGCCCCTTCGTTTCATTAGCCCTGATCGAGCTGGCACTGGCGGCGAGCGCAGAGCACACCGCCGCGATCCCGGCCCTCGCGGTCACCGATACCGTCAAGCGCGTTGACACATCAGGCCTGATCGAAGAGACCCTACCGCGCGAGCAGCTCGTTTCGGTGCAGACGCCGCAAGCCTTCGCCTTCCAGCCGCTCCTCGCCGCGCACCGGGCCGCCCATGCCGCCGGAGCCGGCGGCTTCACCGACGATTCCGCCATCATGGAATGGGCCGGCCACCGGGTCGCGACCTTCGCCGGAGATCCGATGAACCTGAAGCTGACTTATCCCGGCGATTTCGAGCTGGCCGAGCAGCGCCTCGCCCGCCCGCTCGTCACCCGCACCGGCACCGGCTATGACGTCCACGCCTTCACCGACGGCGACCATGTCTGGCTCGGCGGCATGCGCATCCCGCACAGCCGCGGCGTCACGGCCCATTCCGACGGCGACGTCGCCCTGCACGCGCTCACCGATGCCGTGCTGGGCGCCCTGGCCGATGGCGATATCGGCAGCCATTTCCCGCCGAGCGATCCGCAATGGCGCGGCGCCTCCTCGGACCGTTTCCTTGCCTTCGCCGCGGAACGCGTCCGGCAGCGCGGCGGGCGGATCGATCATCTCGACCTGACCATCGTCTGCGAGGGCCCGAAGGTCGGCCCGCATCGCGATGCCATCCGTGCTCGCATCGCCGAGATCGCGGGCCTGCGCCTCGACCAGGTCGGCACCAAGGCGACGACCTCGGAGCGTCTCGGCTTCACCGGGCGTGGCGAGGGCCTCGCCGCACTCGCCACCGCGACGATCCGCCTGCCGGAACCGGAGTGAGGCCATGTTCGATCTCGATATCCGTTCGCTGGCCGCCGAATTGCTGAACATCTCGCGCGAGCGCGGCATCACTGTCGCGACGGTCGAATCCTGCACGGGCGGACTGGTTGCGGGCGCTCTGACAGCGATCTCCGGCTCATCCAGCATGGTGCTCGGCGGCCTCGTGACCTACTCCAACGAGGCGAAGACGGTGCTGGCCGGCGTCCCGGCCGAGCTGATCCGCCAGCATGGCGCGGTCAGCGAGCCGGTCGCGCGCGCCATGGCGGAAGGCGGCCGCGAGCGGCTGTCATCGCGGCTCGCCGTCTCGATCACCGGCATCGCCGGTCCGGACGGCGGCAGCGAGGCGAAGCCGGTCGGGCTGGTGCATTTCGCCTGCGCCGACGGGGCACGGACGCTGCATCGCGAGAAGCGCTTCGGCGCGAAGGGACGCGACGAAATCAGGCGCCTCAGCGTGCTGGAGGCGCTCGATCTGCTGCGCGAAGCCGCGCTGACGGCAGAGTAGGCCGCGGCTTCTATTTCAGCGAAAACTGCCGCCAGATGGCTCCGACGACGTCGGCATAGTCGTCGCTCCAGGGGCGGGTCGTTCCCGGGCCGACCTGTTGCTTCCATGTCCTTACGGCCGGGCCAGGGTCGACGCCCGGACGCAGGACGAGGGCGACCTCTGGTGCAGTCTTCATCGCCCGCAGATCCTCGGCCGTGCGGACGGGCTTGTTGAGCCAGGTTGCGAGCCCCTGTGCGGCGGCGGTCGCGGTCACAACGGAAGCGAGCTCCATGTTCCGGTTCGAAATGTGCAGGAGCACGGCACCATCCGGCTTGAGCTTGCGCATATAGAGCGCCAGCGCCTCGCCGGTGAGCAAATGGACAGGGATCGCATCGGAGGAGAAGGCATCGACGACGATCAGGTCGAGCGATCCGTCACGCGCATCGCCGAGTGTCAGCCGCGCATCGCCGATCACGAAGGTCGGTGCGGGCGCGCAGGCGCTGAAGAAGCCAAAGCGCGCCGGATCGGTCGCAATCCTGATCACGGCCGGATCGATCTCGTAGAAGCGCCAGTCCTCGCCGGTGCGGACCTGGCAGGCGAGCGAGCCGGTGCCGACACCGACGGCCGCGACCGCGGCAAGCGTGCCTCCCCTCGCCTGGCGAACGGAGGCGATCCCGTCAGCGATGCCGCCGCCGGTGAAATAATAGGTCAGCGGCTCGGGGCGCCCGGACACCGGCGTGCCGTCGTCCTGGCGCAGGCGCTGCGCACCGTGGACCGTGCTGCCGTGGCTGAGCACGCGGAAGCGGCCATCCTGGATTTCGGTAATGCGATGGATGCCGAAGAACGAGCGAACCGAGTCCGTTCGCACCATTTCGCGCGCGACCAGGCTCACGCTCGCGAGAGCTGCGACGGAGGCGAGCGCAACGCTCTGCCAGCGCCGCAACCGGATCGAGGTGAAGCCCGGACGGCAGAGCATGCCCGCCACCACCAGAAGCGGGTATTCGGCGACCGAATTGAACAGCAAGGGCGCCAGCAACGCGGCGAACACCCCGCCCAGCACGCCGCCGAGCGACATCCAGAGATAGAAGCCCGTCAGCCCGGCCGCGGATGGCCGCAGCCGCGCCAGCTCGCCATGCGCGACCATCGCCGTGACGAACAGGATGGCGAGGTGGAGGACGATCTCACCGCCCCAGCCCAGGCGCAGATGAAGCATCGTCGCGGCCATATAGCAAAGGACAAGCAGCAGCTGCGCATTCAACATCCAGCCATGGCGCAGCAGCGGCTTGCGCTGGAAGACGATGACGAAGGTCAGCAGGAAGAGCGCCAGCGGAGCGACCCAGAGCAGCGGGCCTGACGCGACGTCGGTCGAGATGTGAGCGGTCACTGCGACCAGCAGGCCCGATGGCACGAAGGCCAGGAAAAGCCAGTGCAGCTTGCGGCTGGCCGGGACGGGCTCTGCGACAAGCAGTGTCGTGTCGAGCCCGCTCGCCGAGCGCCCGACGCATAATCCGGCGCAGGCCGTGATACCGGCGAGCAGCAGGCCAAAGCCCCACGCCCAGGCCGAGGCCTGTGTCGCCAGCCTCAGCGTCGGCTCGACCGCGAATGGATAGGCGAGCAAAGCCAGGAAGCTGCCGATATTGGAGGCGGCATAGAGAAAATAGGGATCGCGGGCATGGGCATGCCCGGTGCGCGCGAACCAGGCCTGCAGCAACGGCCCGTTCGCGGAGACCGCGAAGAACGGCAAGCCGACCGACGCGGTGAAGAGCAGCAGAAGCCAGGCGAATTCGCCTCGTTGCGGCGGGCGTTCGAAGCCTGCAGCAATGCCGATCGGCAGCGAGGTCGCCACGACGACGATCATCAGGGCGATGTGGATCAAGGCGGCGCGCCGTACGCTGAAGCGGCTGACCAGCCAGTGCGCATAGGCATAGCCGGCGAGCAGCATGGCCTGGAAGAAGACCATGGCCGTCGACCAGACGGCCGGCGAACCGCCAAGCCTTGGCAGCACCATCTTGGCGAACATCGGCTGGATGCCGAAGAGCAGGAAGGCGGACAGGAAGATCGTGCCGGCGAAGACCGGCAACACCGCGCTCATCCGACGCGCCCCGACACCGGCACGCGTCTGCACCACTGGAGCTTCCATGCCTTCCCCCTGCCGGAACGAGGGAACAATGGTGCAGGCCGCTTAAAACTAGGTGAGCGCCGCCGGGCTGCTGCCGTAGATCGCGTCGGCACGCTTCTCGAAGGCTTCGGCGAACTTGTGGAAGGCCTTGTCGAACATCGCCCCCATCAGCAGGCCGAGCATGCGGCTGGCGAACTCATAGGAGATGAAGAAGCCGACCTCGCAGCCCTTATCGTGCGGCTTGAAGCTCCAGCGGTTCTCCAGATAGCGGAACGGCCCGTCGACATATTCGACCAGGATCTTAAAGTTTGTCGGGTCCAGCGTGACCCGGCTGGTGAAGGTCTCGCGGATCGCCTTGTAGCCGACGGTCATGTCGGCGAGCACCACCTCGCCACCGCCGTCGCGCGGCGTGCGCCGGCGAACCGTCAGCCCCTCGCAGAGCGGCAGGAATTGCGGGTATTTCTCGACATCCGCCACGAGCGCATACATCTCTGCGGGCGAATGCTTCACCCGGCGGGTGCTGTTGAACATCGGCATGGATATGGGCCGATCAATTACCGAGCTTGGCCGCGCGTGCTGCCCGCAGCTTGGCGAAGTCCTCGCCGGCATGGTGCGAGGAGCGCGTCAGCGGCGTCGAGGAGACCATCAGGAAGCCCTTCACATAGGCGATGGTCTCGAAGCTCTTGAACTCGTCCGGCGTGACGAAGCGGATGACCGCGTGGTGCTTGCGCGAGGGGGCCAGGTACTGGCCGATGGTGATGAAATCGACCTCGGCCGAGCGCAGGTCGTCCATCAGCTGCAGGACCTCGTTCCGCTCCTCGCCGAGGCCGACCATGATGCCGGACTTGGTGAAGATGGTCGGGTCGAGTTCCTTGACCTGCTGCAACAGCCGCAGCGAGTGGAAATAGCGGGCGCCGGGACGCACCTTCAGGTACTTGCCGGGGACCGTCTCGAGATTGTGGTTGAAGACGTCGGGCTTGGCCGCGACGACGACTTCGAGCGCGCCGGGCTTGCGCAGGAAGTCCGGCGTCAGGATCTCGATCGTCGTGCCGGGCGAAGCCTCGCGGATGGCGCGGATGACGCGGGCGAAATGCTCGGCGCCGCCATCCTTGAGATCGTCGCGGTCGACCGAGGTGATCACGACATGCTCGAGGCCGAGCTTGGCGACGGCATCGGCGACCTTGCGCGGCTCGTCATGATCGAGTGCCTCGGGCACGCCGGTCTTGACGTTGCAGAAGGCACAGGCGCGCGTGCAGGTGTCGCCCATGATCATGAAGGTGGCGTGCTTCTTCTCCCAGCACTCGCCGATATTGGGGCAGCCCGCCTCCTCACAGACGGTGACGAGCTTCTCGGCCTTCACGATCTTCTGGGTCTCGGCCCATTTCGGCGAGCCCGGGGCCTTCACGCGAATCCAGTCCGGCTTGCGCAGGATCGGGTTCTCCGGCCGTTTCTGCTTTTCCGGGTGGCGCAGCTCCGGCTTCACCTCGGATTTCGGGTTGCCGGCATTGGGGCGCGGATCGCGGTTGAGAAGGTCGAGCACGACGGCCATGGACGGGTCCGCTTCCTGCTGCCGCCACGACGGGCAGCCACTCCCGTCTAGCTAATGCCGAAGCGCCGCTCGGGCAACCCGCGCGAGATGGGACTCAGTTGCGCACCGCGCGCCAGACCACGATCAGCAGGCAGGCGCCGGCGATCGCCGCGACAAGAGTCCGCCAGAAGCCGAAGATCGGGATGTCCAGCAGTTCGGCGATGCGGCTGCCGACGAAGGAGCCGGCGACGCCAACGATCATGTTGGTGAAGAGGCCATGATCCGACGAGGTGACGCGCTCGGCGATCCAGCCGGCGATGATGCCGATCAGCAGCGTCATGAAGAAGCCATAGCCCGGCGTGCCGAGCGCAGCGTAGATCTGGTCGTTCATGGCAATCCCCCTGCCCTCGAAAACCGGCCCTCCGGCCGCCAACCACAACGCGCTGAACGCGGCCTGGTTCCGTCACGCAATGAAGCGCGCCAGCAGCACCACCAGGATTGCGCCGATCACCGCCATCGCCATCGAGTCGAGGAAGCGGTAGCCGGTGCTCGCCCGCCAGCCGGTGACCCGCACGATGCCCTGGCCGACCAGCATGCCGAGCAGGCCGACCACGGCATGGCGCAGGAAGCCGCCACCACCGACGACCAGGCTGGCGATGAAGCCCGCGGCCGTGCCGAAGGCGACCGGCGGCAGGAGGCGATGCCAGTCGAGCGTCGGACCTCGCCGCGGCGGCAGGATCTCGATCTTCTCGTCGGGCACGATCTTGTCGGGCCTGGCGGATTTGCGGGCACGGCTCATCGGCCGGATATGGCTTGCACCATCGACAAATGCCAGCGCCCGCCGATCAGGCAACCAGCCGGGCGAGAAAGACCACGACAATCGCCCCGATCGTCGCGGTGACGATCTGCGAAATCAACGGATTGCCGATGCCGAGACTGATGCCAAGGAACTGCAGCAGGAAGCTGCCGACGAAAGCACCGATCAGGCCGGTGATGATGTAGCGGATCAGGCCGCCGCCACCCATGACGATGCTGGCGAGCCAGCCGGCGACGGCGCCGATGGCGATGGCGACGAGAACGGCACGAAGGTCCATGGCGATCCTCCCGAAACAATGACGGGAGGATCGCTGAGCTTATGTGAAGCGGATGTGAACGCTCAGGCGTTCAGCACCTTGCCGTAAGCGTCGAGCACGGCCTCCTTCATCGTCTCCGACAGGGTCGGATGCGGGAAGATGGTGTGCATCAGCTCTTCCTCGGTGGTCTCGAGGTTCATCGCGACCACGAAGCCCTGGATCAGTTCGGTGACCTCGGCGCCGACCATATGGGCGCCGAGCAGCTTGCCGGTCTTGGCGTCGAAGATCGTCTTGACCATGCCGCTGTCTTCGCCGAGCGCCACGGCCTTGCCGTTGGCGACGAAGTTGAAGCGACCGACCTTGAGCTGCAGCCCAGCCTCCTTGGCTTTCGCTTCGGTCAGACCCACGCTGGCGATCTGCGGGTGGCAATAGGTGCAGCCCGGGATCATCGCCTTGTCCATCGGGTGCGGGTGCAGGCCCTTGATCGCCTCGACGCAGATCACCGCCTCGTGCTCGGCCTTGTGCGCCAGCATCGGCGGGCCGGCGACGTCGCCGATCGCGTAGATGCCCTTCACATTGGTGCGGCAGAACCCGTCGATCGCGATCACGCCGCGGTCGAGCTTCACGCCGAGCGCCTCCAGGCCGAGATTCTCAACATTGGCGACAACGCCGACCGCCGAGATCATCCGCTCGGCGGTAATCGTCTGCTTGTTGCCCTTGTCGTCCTCGATATGGGCGGTGACCGAGTTCGCCCCCTTCTCGACCTTGGTGACCTTGGTCGAGGTCAGGATCTTCATGCCCTGCTTCTCGAAGGCTTTTCGCGCGAAGGCGCCGATCTCGGCATCCTCGACCGGAACGACCTGCGGCATCACCTCGACCACCGTCACCTCGGCGCCGAGCGTGCGGTAGAACGAGGCGAACTCGATGCCGATCGCGCCCGAGCCCATCACCACCAGCGATTTCGGCATGGTCGGCGGCACCAGCGCCTCGAAATAGGTCCAGATCAGCTTGCCGTCCGGCTCCAGCCCCGGCAGCGAACGCGGACGGGCGCCGGTCGCGACGATGATATGGTCGGCGGTATAGGTACCCTCGCCCTTGGCGCCTTTCGGCACCGGCCCCTGCGGCTGCATCGCCGGCTTCTTGGTCGGCGCGACCACGATGGTGTTGGCCTTGGTGAGCTTGGCCTCGCCCCAGATCACGTCGACCTTGTTCTTTTTCATCAGGAACTGGACGCCGTTGTTCATCCTGACCGCGATGCCGCGCGAGCGCTTCACCACGGCCTCCAGATCGGCCTTGAACGAGCCCTCCAGCGTCAGCCCGTAATCCTTGGCGTGCTGGCCGTAATGCAGGATCTCGGCCGAGCGCAGCAGCGCCTTGGTCGGGATGCAGCCCCAGTTCGAGCAGATGCCGGCGAGGTGCTCGCGCTCGACGATCGCGGTCTTGAAGCCGAGCTGCGCCGCGCGGATCGCCGCGACATAGCCGCCGGGGCCGGAGCCGATGATGATGATGTCGTAGTCAGCCATGGGAAATGCCTCGGCTCTTTCCGCCCACCGCGGGCAGCGTTGCTGTTGCGGGGCAAGGCCCCGGTCGAACCTCGTTCACGGGCCTGCGATCCGCAGCGCCGGCCCACGTGCCGGCAGCGGCAGGCCGAGCAGGCCGTCGACGACGGGCGCCAAGGCCAGCCCGATCGCGCGGGTGTTCTCGGCGTCGAGATGGATGCCGTCCTCGCCGGTCACGGTCGCGACCGCCGCCGCGTCGAAGAAGCTGGCGCCGATCTCGTCGGCGATGCGGCGATAATAGGTCGCCAGCAGCGCCATCTTCTCGGGCGCGCCCTCCATGAAGAAATTGGCCTCGTGCTCGGGATCTTCGGGCCTGCGCACCAGCGGCGGGGCAACGATCAGCACCTCCGGTACCGGCATGCCGGGCTCGACCGGCGGACGCTGTGCCACCTGCGCCAGCATCCGCATCGAGCGGGCGACATCGTAAGGGGCGAGAGAGTGCTGGCGCTGGCAGTCATTGGTGCCGAGCATCAGGATGACGAGATCGAGCGGCGCATGGCACTCGATGAAGAGCGGCAGCAGCGAGATGCCGGAGCGATAAGGCCGCAACGGATCCTCAAGCGCGATCCGGCGGCCGTTGAGTCCCTCCTCGATGACGGTGGCATAGCCGCCGAGCGCCTTTTCCAGCACGCGCGGCCAGCGCACATCGTCGCCATGCCGTTCCGGCCGGTTGGCGATCCGGCCCCAGGTGAGAGAATCGCCGAAGGCGAGGATGCGGGCCTGGCGGGTCATCGCCGCCTCACACCAGCATCGCCATCGGCTTCTCTATATAGCCCTTGAAGGCTTGCAGCAGCTCGGCGCCGAGCGCTCCGTCGACGGCACGGTGGTCGGTCGAGAGCGTCACCGACATCACGGTCGCGACGGCCGGCTGGCCGCCCTTGACGATCACGCGCTGCTCGCCGGCGCCGACCGCCAGGATCGTCGCATGCGGCGGGTTCACCACCGCGGCGAAGTCCTTGATGCCGAACATGCCGAGATTGGAAACGGCCGTGGTGCCGCCCTGGTACTCCTCGGGCTTCAGCTTGCGCGCTTTAGCCCGTGCCGCCATGTCCTTCATCTCGTTGGAGATCTGGGAGAGCGTCTTGTGGCAGGCGTCGCGGATGATCGGCGTGATCAGCCCGCCTGGAATCGAGACCGCGACACCGACATCGGCGTGCTTGTGCTTCAGCATCGCCCCTTCGGTCCAGGAGACGTTGGCATCGGGCACCGCCTTCAAGGCCAGGGCGAGAGCCTTGATCACCATGTCGTTGACCGAGAGCTTGTAGGCCGGCTTGCCGTCCTTCTCCGGCGCCGCGGCATTGAGCTCGGCGCGCAGCTTGAGCAGCGCGTCGAGCTCGCAATCGAGCGTGGCGTAGAAATGCGGAATGGTCTGCTTGGCTTCGGTCAGGCGGCGCGCGATCGTCTTGCGCATGCCGTCATGCGGGATCTCCTCATAGGAGCCCGGCGCGAACAGCTTCTTGGTCTGCTCGTCCGAAGGGCCGGTCGCGAGCGGCGCGGCCGCAGGCTTCGGCGCGGCAGGAGCGCCGGCTGCGGAAGCAGGCGCAGCCTTGGCCGCCCCGCCCTGCTTGGCGGCCTCGATGTCCTTCTCGACGATACGGCCATGCGGGCCCGAGCCCTGGACCTTGCCGAGGTCGATGCCGGCCTCCTTGGCGAGGCGGCGTGCCAGCGGCGAGGCGAAGGGGCGATCACCTGAGACCGGTTTGCCACCGGTGTTCAAACCGGATTCCGCGGTGACCTGCGGCGTCGATTCAGGCTTGGCTTCCGCCTTTGACGCAGGCGCGTCCGGCTTGGCGGCTTCGGCCTTGGGCACATCGGCCTTGGCCGGCGCGGATACGCTCTTGGCATCCTCGCCCTCGCCGGCGATCACGCCGATCACCTCGTTGACGGCGACGTCGGCGGTGCCTTCCGGCACGACGATCCTGGCGAGCACACCCTCGTCGACCGCCTCGACCTCCATGGTCGCCTTGTCGGTCTCGATCTCGGCGATGATGTCGCCGGACTTGATGGCGTCACCCTCCTTCTTCAGCCACTTGGCGAGATTGCCCTTCTCCATCGTCGGAGAGAGCGCGGGCATCAGGATGTTCACGGGCATGGCTGGAGGCTCGCTTTTTCCAATGCGATGAACAGCATGCGGCGGATGACGCCCATGCCGAAACTGACGGAGACAAGAACGAAGGCGATATAGTCGAGATGCTCCAGCGCCGTGCCGGCCAGCGTCGTGCCGGCCATGAGTTCGGGCGCGAAAGCCTGGACGCTTTCCGGAATCAGCGTCAGCACGCCGGCGGCGGCGAGCACAAAAGAGAGCACGTCGACACGGTGCAGATAGAGCCGCGTCGTGGCGAGGTCTTTCGGTGTCAGCGGGCGCGGCGCCAGCCGTTTACGGGGCTGGACATAGGCATAGCTCGCCAGCCCCCCGATCGCCGCGAGGCCGACCGAAACCAGCATGGCTCCGATCGTCACCTGCATGGTCAGGCCCGGTAGCAGACGGCCTTGGCCGCCGCGACGACCTCGCCGATATTAGGCAGCGCCAGCTTCTCGAGATTGGCGGCGTAGGGCATCGGCACGTCCTTGCCGGTGACGCGCGCGACGGGCGCGTCGAGATAATCGAAGGCCGCCTCCATGATCTTCATGCCGATCTCGGCGGTGATGCCGGACTGCGGGAAGCCTTCCTCGACCGCGACGCAGCGATTGGTCTTCTGCACCGAGGCGATGACCGTCTCGATGTCCATCGGCCGGATGGTGCGCAGGTCGATGACCTCGGCCTCGATGCCTTCCTTGGCCAGCGCCTCGGCCGCGCCGAGCGCATAGGTCATGCCGATGCCGAAGGAGACGATCGTGACGTCGCTGCCCGGGCGCACGACCTTGGCCTTGCCGATGGGAATCGTGAAATCATCGCCCTTCGGTACGTCGAAGGAGCGCCCGTAGAGGATCTCGTTCTCGAGGAAGATGATCGGGTTGGGATCGCGGATCGCGCTTTTCAGCAGCCCCTTCGCATCGGAGGCGCTGTAGGGCATCACCACCTTGAGGCCGGGCACGTTCGAGTACCAGGCGGCGTAGTCGTGGCTGTGCTGCGCGCCGACGCGGGCGGCGGCGCCGTTGGGGCCGCGGAAGACGATCGGGCAGCCCATCTGGCCGCCGGACATGTAGAGCGTCTTGGCGGCCGAGTTGATGATGTGGTCGATCGCCTGCATGGCGAAGTTGAAGGTCATGAACTCGACGATCGGCTTCAGGCCGGTCAGCGCCGCGCCGACGCCGATGCCGGCGAAGCCGTGCTCGGTGATCGGGGTGTCGATCACGCGGCGCGCGCCGAACTCCTGCAGCAGTCCCTGCGTGACCTTGTAGGCGCCCTGGTACTCGGCGACCTCCTCGCCCATGACGAAGACGTCGGCATCGCGACGCATCTCCTCGGCCATGGCGTCGCGCAGCGCCTCGCGCACCGTCATCGAGACGATCTCGGCGCCGGCGGGGAATTCGGAGGAGGCGTCGTAGGACTTCGCCTGTGCCGGAACGCTCGCTGCCGCGGCAGGAGCCGGGCTGGCAGGCGCTTCGGCCGGTGCCGCCGGGGCCTCCGCTGCCTGCGGAGCCGGGACCGCCTTCGCAGCGCCGTTCGCGGCGGCCGATACGTCCTCGCCATCGGCGGCGATCAGGCCGATCAGCGTATTGACTGCGACGTTGTCGGTGCCGTCGGCGATCAGGATCTTCGCCAGCACGCCTTCATCGACCGCCTCGACCTCCATGGTCGCCTTGTCGGTCTCGATCTCGGCGATGATGTCACCGGCCTTGATCTTGTCGCCCTCGGCTTTCAGCCATTTGGCGAGCTTGCCCTGTTCCATGGTCGGCGACAGGGCGGGCATCAGAATGTCGATCGGCATTTACGCACCCGGATTTCTGGGATGGCCGCGAGGGCTGAAAGGGCGGGGAGGATCGAGCGCGGCCGTCAGGCCTGCGCCGGCTCCAGCAGGATGTCGGTCCAGAGCTCGGAGACGTCCGGCTCGGGATCATGGGTCGCGAATTCGGCGGCGTCGTTGACGATCTCGCGGACCTTGGCGTCGATCGCCTTGAGTTCGTCCTCGCCGACCTTGTGCTCGCGGGTCAGGCGGGCGCGAACCTGCTCGATCGGGTCGTGCTCCTCGCGCATGCGCTGGACCTCGTCCTTCGAGCGATACTTCGCCGGATCGGACATGGAATGGCCGCGATAGCGGTAGGTTTGCATTTCCAGGATGTAGGGGCCCTTGCCGGAGCGGGCATGCTCGATGGCGCGGCTGGCGGCTTCGCGCACGGCCCGGACGTCCATGCCGTCGACCTGCTCGCCCGGGATGCCGAAGGAGACGCCGCGCTTGGAGAAATCGGTCTGGGCCGAGGCGCGGTTGACCGCGGTGCCCATGGCGTAGCGGTTGTTCTCGATCACGAACACGACCGGTAGCTTCCAGAGCTCGGCCATGTTGAAGCTCTCATAGACCTGGCCCTGATTGGCCGCGCCGTCGCCGAAATAGGCCATCGATACGCGCCCGTCCTGGCGATACCAGTTGGCGAAGCCGAGGCCGGCGCCGAGCGAAACCTGGGCGCCGACGATGCCGTGGCCACCATAGAAGTTCTTCTCGCGGCTGAACATGTGCATCGAGCCGCCCTTGCCGTGCGAATAGCCGCCGCGCCGGCCGGTGAGCTCGGCCATCACGCCACGCGATTCCATGCCGCAAGCCAGCATGTGGCCGTGGTCGCGATAGCCGGTGATGACCTGGTCGCCCTCCTTGGAGGCCATCTGCATGCCGATGACCACGGCTTCCTGGCCGATATAGAGATGGCAGAAGCCGCCGATCAGGCCCATGCCGTACATCTGGCCTGCCTTCTCCTCGAAGCGGCGGATCAGCAGCATCTCGCGATAGGCGTGGAGGTCTTCGTCCTTGTTGAAGGTCGGGACGTTCGAAAGCGTTTTGGTCGCACCTTTCGAAGCGCTCTTCGCTGGCGCCTTTGCGGCCCCCTTCGCAGGCGCCCCTGCTTTCGTCTTCCGTGCGGCAATGGCCATGAACGGTCCTCCCGAGCTCTACTGCTTTGGTTGTAGAGGAAGCCCCAGACCTTGGCGAGACGGGTATCTCGCACTGCAACATAGGCTAAGTATCTGCTGTACCTGAGATAATGTGATTTAACCGATTATCAGTTAATCGATCTTTTTGCGACCATTGACGTTGGGAAAGCCGGCTCAGCGCCGCTTTCGACCAGGGCCTCGCAGCCGATCGGTAAAGCTGTTTTCCAAGTGGGAACGTCGGCTCGCTGGCCTCGCCTCAGGGGCACGGCCGGGGCTTCAACGCCCCATGACGACGATGTCGTTGCGGTGGATGCGCCCGAGCACGGCACGCGCCCTCTCCTCGAGCAGGTCGCGATCGATGGCCTCGTCGCGCATCAGTCCCAGGCGCTTCTCCCAGTCCTGCCGCTCGCCGTTCAGGCTGGCGAGTTCCGCTTCCATCTCGCCGAGCTTCTCGCGCAGGCCAGCCGAGGTCTCGAGCCCGCGCGCGCCATGCTGCGCGTGGAACAGGAAAT
The DNA here is from genome assembly GCF_056400825.1 of Allobosea sp. P4_H5. Lineage (NCBI taxonomy): Bacteria > Pseudomonadati > Pseudomonadota > Alphaproteobacteria > Hyphomicrobiales > Alloboseaceae > Allobosea > Allobosea sp. P4_H5. Next base: position 484,172 of record NZ_JBFUKM010000001.1, on the reverse strand, counting down.
AGCCGACCACGGCGCTCGACACGAGATAGAGCGCGAGCGTGACGAGGACGGAGCGGAGACCACGGCGGATGACCATGCCGTCACGGTAGAGTCGCTTGGTTGATGCGCCGTTAACGAGGGGCGCCGATCACGATCAGGGCCGGGTCGTCCGGAGCTCGCTCCCCTAGCCCCAGCGTGATCAGATCGGCTTCGAGCCGGCGCGCGATCGGCAACCGATAGTGCAGCGGATCCCAGTAGTTGGAATCCTCGCGGGTCAACCCCGACGGATGGGTGTAGTCGGCCACCACTGCCTTTTGACGTGCCGCGATCGCTGCGATCTGCGCCTTGCAGGCTTCGAAGCGCTGCCAGGCCACGCCGCCTTCGCGCGGCATCGCGCCGGCATGTATCGGGGGCAGCACGATCAGACGCCGCGTCGACGCCGGAAATGCGGCGAGGCCCTGCTCCAGCCAGGCGAGTGCCGGGAAGCGCCAGCTCGCGCGCTCGGCGGCCGACACCTCGGCGGCAGGCGCTTGAGGCGCCAGATCAGGCACTTTACCGCCATGGCTGCGATAGAGATAGAAGCGCGCGCGCGCGAGATCGTACGTCTCTTCGGGCGGGGTGAAGACCTCGTAGCCGTCGCCGCGCAGGCGCTCCGGCTGCAGGCCGAGCCAGTGGGCAGCCAGGCGCAGCGCGATCTCCAGCGTGGTGACGTTGAGCTGCTTTGGCCAGTTGTACCAGGCGCTGTCGTCATAGAGCCAGGGCGGGAACGGCCGTGGCGTCAACCGGCGCGCCTCGTCGGCCGCATCCGCTTCGCACCAGGTCTGGTCGATGCCCCAGATCACGACCTTCGGGGCCGGGACCTTGCGCGCGAACAGGCCGGCGATCTGGCTCTGCTCCCAGGGCGTCGCGGCGTTCATGCCGAGATTGGCGAAGCGGGCGGACAACCCTTTCGACAGAATCTGCGGATCGAGCAGGCGCAGCGTCGAGGTGCCGAACACCGCCGAATCGAAGGCGCCCGATCTGATGATCTGCGGGTACATGAAGCGCTGGTTGAGATCCATCAGCGGCCGCGCAGGCTGGCCGGCCCGCAGGCGCGCACCATAGGGATCGAGCACGACGATGAAGCCGAGCAGCAAGGCCGTCAGCGTCACGGCGGCAAGCACGAACGCCGTGGTCCAGCCGCGCCAGTATTGCGGTGCGCCGCTCGACGCTGCTCCGGTTGCACGCTCGTTCGCCATCGGCACGGCTTCTGCCACGATGCGCCCGCCGGAACAATGTTGACCGGCGCGCGCCACCTGCCTATGTCAGCGCACCAGAGCAGACTGAATTGGCGCGCTGCACGATCGTTTCGCTGATCGAGCGAACGGGAAGCGCGCCGGTGAGGGCGGGTAGCTCAGTGGTAGAGCACGTGACTTTTAATCATGTGGTCGAGGGTTCGATCCCCTCCCCGCTCACCATCGCAAATCATTGATTTAGCGACATTTTTTGAGATAACGCTTCCCGGAATACTTTCCGATCGGGAGTTTGGGAAGCAGATCGACCGCCGGGAAGCGTCGAATCCTATGGGATCCGAATCGCTACGCGCCTGCTGCAGCGCGCTCTTCCAATTCGATGACGGCACCAGCGGATAGCCCGGCGGATCAGGGCAATAGGCTTAGGGTGGTTCCCGGAAAGCTTCTTTTCATCGGCATCGGATAGAACGAATGGCATCTGGCACCTCGCGATGCCGGACCAGGCGCATCCAGAAGCTCATCTGCACCGCACAGCGCGGTTGCTGCACTTTTTGTGGCATGTCATAGAGACGCCCCCATCAGGAAGCCGCGATGTCCCCGACGAGCCTGCCAGTTGCTCCGCGCGAAAAGATCGCCGACCTGCAATTACTGCGAGCTCTCGCAATCATTTTGGTGCTGTGCGCTCACCTCAGCCTGCCTGCCACGCTGTTGGCGATGGTGCCAGGGAAGCCATTAAGCACCTACTGGATCGGGCTCTTCGGGGTCGAACTGTTTTTCGTGATATCAGGATTCATTGTCACGAAGACGATTGTCGAAGGCTCATCAATGTCCCCGGGCCGCTTCCTGTCGCGGCGCGCGTTCCGATTGCTCCCGGCGATGTTGGGATTCGTCGCGCTCAGCGGCCTGACGGCGCTCGCTGCTTATAAATTTGCCAGCGAAAACGCATGGGCGGTAGCAAACCTCACCCCCACGCGAAAAGAGTTCATAGCACAATCACTGTCAATACTGGGCGGCTACCACATCAATCGTACGAATCAGAGCTTCTACCCCAATAGCGCCATGTGGTCGCTTTCGGTGGAGTTCCAGTTCTATACCGCCTTCGCGCTGGCGCTGGCCGCTGTCACGGCGCTGCGCCTTTCCCCTCGGCTTGCCCGCACGTTTATCTTTTCCCTCGCGGCTGCGGTCTACGCGCTGATCATGTGGGATCGATTATCGATAGCGACGGCCGGCGCCGTTCCGGCAGTGAATACGTCAACTTCCGTCTACCTCACAGCGTGGCGCTTCGACTTCATGGCCCTAGGCGCGCTGACCTATTTTGCCTCTCGGGCCGACTTCGCAAACTGGCGCGCCGGGAAGGTTATCGCCGCTGCAGCTCTCTGTGCCCCGTTTGCGATTGCGATCGCATGCGGAGACCCGCTCAACGCCGAATCACGAAGGCTGATGGACGGCATCGGACAGCCGTTAATTGGTATTTGTTTCGCGATAGCAGTATTGTTGGCCTCTCGGGAGAACGCATTCCCAAGCAAAAACTCCCTTGTCTATCGAGGCTTGCTTTGGATCGGGAACCGAAGCTATTCCCTGTATCTGATCCATTACCCAGTGATGGCGCTGACCTGGATCGGCCTCCTCAATCTGTATCCGCAAGCCTTTCCGGACCCCCTTTTCTATGGCATCGTCCAGGCCGTGCTTGTTCTGGCGATTTCAGCGATCCTTGCTGATCGGAGCTTCGTCATGATCGAGCAGAAGGACAAGGCAATGCTGGCGTGGGCAAGAGGATGGGCGAGAGGTGTCGCCTCCTGTTTCCCCACGCCGTCAGCCCCCCGGCGCTGAATCAAGCCCGTTGAAACAAGGCGGCTCGCCTCGGGCATGGCAGACAGGTTGTATGCGGCATGGCTGGCCGCGATCTGCTCGATAAGGTGTTCGATCGGGGAGAAGCGCGGACGATGCCGCCAGCATGAGGCAAGGCGAGACGCCGGAAGTCCTTCATTTGGATGGGCAGACCGCCCTGCCCTACCGTCTCAGCCCAGACGTTCGACGATGCCGCCCGGCGGCTTCCCTCGCGGTTGCCGCAGCGCCCTTCCACCGAAGGATTGGCCTCCCGACGGCGCGATTGCTCCGGCATAGCCGTCGAGCTCCCAGCAGCGCCAGCGCTGGTAGTCGGCTGCCGTCGTCCCTTCCGAGCAGACGCGCCACTGCGAGCGCTCCCAGAAGGCCGCGGCGGGCACCGTCGTCGCGATCATGCCGAGGGCGGCGAGGCTCAGAAGCGTGAGATTCCTGCGCATCCTGTCAGGCTCCTAGCTCTCATGGCGGGCCGTCAGCAAAGCGCACAGGCCTTACCGAAGCGCTAAGCCGACAGGCGCCCCGCGCTTCCGTCTCCGTCAAACGGCAGGTGCATGCTCCCTATACGCGAACCAAAGCGTCGTTTCCGCGTTGTTCAGTCATTCCGCACGTGCGGACATGACAGGAGGATTACGATGTACAAGCGTCACGTTGCATTGACGGCTATCGGCGGCGTCATGCTTGCCGCCGCTGCTGTTGCGCAGACCAGCGCGCCCTCGAACCAGCCGCCGAGCCCGCAGCCGACCGCGCCCGCGACGAGCGCGCCAGCTGCCCCGGCGGCGACCGCCGAAACCGCCAAGGCTCCGGAGAACAACCTCGCCGGCCAGGGCAAGTGGCGGGCGTCGAAGCTGATGGGCGTCGATATCTACGGCCCCGACAACAAGAAGGTCGGCGATGTCACCGAGGTGGTATTCGACAAGACCGGCAAGATCGAGATCGTCACCGTCGGCGTCGGCGGCTTCCTCGGCATCGGCACCAAGGATGTCGCGATCCCGTTCGAGCAGGTTCAGTGGAGCGAGGAGCCGATGGTTACGCCGGCGCCTGCCCCCGCAGGCGGGACCGGAGCCGGTGGCAGTACCGCGATGAACGCGCCGCCGGCCGCCAAGAAGGGCCCGGAGATGTATCCGGACCACGGCAAGATCACGATGACCAAGGAGCAGCTGACCTCCGCTCCGGCCGTGACTTACGCCGCCCGCTGAGAACGGCCCGACAAGGCTCAATGAAGGCCCGCCCTCTCCGGGGCGGGCTTTTTTTCGCCGGGTGTCTCAGTCGTGGAGCTCGGCCAGCACGCCAGGGAGTGCCTCCGGCAGGTCGTCGGCGATGAGGCCCATGCCACGCTCCTCGCCGGCCCGTCCATGCAGCCAGACTGCGGCGCAGGCTGCCTCGAACGCCGGCATCTTCTGCGCCAGCAGGCCGGCGACGATCCCGCCGAGGACGTCGCCGGAGCCGGCCGTGGCCAAGGCGGGAGAACCGGTGTTGTTGATCGCAGCGCGCCCATCAGGCGCGGCGATGACCGTATCCGGCCCCTTGAGGACGACGACTGCTCCCATCAGGCGGGCGGCGCGGCGCGCCCGCTCGAGCTTGCCGCGCTCGGACTCGAAGCCTGCGACATCGGCGATGAGGCGCTTGAACTCGCCCTCATGTGGCGTCAGCACCGCCGGCCCCGCGCGCTGCAGCAGCAGATCGGTGAAGGCTGGCCGCTGCGCGCCGATATGAGTCAGCGCATCGGCATCGAAGACGCAAGGCCGGTCGCTGCGCAGAGCTGCCGCCACCCAGGAGCGCGCTTCGTCGTCGAGGCCAAGCGCCGGCCCGATCAGCAGCGCGCCGACCCTGCCCGTCGATAGCATCGCCTCGAAGGCCGCTGGGTCGGCCGCCGCGCGTTGCATCAGGGCGTCGGGACCGCGCGCCGCATGCGCCGCCAATGCCTCCGGCCGGCAGATGATCGTCGCGAGCCCCGCGCCGATGCGAAGCGCGGCACGCGCGCCGAGCCGCGGCGCCCCGACACCGGACAATCCGCCCGCCGCGACTGCAACCGCACCGCGGGCATATTTGTGAACGCCTGCGTCATGGTCCGGCCAGTGAGCGCGCCAGAGGCCCGGCGCATTGCGGAAGGTCGATAGCGTGATCCTGCCCGGCGCGAAGATCGTCTCGGGCCGGATACCGATATCGGCAAGGGTGACGACACCGCAGAGCGATCGGCCAGGTTGGAGCAGATGGCCGGGCTTCAGCCGGAAAAAGGTCACGGTCTCGTCGGCGCGGMTGGCGGGGCCATCCGCGAGCCCGGTATCGCCGTGGATCCCGCTCGGCACGTCGACGCAAACGACGGTTTTGCCGGCGGCGTTGATCCGCTCGACCAGTGCCGCGAGTTCGCCGGAGATCGCACGGCTGAGCCCGGCGCCGAACAGGGCATCGACCACGAGGTCATGCCGGGCCGGGTCGATTCGACCGACCGCTGCGACCGGGCCTGTCCAGCCCTGCGCCGCCAGCGCGGCATCGCCCTTCAAGGCGGCGGGGTCGGCGACGAGCGCCAGCGTGACCCGACAGCCGCGCTCCGCCAGCAGGCGGGCCGCGACGAAACCGTCGCCGCCATTGTTGCCGGGGCCGCACAGTACGAGGACGCTCTGACCGGGGCGGATGCGCCGCATCACCGCGTCGGCGACCGCCTTGCCCGCCCTCTCCATCAGGACGATGCCCGGCGTGCCGGTAGCGATCGTCGCCGCGTCCGCCGCTGCCATCTCGGCGACGCTGAGCAAAGCGAGGGGCGAGACATCGGCAGCCATCATCATACGATGATTGTCTGCCGGCACAGGCGCCGAGGCAAGGATGCGGGCAATTTCCCTGTTTGCACTCAATATAGGCATCTGCATATTTTTTGGACGGTTTTTAGCCTCTTCAAGAGGCGCTTTGCCCCGGGGGGCGTCATGGCGGCCAGACTGCGCCGATGCTATGAGCAGCACAGGCGAGGTTTTTGCTGGACGCGCCGAGGTTGATCCGGGCCGATCGCCATGGTCAGAACGGAAAAAGGCTGCGTACAGTGGTCGAAGGTCACGCCAAGGAGGTCGGTCGGCGCATGAAGAAGATCGAAGCGATCATCAAGCCCTTCAAGCTCGACGAGGTGAAGGAGGCGCTGCAGGAGGTCGGCCTCCAGGGCATCACGGTGCTCGAGGCGAAGGGTTTCGGCCGCCAGAAGGGACATACCGAGCTCTATCGCGGCGCCGAATACGTGGTCGACTTCCTGCCGAAGGTGAAGATCGAGATCGTGCTGGCCGACGACATGGTCGAGCGTGCGATCGAGGCGATCAAGAAGGCCGCCCAGACCGGCCGGATCGGCGATGGCAAGATTTTTGTATCGAGCGTGGAGGGGGCGATCCGCATCCGCACCGGCGAGTCCGGCGCGGACGCGATCTGAGGATATTTCCCCGACACCATAAGGAATGCGTGCGCCCGCGGATACCGCAGGCAGCGTCAGTCGTGAGACCCTAGCAGTCGACAAAGGAAGTCGTGAGATGAAGAACGCCAAAGAAGTCCTGAAGGCGATCAAGGACAATGACGTCAAATACGTCGACTTCCGCTTCACCGACCCGCGCGGCAAGTGGCAGCACGTCACCTTCGACATCTCGATGATCGATGAGGAGATTTTCGCCGAGGGCACGATGTTCGACGGCTCCTCGATCGCCGGCTGGAAGGCGATCAACGAGTCCGACATGCTGCTGATGCCCGACCCGACGACGGCCTGCATCGACCCGTTCTTCTCGGCCTCGACCATGGTCATCAACTGCGACGTGCTCGAGCCGGCGACCGGCGAGCCCTATAGCCGCGACCCGCGCGGCATGGCCAAGAAGGCCGAGGCCTATCTGAAGTCGACCGGCATCGGCGACACCGTCTATGTCGGCCCCGAAGCCGAATTCTTCGTCTTCGACGACGTCAAGTTCTCGGCCGATCCGTACAACACCGGCTTCAAGCTCGACAGCGTCGAGCTGCCGATCAACGGCCAGACCGAGTATGAGGGCGGCAATCTCGGCCACCGCATCGCGATCAAGGGCGGCTACTTCCCGGTTCCGCCGCAGGATTCGGCGCAGGACATGCGTGGCGAGATGCTTGCGGCCATGGCGGCGATGGGCGCCAAGGTCGAGAAGCACCACCACGAGGTCGCCTCGGCCCAGCACGAGCTCGGCCTGAAGTTCGACACGCTGACCCACATGGCCGACACCATGCAGGTCTACAAGTACGCGATCCACAACGTCGCGCAGAGCTACGGCAAGACCGCGACCTTCATGCCCAAGCCCGTCTATGGCGACAACGGCTCGGGCATGCACGTCCATCTGTCGATCTGGAAGAACGGCAAGCCGCTCTTCGCCGGCAACAAGTACGCCGACCTGTCGCAGGAGTGCCTGTGGTTCATCGGGGGCGTGATCAAGCACGCCAAGGCGCTGAACGCCTTCACCAACCCGTCGACCAACTCCTACAAGCGCCTGGTCCCGGGCTATGAGGCGCCGGTGCTGCTCGCCTATTCGGCGCGCAACCGCTCGGCCTCCTGCCGTATCCCGTGGACAACCTCGCCGAAGGCCAAGCGCGTCGAGGTCCGCTTCCCCGATCCGATGGCGAACCCCTATCTCGCCTTCGCCGCGCTGACGATGGCCGGCCTCGACGGCATCCTCAACAAGATCGATCCCGGCCCGGCGATGGACAAGGACCTTTACGACCTGCCGCCGCGCGAGCTGAAGAAGATCCCGACCGTCTGCGGCTCGCTGCGTGAGGCGCTGGATTCACTCAAGAAGGACAACGCCTTCCTCAAGGCTGGCGGCGTCTTCACCGACGACTTCATCGAGAGCTATATCGAGCTCAAGATGCAGGACGTGGCGCGCTTCGAGATGACGCCGCACCCGGTCGAGTTCACGATGTACTATTCCTACTGAGCAGGTTTCCGACCGGGCTTCGGGTCCGGACAGGATTTCCTCCTGGCTGCGGTGATCCGCAGTCCACCTTCGAACCGGGGCGGAAACGCCCCGGTTTTTTGTTGGCTCAAGGAGCACGGGCCGAGCCCGTCGCAAGCGGCTCAGAGATAGCGGTTGTGGCCGAAGGTGACGCTGCCGACCGCGGTGGCGAGGTCGTTGCCGTATTCAGCCGTGCCGACGCGGTTCATCGTCGTGCCGGTGAAGACCGCCGGCACGATGCCGCCGATGCTGGCGCTGCGGACGATGTTGCCGGAGACCACGACCGATCGGCCGGCATTGGTGATCGCCTCGTTCGAGACGCCGATGCCGATGGCGACGCTGCGCACCAGATTGCCGGTGACGACGAGGTCCCGGGCACCGGTGTTGATGCCGGCCATGATGCCGACGCGCGGCGCGCCTTCGATGAGGTTGCCCGAGACCACGCAGTCCTGCTCGACGACGATGCCGTTGCCGATGGTCGAGGGCGGGTAATAGCCCGCATCCGGGATCGGATTGTCGGTGATGTTCGAGATCCGATTGCCTTCGACGATGACGCTGCGCGAAACGCCGTCATTGAACTGACCGGAGTTGCCGACGAGAATGCCGGAGCCGACGGTGTCGAGGCTGTTGTTCGAGACGATGCAACCGGTCAGGTCGATACCCGGCCCGGGGGCTTCGATGAAGATCGCCGCCTCCCGCGTATTGTAGATGTTGTTGTTGCTGACATTGTGCAGCCCGCCGCCATTGCAGCGAATGGCGGAGTACTTCGTGTTGAAGATCTTGTTGTCGGTGATCGAGACGCCGATCGCCCGGAAGACACTGATGCCGTTGCCGTTCTGCCCGGTCCCGCCGGCGACGGTGTCGACGCCGTTGATGACATTGCCTGTGATCGTGGAGCTGTCACCGGTGATGGTGTCGCGCCAGACCGCGATGCCGTTGTTCTGCATGCCCGCAAGCGTATTGTTCAGCGCCTTGATCTGCGCGTTCTCGCTCCAGATCCCGACCGAGTGGTTGCCGAAATAGCATGCGCGGAACACAGCGCCGGAGGAACTCGCGATATAGGCGGCGATGCCCGGCGAGTTCATCACCTGGCAGTTCTCGAACGAGATGTCCTGGGCATTATTGGCGATAGCAATCAGCGCCGGGCGGCCGGACACATAGTCGGACAATGCCAGGTTCTGGCCATCGAAGGTGATGCCCTCGAAATGGACTTGGTTCTGACCTTCGATCCGCAGGAACGTGTTGACGCCGTTGAAGCGCAACACCACCGATCCGGGCATGGCCCGCGCGAAGAGCGGCCGGCCGCTGCCATTGCTGGGAAGAATCGTGGTCGTGGGAGAATCATAGACGCCGGGCTGAAAAAACAGCGGACGGTTCTGGCTGCGGGCGTAGTCGAAGACGGTCTGCAGATTGGTGAACGCCGTCCAGCCCGTGCTGGCAGCGGCAGTACGCGCGACAACGGTATCGTCGAACAGAGCAAAAGAAGGCATGCGCTTCTCCTCAATGAATCAATTAGAACATAACGGGAACATATATGGGATAAAATTCCTCGAATGTCAAGCTCCTGGCGCTCGACCATTCCTCGTGGGCGGCTTTCAGACCTGCGAGCGGCCGCAACCGCAGGTTAAATGTTCCGTAGAGGATCGCTGCTAGGGATGCGCGTTCTGTGATCTCAACGAATGAGCCGGCCATGCTGAGGATCAACGAGACGCGCGCGACCTATGCGATCCGGCGCGCCTACGACCTGCTGGCCAAAGCGATCGTGCCCGGCGCCAGGAAGCACCTCCCGCCCGCTCCCCGGCTGGCCGTCATTCCAACCGATTATCTCGGCATCTCCATCATCGGGAACGGCATTTACGAGCGCCGCGAGATCGAGCTGCTCAAGGCCATATTCCAAGCTCGGAACCTGCAGAGCACGACCTTCCTCGACATTGGCGGTAATATAGGAAATCATTCCATATCGCTGGCAGGGTCCTTTGCGGAGGTGATCGCCTTCGAGCCCAATCCACCGATCGCATCGCTGTTCAAGACCAATCTTCTGCTGTCCGGGGCCGGCAATGTCCGCCTGCACGAGGTCGGACTGGGGCAGGCGGACGCTGAACTCCATTTCTCACTGCTCCAGGCTGGCAATGACGGCAGCGGCAGCTTCGCCTCCGGCAAGGGCGACATCGTGCTGCCGGTGCGCCAGGGCGACCACTATCTGGCGCAGCACGAACCGGAGATCGCGAATGGCACGAAGCGGATCGGCTTCGTGAAATGCGATGTCGAGGGGTTCGAGGCCGACGTCTTCGCCGGGCTGCGCGAAACCTTCGCGCGCCATCGCCCGATCCTCACCTTCGAGAGCAACCACAAGCCGGACGGCGAGAAGGCCTGGGCCGAGTTGCGCGCCGCCGGCTACGACACGCTGTCGTGCCTGCGCGAGACCGGTGATGATGGCAGCCGCCCGCTTCAGGAGATGAAGCGGCTGGTCCTTGGCTACTCCTGCTGGGCAGAGAAGATCGGCAGCATTCCGGAGCGGCGCTGCAATCTGGTCGCGAGCTTCGGCCCGCTGGACGCGACTGCCTGACTCAACGCAAGCTTAGGAAAGCTGTGCGATAGACCGTGCCTCATCCTCCACAAGACCGCAGGCGCATGCACTCACCCTCTCCCGCCCCCTCCGTCGTCATCTTCGGCTCGGCCAGGCCCGTCACCTGCGCGGTGATGGACTATGCCTATCGGCTTGCCGGCGCCGTCAATGCGTTGCGTCCAGGCCTCGTCGCGATCCGGACGATCGAACCGGAACGCCCGGCCGCCTTCATCGGCGCCATCGCCGAGGAACTGCGCCGCGACCGCATCGTGCATTTCCAGATGCCGATCGAAGGCTGGGGCAACAGCGTCGTGCCGGGCTCGGCGCTGATGGCGGCGCGATTGATGACCCGCAAGGGCCGTATCGCCATCACCTTGCACGAATGGGCCTCGCTCAATCGCCTGCGCTATCTCTCGATGGTACCGGACATCCTGGCCTGCGACGGCTTCGTCCTCGTCTCGCCGCAACAGCGCGAGAACTTCCTGACGACGCCATTGGTCGGCGCGGCGAAGAAGCGGGCGGCGCCGGTCATCCCGATCGGCCCCAACATCATGCCGGCACGGATCGATCCCGAGCGGGTCGCGGCGGAACGGGTGAAGCTGCGCGGCAGCGGCGCAAGCGAAGCCGATATCGTGATCGGCTATTTCGGCGTGCTCTATGCCAGCAAGCGGCCCGATGTCCTCTTGCGCACGGCGAAGGCGCTGCATGAGCGCGGCGTCAAGGCGCGCTTGCTGATCTGCGGCGATTTCCTGTGGGACAAACCTGGCGATCGCGAAGCCTTCTTTGCGCTCGCGAGTGAGCTCGGCGTCGCCGACTGGCTCGATTTCCGCGGCCGGATCGACGACGAAAGCGAGCTGATGGCGACGCTCTGCGCCGCCGATGTCTTTCTGCTGCCCTTCACCGACGGGATCAGCACGCGGCGCGGCAGCTTCCAGGCGGTCAGCCAGCTCGCGATCCCGCTGGTCTCGACCGAACCGGAGCGGCAGGACGAGTTCGCGCTTGCGCTGGCGTTGAAGGCGAAGATCGACAATCCGGCGACGGTGCTCTGCCCGGTCGACGCCACGCCCGAGCGCTTCGCCGAAGCCGTGCTCGCCGCCCAGGCCCGCAAGGCGGAGGCGATCGGCGTCGATCTCGCCAGGTTATGGGACGAAGCCGCCCTCGCCCATCTCAGCTTCTATGACGGCTTGAAGGCGCCTGCCTGAATTACGAATCCGCGGCGCTCAGCGCAGCGCGACGATCGCCAGACCGATCAACGCGACGATGGCGGCGCCCCACCAGAGCCGTCGCAGCTGCGCGCTCTCGGCATCGTGCCGCGTCTCGGCGCTGGAGAGTTCCTCGTAGGCGAAGGCCTCGCCAGCGAAACGCGCGGCCCGCTCGAGGCCGACAATGCGGATATTGGGTACTGCGGAACGCGACGCCACGAGACCTTCCCCCTCTAGCCAGCTTAGCCGAATGCGCTGTCGGGACCAGTCCCGATTCGCATCACGATGATGAAACCGAGGCCCTTAACGGCTGCTGAACCGACCAGCGGCGGCCAAGGTTCCTTGGCCGGCTGTGCCATCCCGGGATGACGGTTCGGCGACGGTCTCGCTGATCCTGACTTCCGGCGGCAATCCGATCGGTTTATTGCGGGAGAGCGGCGGGTTATAGGGGCTCCGGCAGGCGGTCGGCAGGCCGATACGCTATCCTGCGATCTGAGCGAATCAGCGAGTGCGGTGACGATGACGGACGATCTCTTCGGCGAAGATGGCGGCAAGGAGATGCGCGAGGAATCGCGTGCGCCCGCCCCTGCGCCGAAGCCGGCCGCGCGCCCTACCCCACCCCCGCGCAGCGGCACGGCCTCCGAGGCTGGCTACGACGCGTCCACCATCGAGGTGCTCGAGGGGCTGGAGCCGGTACGGCGCCGGCCAGGCATGTATATCGGCGGCACGGACGAGCGGGCGCTGCACCACCTCTTTGCCGAGGTGATCGACAACGCCATGGACGAGGCCGTCGCCGGCCATGCCAGCTTCATCGATGTCGAGCTCTTCGCCGACGGCTCGCTCGCGGTGACCGATAATGGCCGCGGCATGCCGATCGACCCGCATCCGAAGTTCCCGGACAAGTCGGCGCTCGAAGTGATCATGACGATCCTGCACGCCGGCGGAAAATTCGACTCCAAGGTCTACGAGACCTCGGGCGGTCTGCACGGCGTCGGCGTCTCCGTCGTCAACGCGCTCTCCGATCTGGTCGAGGTCGAGGTCGCGCGCGGCCAGATGCTCTATCGCCAGAGTTTCTCGCGCGGCATCCCGCTCGGACCGCTGGAGACAGTCGGCCGGGCGCCGAACCGGCGCGGCACCCGCGTGCGCTTCCATCCCGATGCGCAGATCTTCGGCGAAGGCGCGCATTTCGTCCCGGCGCGGCTGTTCCGCATGGCCCGCTCCAAGGCCTATCTCTTCGGCGGCGTCGAGATCCGCTGGCGCTGCGCGCCGTCGCGCTTGCAGCCGGAAGGCGACGTCGCGGCCGAGGCAGTATTCAAGTTCCCCGGAGGCTTGCGCGACTATCTCGCCCGCGAGATCGAGGGCAAGGACCTCGTCGCCGAGCCGATCTTCTCAGGCAAGATCACCAAGGAAGGCGGCCACGGCTCGCTCGAATGGGCGGTGGCCTGGCTCGCGACCGGTGAGGACGGCTTCTCCTCGTCCTACTGCAACACCATTCCGACGCCGGAAGGCGGCACGCATGAATCCGGCCTGCGCATCGCCCTGCTGCGCGGCCTGCGCGACCATGCCGAGCGCATCGGCCAGTCAAAGCGCATGGCGCAGGTCACCGCCGACGATGTCATGGCGACCTGCGCCGCCATGCTCTCGGTCTTCATCCGCGAGCCGGAATTCCAGGGCCAGACCAAGGACAAGCTGGCGACGCTGGAAGCGGCCCGCATCGTCGAGAACGCGATACGCGATGCTTTCGACCATTGGCTCGCCGCCTCGCCGCAGCAGGCGCTGAGGCTGCTCGACTGGTCGGTCGACCGGGCCGAGGAGCGCCAGCGCCGGCGCCTCGAGAAGGAAGTCTCGCGCAAGACCGCGACGCGCAAGCTTAGGCTCCCCGGCAAGCTCGCCGATTGCAGCAATGCTGGCGCGGCAGGCTCCGAGCTTTTCATCGTCGAGGGCGATTCCGCCGGTGGCTCAGCCAAGCAGGCGCGCAATCGCGCCAACCAGGCGATCCTGCCCCTGCGCGGCAAGATCCTCAACGTCGCCAATGCGACGCGCGAAAAGCTCAATGCCAACCAGCAACTCGCCGACCTGATCCTGGCGCTGGGCTGCGGCATCGGCAGCCAGTTCCGCGAGGACGACCTGCGTTACGAGAAGGTCATCGTGATGACCGACGCCGACGTCGACGGCGCCCATATCGCCTCGCTCCTGGTCACTTTCTTCTGGCGCCAGATGCCGCGCCTGATCGAGAAGGGGCATCTCTATTTGTCCGTGCCGCCGCTCTATCGGCTGCGTCATGGCACCAAGTCCGTCTATGCTCGGGACGATGCCCACAAGGACGAGCTGATCGAGACAGTCTTCAAGGGCAAGAAGCCCGAGATCGGTCGCTTCAAGGGCCTGGGCGAGATGATGCCGGCCGAACTCAAGGAGACCACGATGGACCCGAGCAAGCGCTCCTTGCTCAAGGTCATGGTCGACCACGAGGCGAAGGAAGAGACCTCCGACACGGTCGAGCGGCTGATGGGCAACAAGCCGGAAGCGCGGTTCCTTTTCATCCAGGAGCGGGCCGCCTTCGCCGGCGAGCTGATCGACCTGTGAGGCGAAGCTTGGCCGGCTTGCGCGCCGGGCTCCCCGGCAAGCCTGCCGGGCTGTCTTGCCACCGACATGCGCTCACCTTGGGCGCATGTCGACCGACCCGCACGATGCCGACCATGATCCCGCCCAGCGCCACGAGTCCGCGCCCTATCTCCGGCCCTTGAGCACATGGGCGAGCCTCCTGCCTCTCCATCTCGACGCGATGCCCTGGCCTCGGCCCAGACCTCGCTCTGGGCCGATCTCGAAATCTTCCACGCCATCGCCGCCACAGGCGGCCTCGCTCTGGCAGCGTCTGCGCTCGGACTGAGCGAGACGACGGTCGCGCGACGCCTGAAATCCTTCGAGGCGCGGCTTGGCCTGCCGCTGTTCAAGCGCGGCGCCAACCGGCTGATCCCGACCGAGATCGGCCTCTCGCTCGCCGAGGATGCGACAGCGGCGGCCGAGGCCGTCGCGCGCTTCGAGACGCGGGCGAACGCCGCCCGCGCCCGCGGCGACGCACCCGTCCGCATCACGGCGACGACGTCGATCAGCCTGTTCCTGACCCAGCACGCCGCCCGCCTCTCGGCTGCTGCGGGCGGCATCGAGATCGTCATCATCAGCACCCGCGATCGGCTCGACCTGGCGCGCGGCGAGGCCGAGATCGCCATCCGCATGCGCAAGCCGCCGGGTGACGCCGGCTATTTCGGCCAGAAGGTCGGCAAGCTGGCGCAGGCCTTCTATGTCCGCCGCGATGTCGATCCGACGACCGCGCCGGTGATCTCGGTCAGCCGCGACGTCTCCTCGCGGATCGAGCAGCACATCCTCGCCTGGGCGGCCGGACGGCCGATCGCCGCC
This sequence comes from Allobosea sp. P4_H5, assembly GCF_056400825.1. Taxonomy (NCBI): domain Bacteria; kingdom Pseudomonadati; phylum Pseudomonadota; class Alphaproteobacteria; order Hyphomicrobiales; family Alloboseaceae; genus Allobosea; species Allobosea sp. P4_H5. The sequence continues at coordinate 469,006 of NZ_JBFUKM010000001.1, read as the reverse complement.
CGCGTCGGCGATTCCGCCGCGCGCTATGAGAGCATCCGCTCGTCCGGCGCGGTCTCGATGGCGCCCTGTTTCCTGGCGGATGCCGATGCGGGGCTGATCCGGCTGGAGGAGCCGCCCGAGGCGACCGCCGACGAGATATTCCTGGTCTCGCATGAGAGCAGCCGACAGCGGCCGGCGGTACTGGCGGTTCTCGATGGGCTGCGCCAGCTGTTCCGCGAGCATCGTGGCAAGCTGGAGGGACGCGGCTGAGCGCCTGCTAGGAGGTCTGGATGCCGAGATAGAGGCAGTAGAACGGCATCGTCCAATTGTGCATGTAGTCGTATTCGCCGTCGGTCTTCAGGCGAAAATTCGCCCATTCATTGCGCCAGCGACCGACCGGCAGGAAATCCGAGCCGGGCAGCGGCGGCCCTTGCGACGTCACCCCGCTGCGGAACAGCCGCTTCTTGCCTTTGGAGGTCGCCGGCCGTGTCTGCGGTACGGGATCGATGGCATAGCTGGCGGCGATGTCGAACTGCTTCTCGGCATGCGAGACGAACAGGTTGTGATCGCTGATCCCGCTCGAGAAGGTCATCGTCTCCAGGGTGTCGAACGAGAAGGCGCCGTTGGTGAGATCGCTCATCTCGGTCAGCACCTGCCGCAGGAAGGCGGCATCCCTCGCGAAGGGCCCGAGCTCGCCGCCGGCTGCGCCGGAACGGACGATCTGCATGTAGCCGAGATTGCGCTTCTGGGCCGCAAGCGTCTGGGCGCCCCAGCGATTGACGACGTGGTTCAGCAGCACATAGTCGATCAAGGGCTTCGACAGCGGGTTGGTCCAGTTCAGCGCCGCGAGTCTGGCCCGCGTCTTCGGCCCCTGCCCGCCGAAGCCGTGGCTGATGCAGATCAGCAGGCGATCCGGTTTGACCTGCGCCGGCAGCAGCAGGATCACCGCGCGCTCGATGCCGTCTTTGTTGCGGGCGGCGAAGATCGCGAGCCGCCCGGTCGTCGCCGGCATGATCTGGAAATCCAATGGCGGGCCACCCGCCCCCTGCTTGTAGGTCGCGGTCTGGATGACCGCGATCGGCGGGATGACCTGCGTGATCAGGTTGTTCGCGGAGGGAAAGGTGCCCAGGATTTCGTCGGTGACCAGCCGGACTACCGACGGCTTCTTGGGAACCGGCATGGGTGGTGGTACCGGCAGGATGTTGTTGAGATTCTTGAGCAGATTGGCGATCAGATCGAGGGTCAGCGGGCCGACGACGCCATCCCTCTCGAGCTGATTGTTGCCCTGGAATTCCAGTACCCGGCCGTGTGTCCGCGTGCCGAAGATGCCGTCGACGAGGAGCTTGACGAGCCGCGTCGGCAGCAGGTTGAGCTGGTTCTGCAGCAAGCGGACCGGCTCACCCCGGGCACCCAGTTTCAGCATGCGACGCCCCTTTGACGGTGACGACCACTGACTGTCCTAGCGTAAGTCGTTTATTCGCGCCAAGCGATCGCGAACTGAGCGAGAGACGCTTCGCTAACCAAGTTTTTACAGCCGCTGCCGCATGCTCTGTCTATCGGCGATCCACGCCATTTGCTTTCCGGAGTTCTGCGATGCAGCTCGTCATCGCCTTCCTGCGCAACAAGCGCGGCACCATGGTCGCCGATGTCGCCAAGGCCGGCGCAGCGATCGCCTTCCTTTCCGTCATCGCTGCCAATTTCGTCTCGAACCACACCGCACAGCTCGATCGCGACGCGATGCGCGAGGTCGCCCAGGCCGCGGCGAAGGGCCAGGCAATCGACCCGCTGGTCACCGGTTCGATCGTCAAGCGCGCCAACGAGACGAAACTCGACCCCTGCGTGGTCCCGCGCTGAGCCCTAAGCGAGCCAGTCGCGCAAAACCGCCGTGACAATCTCCGGCGCTTCCAGCGTCGACAGATGGCCACAGCCCGGTATTTCCAGATAACGCGCCTTCGTCCCGACGCAGCCGGCGATCTCGCGTGCCTCGTCGGGCGGCGTGATCGCGTCCTCTGCGCCGACCACGACCAGCGTCGGGACGGATATCGTCTTCAGGACCGGCCTGGCATCACTCCGGCCCATGATGGCGCGCTGCTGGCGGATGAAGCCTAGCGGTCCCACCGCCTCGGCCATCGCCCGCACCTCCAGCCGCAACGCCTCGTCGGCCAGCCGGTCGGGCGCGACCAGCTTCTGCCAGAGCAAGGCCACGACATTGTCGAAGGCGCCCTTCTCCGCCAGCGCGATCATTTGTTCGCGCGGCGCGTTGGTCTCGGGCGTCGGCGGCTTGGCGGTGGTGTCGAGCAAGGCAAGTCGCGTCACCCGTTCCGGTGCACGACGGATCGCCTCCAGGGCGACATAGCCGCCCATAGACAACCCGCACAGCGCAAAGCGCTCAGGTGCCGTAGCCAGCAAACGCTCGACCGTGGCGGAGATCGTGTCGTCGGTGGCGTTGTCAGCGACCAGAATCTGCCGGCCCGAAGCCAAGGCGAGCCATTGCGGGGCATAGAGTGCAGGCGTGCAATTCAGGCCGGGGACCAGGACAAGTGCTTCGGGTATCTTGCTCTGCATCGTGCTCACTCTTCACCAATCCTGCTCTGGCTTGACCCGACCAGGTTGAAGCAAGCCGGTCGTGAATCCGTACCCATTTTTTGTTCAGAGACCGTTCGGACGACCGCCTTGCGATGCAAGCAGATCGGAAGAGGCTCTAGAATGTTGACTTTGCCCCGTTTTTTCTGCATTGCACGGGCGTCCGAAGGCGCGCAACCCAGCAAAGTCGCGCCACCGTTGCGGTCGATCGGTCATCCCGCCACGTGTCCCCGACCCTTGAGAAGCGCAACTATCGATGTCTTTTGCCGAACTCGGCCTGAGCGATAAGGTTCTAACCGCGGTCTCGACCGCCGGCTACACGACGCCTACCCCCATCCAGGCCCAGGCTATCCCCCACGTGCTCGCCCGCAAGGACGTGCTCGGCATCGCCCAGACCGGCACCGGCAAGACCGCGGCCTTCACCCTGCCGATGCTGACCATCCTGGAGACCGGCCGCGCCCGGGCCCGGATGCCGCGCACGCTGATCCTGGAGCCGACGCGCGAGCTCGCCGCGCAGGTCGAGGAAAACTTCGTCCGCTACGGCGTCAACCAGAAGCTTTCGGTGGCGCTGCTGATCGGCGGCGTCTCCTTCGGCGACCAGGATGCCAAGATCACCCGTGGCGTCGACGTGCTGATCGCTACGCCCGGCCGCCTGCTCGACCATGTCGAGCGCGGCAAGCTGCTGCTGACCGGCGTCGAGCTGCTCGTCATCGACGAAGCCGACCGCATGCTCGACATGGGCTTCATCCCGGACATCGAGCGGGTTTGCAAGCTTGTTCCCTTCACGCGGCAGACCTTGTTCTTCACCGCGACGATGCCGCCTGAGATTACCCGGATCAGCGAGCAGTTCCTGCACAATCCGGTTCGCATCGAAGTCGCCAGGCCGGCGACCGCCGCCGCGACCATCACACAGCGCCTGGTCGCCTCGCACAATCAGGACTACGAGAAGCGCGATACGCTGCGCAAGCTGATCAAGGACGCCAAGGATCTGCAGAACGCGATCGTGTTCTGCAACCGCAAGCGCGATGTAGCGACGCTGCACAAGTCCCTGCTGAAGCACGGATTCCCGGCCGTCGCGCTGCATGGCGACATGGACCAGTACGCCCGCATGGCGGCGCTCGATTCCTTCCGCACGGGCGAGAACCCGATCCTGGTCGCGAGCGATGTCGCGGCGCGCGGCCTCGATATCCCCGCTGTTAGCCACGTCTTCAATTTCGATGTGCCGACCCATGCCGAGGACTATGTCCACCGCATCGGCCGCACCGGCCGCGCCGGCCGCGAGGGCGCCTCCTTCACCATCGTCACCCGCCATGACGACAAGCTCCTCGCCGCGATCGAGAAATTGACCGGCCAGAGCATCGAATGGGCCGGGCCGGGCCTCGAGAGCTTGCCGGCAGCCGAGCCGCGTGAAGAGCGCCGTGGCCGCCGTGGCGACGACCGAAAGGCCGGCCGCCCGCAACGCGGTGGACGCGATGGCAAGCCGCCGCGGGGCGAGCCAAGGAGCGAGCACGCTCGGTCCGAAAGCCGCCCCGAACGGGCCGAGGTGGAGGCTGCGCGCAGCAACGAGGCACCGCGCGCGCCGCGTCGCGAAGAAGCCTCCGGCAACGGCGCGCCGCACGGCAATCGTGGCCGGTCTCCCCGCCGCGACGACCTCGATGACGGCCCCAAGGTCAAGGGCCTCGGCGACCACGTCCCTGCCTTCCTGCTGCGCCCCGTCCGCGTCGGCTAAAACACGTTTCCTGGCAACCTTGCTTTAACTTCGTCTGTCCTAGGGTCAGGCGCGTAGCGGGCGCGGAAGAATTTCGCGCTCGGCAGGGGACAGGATGTCATGACCAACAGCAGCTCAGGCTCGCCGCAGGCTCACGACCTCGCCGAGCAGGTCGTCGCAGCGATGCGACAGCATTATTCCCCTGGGTATCCGCGCGCTTTCGAAGTTTGGTACGCCCATCTCAGCGGCGAGATGCCGGCGCTCAGCATGGCGATGCAGGCCGTGATCGCCGCCAGCAATGGCGAAGTCGGCGTCGCCGACATCGACACGCTCTACGAGAAATTCGTCAGCACCGACCGCCTGTCGCGACAGGCGGAGCGCACCAGCCTGCAGGTGCTCGCCGAGATCGAGAGCATGATGGTGCTGGTCGACCGGGCGCTCAGCTCCAGCGAGCAGTATCATGGCCGGCTCTGCGCCATGTCGGAGGAAGTACCCCCGTCCGCCGACCGGCAGAAGCTGCGCGAATGGGTCGAGGCGCTGGTCCTGTCGACCCGTGAGGAGGTCGCCCGCAAGACCCAGCTCGAAGGCCAGCTGCGCGAAAGCGCGCATGAGATCCGCAATCTGCGCGAGGCGCTGGAATCGACGCGGGCCGAGGCGCTGACCGACCCGCTCACCGGCCTCGCCAATCGCCGCCATTTCGAGGAGATGCTGCAGAAGGCGATCGATCAGGCGACGCTGCGGCGCGAGCCCTTCGCCCTTGTCATGGCCGATATCGACTTCTTCAAGCACTTCAACGACATGCACGGACATCTGACGGGGGATCAGGTGCTGCGCCTGGTCGCCCGGACGATGAAGGACAAGTTCAAGGACAAGGCGACCATCACCCGCTTCGGCGGCGAAGAGTTCGCCATCATCCTGCCGGAAGCCGATGTCGTCGCCGGCAAGTTCGGCGCCGAGACGGTGCGCCAGGCGCTGCTGACCCGCGAATTGGTGAAGCGCTCGACCAATGAGAGCCTCGGGCGGATCACCATCTCGCTCGGCGTCTCGGTCTATCGGCGCGGCGACACGGCGAGCTCGATCGTCGAGCGGGCCGACAATGCGCTGCTGCAGGCCAAGCGCGACGGCCGCAACCGCACCGTCACCGAGGACGCGATCCAGGACGCCGCGAAGGTCGCCTGAGCGGCCTGATACCTTTCTTGAGCGCTGCCTCGCGCGCCGCGGCAAGCGCGAGCTCAGTGAAGTGGCGCAGCACATCTTCGTCGTCGAAAGCCGCCGCCGGCAAACGCCAATAGCCAAGTTCGCGCTCGCGGCTGCGCGCCATGTAGCGGAAGGGCTCGCTGCCGACCGCCATGAGTTCCGGCCGCATCGCTTCCGTCGTCTTCAGGAAAATCTCGCTATCGAAGGCGAGCGCGAACATCGCCTCGCCGGCATAGATGCCGAGTCCGCCGAACATGCGGCGCGTACGAACCGCAACCACCGGCGCGAACAGTTCCGCGACGGCGGCGGCATCCATCGCTGGCTACTGGGCCGCCAGCACCGTCTCCGAACGCGGCTTGATCTCGACCGATTCGCCGCAGCCGCAGGCCGAGACCTGGTTCGGGTTGTTGAAGACGAAGGTCGAGGAAAAGCGGTCAGTCTTGAAGTCGAGCTCGGTGCCGAGCAGGAACAGCACCGCCTTGGCGTCGACGATCACGGTCGCGTCCTTCTCGGTCACGACCTCGTCGCCCTTCCCGGCCGCGCGCGCGACCTCGAAGGTGTATTCCATGCCGGCGCAACCGCCCTTCTTGACGCCGACGCGCAAGCCGAGCGCCGGCGAATCCGGATTGTCGCGCGCCGACTGCGCCATGATCTCGCGAATGCGCCGAGCGGCGGCATCGGTCAGCGAAACCACCTTCAGGCCGGGTATCGAAAACATTCCTCGTCCCTCCTCGACCGGATTCAAGGTCCGGTGAAAACAGGATTGCTGACAGCAACATAAGGATTGGTGAGCGCAACGTCGAGATGCACCGGCCGGGACGGCGCCATTTGCTTGCGTCCATTGCATGGAGCGCACGCCCGTGCACTCTGGCCACATCATCCCAGCATCCGACAGACAGCCATGACATCCTATCGCCTGCACCGGCCCGAGGCGCTCCGTGCCCTCACTCGCGCTATGATCACCGCCGCCGGCTGGAGCGAGGACGAGGCGAAGGAGACGGCCGAGCATCTGGTGCTGGCCAATCTCAGCGGCCATGACAGCCATGGCGTCGGCATGCTGCCGCTCTATTTCAACTCGCTCGCCGACGGCAATCTGAAGCCGCAGTCCAAGCTCGCTGTCCGCAGCGAGCTCGGCTCCTTCCTGATCGTCGACGGCAATGTCGCGCTCGGCCAGCCGACGGCCCGCAATGCTGTCGACCGCGCCATCACCATCGCGCAGACAGGTGGCGTCGCCGTGCTCAACCTGCTCGATTCCCACCATATCGGCCGCATCGGGCATTACTCCGAGGTCGCGGCGACTGCCGGGCTGATCTCGGTGTTCTGGGTCAATGTCGCCGGCCGACCGCCGATCGTCGCGCCCTTCGCCGCCAAGCAGGCACGCTTCGGCACCAATCCGATCTCGATCGGCCTGCCGGTGCCCGGCGGCGAGCCGCTGATCCTCGATTTCGCCACCAGCCGCATGGCGCATGGCAAGGCCCGCGTCGCCTTCAACAAGGGCGTCGATGTACCGGAAGGCTACATCATAGACGGCGAAGGCCGGCCGACCGTCGAGCCCCGCCACGTCTTCGCGCAGCCAGATGTGCCGCTCGGCGCACTGCTGCCCTTCGGCGATCACAAGGGCGCCGGCCTCTCGCTGATCGCCGAACTGCTCTCGGCCGGGCTGATGGGCGCGGCCCGTATCGATGAGAAGCCGCATAAGACCTGGATCATCAATTCGCTGTTCGGCGTGCTGATCGACCCTGCCCGGCTCGAGCCGGATGCGGCCTTACGTCAGCAGCGGATCGAGAGCTATCTCAAATTCGTCCGAGCTGCCGCGCCACAGGATCCGTCCCAGCCCGTGCTGGCGCCGGGCGACAAGGAGCGCGCGACGCGGATCGAGCGCGAGCGCGACGGCATTCCGCTCGACGACGAGACCTGGTCGCAGATCGTCGCCGCCGCCAAGGCTCATGGTGTCGATGCCGAGAATTTCTAACGGCGATTAGGTGTCGAGCTCCTCACGATCGCGCCTATGCTGCTCGGCGCCCCTCTGGTGCGCCAGCCAGGGCTCGCGGCGGATGGTCCAGAGCTCATAGGCCGGAACCAGTGCGCTGGGCGGGCTGTCCAATGTGCCGAGCTTGATCTCGATTTCGTCCGAGCCCTCCGCCCAGCAGAACAGCAGCGAGCCGCAAGCCGGGCAGAAGCGCTCGCCACCGGCGCGGCTCTGCCAGCAAGCGAGCTCACCGGACAGGGTCGCGCTCGCCCTCGGCCAGATGCCGAAATAGGAGAAGGTCGAGCCGGAGCCTTTCCGGCAGGTCTCGCAATGGCAGATCCCGACACGGACCGGCTCGCCGTCGAGCTCGTAGCGGACCTGTCCGCAATTGCAGCCGCCCGAGAGTTTCATCGTCGCCTCACATTGTCGAGCGGCAGATCAACGGGCTATGGCCGGACCGGTTCCAGAGTCTCGATCTGACGATGTCTCTGCCCGTATGACCAGTGTTGGGCCGCTTCACTCCGACAGGCCGGCCTTGCGGAAGCCGGCGACGAAGCGCTCGCGCAAGGCATCGTCGCGGAAAGGCTCCATCATCGCCCAGTGGCGGATGCTGAAATCCGGATTGCCGACCAGGAAGAGCTCGGCCTCGGCGCGCGCCTCATCAAGCTGTCCCAATTGAGCGAGGCTCGCCGCCAGGAAACGGCGCGAGCTCGTCCGATGGGTCTCGTCCCGGCGCAACGCCTCGACGGCAGCCTGATATTCGCCGGCGGCATAGAGCGCCTGGCCGAGAGGCAGATAGTACCAGCTCGCCGGAAACGGGTTCAGCCGGAAGGCCTTGCGGATGTGTTCGAGACCGTCCTCGATCTGCCCGGCCAGGACGGTGATATCGGAGAGCGCCGCCCAGGCATCGGCTTCGTTCGGATCGAGTGCTAGCGCCCTAGCGAATTCCGTGTCCGCCTCGGCGAAGCTGCGTTCATAGGCGAGCAGATAGGCTAAGGCCCAGCGGCAGCCGGCATCAGCGGGATCGATCGCCACGGCCTTGCGCGCCAGATCCAGGGCGATCCCGCGCGACGCCTCCGTCGGGCCGCCGGAGTGCACCCAGCCCATCCAATGGTTCAAGGCCAGCCAGCGATAGGCTTCGGCATAGTCCGGGTCGAGCGCGATCGCGCGCGTCAGCAGCAGATGCGCTTCCTGCGCCGCCTGGGGCGCATCGTCCATCAGCCGGCGCGCACGCACGCAGAGGTCATAGGCTTCGAGGCTTTTCGGCCGCTGACGGGGCGGCGGGGTGCGCAGCCGGCCGAGCAAGGCCTCGATGATCCGGGCCGTGACCTCGTCCTGAACGGCGAAGATATCGTCCAGCTTGCGGTCGAAGCGTTCCGCCCAGAGATGGTCGCGGTTCGAGGCATCGATGAGCTTGGCATTGATACGTACTCGCCCGGCGGCGTGCCTGACGCTTCCCTCCAGCAGATAGCGCACGCCGAGCTCCTCGGCGATCGCGCGCGCATCTCTCGCCTGGCCTTTGTAGGCAAAGGCCGAGTTGCGCGCGATGACGAAGAGCTCCGCGGTTCTGGACAGATCCGTGATCAGGTCTTCGGTCAGTCCGTCCGCAAAGCTTTCTTGCTCAGGGTCGTTGCTGACATTGACGAAAGGCAGCACGGCGATCGACGGCTTGCCGGGCAGAGGCAAGGGCTTCCGCGTCGCATCGCCAAGCTGTTCGACGGTCCCCACGAAGCGATAGCCGATGCGCGGGATGGTCGCGATCCATTCGCCGCCATCGGCGGGGGCGCCGAGCAGCTTGCGCAATTGCGCGATCTGGACGGTGAGATTGCCCTCCTCGACCGCCAGTCCCGGCCAGGCTGCATCCAGCAGTTCGGCCTTGCTCAGGATATCGCGCGGCCGCCCGACGAGTGCCGCAAGGAGCTTCAGGCCGCGATAGCTGGCGGTGACAGGGATATCGTTCTCAAGGAGCGTTCCCGCGCTTGAATCGAGCACGAAAGGGCCGAAGGCGAAGCGCGATCCCTGCATGGGCTGAATCCATAGCCCGTTTGGAAGTTTTTGGAACTCTTCGGGCGGGCTAAAGGACCGCGCCGCCTGCATCGCGCAGAACGAGACCTCCCTTCACTCCGGGCGCAGAGCGCTCACGAACCATGGGAGGTTGCCATGAACGATGCTCCCACTCTCGCGTCGCATGCGGGCCATACCGGAACGGCCGATCAACGAGGCATCCTCGCGACCTGGCGCGAGCGGATTCGCGTCCGCTGGAAGCTGGCGCAGATGGCGCAGGAGAATCCGCATCTGCTCAAAGATATCGGCCTGACGAAACAGCGAGTCGAGATGGAGATCGCCAAGCCCTTCTGGCGGAGGTAGCGCGCTTGAACGATGTGGATCGAAGCGGCGGCTCCCGTCACCAACGGGTGTCGTTTGGGCTATCAATCGATCCGACGCAGCGCCCCCACGACAGCAGGACGATATGACACTCGCCGAATACAACGCCTTCTGCGCTGCCCTGCCCGTAACCACGCATGTCGTGCAATGGGGCGGCGCCGATGTCTGGAAGGTCGGCGGCAAGGTGTTCGCGCTCGGTCGCGACGATGCCGAGGGAGCCCTCTTCGTCTCGTTCAAATGCTCGCCGCTGGCCTATGAGATGCTGCGCGACGCGCCCGGCTGCCGCCCGGCGCCTTATCTTGCCTCGCGCGGGATGAAGTGGATCCAGCGCTTCTCCGACGAGGGCCTGCCGGACGACGCCTTCCGCGACTATCTGCGCGAGAGCCACCGGCTGGTCGCGGCAGGGCTGACGCGGAAGCTGCGTGCTGAACTCGGGCTATCCGCCTGATCCTCCCATTCCAAACGCGCGAGTCACTCCGGGCGACCGCAGGGAGACCCGGGACCCATGCCTGAGCCTAACCGACGAAGGTTCAGGCATGGGTCCCGGCTCTGCGCTTCGCTCCGGCCGGGACGACCCGCGCTCTATAGAGCGGAGCTCCTCACAGCGTCGCTTCGCCGCGCAGCACCGGCACGCAACCGCCGCCGACGGTGGCGCGGATATCGCCGCCGACACGCCGCGCCGCGACCTGCAGCAGGCTCGGCCGGCCCATTTCGACGCCCTGCGCGATCTCGAACGCCACGCTGTCCTTGTCGGAGAGCGACAGGGTCAGCGCCGCCAGCGTCGCGCTGGCACTGCCGGTTGCAGGATCTTCCCAGGTGCCGGCGAGCGGCGCGAACATGCGGGCGCGAACCCTGTCGCCGTCCCAGGCGTAGAAGAAGATCGACAGCCGCCCTTCAAGGGCCGGATTGGCCTGTTCGAGCCGGCGATAGGCGGCGATGTCCGGCGTCGCCCGTGTCAACGCTTCCGGCGTGACCTCGGCCAGCACGAACTTGACACCGACCGAGGCCTGCTGCGGCGGATGGCGGCCGGTGAGGACGTCCTGCGGGCTGAGCCCGGCGCAGGCGGCGATCGCGTCAGGCGTCAGCTGGATGTCGAGCGAAAGTGCCTGCGGCGCGGCGATGGTCGCGCCCGTCACCAGCCCGGCGGTATCGCGCGCGATCCGGACCTCGACGAGGCCCGCGATCTCCTCGAACAGCAGGATGCCGTCGCGGTCGCGGCCATGGCCGGCGAGCACGCAGGCGGTGCCGACATTGGGATGGCCGGCGAAGGGCATCTCGGCAGTGCGGTGGAAGATGCGGACGCGCGCCGTGTTGGCCGGATCGCTCGGCGGCAGCACGAAGGTCGTCTCGCTGTAGTTCATCTCCGCCGCCAGCGCCTGCATCTCGGCATCCGAGAGGCCGCGCGCATCGGTGAAGACGGCGAGTTGGTTGCCGCCAAAACGGCGGTCGGTAAAGACGTCGACGGTTTCGAACGGATAGGACGGCATGGCGGTCTCCGGCAGCCTGATCAGGCGCGAAGACTGCCACCCGGTGCAGCGCCGGGGAAGTCAGGATTCGGAATGCGACCGATCAAGCGCCGATGGGCTCTGATCCAGCCGCACCGGATTCGCCCGAAAAGTGGATTCCACTTTTCGGTCCGGTGCTCAGGCCCACCAGCGCTCGCTGACCGGGAAGCGGCCAGCCGCCTCCTCGATGACCTGGCCGAGCGAGAACAGCGTCTCCTCGTCGAAGGGCCTGCCGATCAGCTGCAGGCCGAGCGGCAGGCCCTGGCTGTCGACGCCGGCCGGCACGGCAATGCCCGGCAGGCCGGCCATGTTCACCGTCACAGTGAAGACGTCGTTGAGATACATCTCGACCGGATCGGCCGAGCCCTTCTCGCCGATGCCGAAGGCGGAGGACGGCGTCGCCGGCGTCAGCACCGCGTCGATGCCCTGGTCGTAGACCTGCTCGAAATCGCGCTTGATCAGCGTGCGCACCTTCTGGGCGCGCAGGTAATAGGCGTCGTAATAGCCCGAGGACAGCACATAGGTGCCGATCATGATGCGGCGCCGGACCTCGGCGCCGAAGCCGGCGGCGCGGGTCTTCTCATACATCTCGACGATGTCGCGGCCCTGCTCGCGCAGGCCGTAGCGGACGCCGTCATAGCGGGCGAGGTTGGACGAGGCTTCCGCCGGCGCGACGATGTAATAGGCCGGCAGCGCGTATTTGGAGTGCGGCAGCGAAATCTCGACGATCTCGGCCCCTGCAGCCCTCAGCCAGTCGATGCCCTGCTGCCAGAGCGCGTCGATCTCGGGGTTGAGACCTTCCAGGCGATACTCCCGGGGAATGCCGATCTTCATGCCCTTGATCGAACGGCCGACAGCCGCCTCGTAGTTCGGCACGGGGCGGTCGACCGAGGTTGTATCCTTCGGGTCGTGCCCGGCCATGGAGCGCAGCATCACGGCGGTGTCGCGCACGGTCTTGCCGATCGGCCCAGCCTGATCGAGCGAGGAGGCGAAGGCGACGATGCCCCAGCGTGAGCAGCGGCCATAGGTCGGCTTGATGCCGACCGTGCCGGTGAAGGCGGCCGGCTGGCGGATCGAGCCGCCGGTATCGGTCGCGGTGGCGGCGAGGCAGAGATGCGCGGCAACGGCCGCGGCCGAGCCACCGGACGAACCGCCGGGCACAAGATGGTTGCCCTCGATCGCGCCGGCAGCCCCTGCCCCGACATTCGACCCCTGGCGGCGCCAGGGATTGACCACCGGGCCGAAGGCCGAGCTCTCGTTCGACGAGCCCATGGCAAACTCGTCATTGTTGAGCTTGCCGAGCATGACGGCACCGTCGCGCCAGAGCTGCGACGAGACCGTCGACTCATAGGCCGGCACGAAATTGCCGAGGATGCGCGAGCAGGCGGTGGTGCGCACGCCCTTGGTTGCGAACAGGTCCTTGATGCCGAGGGGCAGGCCTTCGAGCGGACCGGCCTCGCCCTTCGCGAGCTTCTCGTCGGAGGCGGCGGCCTGCTTCAGCGCATGCTCGGGCGTCTCCAGCACATAAGCGTTGAGCGCGCGCGCCTGCTCGACGGCGGCGATATGCGCCTTCGTTAGTTCGGTGGCAGAGAACTGCTTGGCCTTCAGCCCGTCGCGGGCGTCGGTCAGGGTCAGGCGGGTGAGATCGGTCACGGGAAATATCCGTAAAACGTAATAGGAACGGGCGATGAGGGTAAGCGGAGCGCGTCAGGCGCTCACTCGATCACCTTCGGCACCATGAAATAGTCGTCCTCGGAGGCCGGCGCATTGGCGACGATCTCGTCGGCGATCTCGCCGTCGGTCACGACGTCCTGGCGCTTCTTCATCACCATCGGTGTCACCGAGGTCATCGGCTCGACACCTGTGACGTCGAGCTCGTTGAGCTGATCGACGAAGCCGAGGATAGCGTTGAGCTCGCCTTGCAGCTTCGGCACATCCGCATCATCGACGGCGATGCGCGAGAGATGCGCGACGCGTTTGACGGTGGCGGCGTCGACCGACATGGGCTGGCTCCTGCAGGGATCGGCGCAACGGCGCCGGTAATGGTTCGCCAGCGCTATAGCGCGGGGACCGCCAGTAAGTCAGCACTTACTTGCGGTCCGCCGGGAGTGCACGCCCCAGAATGATGGTGGCGTCAGACCGTGACCGCCTTGCCCTTCTCCGGCACCAGCGCCTCGACGCTGCTGCCCTTCAGCCCCTCGACGAAAACGGCCGCATCCTGGGCGATGATCGGGAAGGAGCCGTAATGGCAGGGGATCGCGAGCTTCGGCTTGACGAAGCGGGTCATCGCCAGCGCCGCCGTCCTGGCGCCCATGGTGAAGCGATCGCCGATCGGACAGATGCAGGCCTCGACGCCATGAATCTCGGCGAGCAACGCCATGTCGGAGAAGATATCGGTGTCGCCCATGTGCCAGAGCGTCTTCTCGCCCGGCGCCTTGATGATCGCGCCATTGGCGTTGCCGACCGGGACAGCGACGCCCGCCTCACCCATTCCGGCGGAATGATCGGCGCGGACGAGCGTCACCGAGAAGGCGCCGAGATCGACGCTGCCGCCGGTGTTCATCGGCTGGAACGTCTTCAGCCCCTTCGAGGCGAGGTGCATGCACAGGTCGTAGTTGGTGATCACCGTGGCATCGTTCGCTGCGGCGATGGCGAGCGTATCGCCGACATGATCGCCATGGCCGTGGGTGATTACGATATGGCTGACGCCCTTGCTCGCCGCCGCGACATCGCCCTCGAAGGCCGGATTGCCGGTAAAGAACGGATCGATCAGGACCGAAGCGCCGGGCAGGTCGAGCCGAAACGCCGAATGGCCGAACCAGGTAAGCTGCATGATGGTCTCCGCGAAAAGGCGACTGGACAGCGCCTGTCTAGGCCGGCGAGATGGCGTAGCCAAGCCGGCCTGAACCCGGAGCTTCACCTATGACCGACGCAGCCACCCTCGCCCGCCGGATCGCGCAAGGGCGCGGCGACGAATCGGCCGACCTCGTGATCCGCGGCGCACGGCTGTTCGACCTCGTCTCGGGCGATCTCGTCGAGACCGACATCGCACTCTGCGGTGACACGATCGTCGGCACCTATGGCCGCTATGAGGGCAAGGCGAGCTTCGATGCTGCCGGCCTGATCGCCGTCCCCGGCTTCATCGACACGCATCTGCATGTCGAATCCTCGCTGGTGACGCCGCTCGAATTCGAGCGCTGCGTGCTGCCGTACGGCGTCACCACCGCGATCTGCGATCCGCACGAGATTTCCAACGTGCTCGGCGCCGAGGGCATCCGCTATTTCCTCGCCTGCGCCGAGGCGATGCGGATGGATTTGCGCGTCCAGCTCTCGAGCTGCGTGCCGGCGACGCATCTGGAGACAGCGGGCGCGGCGCTCGAGGCTGCCGACCTCACCCCGTTCATGGACCATCCCAAGGTGATTGGCCTTGCCGAGTTCATGAACTTCCCTGGCGTGCTGCATCGCGATCCCGGCTGCCTCGCCAAGCTGGAAGCCTTTTCGCACCGGCATATCGACGGCCATGCGCCGCTGGTGCGCGGGCTCGATCTCAACGGCTATCTCTCCGCCGGTATCCGTACCGACCATGAGACCACGACGGCCGACGAGGCCCGCGAAAAGCTCGCCAAGGGCATGGCCATCCTGATCCGCGAGGGCTCGGTCTCGAAGGACCTGCATGCGCTGATCCCGCTGATCACGCGCGACGCCTCGCCCTTCCTCGCCTTCTGCACCGACGACCGCAACCCGCTCGACATCGCCGAGGAAGGCCATCTCGACTACATGATCCGCACCGCGATCGCGCACGGCGCCGACATCCTCGCGACCTATCGCATCGCGAGCCTGTCGGCGGCGCGGAATTTCGGGCTGTTCGACCGCGGCTTCATCGGCCCCGGCAAGCGCGCCGACATCGTGCTGGTCAACGATCTCGCCACTTGCCGTATCAAACAGGTGTTCGCCGGCGGCCGACTGGTCGAGGATGGGCTGTTCGCGGACAGGAAGGCGGTTCCGCCCGTCGGCCTCGGCAGCGTTCGCAGCCGCAGGCTCGCGCCGGAGGATTTCGCGGCGGAGGCGCGCGATGGCGGTACTCCGGTGATCGGCGTCGTGCCGGGCAGGATCATCACCGAGCGCCTTTTGATGCGCCTGCCAGAACGAGATGGCTTCGCTCTGTCCGATCTCGATCAGGACGCGGTCAAGGTCACGGTGATCGAGCGCCATGGTCGCAATGGCGGCATCGCCAGCGGCTTCGTCCATGGCTTTGGCATGAAGCACGGCGCCATCGCCTCATCGGTCGGGCATGACAGCCACAATCTCTGCGTCGTCGGTGTCGACGAGGCCTCGATGGCGGCGGCGGCCAACCGGCTGATCGAGACCGGTGGCGGCTTCGCGGTGGCCGAGGGCGGCAAGGTCGTGGCCGAGCTTGCGCTGCCCGTCGCCGGGCTGATGAGCGACCAGCCTTTCGAGACGGTGCGGCACGAGCTGGAAGGCTTGCGCGCGGCGGCGAAGTCGCTCGGCGTCGTGCTGGCCGAGCCGTTCCTGCAGGTCGCCTTCCTGACCCTGCCGGTGATCCCGCATCTCAAGATCACCGACAAAGGCCTTGTCGATGTTGATCGATTCGACTTTGTCTAGCCCCGATTGAAGAGCTCGCTGCAGCGCGAGAACGACAGGAACATCCCGCCGGTGTCGCGGCTGATGCGAATCGACTCGATCATGCCCTGCGCGTCGGCGGCGATCTGGGCCTCGCAGACATAGTTGACGCGCTGAGGCGGCTGATAGGTCACCGTCGTCGTGGTGCTGCGGCGCCCGTCGAGCGTCTGCGTCGGGACACGCCGGGTCTGGTAGCTGCCGGGCCGGATGATGCTCGCCTCGCCCCCACGCCAGGTGTAGATTTGACCGCCGCTATCGCGCGGAAAGCTCGAAACCGGCGGACCGTTGGCGACGAAGAAGGAATCGGCGCTCTCGCCAATCCAGTCACTGCGCATGGTCTGGGCCGCCTGCTCTGTCGTCTGACAGCCGGCCAGCAACGCCGCGGCGCATGCGGCGATGAGCATCGTCTTCATAGTCCCCCCAAACGAAATCCGCGCGGCCATATCGTCGGCCGCACCGCCGTCGTGATTAGCTCCGGGGTTCTTCAATTTTCGCGAGAAAGTCCGCTAAAAGTCGCGGTATTATTCCCTCGCGTCACACTGCCGACTGCGGCTTTGAGGCTCAGAGAGCGACCTCGATCCCCTCTGCCCGCGCCTTGGCTCGCAAGCCGTAGCGCCGCATGCCCGGCAGGCGCGTGCCCGGCTGCTCCTCGATCGCATGGGTCAGCAGCTTCATGCGCTCGGCGAACCAGTTGCCGCCCATGCTCGCCGGGTCGATGGCGAGGATGAGCTGGCCGGTATCGGGCGGACCGCCCTGGTCGTCGAGGAAGGACGAAGCCTGGAAGGCGAAATGGGTGCCGACCAGCGCCGCGGCGAGGATCTCGACCATCATGGCGAGCGTCGCGCCCTTGGCATCGCCGAGCGGCACCATGGTGCCGGCGATCGCGGCCGCCGGATCGGTGGTCGGCTTGCCGGCGGCGTCGAGGGCCCAGCCTTCGGGGATCGGCTCGCCCTTCTGCTTCGCTGCGACGATCGGACCGCGTGCCACCTTGGACAAGGCCATGTCGATCACCAGCGGCTCGCGGCCGGCCAGCGGCGCAGCAAAGGCGATCGGATTGGTGCCAAAGACCGGCTTGGCGCCGCCCCAAGGCGCCATCGCGCCGGGTGTGTTGGCGAAAAGCAGCGCGACGAGCCCTTGCTCCGCCAGCCGCTCGACATGCAGTCCGGCGGCGCCGCAATGGTTCGAGCGGCGGATCGGCGCGGCGGCGATGCCTTGCTTGCGCGCGATTTCGGGCAGTTCGATCACGGCGAGGTCGATCGCCGGATAGGCGAAGCCGTGGGCGGCGTCGATCGCCAGCACGCCGGGCTTGGGCTGGCGCGCGATCGGCACGGCCTGGCCGTCGATCTTGCCGGAGCGCAGCATGGAGATGTAGGTCGGCACGCGCGACAGGCCGTGGCCCTTGAGCCCATCCGCCTCGGCCATGACCAGTGCCAGCGCGACGGACGCCGCATTGGCGGGCGAGGCGCCAGCCTCGATGAAGAGATCCGCGACCTTCTGCTCGGCCGCTTCCAGCGAGAGCTTCGTCATGCCCTGCCCTCCAGCGCCGCCATCACCCGCTCTGCCACGAGACCGGAGACGCGCCCGTTCGATTCCACCGTATTGCCGGCGATGTGCGGCGTCAGGATCAAATTGGGCGTGCCGGCGAAGAGTTTTGCGCCATCGGCCTTGAGCGGCTCCTGCTCGAAGACGTCGAGCGCCGCACCGCCGAGGCGCCCGCCCTTCAGCGCCGCGACCAGTGCCGCCTCGTCCATGATGCCGCCGCGCGCCGCGTTGATCAGGATCGCGTCGGGCTTCATCCTGGCGAAGGCGGCTTCGCCGATCAGCCCGCGCGTTTCGGGCGTCAGCGGCAGATGGATCGAGATCACGTCGGACGTCGAGAGCAAAGCGTCGAGTTCGAGCTTCTCGATGCCCTGCCAGGCATCGCCAGCGGGAGCATAAGGGTCATAGGCGGCGACGGTCATGCCCAGCGCCCTGGCATGACGCGCCACATCGCGGGCGATCGCGCCGAAGCCGACGAGGCCCATGCGCTTGCCGGCGATCTCGCGGCCGATCAGCCTGGTCTTGGGGAATTCGCCGGCGATCATCGCCGCATTGGCGAAATAGGCGCCGCGCAGCAGCGTCATCGCCGCGCCGATCACGTACTCGACTACGGACAGGCTGTTGGCGCCGGTCGCCGGGAAGACCTGGATGCCACGCGCCGCGCACGCCTCCATGTCGATATTGTCGAGCCCGACGCCGAGCCGGCCGACGACCTTCAGCTTCTTCGCTGCCGCCAGTACCTCGCCACGGACTTGCGTCTGGTTGCGCACGATCAGCGCGGGGATGTCGGCCACCAGCCGCGCCAGCTCGTCCGGCTTGCCGAAGAGCTCGGGGTCATGGTGCACGCTGTAGCGCGCCTTCAGCGCCGCCACTGCCGCCTCGTCCATGAATTCGGTGATGACGATGTCGGTCATGGCTGTTTCCGCTGTGAGGTTCAGTCAGCCGAGCAGGATGATCCCGCTCGTGGCGACGATGAGGATGACGAGGCTGGTGCCGGTGACCACGGCGAGATGGCGCCAGCCGAGCCGGGCCATCGCCGCGATCGAGGTGCCAAGGCCAAGCGCCGCGATCGCGATCAGCAGGCCCCAGCGTGAGATCTCGAGCAGGATGTCGCGGATCGGCAGGTAGATGCCCGCGAGCCCTGCCTGCGTGCTCAGTACGCTGTTGATCAGGCACATGATCAGGAAGACGAAGGCGAAGACCGGGACCGGAACCTTGGCATCGCCATGGGTCTCGCCATGGCGGGTCAGCCACCAGCCGACGATCAGCACCGCCGGCAGCAGCAGGAAGACCCGGAACAGCTTGACGATCACTGCCGCGTTCGCTGCCTCGTCCGAAACGGCCTGGCCGGCGCCAACGACCTGCGCGACGTCATGGATGGTCGCGCCGAGCATCACACCGGTCTGCTGCTGCGAGAGGCCGAGCCAGGTGCAGAGCAATGGATAGGCCAGCATCGCGATCGTCGAGAGCACGTTCATCGCGATCACGGTGAAGGCGGTGTCGGCGGCCTTGTTGCGGTAGTCGGGCACGACCGTCGAGGTGGCGAGCGCGGCCGAGGCGCCGCAGACGGCCGTGGCGACGCCTCCCAAGGCCCCAACGCCGGACTCACGGCCAAGCAGGCGCGCCAGCACGAAACCGCTGACGACGGTCGCGGTCATCGCGACGATGACGAGCAAGGCGGTGCTCAGGCCAAGCGCGGCGATGTCGCCGAGCGCGACGCGCAGGCCAAGCAGTGCGATTGCCCAGCGCAGCAGCTTCTTGACGCAGAAGGTCATGCCGGGCTCGAAGCGCCTGGTGTTGGCGATCGGGTGCAGCATCATGCCGATCACCAGAGCGATGACGACGGCCGGAATGCCGACGCGCCCGCCAGCGAGCTGCTTCACAATGGGCTCGGCCAGGACGGAGGCGATCGCCACCACCGCCGAAAGGGCGATGCCCGGTGCGAGCCGGCCGAGTCCGTTCGTCAGGCGCAAAGTGGCCGTTTCGGTCATGATTGCAATTCGATCCGATACATCAGCCGCTCCTCCGGCCCGTAGAATGGAGCAACGAAGTTCTCGACGAAACGCCCGCCAGTCTTCTCGATGATCCGCCGCGAGGCCGCATTGCCGGCATCGCAGGTGATCTTCAGGAATGGCAGGCCGATAGTACGTGCCTCGATGAGCACTGCCGCCAGGGCCGCGCTGGCATAGCCGCGCCCGGCATGCTCCGGCAGGATTGTATAGCCGACATGGCCGAGCACATGCGGCGGCAGCTCGGTGACCGGCCTGCCGGCCTCGTCCTCCTGCCAGCGCAGATTGATGCTGCCGACGAAGGGATGCTCCGGCCGGTCGGTCGCAATGATCCAGCGGATCATGTCCGGCAAGCGCGCGACCTCGCTGCCGTCATGCAGGCGGATCGTACCACCGCGGTTGTTCAGCCCGGCGACGAAGGCGTCCGGATCGGCCGCGATCGCCGCCAGCTGTTCGGGCGCGACATTGCGCATCGTGTTCGGGGACCAGCCCGCTTCCAGGGCACGGACATAGGCGGGCAAGACATCCCGCCCCGGCGCATGCAGTGAAACGAGCTTGGAAACGATCCTATCCGACACTTTTGCCTCGTCGCGCCCGGAAGTGCAGTTCCTCAGGCGCTGCGGTATAGCTTGGTCATCGAGAACTCGCGATGGCCGAGCGCCTCGGCAGCCGTGAGGCGGCCATTCGCGGTGCGCACGATGTTCTCGATCAGCGCGTCGCCGGCCTGCGGGATGGTCAGGTCACGGCGCAGGATACCGGAGACGTCGACGTCGATGTGCTCGGGCATGGTCCGCATGGTCTTCGGGTTGCCGGTGATCTTGATGACCGGGACGATCGGGTTGCCGATGACGTTGCCCTGCCCGGTCGGGAAGGTGTGCACGACATAGCCGCCCGCCGCCATCAATGTCACGCACTCCGCCGCCGCCGAGGAGGTGTCCATGTAGTAGAGGCCGGGACCCTTCTGCGGTGCCTCGGCCGGCTCAAGGATGTCGATGAACTTGCACTCGCG
Source organism: Allobosea sp. P4_H5 (assembly GCF_056400825.1). Taxonomy (NCBI): domain Bacteria; kingdom Pseudomonadati; phylum Pseudomonadota; class Alphaproteobacteria; order Hyphomicrobiales; family Alloboseaceae; genus Allobosea; species Allobosea sp. P4_H5. Next base: position 448,482 of record NZ_JBFUKM010000001.1, on the reverse strand, counting down.
CCCGATCTTTTCGAGATTGCCGAGCGCCTTCTCCTCGATCGTGGTCAGGCCGCCGGCGATGTTGCCCTTGGTCGGCTGCGAATCGGAGAGATCGTCGGTCTTGTGGGCCTCGATCACGTCGTCCTGATAGGCCTTCCACATCTTGTACCAGCGCTCGCCGACCTCAGGCGTGGCCGCACGCGCCTTGCAGAGATGCTCGGCGCCGGTGATCTCCGAAGTCTCGCCGAAGACGCCGTAGACGCCGCGCGGGATCCACTTGTCATACATGTTGCCGACGGTCGGGCAGGAAGACAGACCTGTCGTGGTGTCCGATTCACCGCATTTGGTCGAAACCCAGAGCTCCTCGATGCCGCATTTCACGCGCTGGAGCTCGGTCGCCCACTGCACGAACTCCTTGGCGACATAGGAAGCCTTCGCAATGGTGGCGATGTCGCCATGACCCTCGATGCCGAAGCCGACCACCGGCTTGCCGGTCTTGGCGATGCCGTCGACGACGCGCTTGGTCCAGCCGTCCTCGATGCCGATGACGATGACGGCAGCGACGTTCGGGTTCGAGCCGGTGCCGATCAGGGTGCGGAAATGGATCTCCAGATCCTCGCCGAACTGCAGGCGGCCATAGGCATGCGGGATCGCCAGCGTGCCCTTGATGTTGTTGGCGACGGCTTCGCAGGCGGCATTGGAGAGATCGTCGAGCGGCAGCAGCAGCACATGGTTGCGCACGCCGACGCGATCGTTCTCGCGACGCCAGCCCATGAAGGAATCGAGGCTGCGGCCGGTCGGGCGCTTGACGAAGGGCGTCTTGAACTCGGGCGCCTCGATCTTGCGGCCCTTCACCCGGGCGAGCTTGCCTTTGACGAGGTCGAAATTGGCGACGATGGAGGACATTGGCGTTTCCTGGACGGTTGAGGGCTCGACCCGAAGGGAGCCCTAGAATCGGGATGGACGAAGGCCAGCGCTCACCAGCGCTTGGTCTTGGCGTTGTGGACGTGGAGATGCTCGCCCTGCTTCACGTCGGCGACGGCCTTGCCGATGTCCTGGCCGTATTTCCAGATCGTATCGCCCTTCTTGATGTCCTTGAGCGCGACCTTGTGGCCGATCGGGATGTCCATCTTGGCAGCGAGGCGGAAGTCGGAATTGTCGTGGGTGACGACGCAGAGCATGTCGGTCCCGGCCTTCAGGCCCTCGACGACGACGACGCCGACCGTGTCCTTCTTCTCGTGCACCAGCAGATGCGGCTTGCTCATGGCTGATATCCCTGACCGTTTCCCGTGATCCTCGACGTCGTCGCCCGCTTCAGCGAAATCGGGCTCGACGCGGCTGTGTCCAAGTCTTATATAAGACATATGAGTGTGCACAAGCTCGAAATCGCAGGGCAGCCTCGCGAGCCCGATATGCCGGAGACGCTCGGCTTCCGGCCGCTTTACCGCCAGGTAAAGGCGATCTTCGTGCGCCGGCTGATGGATGGTGTCTGGGCCCCCGGTGCGATTCTGCCGAGCGAAGGCCAGCTCGCCGCCGAGATCGGCGTCAGCCAGGGCACGGTGCGCAAGGCGCTCGACGAGCTTGCCGCCGAGAACCTCGTCGTGCGGCGCCAGGGGCGCGGCACCTTCGTCGCCGAGCATGACGAGCGCCGCATCCTGTTCCAGTTCTTCAAGCTGGCGCCGGACCAGGGTGCGCCGCGTTTTCCCGACAGCGTCGTGCTCTTGGTGACGACTACTCTCGCCGATGAAGCCGAGCGCGCAGCTCTGGACCTCGCCGAGGACGCCGCCGTCATCCGCATCCGTCGGCAGCGCTCCTTCGACGGCGCGCCGCTGATCGTCGAGACAGTCAGCCTGCCGCAGCAGCTCTTCCCGGGGCTGGAGGACGGGCCGATCCCGAACAATCTCTACAGCCTGTATGCGGGGCACTACGGCATCACCATCGCCAATGCGCGAGAGCGGCTGAAGGCGGTGGCGCTCTCGGCGGAGGACGCTGCCGCGCTCGGAGCTTCGGCTGGCGAACCGGCCCTGCAGATCGACCGTATCGCCCTGTCGCTCGACGGCACGCCCGTCGAGCATAGGCTCAGCCTGTGTCTGACCCAGGAGGTTCACTACCTGTCGGACCTGCGCTGAGCCGTCCCTGCCCATTTCGTGCGAGAACCGATCATCTGTATCGGCACAAGATCAGCTTGTTGCTGAAGTTTCCTAAAGTTCCGCTTGAAACTGAGCGAACCAAACTCGAGGGCCGAGAGCCACGAGATTTCGACCAAGCCGACGCAGAGCGGCCGCCCTACTGGAGGAAACGAATGATCGCCCATTTCCGCAGATTCCTCATGACGCGCCGCGGCGCCCTGGCAGGGTTGGCCCTCCTGGGACTAGGCACAGCCGCCTCGGCCCAAAGCTTCCCGACCAAACCCATCACCCTGATCGTGCCCTTTGCCGCCGGCGGCCCCAGCGACGTGATCGCCCGCCTGCTCGGCGAGCATATGGGCCGCACGCTCGGCCAGCAGGTCATCGTCGAGAACATCGCCGGCGCAGGCGGCACGGCCGGCGCGAAGCGCCTCGTCGCGGCCGAGCCGGACGGGCACACCATGCTCATCCACCACCTCGCGCTCGCCGCAGCGCCGGCGCTCTACAGCAATCTCGGCTACGACACCCAGACCGCCTTCGCACCGGTCGGGCTCGTGAACACCGGGCCGATGGTCATCGCCGGCAAGCTCGCGCTGCCTCCGGTCGATGGCAAGGCCTTCTTCCCCTACGCCAAGCAGCAGGCCGAGAAACTCACCGTGGCCCATGCCGGCGTCGGCTCGAATGCGCATCTGTGCGCCGTGCTGATCTCGCAGGCGCTGGGCGTCAAGCTCGCCCAGGTCGCCTATCGCGGCACCGGGCCGGCGATGAACGACCTCGTCGGCGGCCAGGTCGACGTGCTCTGCGACCAGTCGACGACGGCGGTGCCGCAAATCCAGTCCGACAAGATCCGAGCCTATGCGGTGACCTCGCTGGAGAGGCTCGGCGTGCTGCCCAACGTCCCGACCTCGCGCGAGGTCGGCACCGAGATCGACATGACGATCTGGCACGGGCTCTATGCCCCGAGGGGCACGCCGACCGCTGCGCTCGACAAGCTCAACGGCGCGCTGCAGGCCGCATTGAAGGACCCTGTCGTGCTCGAGCGCTTCAAGGCCGTCGGCACCAGCGCCTTCCCGGCGAGCGAATGGATGCGCGAGGCCCATGCCAAGCGCTTCGCCACCGAGGTCGCCAAATGGGGAACGGCGCTGAAGGCCGCCGGGCTGACGCCGCAGAACGCCAATTGAATTTGAGCTTTTCCGCATTCTTCGAATTGCGGAGAAGCTCAAAGTTTCTGTCTTATCGCATTTTCTTCACGCGAACCGGTATCCACTTCGCTCGAAAATGCTCAAGCGGGCCGCTCGCCTATGCGGGCGGCCCATGCTACCGGCGGCAGATGAGCAATCTCGTTGCCCTGGACCACTTCCTCGCTCTGCCCGAGCACGCACGCCTGCTCGGGCTGGACCTCGGCACCAAGACGATCGGGCTCGCCTTGTCCGATGTCGAGCGCCGGATCGCGACGCCGCTGGAGACGATCCAGCGCATCAAGTTCCGGCAGGATGCCGTGGCTTTGCTGAAAGTCGCGGAAAAGCATGCGATCGCCGGCCTCGTGATCGGCCTGCCGCTCAACATGGATGGAACGGAAGGTCCGCGGGTCCAGTCGACCCGCGCCTTCGTGCGCAATCTCGCGCCGCTGACGGCGCTGCCGATCGTGTTCTGGGACGAGCGGATGTCGACGCTCGCGGTCACCCGCACGCTGCTCGATGCCGATGCCTCACGGGCCAGGCGCGCGGCCGTCGTCGACAAGATGGCCGCCGCCTATATCCTGCAGGGCGCGCTCGACCGGCTCGGCCATCTCAGATCGGATGGGAGCGAACCGGAGGAAGACTGGGCTACGGAATGACGTAGCCGCGCTTGATCGCCTTCTTCTGCGCGTCGCGATGGTTCTTGATCGCCCGCTTCTGGTCGTCGATGCTCATGCCAGCGAGCGGATTGCTGGGATTGGGGCCGCGCCGATAGCCACCACCGTCCTGGCCATAGCGCCGGTCGTCGCGACCATAGCCGCGATCGTCGCGACCATAGCCCCTGTCGCGGCGGCCTTGATCGTAACTATTGTCATAGCCCCGGTCATAGCCGCGACGACGGCCGTAGCCGTCGTCGGAATAGTACTGGGCCATTGCCGCGCTGGAGCAGAGCACCGCCAGGGCGACCGCGCCGCAGCCGGACAGCAGTGTCTTGAGCGAGGGTTTCATCGTCTTTCTCCAAGGGCGGCAAAGCGACAGCCCCGGGATCGGAGCCGCGAGCTCCCGTAGGCCATGAAAAGGGCCGCCCCGTCATGCGACGGAAGCGACCCTTCGAGCCTAGGCGCCAGGCGTTCAGAATTGATTAAGGCTGTTTATCCTGGTCGGCGTTCAGCGATAGCTGCCGCCGGCCGGGTCGCGGATGTTGTCAGGGTAGTAATAACGCGGCGCGTAGTAGCGGCGCGGCGCCACATAGACCGGCTCGTCATAGTAGCCGTCATCATAGCCGTAGACCGGCTCGGCATAGGCCGGGCGGCTGGCAGCGATCGCCGCCGCACCGAGGAGGCCGAGGCCGACGCCGGCCGCGATCGCCGCCCCGCGATTGCCGCCGCGCCAGCCGCGACGATAATACTGCGAGTAGTCCACCTGTGCCGCATCGAGGCGGCTCTTGTCGAAGCCGACCGGGCGGGTCTCGCCCGCCATGACGGGCGTCAGGCCCGCTGCCAGAACGCTGCCGGTGACGGCGAGCGTCACGAGGAAACGGCTCTTTCCGAAAGCTGACATGGCATTCTCCTTCTCGGCGGGTCCCCGCCTTGACGCCCGTTTTAGCCCGCTCCGGTTGAACCGGGCCTGAACCAATCGCGGCGGAATTGCGACTGGAGATCAACACGCCAATCCGGAAAGTGTTCCTTTCAAGAAAATAATTACACGCAGTGATTGCATTTCTGGAAATCGAGTAGCAAGAATAGCTTCGTCGAACGCCGGTTCGTTTCCCAGATTTAATGCGGCCACGGGGGGTGGGCGAGATGAGGAAAGCAGCATCACGGCGAATCAAGGAGGATAAAATCTATCGGGATGACAATTGCTTGCCTCAAGTTTCCCGTATCGGCCGCAGCGCCTCGGCCTCGCCCGGTCCGTACAGCATGGACGCGCTGGCGCGCATGCAATTGGAGGTTGCATCCTATATCGAAGAGATCACCATCGAGCTCGGCGCCATGGCCCGGGCGGCGCAACTCAGCAGCCTCGCCTATTTCGTCGAAATGACGCGGCTTGAGGCTGCGATCAATCGACGGACCTGCCAATTGCAACTCGGCGACGTGGCCGATCCCGACAGCTCGCCCTGAGGTCGGACTTTGCAGATTATTAATCTATAGGTTGCAAAAATATCATTCAGCAACCTAGCGGGAGTGCCCGAAGCCGGCTTCTCCGACGACCGCCTGCCCTCGCAGCGCCCCTCTCTCTTCGCAAGGCCTGTACCGCCACGGCGAACCGGAGGCTCTAGCCTTGCAGCTTCTGGCCGAGAAACGAGCCCGTCAATGCGATCTGCAGCGCGCTGTCGCTGTAAAGGCGGCGAATTTGCTCGCCGAACTTGGCAACCAGGCTCGCGCCGCCGATCTCGACCTGCTGGTGACTTTCCTCGAGCTTGCGGTGCCGGAGGCCGAGCGCGAGCGCAGCCGCTGGGGCGACGCGGCGGGCTGACCGTCTCGCCGCCAGGGTCATGTCGATCGCGAAAGAGCGCCGCCGGCGTGACGCTGCACCATGCCTTCCAGTTCCAGCTCCAGCAGGATGCGGCTGACCTCGCGCACTGGATGACCGCTGGCGCGAACGAGATCGTCCACTGCCATCGGCGTTGCCCCGATCAGGTCGAGCAGTCGTCGACGCGGAGCGTCTTCAACGTGGCTCTCCTGCAGCGGAGGCTCCCCTTCGAGTTCGAGCTTCGGGGCCGGCAGGACCTCAGGCAGATCGAGCTCGTCCCAGAGCGCTTCCTTCCGGCGCTCCGGTCCGGTTTCCTCGCGCGCCAGAATGGGTGCGGACCCGAACAGATCGCCCTGCCGGAGCATCGGCGCCAGCACATCGACGACATGCGCCGTATCGGCACAAAGGATCGCGCCTTCGCGAATCAGGTGATTGCCGCCCTCGGCGCGCGGATCGAGCGGCGAGCCTGGGACGGCAAAGACCTGACGGCCCTGCTCATTGGCGAAGCGAGCGGTGATCAGCGAGCCGGATTTACGCGCGGCCTCGACGACGACCGTTCCCAAAGCCAGCCCCGAGACGAGCCGATTGCGCCTCGGGAAATCGCGCCCGCGCGGCGCCCAGCCCAGCGGCATCTCGCTCAGCGCGGCGCCGCGCTCGCTGATGCGCCCCAGCAAGGGGATGTTCTGCGGCGGATAGACCTCGTCGAGCCCGCCGGCCAGCACGGCGATCGTGCCGCTTTCCAGGCTCGCCTGATGCGCGGCCGTGTCGATGCCGCGGGCCAGCCCGGAGACGACGACGAAGCCGGCCTCGCCCAGTTCCCGCGCGAGCGTCGCGGTGAATTTCAGCCCGGCGGCGGAAGCATTGCGCGAGCCGACCAGGGCGACGCAAGGGCGACCCAGCACCGCCGGGTCGCCTTCGATCGCGATTAGCGGCGGAGCCGAATCGATCGCCTGCAGCGGCACGGGATAGGCGGCTTCGCCAAGCGCGATCAGATGGGCGCCACGCCGGCGCAGCGCCTCGAACTCCCGCTCGGCCTCGGCAGGCGTACACAGCCTCAGCGTTCGGCCGGCCTGTCGGCCGAGATCCGGCAAGGCGTCCAGCGCGCCGGCTGCACCGCCGAAGCGGTTGACCAAGGTGCGGAAGGTGCGCGGACCGATGCTCTCGCTGCGGATCAGTCGGAGCCAGTCGAGGCGTTGCCGGTCGTCGAGAGCGAAACCGGCCATCGCCATTCAGCCCTTCTGTCCGATCTTGCCCTCGCGGCCGGCGAGTAGCCTCGCGATGTTCTCGCGATGCATGAACCAGAGCAAGAACGCGAGGATCGCCATCAGCCCGGCCATCTGGACGTCGCGCACCCAGAACCAGAGCAGCAGCGGCGTCAGCAGGCTGGCGATCAGGGCCGAGAGCGAGGAATATTTGGTCAGATAGGCGATGCTGAGCCAGACCGCCGCAAAAATCAGCGCGATCGACCATTTCAGTCCGATCAGGATACCGAGGAAGGTCGCGACGCCCTTGCCGCCCTTGAAGCGCAGCCAGACCGGGAAGAGATGGCCGAGAAAGGCGCCGAGGCCGGCAGCGAGCGCCGCGCTCTTGCCGCCCAGCAACCAGCCGGCAAGCAGGACCGCGGCCGTGCCTTTCAACATGTCGCCGAGCAGCGTCAGCGCCGCCAGCTTCTTGTTGCCGGTGCGCAGGACATTGGTCGCGCCGATATTGCCGGAGCCGATCGTGCGCAGGTCTGGACCGCCGCTCAGCCGGGTCAGGATGATGCCGAACGGAATCGAGCCGAGGAGATAGCCGAGGACGAGCGCGGCGAGCCCTATCGGGCTCGGATACGCCCAAGCGAACGCCTCAGCCATGCAACTTCCCCTGCCCGTCTCGGCCCAAGCTTACGCGGGTTCGCCGCGATAGACTACCCGGCCGCCGACCCAGGTCGCCTGCACCAACCCCTGCAGCCGCGCCTCGTCGAAGGGCGAATTCTTGGCACGGGATTTCAGCTTGCGCTTGTCGACGACGAAGGGCGCGTCGATGTCGATCAAGGCGAGATCGGCCGGTGCGCCAACGACCAGTCGACCGCAGCCCAAGCCCAGCAGTTCGGCAGGCCGGCTCGACAGGGCGGCGAACAGCGAGGCAAGGCCGATCTGCTCGCCGTGATAGAGCCTGAGCGCCGCCGGGAGCAGCGTCTCGATGCCGAGCGCGCCATTGGCGGCCTCGGCGAAGGGCTGGCGCTTGGTCTCGACGTCCTGCGGATCGTGATCGGAGACGATGACGTCGACCAGGCCCTCGGCCACCGCCTCGATCATCGCCAGCCGCTCGTCTTCGTGCCGCAGCGGCGGCGAGACCTTGCAGAAGGTGCGGTACTCGCCGACGTCGTTCTCGTTCAGGCAAAGATTGTTGATCGAGACGCCGCAGGTGACGGAAAGCCCATCCTCCTTGGCCCGGCGGATCAGATCGAGCGAATCCGAGCAGGAGATCATGGCGGCGTGGTAGCGGGCTCCGCTGGCCCGGGCGAGGCGCAGGTCGCGCTCCAGCATCACCGTCTCGGCCTCGTGCGGAATGCCCGGCAAGCCCTTGCGGCTGGCGAATTCGCCATCGTTCATCACGCCGACGCCGCGCAGGTCGGGATCCTCGACATGGTTCATCAGCAGCGCGTCGAAATCGCGCGCGTAGATCATGGCGCGGCGCATGAGCTGCGGATTGCGCACGCCGTAGGCGCCGTCGCTGAAGGCGACCGCGCCGGCCTCGAGCAGCAGGCCGAACTCGGTGATCTCCTTGCCGGCCAGCCGCTTGGTCAGCGCTGCCGCCGGCAGGACGTTGACGATCGCCTTGTCGCGGGCACGGCGCTTGATGAAATCGATGACGGAGGGATCGTCGATCGGCGGATCGGTGTCGGGGCGGCAGATCACGGTGGTGACGCCGCCGGCCGCGGCGGCTTGCGAGCCGGTCCCGAGCGTCTCGCGGAATTCGGCACCGGGCTCGCCGAGGAAGGCGCGCAGGTCGACGAGACCGGGCGCCAGCACGAGGCCTTGGCCATCCTCGACCGCGATTCCGGCCGGCAGTTCCGGGCGGTCGCCACCCCAATGGACATCGGCGATCACGCCGTCGCGGATCAGGACGCTGCCAACGCCCTCGCGGCCGGAGGCTGGATCGACCAGCTGCGCACCGAGGATCGCACAGCCGCTCTTTTGCTCGCTGCTGTCAGCCATCGCTACGCTCGACCCCGTTCATGCGCTCGCGGCGCTGCGTAAAGACATAATGCCAGAACCCGACCAGCCCCCAGATGCCGATGCAGAGGAGCGCGCCGAGCAGTGCGATCAGCCAGGTCCAGGCGGAGCGCGGCTCGGCATAGACGAAGCCGGCTACGACCACGAGATAGAGTCCGACGAAGACGATCCGAGCCCGGTGCATCTGTCGCAGCAGCCAGGCGAGGAAGAGCTCCATCCGGCTCAGCCATTCGGGAGATGCTGCGCAAGCGCATCGAGCACCGCCATGCGCACGGCAACGCCCATCTCGACCTGCTCGCGGATCAGTGACTGGGCGCCGTCGGCCACCTCGGACGAGATCTCGACGCCGCGGTTCATCGGGCCGGGGTGCATGACGAGCGCATCCGGCGCGGCCAGCGAGAGCTTGTCGCGGTCGAGCCCGAAATAGCGGAAATACTCCTTCGAGGACGGAACGAAGGCGCCGTTCATGCGCTCGAGCTGCAGGCGCAGCATCATGACGATGTCGACGCCCTCCAACCCCTTCTTCATGTCGCGGAAGACCTCGACGCCCATGCGCTCGACACCGGTCGGCAGCAGGGTCGAAGGCGCGATCAAACGCACCTTGGCGCCAAGGGCGTTGAGCAGGATGATGTTGGAGCGGGCGACGCGCGAATGCACGATGTCGCCGCAGATCGCGACGGTCAGCCCGGCGATCCGGCCCTTGTTGCGGCGGATCGTCAGGGCGTCGAGCAAGGCCTGCGTCGGGTGCTCATGGGCGCCGTCGCCGGCGTTGACGACCGAGCAGTCGACCTTGCGGGCGAGCAGATTGACCGCGCCGGCGGCGTGGTGGCGCACGACCAGGATGTCGGGCCGCATCGCGTTCAGCGTCGCGGCGGTGTCGATCAGCGTCTCGCCCTTCTTCACCGAGGAGGAGCCGACCGACATGTTCATCACATCGGCGCCCAGACGCTTGCCCGCGAGCTCGAACGAGGCCTGCGTCCGTGTCGACGGTTCGAAGAACAGGTTGATCTGGGTGCGGCCGCGCAGCGTCGCCGTCTTCTTCTCGATCTGGCGCGAGAGCGCGACATAGGTCTCGGCGCGCTCGAGCAGCGCCTCGATATCCAAATGGGACAGCCCCTCGATCCCGAGGAGGTGCCGGTGCGGATAGAGCGGTACGGTCGATGTCATTTGAAGACCGCTGTTTAGGGGCGAGTCGTGGCCGGCGCAAGGCGGCGTGCATGTTCTTCAGTGAGTCACTCCGCTTTCAACGCGTAGACATGTGCTTCACCTGGGAACTGGCGGCTGTGCACCTCGGCGGCGTAGGCGCGCACCGCCTCCCGGGCCTGTGCTGCGAGATCGCCATAGGCCTTCACGAATTTCGGCACGCGGCCGGTGAGGCCCAGCATGTCGTCGAGAACGAGGACCTGCCCGTCGCAGGCCGCCGAGGCGCCGATCCCGATGGTCGGAATCGCGACCTTTTTGGTGATCTCCACCGCCAGCGGCTCGGCCACCGCCTCGATCACCAGGGAGAATGCTCCGGCATCGGCGATCGCCGTGGCGTCGGCGATGAGGGCCGGCCACTCGGCCTTGCTGCGACCCTGCGCCTTGTAGCCACCGAGCGTGTTGACCGCCTGCGGCGTCAGGCCGACATGGCCCATCACCGGCACGCCGCGGTCGACGAGGAAGCGCACCGTCTCGGCCATCCTCGCGCCGCCTTCGAGCTTCACGGTCCCGGCGCCAGTCTCCTTGAGCAGCCGGGCGGCGTTACGGAAGGCCTGTTCGCGGCCCTCTTCATAACTGCCGAAGGGCATGTCGATCACGACGAGGGAACGTGTCGTGGCGCGTGTCACCGCCTGGCCGTGCAGGCTCATCATCTCCAGAGTCACCGGGACGGTGCTATCGAGGCCGTAGACGACCATGCCGAGTGAGTCGCCGACCAGGGCGATGTCCGCGACCTCGTCGACGATCTTCGCCATCGGCGCCGTATAGGCGGTCAGGGCGACGAGCGGTTCGCCGCCCTTGCGCCCCCGGATATCGAGCGAGGTCAGCCGGCTTGTCCGGTTCTGCGACGACATGCTGGGTCTCCATGACATACATCAAAACGGCATCGGCTGGTGACCTAGCCTGACCACCCTGCCCTCGAAAAGCAGAATCGGGTTTGACAGGACCGGCCGGGTGAACCACTTTCGCGCGCAATCCCGAACCGCTATCAACGCGCCCCGCGCCAAGTTCGGCGAGGCTGGTCGCTAGTGCCCGCCTTACCCTTGTCTATGAGATCGAAAGCGTCATGAAGCTCCTCGTCGTCGAGTCGCCGGCCAAGGCCAAGACGATCAATAAGTATCTGGGCCCTGATTACGAGGTCATCGCCTCGTTCGGGCACATTCGCGATCTCCCCGCGAAGGACGGCTCGGTCGATCCCGAGAACGACTTCGCCATGCTGTGGGAGACCGAGGGGCGCGGCGCCAAGCAGGTCGCCGAGATCGCGCGGGCGGCCAAGAACGCCGAAAAGGTCATTCTCGCAACCGACCCGGATCGCGAGGGCGAGGCGATCTCCTGGCACGTGCTGGAGGCGCTGAACCAGAAGCGGGCGATCAAGGGCATCCCGGTCGAGCGCGTCACCTTCAACGCCGTGACCAAAGACGCGGTGCAGAAGGCGCTGGCCAATCCGCGCCCGATCGACCAGGCGCTGGTCGACGCCTACCTCGCCCGCCGCGCCCTCGACTATCTCGTCGGCTTCACCCTCTCGCCGGTGCTCTGGCGCAAGCTTCCCGGTGCCCGCTCGGCCGGCCGCGTGCAATCGGTCGCGCTGCGCCTGGTCAGCGACCGCGAGCGCGAGATCGAGGCCTTCCGGGCACGCGAATACTGGTCGCTGATCGCGACGCTCGCGACCGCCAGCGGCGCAATCTTCGACGCGCGCCTTAGCGGCGCTGACGGCAAGAAGATCACGCGGCTCGACATCGGCACAGGCGATGAGGCCGCGGCCTTCAAGGCCGCGCTGGAGACCGCAAGGTTCTCGGTGGCCGAAGTCGAGGCCAAGCCGGTCAGGCGCCACCCCCAGCCGCCTTTCCAGACCTCGACGCTGCAGCAGGAGGCCTCGCGCAAGCTCGGCATGGCCCCGGCCCGCACCATGCAGGTGGCACAGCGTCTCTATGAGGGCGTCGACATCGGCGGCGAGACCGTCGGCCTGATCACCTATATGCGTACCGACGGCGTCGACATGGACGTCTCGGCGATCACGGCGGCGCGGCGGGTCATCGGCAAGGAGTTCGGCGACAACTACGTGCCGGACGCCCCGCGCAAATACACGGTCAAGGCCAAGAACGCGCAGGAAGCACACGAGGCCATCCGCCCGACCGATCTCGGCCGTCTGCCGGCGATGGTCTCGCGCCATCTCGAGCCGGAGCAGGCCAAGCTCTACGAGCTGATCTGGAAGCGCACCATCGCCAGCCAGATGGAATCGGCCTCGATGGAGCGCACCACGGTCGACATCGCCGCCCAGGTCGGCGCCCGCGCGCTCGAACTGCGCGCGACCGGTCAGGTCGTGCTCTTCGACGGCTTCCTGACGCTCTATCAGGAGAGCCGCGACGACGAGGAAGACGAAGACTCCAAGAAGCTGCCCCCGATGAAGGCCGGCGATCCGCTGGAGAAGCGCGCCATCGCCGCCGACCAGCACTTCACCGAGCCGCCGCCGCGCTTCTCGGAAGCGAGCCTGGTCAAGCGCATGGAAGAGCTCGGGATCGGGCGCCCTTCCACCTATGCCGCGACATTGGCGACGCTGCGCGACCGCGAATATGTCCGTATCGAGAAGAAGCGCCTCGTGCCCGAGGACAAGGGCATGCTGGTCACGGCATTCCTGGAGTCCTTCTTCAAGCGCTATGTCGAGTTCGACTTCACGGCGAGCCTGGAGGAGAAGCTCGATCTGGTCTCCAGCGGCGATGTCGACTGGAAGGTCCTGCTGCGCGAATTCTGGGACGAGTTCACCAAGTCGATCGGCGAGACCAAGGAACTGCGCGTCGGCGACGTTCTGGAAGCGTTGAACGGTATTCTGGGTCAGCACGTCTTCCCGCAACGTGCCGATGGCGGCGACCCACGCAGCTGCCAGGTCTGCGGCACCGGCACGCTCTCGCTCAAGCTCGGCAAGTTCGGCGCCTTCGTCGGCTGCTCGAACTATCCCGAATGCCGATTCACCCGCCCGCTCACGGCGTCCGCCGCCGAGGGTGAGGCCTCTGCCGAAGGCGGGCAGGCCGTCAATGGCGTCCGCATCCTCGGCAAGGACCCAGTCAGCGATCTCGAGGTCACTGCGCGCGACGGCCGCTTCGGCCCCTATATCCAGCTTGGCGAGGGCGAGAAGCCGAAGCGCTCCAGCCTGCCGAAGGGCGAGACCGTCGGCTCGCTGACGCTGGAGAAGGCGCTCGCCTTGCTCTCGCTACCGCGCGAGGTCGCGAAGCATCCGACCAGTGGCGAGCCGATCCTCGCCGGCATCGGCCGCTATGGCCCTTACGTCCAGCACGGCAAGACCTACGCCAATATCGACAAGGAAGACGACATCCTGGAGATCGGCGCCAACCGTGCGATCGACCTGATCGTCGCCAAGGAGAGCGGTGCGGGCGGCCGCCGTTTCGGCAATGCTGCGGCGACGCCGGGACGTGAGCTCGGCGAGCACCCGCAGGGCGGCAAGATGGAGGTCAGGGCGGGCAAATACGGGCCTTACGTCGCCTGGGGCAAGGTCTACGCCACGCTGCCGAAAACAATGGCGCAGGAGAGCATCACCACCGAGCAGGCGATCGAACTGGTCAACGCCAAGGCCGCGGCTGGCGGCGGCGGCAAGGCCAAGACGAAGGCACCTGCCAAGGCGAAGGCACCTGCCAAGAAGCCGGCGGCGGCCAAGAAGGCGCCGGCAAAGGCGAAGAGTGCCAAGGCCAAGAAAGCCGGCGCCGCCGAGGGCTGAAGCCGGCCACGGTTAACTCCAGATTCAAAGCCTCTCGTTACCTTGCAGCGCCGCAGTCGAACTAGCGGCCTGCGAGGGGACATCATGAAATCCATCAGGACCCAGATTCTGGGGCTGATCGCGATCGTCGCGGCCGGCGCCTTGGTTGCACTCGGCTGCGCCTTGCTGGCGATGACCCGCATCGACGCGATGAACGATCGTTCGTCACAGCAGAACCACGTCGCCCTCGCTGCCGAACGGCTCAATGCCGCCGTCAATCTCGTCGTCGCCGATTCCTACCTCGTCTACACCGCCCGCAACCCGCATTTCGCCGGCATCGCCGCGACGACGGTCGAGGGCGGCCTCGCCAGGGTCGAGGAGCGCCGCAAGGATCTCGCCAAGCTCATCCCGCCGGCCGAACGCGAGCGCATGGAGAAGATCAGCGCGCTGATCACCGAATTCGTCGCCATCAGGCTGGAGACGACGCGCATGGTCCGCGAGATCTCGGCCCGTGCGGCGGAAGCCTGGGGCAACAGCGACGCCAGCAAGAAGAACCGCGCGACGCTGCAGGAAGAGATCACTTCGCTGAGCAGCTTCAACGAGACGCTCGCCAACGAGGTCGATGCAGCCTCGAGCGCCTTTTCGGGGCAGGTGCGGACCTGGCTGCCCGTCGCGCTAATCGTGGTGCTCGGCGGCGCGATCTTCGGCGCGCTGGTCTTCTCCCGGCGCTCGATCATCCGTCCTCTCGTCGACCTCGGCGGCACGATGAGCCGCCTGACCGCCGGGGAGACCCAGATCGAGGTTCCCCACACCAAACGCCGCGACGAGATCGGCGAGATGGCCCGGGCAGTCTCGGTGCTGCGCCAGAGCACCGAGCAGGTCGCGCTGCTGCAGGAGCAGGAGCGCGCCGCCGCCGCCGCGCGCATCCACTCGGCCGATGCGATGGCCTCGGTCGTGTCGGATGTCGGCGAGGTCGTCGCCGCAGCCGCCGCGGGCGATTTCTCGGCTCGGCTCCAGATCGATCATGGCGACGAGCAGATGCAGAAGCTGGTCGCCGGGATCAACGAGATCAATGCGGTGGTCGACAACGCCACCACGGAGTTCGTCGCGGTGCTGCAGGCGCTCGCCGCCGGCGACCTGACCCATCAGGTGCCGACGGCCTATCGCGGCCGCTTCGCCGAATTGAAGGATGCGATCAACGAGACGTTGTCACGACTGTCGGCGACCGTCAGCACGATCCAGACCATGTCGGCGGATGTCGGCCTGTCGGCGCGCGAGATCAATATGGGAGCGGACGATCTCTCCAAGCGGACCGAGGAGCAGGCCTCCTCGCTGGAGGAGAGCGCCGCGACCACCGAAGAGCTCGCTGCCTCGGTCAAGGCCGCGGCCCAGGCCGCCCAGCAGGCGGTGCGCCAGGCCGGCGAGGCCATGCAGGTCGCACAGGCCGGCGGCAACATCGTCACCGACGCGGTCTCGGCAATGGAGCGCATCGAGCAGGCCTCGAAGAAGATCTCCGACATCACCCGCGTGATCGACGACATCGCCTTCCAGACCAATCTGCTGGCGCTCAATGCGGCGGTCGAAGCGGCCCGCGCCGGCGATGCCGGCAAGGGCTTTGCGGTCGTCGCTTCGGAAGTCCGCACGCTCGCCCAGCGCTCGAGCGAGGCGGCCAAGGACATCACCGGTCTGATCTCCTCCTCGAACACCGAGGTCGAAGCGGGCGTGAAGCTGGTTCGCCAGGCCGGCGACGCGCTGACCCGCATCGTCTCCGCCTCGCAGAGCGTCCAGGCGACCGTCTCCGAGGTCGCTGCCGCCTCGAGCGAACAGGCCAACGGCATCGAGGAGATGAGCCAGACCGTCGCCCATATGGACGAAATGACCCAGGCGAACGCGGCGCTCGCCGAACAGAGCGCTGCCTCGGCCGGCGCGCTGTCGAGCAAGATCGGCGAGCTCAATGCGCTGGTCTCCGGCTTCCGGACCAGTGAGAGCGCGGGCGCCGCCTCGCAACAATCGGCTGCGTTCGTATCGGCCAATGCTTCGGAGCCCGGACGGCTGCAGCAGCGTGCGGAAGCCGCCTTTGCCCAGCACAAGCCGGCACCGCGCCGCGAACGTGCTGTGCCCGCCCCCATGCCGGCCCCTGCCCGCAAGGTCGTCAATGCCCGTGGCGGTGACGCGGGCTGGGAAGAGTTCTGAAACAGAACCTTCGGCGCGGGGCCGCGGCAACTCCGGGGCCCCCGCGCACTGCTTGAACCGGGACATGGTCGGGGCCAGCTGCACGCTGGCCCCTTTTTCGTTCGTCAGCGCCGCCTGATGCGCTGCAGATGGCAGACCTTGACCCGCCCGCCTCTGCCATCCGAACGCCAGGAGCAACCGGGATTGCGCGGCCGTCCTTCGTAGATGTGGTAGACGCCGCGATTCCGGCGATCGAAGCGCTGGTTCGAGGCATCGTGCCCGCCAATGCGGACATTGTTGCCGAAACGCACTTCGGCGGCGGCCGGAGCGGCCACCGCCAGAGGGAGCGCCAGCGCGGCAAGCGCCAGCAGGCATGTCACAAGATTGGCCGGTCTCGTCATCCGCCGATCAGAGCAGCAGGGCCCTCACGGCGCAAGGCAGGCGGCAGCGCTTCAGCTCCGCCCGCCCACGACAACGAGCTGCTTGATCTCGCCGCGCAGGAAGGCCTGCAGGAAGCGGTCGTAGTCCTTGACCGAGACGCAACCGTTTGAATCGCCACGCGGGCCGAGCAGGTAATTATGGACCAGCAAGCCGGCGCGGCCGAAGATCTTGCCGCT
This sequence comes from Allobosea sp. P4_H5, assembly GCF_056400825.1. Taxonomy (NCBI): domain Bacteria; kingdom Pseudomonadati; phylum Pseudomonadota; class Alphaproteobacteria; order Hyphomicrobiales; family Alloboseaceae; genus Allobosea; species Allobosea sp. P4_H5. The sequence continues at coordinate 431,814 of NZ_JBFUKM010000001.1, read as the reverse complement.
ACCGCCGACCGGATGCATGCGGATGGCGCGCACGCCGTGGAACAGGGCCTCGCGCTCGGTCAGATTGTAGACGTGCGGCGGCGTCGGCCCCTTCATACGGACATGGACGAAGCGCAGGTCGTTCATCATCTCGCCGAGGCCGGAATTGGCCTCCAGCCGCTCGCCATTGGGCAGATGAACCACGCGGGCGCTGATGTCGTAGACCGCGGTCTTGCCGCTGGCCCCCGGTGTCGCCGACGACATGGGCACAGGCATGGGCGCCGGAGTGACGGTGAGGCCACTGCCGCGGCCGCTGCGCTGGGTGATGTCGTCCTGCGGCGCGGCATAGGCGAGACGTTCGCCGGAGCTCTGCGGCGCATTGGCATTCACGCCGAAGAGCTTCTCGAAGAAGGAGCGGTTGTCGGGAGCAGGCTCGGCCTTGGCGACGACGTCCTTGCCCTGGCGCGAGGTCGCGCGCGCCGCGACGCGCGGCTCGGGCGGCGTCGGCAGCTTGAGGTCGGACGGGCGCGGCACGGGACGCGGCGCGATCAGGGCGATCCGCGGCGCTTCGACCGCGGGCTGGATCGCGATCGTGGTCGTCGCCACGCTCGGAGCGACCGGCTCGGACGGCGCGATCGAGCCGGTGGTTTCCGGATCGAACACGACAGCCTGCGGCGCCGACTGGAAGCGACCGGAGAGCGGCGCGCTGTCTGCGAGCGACTGAGCGACATAGCCGACGACATAGCCGGGACGGAGCAGCGGCGTCGCGCTGTGGGCAGGAGCCACGTGGGCCAGCGCGTGCTTCTGGGCCGGCGGCAGCGTGGCCGTCGCCTGCTCGGCCTGCCTGCTAGACCAGACCGACACACCCGCCATCGCGCTGGCGGCAACGGCCACGAGGACGCCAAGGCGGATGAAGGGGCTGCCGCGCCGGCGCTTCAGGCTATAGGAATAACCGGCAAACTTGTTCGAGCTACGCATACGCAACGCCTCGGGACACCGTGCAGGCTTCCCACTGAGGCGCAGCGCCCTACTCGTCTCGCCATCGCGCTCGATTGCGCCGGGCAGACCGCAGCGGCCTGTTCGTCAGTCTCGGGAGGCCCCAACCTCGTCTCCGCATTGAGCGCGAACCTGGTTAATTCCCGATGAATCGAAACAGTTTTACGAAATGCCGTTCGCGCTGCGGCCGGCGTGGCCGCAGCGCGTTTCGATAGCCTGAATTTCCTCAGACCAGAGGCTTCAGGCCTGCCTCGATCGCCGACCGCTTCGACTCCAGGAAAGGCGGCAGCGAAAGCCCCTCGCCCATGGTCTCGAAGGGCTCGTCGGTGGCGAAGCCCGGCCCGTCGCTGGCGATCTCGATCAGCACCCCATTTGGCTCGCGCAGATAGAGCGAGCGGAAATAGAAGCGATCGACCGGCCCGCTATTGGGATAGCCGGAGGCACGCAGCCGCTCGGCCCAGGCGTCGTACTCCCCGAAGCTCGGCGTCCGCAGAGCCAGGTGGTGGACGCCGCCGGCGCCTTCGCGAGCCGGAGCAAGACCGGGCTCGACCGCGACATTGAGCTCGGCCGCCGGGCCGCCCTCGCCGATCCGGAAGACATGGATGTCGCCGGAGCCGTGGGCCGCATCGCGATAGTCCGTTATCCGCTCCAGCCCCAGCAGCTTGGTCAGGACAAGCTCGGTCCGCTCGATCTGCGGCACCGAGATCGTCACCGGCCCGAGGCCGCGGATCTGATGCTCGGCCGGAACCGGGCTCTTCTCCCAGGCGACGAAGGGGATCGCGCCGCCATCGACGACGAGCGTCAGGCGCTGACCCTCCGGATCCTCGAAATCGATGATGGCGCGGCCATTGAGCAGGCGCGTGTCGGAGACGGCGACTCCGGCCGCCGTCAGCCGCTCACGCCAGAAGTCGAGCGAAGCTTCGCTGGCGACCCTGAGCGAGGTGCGGGTAATCGAGTTGGTGCCACGCCGGGCGGGAGACGTCGGCCAATCGAAGAAGGTCAGGTCGGTTCCGGGCGAGCCGGCGACGTCGGCGTAGAACAGGTGATAGGCAGACGTGTCGTCCTGGTTCACCGTCTTCTTGACCAGGCGCAGGCCGAGCGTCTCGACATAGAAGCGCCGGTTCTGCGCTGCCTGGGCGGTGATGGCGGTGACGTGGTGGATGCCAGTGAGCTGCATGATGTGGACCCCTTGGTTGCGCGCTTCATCTGACGAAGCGCTTGCGTTGCCCACCAAGATAGTCCTTGCGTCCGCGCCATAAAGACGGCGCGCATCCAATCATAAATTGCATGAATGCAATGAGCCAGCTTATTTCGTCGGCGGCGACGATTGCTTGGGCATGCTGCTCTTGTCACCCGGTGACGGCGGCATGGTGCAATCCTGTGGCTTGTTCTTGCAGTCGTAGACCATGGTCGGCGCGGCCGACTGCCCGGCCTGTCCCGCCGAAGGCAGGATCATGTTCTGACCCTTGTCGACCTGGCTCGGATGCGTCGTAGTCGGGCCGACGCCGGAGTTGTCGGGCGTCTTGCTGGTCTGCGGTGTCTGCGCAGCAGCGGTTACCATGAGCACGACCGTCGTCAGCAAGGCGAGCATCGTCGGCCTGGCAATCATGGCGAATCTCCGAAGCTGATCAATGAGTTCGGAGATCAACCCGCCATGGCGTGATAAGGTTCCGGCTACTCCGCCGCCCGTGCGATCGGAGTTGCCGGTGTGCCGCCATGCCGGCTCGGCTTGGCTTTGAGCTTGAGGTCCTGGAGTTCCTCGCGCTCGCGCGGCGTGTTGCGCATGAGCTGGTCCTTGCCGGGCTGGTACTGCACCGGCTGCGCGACGTCCGCCCCATACCAGGCGGCAGCCCTGAGCACGAAGGAGGGGTCGGCGAGGTGCGGGCGCCCCAGCGCGACGAGATCGGCGCGACCGGCGGCGACGATCGTATTGGCCTGGTCGGCCGTGGTGATGGCGCCGACGCACATGGTCGCGACACCGGCCTCGTTGCGGATGCGGTCGGCGAAGGAGGTCTGGAACATGCGGCCGTAGAGCGGTCGGGCCCGCGGCGTGGTCTGCCCGGTCGAGACATCGACGAGGTCGCAGCCGGCCCCAGCGAAGGCCTCAGAGATCGCGACCGAATCCTCGGCGCTGATGCCGCCTTCCTGCCAGTCTGTCGCCGAGATGCGCACCGACATCGGCTTGTCGGCCGGCCAGGCCTGGCGAAGCGCGGCGAAGGCTTCGAGCGGGAAGCGCAGGCGGTTCTCGAGCGAGCCGCCGTACTCGTCGGCGCGCTGATTGGTCAGCGGCGACAGGAAGCTCGCGAGCAGATAGCCGTGGGCACAGTGCAGCTCGAGCATGTCGAAGCCGGCGCGCAGGCCGCGCTTGGCTGACGCGACGAAGTCGGCCTTGACCCGGTCCATGTCGGCTCGGGTCATTTCGCGCGGCACCTGGCTCTCCGGATAATACGGCAAGGGCGAGGCCGAGACGATCGGCCAGGCGCCTTCCGCGAGCGGGCGGTCCATCCCGTCCCACATCAGCTTGCTGGCGCCCTTGCGGCCGGCATGGCCGAGCTGGAGGCAGATCTTCGCGGCCGAGTTGCCGTGGACGAAATCGACGATGCGCTTCCAGCCGGCTTCCTGTTCGTCATTGTAGAGGCCGGTGCAGCCGGGGGTGATGCGGGCATCGGCCGAGACGCAGGTCATCTCGGTGAAGACGAGCCCTGCCCCGCCAATGGCGCGCGCGCCGTAATGCATCAGATGCCAGTCGCCTGGCAGGCCATCCTGCGCCGAATACTGGCACATCGGCGAGACAACGAAGCGGTTCGCCACCTTCATCTCGCGCAGGGCGAAGGGCTGGAAGGCCGGTGGCACCGGCGTGCCGTCGCGGCGCGTCGCCTGGTCGGCGCCAAGATCGTCGGCGACCAGCCTGTCGATCGCCGCGACGAAGTCTGGCGCGCGCAGGGCAAGGTTGTCGTAGGTGATCGCCTTGGAGCGGGTCATCAGGCCAAAAGCGAAGCGCAGCGGCTCGAAATCCCAGAAGCGCTTGAGCTGCTCGAACCAGACCAGCGAGACGTCGGCGGCGTGCTGGGTCTTCTCGACCTCCTCGCGCCGCCCGGTCTCGAAGGCAGCGAGCGCCGCCTTGACGTCGAGCCCGGCCCGATGGAAGGCGCGGTGCAGCGCGATCGAATCCTCCATGGCGAGCTTGGTGCCGGAGCCGATCGAGAAATGCGCCGTTGCCTTGGCGTCGCCGAGCAGCACGACATTGTCGACCACCCAGTTGCTGCAGCGGATCATCGGGAACTGCCGCCAGAGCGAGCGATTGGTGATCAGCCGGTGGCCCTGCAATTCCTCGGCGAAGACCTGCTCGAGGAAAGCGGCCGTGCCGGCCTCATCCAGGTCCTCGAGCCCGGCGCGGGCGAAGGTCTCGGGGTCGGTTTCCAACACCCAGGTCGATTGCCCGGGCTCGTACTGGTAGCAATGGGCGATGAAGACGCCGTGCTGCGTCTGCTTGAAGAAGAAGGTGAAGGCGTCGAAGGGCCGGGTCGAGCCCATCCAGACGAAGCGGTTCGGCCTGAGATCAACCTCAGGTGCGAAGCGCTCGCGGTCGCCCTCGCGGATGCGGCTGTTGATGCCGTCGGCGGCGACGACGAGGTCGTAATCGCGCTTCAGCGCAGCGACATCCTCGATCTCCTGCGAGAAGACCAGCTTGACGCAGACCTGACGCGCCCGTTCCTGCAGCAGCGTCAGGAGCGTGCGGCGCGAGCAGCCGCAGAAGCCGTTGCCGGGCACGCGACGCACCGTGCCTTTGAAATGGATCTCGATATCGTCCCAATAGGCGAAGCTGCGGACGATCGCCTCATAGCTCGGCAGGTCGGCCGCCTTGAACAGGTCGAGCGTCTGGTCGGAGAAGACGACGCCGAAGCCGAACGTGTCGTCGGGGCGGTTGCGCTCGAAGACGGTAACGTCGAGCGCCGGCCAGTCCCGCTTCATCAGCAGCGCGTAATAGAGACCTGCCGGCCCGCCGCCCACCACCGCAATGCGCATGACGCTCTCCCTAGCTCACGAAATCATTTTAAACCTAAAATAATTTTGGCTCAAGCCCTGACTGATCGGCCGCATTACCGACCTTGATGCAGGCGGGCCAATCCAGCTCAAACTCAGTATAATCGATTGTCATATCGACGATATTTGTACTCATACCCATACCTCACTCTCCCTCTTGCAAAATGTTTCAGACCTAAAATATATTGACTGACAAGAGGGAGTGAACGGCATGGCATCGGCTCTGGCGAGACAGCATGCCCTGGTGAGCGGCGGCGGACGCGGCATCGGCCGCGCCATCGCCTCCACCCTGCGCCAGGCCGGCGCCCGCGTCTCGATCATCGGCCGCAATCACGACATCCTGCAACAGGCTGTGCTCGACGGCGCGGCAGATGCCGCCCGTTCCGTCGATGTGACCAATGAGAGCGCCGTGAGCGAGGCGATGACAGGACTCGCCGCGGAACAGCCTTTCGACATCGTCGTCGCCAATGCCGGCGCCGCCGAAAGCGCCAGCTTCCAGCGCAGCGATGCGCAGCTATTCCGGCGCATGGTCGAGATCAACCTGATCGGCACCGTCAATTGCTTCCGGCCGGCCCTGCCCGCCATGACCCAGCGTCGCTCCGGCCGGCTGATCGCGATCGCCTCGACCGCGGGGCATCGCGGCTATGCTTATGTCTCGGCCTATGTCGCGGCCAAGCATGCGGTCGTCGGCCTCGTGCGTTCACTCGCCCTGGAAACGGCGCGCAGCGGCGTTACCGTCAACGCCGTCTGCCCCGGCTATACCGACACCGACATGGTCGCCGGCAGCCTGGCCACGATCGCCGCCAAGACCGGCAAGAGCCGCGACGAGGCGCTGGCCGAGCTGACCAAGGACAATCCGCAGCACCGGCTGATCACGCCGGAGGAAGTCGCGGCCGCCGTCCTCAATCTCTGCGGCCCGCAAAGCCGCGGCATCACCGGGCAATCCATCCTGATCAATGGCGGGGAGTTCTGACCATGGAGATCCCGTCCAACGCCCCCCTGCTCGATCGCGAGACCAAAGCAAGCGAACGCCCCGGCGACCACAAGGATGAGCTTAGGCTTTGGCTGCGGATGCTGACCTGCTCGACCCTGATCGAGAGCGAGATCCGCACCCGCCTGCGCGAGGAATTCAAGACGACGCTGCCGCGCTTCGACCTGATGGCGCAGCTCGAAAAATCGACCACCGGCATGACCGTCGGCGAGGTCTCACAGCGGCTGATGGTCTCGAACGGCAACGTCACGGCCGTCGTCGCCGGCCTGCTCACCGACGGGCTGGTCGACAAGCGCCCGGCGGCGCAGGACCGGCGCGTCCAGGTGCTGACGCTGACCGCGCAGGGCCGGCGCGCCTTCAAGGCGATGGCCGAGCGCCATGAGGACTGGATCGCCGAGCTCTTCGCCGGCCTCGGGCCGGCCGAGATCGGCCAGCTCTTCCGCCTGCTCGGTGGGGTCAAGACCTCGCTGCACCAGGCCATCAGCAATCGCCAGAACGGCGCGCCGCCCGCGGCGGGAGACACCGAATGACCAGCGCAAACCCCGTCACCCTGCCGCTCTCTGGCTTCAAGCCACAGCACTTCCAGCTCACCGTCGCCGGCAAGGTCGCGACCGTGACGCTGAACCGGCCGGAGAAGAAGAACCCGCTGACGTTCGAAAGCTATCGCGAGCTGACCGATTTCTTCCTGGCGGCGCAGAAGGAGGAGGCAGTCAAGGCGATCGTCGTGACTGGCGCCGGCGGCAATTTCTCCTCGGGCGGTGACGTCTTCGAGATCATCGGACCGCTGGTCGCGATGGAAACCAAGGACCTGCTCAAGTTCACCCGGATGACCGGCGAGTTGGTCAAGACGATGCGCGCCTGCCCGCAGCCCATCGTCGCCGCGATCGATGGCATCTGCGCCGGCGCCGGCGCGATCATCGCAATGGCCTCGGACCTGCGCCTCGGCACGGCCGAGGCCAAGATCGCCTTCCTGTTCAACCGCGTCGGCCTCGCCGGCTGCGACATGGGCGCCTGCGCGATGCTGCCGCGCATCATCGGCCAGGGCCGTGCCGCCGAGCTGCTCTATACCGGCCGCGTGCTCAGGGGCGAGGAGGCCGAGCGCTGGGGCTTCCTCAACCGGCTCATCGCCCGCGAGAGCGTGCTCGCCGAGGCGCAGGCGCTCGCGATCGAGCTCGCTGACGGGCCGACCTTCGCCAACGCCATGACCAAGCGCATGCTCGAAATGGAATGGGCGATGTCGGTCGAGTCCGCGATCGAGGCGGAGGCGGTGGCACAGGCACTGTGCATGCAGACCGAGGACTTTTCCCGCGCCTATCACGCCTTCGCCGAGAAGCGGAAGCCGGTGTTCGAGGGCAACTGAGATGGTTTCGCTCGGCACAGGCATTCTTGGCGTCGGTATTCTTGGCGACACGCTCGACTGGCCCTTCTTCGAGGCGCATCACCGCGATTTCGCGGAGAGGCTCTCAGACTGGGCCGACGCCACCCTGCCCGGCCTGCCCCATGACGATGTCGACGAGGCCTGCCGGGCCCGGGTGAAAGCGCTGGGCGAAGCCGGCTTCCTCAGGGCCGCCGTGCCGGCCGAATATGGCGGACTGCATGCCGCGCTCGACGTGCGCACGCTCTGCCTCACACGCGAGATCCTCGCCGCCCGCGACGGGCTCGCCGATTTCGCCTTCGCCATGCAGGGGCTGGGTACAGGCTCGATCACCGTCGCCGGCTCACCCGAGATGAAGGCGCGCATTCTTCCGGCGGTGGCGCGCGGCGACAAGATCGCCGCCTTCGCCCTTTCCGAGAAAGAGGCCGGCTCCGACGTCGCCGCGTTGGCGACGACCGCGACGCCGGACGGCAATACCCATGTCCGGATCGATGGCGAGAAGACCTGGATCTCCAATGGCGGCATCGCCGACCATTACGTCGTCTTCGCCCGCTCCGGCGAAGCGCCGGGGGCGCGCGGCCTCTCTGCCTATCTGGTCGAGGCCGATACGCCCGGCCTCTCGATCACCGAGCGCATCGACGTGATCGCGCCGCATCCGCTGGCGACCCTGCGCTTCGATGGCTGCCGCATCCCCGCGGCAAACCGCATCGGCGGGCCGGGCGACGGCTTCAAGGTTGCGATGGCGACGCTCGACATCTTCCGCTCGACGGTCGGCGCTGCCGCGCTCGGCTTCGCCCGCCGCGCGCTGCACGAGACGGTTTCACATGCGAAGAACCGCAAGCTCTTCGGCGGCACGCTGGGCGACCTCCAGCTCTCGCAGGCTGCGATCGCCGACAGCGCGACCGAGGTCGACGCCGCCGCTTTGCTGGTCTACCGCGCCGCCTGGACCAAGGATCGCGGCGCAGCCCGCGTCACGCGCGAGGCGGCGCTCGCCAAGCTGGTCGCGACCGAGAACGCCCAGAAGGTGATCGATCGCGCCGTGCAAATCCATGGCGGGCTCGGGGTCACCCGCGGCGTCAAGGTCGAGGAACTCTATCGCGAGATCAGGGCGCTCAGGATCTACGAGGGTGCCAGCGAAGTGCAGAAGGTCGTGATCGCACGCGACCTGCTGAAGTAGGCACGAGCATCGTCCGCAAACGGGGGAGCCGGCTTTGCGACAGGACCATGCTCGAAAAATAGACCAGGGGAACGAGATGGGTACCGCAGATCTCATGCGGTCGGGACATGTGGATAGTTTCGCGCGGGACAATCTGCCGCCGCGCGAAAGCTGGCCGCGCCTCGACCTCGCAGCCGCCGGGCTGAGCTATCCCGAGCGATTGAATGTCGTCACCGAGTTCGTCGACCGCCATGTCACCGAGGGGCGCGGCGAACGCGATGCGGTGATCGGCCCGAGCGAGACCTGGAATTATCAGGCGCTCGCCGAAATCGTGAACCGCATCGCCAACGTGCTCACCCGTGATCTGGCCATGGTGCCCGGCAACCGGGTGCTACTGCGCGCCGCCAACACGCCGATGATGGTCGCGACCTATTTCGCAGTGCTCAAGGCCGGCGGCGTCGTGGTCGCGACCATGCCGATGCTGCGCGCCGGCGAGCTCGCCTATCCGATCCGCAAGGCGAAGATCGGTCTGGCGCTCTGCGACGCGACGCTGGTCGACGAACTCAAGGCCGCACAACAACTTGCGCCGGAACTCTCGACTGTCATTACATGGGGCGACGGCGCGCTCGAAGCCCTGATGGGCAAAGCCGGCTACGAAGTCTTCGAGCCGGCTGACACGGCGCAGGACGATGTCTGCCTGATCGCCTTTACCTCGGGCACGACCGGCGAGCCCAAGGGCACGATGCATTTCCAGCGCGACCTGCTGGCAATCTGCGACGCCTATGGCGCGCGCGTGCTGCAGGCTGCTCCGGACGACCGCTTCATCGGCTCGCCGCCGCTCGCCTTCACCTTCGGGCTCGGCGGCATCGTGCTCTTCCCCTTGCGAATCGGCTCCGCCTGCATCCTGCCGGCCAAGGTCGCGCCACCTGATCTCGCCGAGGCGATCGAGCGCTACCGGGCGACGGTCTGCTTCACCGCGCCCACCGCCTATCGCGCCATGCTCGGCAAGCTCGGCGAGCGTGATCTCTCCTCGCTGCGAATCTGCGTCTCGGCCGGCGAGGCCTTGCCCAAGGCCACCTTCGATGCCTGGCAGGCGGCGACCGGGCTGCCATTGATGGACGGCATCGGCGCCACCGAGATGCTGCACATCTTCATCGGCGCGCCGCGGGGCAAGATCCGGCCGGGCTCGACCGGCCTGCCGGTGCCCGGCTACGAGGCGAAGATCGTCGATGAGGACGGCAAGGAGGTGCCGGACGGCACGCCCGGGCGCCTCGCCGTGCGCGGCCCGACCGGCTGCCGCTATCTCGCTGATCCGCGCCAGGCCAAATACATCCTCGACGGCTGGAACGTCACCGGCGACACCTATCTGCGCGATGGCGATGGCTATTTCTGGTACCAGGCCCGCTCCGACGACATGATCATCTCGGCCGGCTACAACATCGCCGGGCCGGAGGTCGAGGCCTGCCTGCTGACGCATCCGGCGGTGGCCGAATGCGGCGTCGTCGGTGCGCCCTGCCCCGAGCGCGGCCAGATCGTGAAGGCCTACGTATTGCTGCGTGAGGGCTTCACTGGCGATGCCGCGTTGGCCAAGGCGCTGCAGGACCACGTCAAGGCGACGATCGCGCCCTACAAATACCCGCGCGCCATCGCCTTCGTGACAACCCTGCCGAAGACCTCTACCGGGAAGCTACAGCGCTTCGCCCTGCGCGAGATCGCGCGCCTGGAAGCTTCGGCTTCCTGATTATTGCTTGAGAAAGACCACGCCCATGACCAGCGGCACCCCGCCCTCCGATTCCGCTTCGCGCCGCGCCCGCGCGGTCCTGCCCGAAGGCTGGCCGCAGCCGCGCGGCTATGCCAATGGCATGGTCGCCGAAGGCAAGGTTCTGGTGACTGGTGGTCTCGTCGGCTGGGACGTCCAGGGCGTCTTCGCCAAGGGCTTCGTCGCGCAGGTCGGCCAGACGCTCGCCAACATCAAGGCGGTGGTCGAGGCCGGCGGCGGCAAGGTCGAAGATATCGTACGCCTGACCTGGTACGTCACCGACATCGAGGCCTATCGCAACAGCCTCGCCGAGCTCGGGCCGGCCTATCGCGCCAATCTCGGCCGACATTTCCCGGCCATGGCGGTGGTCTCCGTCCCCGCTTTGGTCGAGCCTGAGGCGATGGTCGAGATCGAGGCGACAGCGGTGCTGGCTGGCTAAATCTCCCCGTAGGAATTTACCAAGAATTAGCCACGATACTCGACGGCGCCGCCCAGTCCGGGCGGTGCATCGTCAGGAGTATCGCATGACGAGTATCAGCGGCGCTGGGGGCTTTCGCCCGCCACCGCCAGGAAAGCCGCCGAGCTTCGACAAGCTCGATGGCAACAGCGACGGGGTGCTCAACCTCGCCGAATTCTCCGCCGGCGCGCCGAAAGGCGCCGACAACGCCAAGACAGAGAAACTGTTCAAGGCGATGGACACTGACCAGGACGGCTCGGTCAGCAAGGCGGAATCGGACGCCTTCAAGGCGAAGTTCGAGAAGGCCGACCAGCAGACGCAGGCCCTCCTGCTGATGCTCCAGTCGGATACGGCCAACGCCACGACGGCGAAGAAGCCCGACGCCAAGGATGGCGAGGACAAGAACTACTTCGCCAAGCTCGATGCCGATTCAGACGGCAGCGTCGCCAAGGACGAATTCCTGAAGGCGGTCGCCCCCGACGGAGACAGCTCGAACGGCCTGCTCAGCCGGCTCTTCGCCGCGATGGATGCGGACAAGGACGGCAAGGTCTCCAAGGAGGAGATGGCCGACTTCAAGAAGCAGATGGAAGAACGCGCCTCGCACCGGCCGCCTCCGCCACCGCCGCCGGCTGAGATCAGCGGTGCATCCGAGGCCTATGGCCAGACCTACCAGCTCGGAGCAAGGGCTTCTGCTGGCGCGACCTATTCCCAGGCGGCCTAGTCACCGCTTGCGCAACGCCGGGCCGGCAGAAGGCCGTCCGGCGCTCTTAAGCCTCAGATGCCCGCCCCGTCATAGAGTGAAGGCGGCGCCTTCTTTGCCCACAAGCGAGCATGCAGGCCCTTCAGCAGCGGCCGCAACGCGATATCGCCGAGTGCAAGCACGGCCGCGAGACCCCACTGCCCCGTCGACAGCGCCACGACGGCGAAGACGAACAATCCGCTCGCCAGGCGCCAGCTCATCGCCTCGAACCAGGCACGGCGTTCCTGCGCGCCACGCCAGCCGACGAGACGCAGAACCGTACGAGCGGCGCCGCCAGCTTCGGCGATCGAACGAACCTTGTTCGGAGCCGTGCGGGTCTCGACGAAGCCGAAGGCGACCGTCTGGTTGCTGAGCCTGTCGATGAGGATGAAGCCGCCGAGCTCGCGGCTATGAGTGTAGTCGAGCACTGCGAGCTGCCGGTCGAGCGTCAGCGTCGCGAGACCAATGCCGTTCATCGCCAGGCTCTCCGCCGGCGCCTCGGCATAGCTCTCGATATCGACGCTGTGGTGCAGCCGCACGATCTGGGCGTTGGCGTTCGCAGTGGCGAGCTTGAGGATGAACTCGCCGCCTTCGCGCAAAGCCGCCTCGCCGGTCCAGAGCAGGCGCGCCTGCAATTCCTGCTTCACCATCGGGGCATGCGCGACCGAGGCGATGACGTCGCCGCGCGAGATGTCGATCTCGTCCGCGAGCGTGACTGTCACCGACTGGCCGGCGCTCGCCTGCGAGACGTCGCCGGAGGGCGCGAGGATGCGCGCGATCGTGCTGCGTCGGCCAGACGGCAGCGCCGCGACCGCATCGCCGACGCGCAGCCGCCCGCGCGCGACCGTGCCGGCGAAGCCGCGGAAGTCGAGATCGGGCCGGTTGACCCATTGCACCGGCAAGGCGAAGCCGGCTTCGACTTCCGCCTCGGCGACGACCACGACGGATTCGAGCAGAGGCAGCAGCGCCGGTCCGCGATACCACGGCATCAGCTTGGAGAGGCTGGTGACGTTCTCGCCGTCGCGGGCCGAGACCGGGACGAAGTCGATGCTGGCGAACCCCAGGCCCGCGACCGCCTTGCGGTAGTCCTGCTCGATCTGGCGGAAGACCGCCTCGTCATAGCCGACCAGGTCCATCTTGTTGACGGCGACGACGACATGGCGGACGCCGACCAGCGAGACGATGAAGGAGTGCCGGCGCGTCTGCGGCAGCAGGCCCTTGCGGGCATCGATCAGGATGATGGCGAGGTCGGCGGTCGAAGCGCCGGTCGCCATGTTGCGGGTATATTGCTCGTGGCCGGGCGTGTCGGCGACGATGAAGCTGCGCTGGTCGGTCGAGAAATAGCGATAGGCGACATCGATGGTGATGCCCTGCTCGCGCTCGGCAGTGAGACCGTCGACAAGGAGGGCGAAGTCCGGCGCCGCACCCTGCGTGCCGAATTTGCGGGAATCGCTGTCGAGCGCGGTGAGCTGGTCGTCGAAGACCGCACCGGCCTCGTAGAGAATACGGCCGATCAGCGTCGACTTGCCGTCGTCGACGGAACCGCAGGTGATGAAACGCAACAAAGCGCGGGCGCTGCCCTCGGTGCGTTGGCTCTGGTCGTTGGCGGGATGCGGCTGGCCAGCCGGAGCGGGCTGGCCCTTCAACTTCGCGAGCGCCGCCATCAGAAATAGCCTTCCTGCTTCTTCTGTTCCATCGAGCCGGAGCCGTCATGGTCGATGACACGACCCTCGCGCTCGGAGGAGCGTGACGCCCGCATTTCCGCGATGATGTCGGTGAGGTTCGCCGCCTCGCTCTCGACCGCCCCGGTCAACGGATAGCAGCCGAGCGTGCGGAAGCGGACCATGCGCGTTTCCAGCGTCTCGCCGGGCAGCAGCTCCATGCGCTCGTCGTCGCGCATGATCCAGGCGCCGTTGCGCCGTACGACCGGACGAGGCGCGGCGAAATACAGCGGCACGACCGGAATATTCTCGAGCGCGATGTAGTCCCAGACGTCCTTCTCGGTCCAATTGGAAAGCGGGAAGACGCGGAAGCTCTCGCCCTGCGCCTTGCGCGTGTTGAACAGACGCCAGGGCTCCGGCCGCTGGTTCTTCGGATCCCAGCGGTGCTGGGCCGAGCGCAGCGAGAACACCCGCTCCTTGGCCCGGCTCTTCTCTTCGTCGCGACGGGCGCCACCGAAGGCTGCGTCGAAGCCGTATCTGTCGAGAGCCTGCTTCAGCCCTTGCGTCTTCATCACGTCGGTATGGAGCCGCGAGCCGGAGGCGAACGGACTCACGCCGGTGCGCGCGCCCTCCTCGTTGATGTGCACGATCAGGTCGAGCCCGAGCCGGCTGGCGGTCTGGTCGCGGAAGGCGATCATGTCCCGGAACTTCCAGGTCGTATCGACATGGAGCAGCGGGAATGGCGGCTTGCCGGGATAGAAGGCCTTCATGACGAGATGCAGCAGCACCGCCGAGTCCTTGCCGATCGAATAGAGCAGCACAGGCTTCTCGCAGGTCGCAGCGACCTCGCGGATGATGAAGATCGCCTCGGCTTCGAGCTTCTGCAGATGACTGAGCTGGATCACGCCAAAACCTCCGCGGCCGGCTTGGACCGCACCAGCCGGCCGTCCGGACCGACATGCAGGCCGCACTCCTTGGCGGCCTCTTCTTCCCACCACCAGCGCCCCGCCCGCTCCGGCTCGCCCGGCTGGATGGCGCGGGTGCAGGGCTGGCAGCCGATCGAGAGGAAACCCCGCTCGTGCAACGGGTTGAGCGGGACGTCGTGCTTGCGGGCGAAGGCCAGCGCCTCATCGCGCGACCAGTCGAGCAGGGGGGTCAGCTTGATCAGGCCGCGCTCCCGGTCGGCCTCGGCGAGCGTGACGCCACCGCGTGCGGCCGACTGGTCGGCGCGCAGGCCGGTGATCCAGGCGGCGGCTCCGGCGAGCGCCCGGCCGAGCGGCTCGACCTTCCGGACATTGCAGCAGGCCTTGCGGGCCTCGATTGAATTGTAGAAGCCGTTGATGCCGTGGCCGAGCACGAAGGCCTCGACCGCGTCGTGGCGCGGATAGAACGGCGTGATCGTGATGCCGTAGCGCGCCTCGGTCTCCGCCCAGAGCGCATGGACCTCGCCGAAGAGCCGGCCGGTATCGAGCGTGACGATCTCGATCGGCAGGTTCTGCGTGGCGATCAGGTGGGTGACGACCTGATCCTCGAGGCCGAAGCTGGTGGTGAAGACGAGGCGGCCTGCGATCTGCCGCACCAATCCCGCGAGGCGCTCGGCTGCATCCGACGTTCCGAACGCAGCATTGAGGTTTTCGGCCTGGTCCTGCAACTCGAACATGTGCTTGCTCTGCGCAGGCGAGGTCGACGCGGACAGCTCGACGCCACCCTCGCCTGCCGCCACCTGCCGTACCAACGGTCAGTGGGATGTTCTGTAAATCGAACAATCCACATATAACCTGAATGCCGGCCAATCAATTTACATCAGATAGCGTGAATTTTCTTATTTCGAGGAAGAAGGAGAAAATCCTTCCTGCTCCACGTACTCCGCATCGTACTCACAGGCGCGTCTGAGCCGTTGCGATAGGAACTTTCGCTCCGGCTCCTGCGTTGAATGGACATGCAGGCTGGCCCTGCGACGCAACAGGGGGAATGCCGTGGCACATTCCGCGAACCAGGCGGTGGAGAGCTTGCGCAAGGAGCAGCGCGAGCAGCGCAAGGACGAGAAGAAGGCGGGCGGCAAGGGAGACCGTCAGCTCGACCGGGCGCTGGAGGACACCTTTCCCGCCAGTGATCCAGTCGCACCGGAAAGCCCGACCAAGCCCGGCGCGCCCGAGCGCCGGAGCTGATGCTGACAGGCTCCGTTGTGGACGCAGCTAGTCTCTCCATCTCGGCTGGACGAGATGGAGATGACTATGCCTGAGCGCGCCAGAGTGGATGCCTTCGTCGCCGCAGTGGTCAGCGGCGACCATGTCGGCGCCATCCGCGATTTCTACACCGACGACGCAACCATGCAGGAGAACGCCAACGAGCCGCGCCGCGGCCGTGAAGTGCTGATGGCTCACGAAGCGCGGGCGCTGGAGCGGCTCAACAAGATGCACACGCATCCGCCCGTCGCGGTGCTGGTCGACGGAGACCATGTCGTCGTGCGTTGGATCTTCGACGCGACCGACAAGACAGGCGTGACGCGCCGGCTCGAAGAGCTCGCCTTCCAGCGCTGGCGGGGCGACCGCATCGCCGAAGAGCGCTTCTTCTACGATACCGGAAGCGCGTGGCGGGAAGTCGGTTCAAGCGCAACCTGATAGCCAGGTGAGATCGGGATGCCTGATCTCTCACTTGCAGCTGGTCTTGCCGGGGCGCTATCGACGTCGGAGCGGAGGCGAGAGCGTCGATGAGTGCTGGTGATCGGAACGAGGTCCGTCCTGCTGCGGCATTCCTGCCCAGCGGGATCCGGCTTCATCTGACGGAATTCGGGTCCCGGGATGCCGAGCCGGTCCTGCTCCTGCATGGCTGGCCCCAGACATCCTATGCCTGGCGGCACGTCGCACCGCTGCTTGCACAAGCCGGGTACCGGACGATCGCGGTGGATCTACGTGGCTTCGGCCACAGCTCGAAGCCGCCGGACGGTTACGACAAGAAGAGCGTCGCACGCGACCTGCTCGAACTGCTCGACAGTCTCGCCATCCCGTCATGCTGGGTGGTCGGTCACGACATGGGCGGACAGGTGGCCTATCCGTTCGTCGCGCAATGGCCGGAGCGGGCGAAGGGCCTGGTGTTCATCGAATCCGGCCTGCCCGGCTTCGGCCAGGAGAACGCCATGAACATCGCGCAGGGTGGGAGCTGGCATTTCGGCTTCAACGCCGCGGGCGACATTGCCGAGGCCCTGGTCGCCGGCCGCGAGCACATGTTCATCCGCCATATGCTTCATCGCGACAAGGTCGGGCTGTGGGACCGCACGGCCGTCGCGGAGACGGACATCGCGGTCTATGCCACGGCAGCGGCCGCCCCCGGCTGCCTGCGGAGCATGTTCGCCTATTACAGAACCCTGTTGTCACATGACCTTCAGGACAATCTGGATTTCGGCGGGCGCAAGCTGACGCTTCCGGTCCTGGCAATCGGCGCCGAGCACGGCTATCGCGGCGCAGCACTCGCGACGATGCAGCGGGTCGCGGCAGATCCACAGGGCTGGATCGCCTCGCATAGCGGGCACTATGTTCCCGAAGAGCGCCCAGCTGAACTGAGCGAACGGCTTGTGTCCTTCTTCGTGAGCTCCAGCTAGGCGCCAGGCCCCCGCCTTGCGCTCACTCAGCGTAGGCCGCTCGGCCCGACCGTCAGCTTCTCGCCGATCTGGATGAATTTCAGCGGATTGCGCGCCTCCTCCGACAGCCGCGTCTCGTAATGGAGATGCGGGCCGGTCGAGCGGCCAGTCGAACCGACACGGCCGATGATCTGGCCGGCGGCGACCAGCTGCCCTTCCTTGACGTCGAAGGCCGAGAGGTGGCCGTAGCGCGTGGTGATGCCATTGCCGTGGTCGAGTTCGACCAGATTGCCGTAGCCGCCGGCGACCTCGGCACGCAGCACCTTTCCTGCCCCGGGCGCGCGGATCGGCGTGCCGGTCTCGCCGCGGAAATCCATGCCGGCATGCATCGCCGTGCCGCCTGTGAACGGATCGGAGCGCGGGCCGAAATTGCTGGTGGTGCTGTCGTCACCTTCGAGCGGGCGCTGGAACGGCACGATGATCGCCAGATCACGCCAGCGGCCGAAGAGCGCGCGCGCCTCGCCGAGCTGCATCAGCGCGTGCTCGAAGGTGCCAGGCTTCACCGTCATCGGTATGAGCGGGCCGCCCATGCCCGGCTGGCCCGGCGGCAGCTTGACCTTGGCGGGGTCGAGCCCGATCTCGGACAGCGCCGTCTTCACCTCCTGCACGCGGCCGACGAGCTGGCGCCCGAGCGCCGGGAGCTGCTGGTTCTGGCCGTTCTGCACCCGGTCGAGCGATTGGCCGAGTATGGCGATGCGCTGGTCGAGCGACATCGTCTCGCTCGCCTTGACCGCCGCCGCCACCTGACGACGCTGCTGCGCCAATATGGCGGGATTGACGCGGTCGAGGACGTTCTGGCCGTCAGCGAACTGATTGCCGCCCTGCGCCCTGGCGCCGCCCTGCGGCAGGATCGGTCCGACCGCTTGGCCGGTCAGCGCACCGAGCAGGGCCTGGCGGGCCTCGAGCTCGATCTGGCGGGTGATCAGGTCGGCGAGCTGGTCGCCCGCCTTGCCGCTGGCCGCGGGCTGGCCCGGCTGCGACGGCAGGCCGGGCGAATTGCCGGAGGCGACGATGGCGCTGACGAGGCGGCGCTGCAGTGCCTTGAGCTTCTCGTCGTAACTGCTCTGCAGGATGGCTTGCTCCTGCTGGAGCGCGGCAACGCGGCTCTTCTCTTCATAGAGCAGATAGCCGGTGACGCCGGCGCCGACGATCGCCAGCACAGCCAGAATCCAGGGCAGCACGCTGCCGCGTCCCGACCCCGACCGTCCGCCACCGCTACGCGGACGCCGCAGCGTCTCGCTCTCCGGCTGGAGAGAGGGTGTACTCGCAGCCTCGTCAGGCCGTCGCTTCAGGCGAACCGGTTGCACGTCTCTGTTTCCGCTCCGATCCCGCTGCGCAAGTATACCTCAGACACAGGCCGACAGCGATACTTTCGCTGAGCCCGGCCTCTGCCCCATCGCCACGTGGAGCCCAGCGACCAAGCAATCCAGTGCGGCCGGACGCGGCCGCCCTGGATTGCGTCGCTTACGCTTGCGATGACGATCGCGCCGGCCGCTCCTCAGCTACAGGCGTAGTGGAAGGCGCCGTCCTCGATCGTGACCTTCGCCTCGGTCAGCGGCTTCTTCTCCAATTGCAGGTTGAGGATGCTGCGTGAGAGCGCCGGCAGCATCGAGTTGGTGATGATGTTGTCGATCATGCGCCCGCCCGAATCCGGGTCGTTGCACTGGGCGACGATGTGCTCGACCACCGCGTCGTCATAAGTGAAGGCGGCGTTGTGATTGTCGCGCAGGCGCTTGCCGATGCGCCCGAGTTGCAGGCGCACGATACCGCCGAGCATCTCGCCGGAAAGCGGATAGTAGGGAATCGTCACCAGACGGCCGATCAGCGCCGGCGGGAAGACCTTGAGCAGCGCCGGCCGCAGCGCAATTGCGAGCTCTTCGGAATCCGGGCGGCTGCTCTCGTCGCCGGCCATGCGCATGATCTCGTCGGTGCCGACATTCGAGGTCAGGATGATCAGCGTGTTCTTGAAGTCGATGCGACGGCCGGTGCCATCCTCCATCTGGCCCTTATCGAAGACCTGGAAGAACAGCTCGTGCACGTCGGGATGGGCCTTCTCGACCTCGTCGAGCAGCACCACCGAATAGGGCTTGCGGCGCACGGCCTCGGTGAGGCGTCCGCCCTCGCCATAGCCGACATAGCCGGGAGGCGCTCCCTTCAGCGTCGAGACGGTGTGCGCCTCCTGGAATTCGCTCATGTTGATGGTGATGACGTTCTGCTCGCCGCCATAGAGCGATTCCGCCAGCGCCAGCGCCGTCTCGGTCTTGCCGACGCCGGAGGGGCCGCAGAGCATGAAGACGCCGATCGGCTTGTTCGGATTGTCGAGCTTGGCGCGGCTGGTCTCGATGCGCTTGGCGATCATGCCGATGCCGTGCCCCTGCCCGACCACGCGCTTGTTCAACGTCGCGGCAAGGTTGAGCACGGTCTCGATCTCGTCCTTGACCATGCGGCCGACCGGAATGCCGGTCCAGTCGGAGACGACGGAGGCGACCGATTGCTCGTCGACATGGGCGTAGATCATCCGGTTGGCCGGATCGATCGCGCCGAGCGTGTCGAACTTCTCGCGCAGGCTGGCGCGCGTCGCCTCGGGATCGGCCGGCGCCTCGGCAGGCGCAGCCTCGGCCGCTGCCTCGCCGTCGGCGGTTGCAGCCTCAGCGGCCGCCTTCTCGCCGAGCTTGCCGCGCAGCAGCGTGATCTCCTCGACAATCGCGAGCTCGGAGGCCCAGTCGGCTTCGAGCGTCTCCAGCTTCGCCTTCAGCGCAGCGCTCTCCTCGTCGATCTTGCCGAGGCGTTCGTCGGTGGCGTCGCCGAGATCCTTGTCTGCGATCAGGGCGATCTTCTCCTTTTCGAGCGCCGCTATGGCGACACGGGCGTCCTCGATCGCAGCCGGTGTCGCGGTCTGGCTGATCGCAACGCGGGCGCAGGCCGTGTCGAGCAAGCTCACCGCCTTGTCGGGCAGCTGGCGCGCCGGGATATAGCGCGAGGAGAGCTGGACGGCGGCGACGATGGCAGCGTCGGAGATGCGGACCTTGTGGTGCTTCTCCATCGGCCCGATCAGGCCGCGCAGCATGGTGCAGCAGCGCACGACGTCCGGCTCATCGACCTGCACCGGCTGGAAGCGCCGGGTCAGCGCCGGATCCTTCTCGAAATACTGGCGGTATTCCGACCAGGTCGTCGCCGCGACAGTGCGCAAGGTGCCGCGGGCCAGAGCGGGCTTCAGCAGGTTGGCGGCGTCGCCCGTGCCGGCAGGCCCCCCGGCGCCGATCAGCGTATGCGCCTCGTCGATGAACAGGATCACCGGCGTCGGCGAAGACTGGACCTCGTCGATGACCGAGCGCAGGCGCTGCTCGAACTCGCCCTTCATCGAGGCGCCGGCCTGCATCAGGCCGATGTCGAGGGCGCAGACCTTGACGCCGCGCAAGGGCGGCGGCACGTCGCCGGCGACGATGCGCTGGGCAAAGCCTTCGGCGATCGCGGTCTTGCCGACGCCGGCCTCGCCGGTGAGGATCGGGTTGTTCTGGCGCCGGCGCATCAGCACGTCGATGACCTGGCGGATCTCGTCGTCGCGTCCGAGGATCGGGTCCATCGTGCCCGAGCGTGCCTTTTCGGTCAGGTCCTGCGAGAAGCGGTCGAGCGCGGTGGTGCCCTTGGCGCCATCCGCCTGCTCGGCGCCCGGCGTGCCGGCGGCGCGCAGCCCCGAGCCGTCCATCGGCCGCAGGTTCTCCTCTTCGGAGTCCTTCCAGATCTTGGCGTAACCGGCGGCGAGTTCCTCGACCGGGATTTTGCCGAACTCCTTGGAAATGCCGGTCAGCGCCCGCTTGAGCTCGAGCGATTTCAGCGCCGCGACCAGGACGTGGCCGCTCCGGATCTGGGTCTCGCCGAAGAACAGGGTGGCGTAGTGCCAGCCGCGGTCGAGCACGTCGACGACGTTGTTGGCGACGCCGGGCATCTCCGTCTCGTTCTTGCGAAAGCCCTCGATGACGCCGCCGATATCGGTCGCAAGGCGGGCCATATCGAGGCCGTAATGCTGCGCGGTCAACCCGATATCGGTCGAGCGCCGCTGCAGGATCTGGGCGAGCCAGTGCGCCAGCTCGACATTGCGGTTGCCGGCCCCCTTGGCCTGGCGCAGCGCCTGGATGAAGGCTTCATAGCCGACGCGGTTGAGTTTGCCGGTGACGGCTTCGAGACTGATGTCGGCCATGGCGGTCCCCTATCGTCTGTCTTTTTGGATCAGGTTTGTTTCGATGAAGCTGGCTTGGTGGAAGCTTGCTTGGTCAAGTTCTGGCTTTTCCGGCTGCGTTTCTGGCGCATGCGTTCGGCGGGGTGGAAACGGGCATCGCGGCGCAGACTGCCGTCCGGGACGTTCCAGTTCGGCGAGATCCAGCTCGACCAGCCGAGCGCGCCGGAGCGGCCGAGCTGCATCGGCTGGACCTTGCCGACCGGCAAAGCGAGCTCGACGTCCCATTCGAACTGCTCGCCGAGATAGAAGAACACGGCATCGGCCAAAGGCTCGCAGCGGTCGCCATTCGGCAGGAACCGGTTGAACTGCTCGAGGTCGCGCGCGACCAGCTTGACCCGGAACTTGTCCTCGACGCTGTAGACGCTGGCGCCGAGCAGGACATTGCTGCCCAGGGCGCATTGGCCGCGGCCGAGCTTGGTCCGGTCCTCCGGGTCGAAGACCAGCCGCATGCCGACGAACTGCTCGACCTCGACCTCGATGTCGAAGAGGCCGGCGAGCAGGCTGCGCAGGCGCGAAGCCGACTTGGCCTGCGCGCCGGTGAGCCCGGCATGGGCGAGCTTTTCGGGATCGGGGACGCTGTCACGGTTCTGATAGGGCTGCGAGCCCAGGCCCGTCATGCTGCCGACATAGGCGATGAAGCGGTCCCTGTCGGGCCGGTCGTGCTGCGCAACCGGCCGCGAATCCGCCCAGGCCCGGTAGAACAGCTGCAGGAAGCGGTTGTTGAAGATGTCGAGGAAGCGCGGGAAGGCGTCGTCGCGGACGAGCTGCCAGTGATAGCTCTCCTCGGTCGTCGCCAGCGGCAGCGCACCTTGCGGGCCGAGCAGGCCGAGGAACTTGACGAAGAGCCGCAGCCGACCCTGCAGGTCGCGATCGGCCTCGGCGATGGTCGAGGCTGGGAAATCCAAATAGGGCTGCTCGCCGAGCGCGATGTATTCGTCGCGCCTGGCGGCGACGTCGCCGATGCGCTCGCGTTCGGGGAAGCTGCGCTCGATCCGGCGCAGCGCCGCGTAGAAATCATGCCGCCAGGGCTCGGCCCGCAGCCCTTCGACGAAGGGCGGCTCGACGCGCAGATCGTCGAGCGCGGCCGGTGGCGGCAGGGTTGGCGCGCTCTTGTTCACAGGATGCGCCTCGTGCCGGCGCGCGGCGGAAAGCGCATGACCTCGCCGCGCTCGACGGTGCGGATCACCGTCTGGGTGAAATGGTTCATCGCCGCATATTCAGCGAAGAAGCGGTCGAGGATCGCCCCCAGCAGGAAGACGCCGCTGCCCTCGAACGCCTTTTCGTCGAAGAGGACGGTAATCTCGAGCCCGCGGGCGGCGCCTGTCCCGGCCCGCTGCGGGAACCGCCGGATCACCGGGCGGCTGTCGACGCTCTTGATGCCGCGGATGCGGCGCTCGGTGGCGCTGTCGGCGAGGTCGGCGAAGAGCGAGAGCATCTCGCGCAGCGCCTCGGCGTTCTCGCCGGCGCCACGCTGGACCAGGCCGAGATGGTTGAGGCTGAGCAGATTGATCAACCGCCAGGTGACGACGCCGGTGCTCGCCGTCTCCGAACGCAGCCGGAGCTGCGAGACGATCGGCTCGCGCGGCGGTGTCGGCCCGGCGAGGGAGGTCACGTCGAGCACGACATTGTCAATCAGGCGGAAATCGGCGCCGCCGACCCCGGTCGGCAGATGCTCGGTCAGATGGCGATTGGAACAGAGAGCCCGGATGCTGAGTTCGGCCACGGCTGCGGCATCGGAGACCGTCGCCGGCTCGTAGAGCGAGATGAACATCTCGGTGCCGGTATAGTCGGACGCCCGCCCCTCGCGGCGCTCGGCCGAAGAGCGCCGGCGCGGCAGCCGCCGCTGCGTATAGAGCAGACCATGGGTCGGCGAAGCGCCTTCGGGTGAGGAATAGAGCGGGTGGACCGGCTGCTTGTCGCGGCCGCCGCTATAATGCGCATAGACGTCGAGGATCGAGTGCGGCTCATAGTCGAGCATGCGGCTGCGATCGGGTACGACGTGATACTCGTGCTCGTTCCGGCGTACCGGGATGCGGTCGGTCGTCTTCTCGAACAGGTTCACCGCCGGAGCGGCATAGAGTGCGAACAGCTCGCGCTGGACCGCCGCCGGCAGGCGCGTATTGACCTCATCGAAGACGAAGATGATGTCGACCGTCTTGGCCTTGAGCCGGGACATCACCTTGTCGAGGCCGGTCAGCTTGAAGCCGAGGAATTTGCGCGGGAACCAGAACTGCTCGCGCAGCAGGTCGAAGCCGCGGAAGACCCGCGTATCTGCCGGCAGCAGTGCCTCGTCCTCATCGAAGCCGATCTGCTCCAGCCCACACTCCGCCCCCGACAGCACCACCGGATCGCCGAATTCGTCGAGATAGCGGAAATAGAGACCGAGGCGATCGGCGAAGATCTGCTCGTAGAGCGCGATCGCATCGGCTTCCGTGCCGAGCAGGTGCAACGTGAGATCGCGCGTCTTGCAGCCGGCAAACCAGCTGTTCGGCAGCTTGCTCGCCTGCTCCGGCGATGGCTCCTCGGCCGGGTCGCTGGCGATGCGATGGGTCAGCGACAGGCGCAGTCCAGACAGCACCCGCCCATCGGCCGGGAGCCCCAGCGCCTGCAGCCGCCCCGGCGCGGCGATGTATTCGGCCGAGGCGACCTCGAACGGCCAGATCGTGACGGGCGAGCTCAGCCGGTAGCGGCAGGCGACGCGTCGGTCGCGCTCGACATAGGTTGCGTCGAGATAGGAGCCGCGCGGCACCTCGACGCCCTCGCGCAGAGCCGGATCGCCATAGGTGGGCGCGATCCCGGCGAGCAGAGCCGACGGCGTCGGCGCCAGATAGTTCGGGATCAGCTGCTCGAGCAGATTGTTGGTGAACTCGGGGAATTCGTGCTTGAGCTTGAGCTGGACACGCGCGGCAAGGAAGGCCGCTCCCTCCAGCAGGCCGCCGACCATCGGGTCCATGCGCTCGCCGACCAGCCCGCCGAGCCGCTCGGCGATGCCGGGGTATTCCTCGGCGAACTCCTTCGTATGCTCGGTGAAGAGCCTGAGCTCGCGATTGTAGAAATCGAGGAATTCCTGGTTCATTCCACGCTACCGGTTCTTGATCGCGATCTTGCCGGTGTCGAGCTCGACATCGGCGACGAATTGCACCGGAATATTCAACGGCTCGCAATTGAGATCTGCCCGCACGATGAAGCGGATCTTGAGCTCCGCCTTATCGAGTCCTTCGTCGCGCTCGACCACGATCGACTGCTTCATGAGCCGCGGCTCGTAGGCGAGCAGCACCTGCGCGAGCTCGTCCTTGATCGCGCCGACGCGGTGCTCATCGATCGACTTGTTCTGGACGTCCGGAAAGCCGCAGTTGAGCACGGAGCGGCGGACATGCTCGAAGCGCGACAGATCGGTCGAGGAACCGAAATTGATCGTGTTGACCAGAGCTTCGAGGTCGATCGCGATCTCCTGGCGCAGCTTGCTCTCGGTGATCGCGGTCCGCGGTGCGGCGCGGCGTCCAGCGACCACGCGCTCGCCGCCGGCGTCGCGCAGGTCGAGCTGGACCTTGGCGTCCTTGGCGCGATGCGCCTCGCGGAAGGCGAACATCAACGGCGGTCGCAATCGGTTCTTCGCCTTGGGGTCGAGCATATGGGTCATCCCGAACGAAGCTGCTCAATGCGACGGACTCCCGGTGATTGCTGCCGCAATCGCGGGGAGTCCGTGCGGAGCGTGACAGGATCGGCGACGCCGGTCGAGGCAAGACGCCGGAAGCTGCCCTCCAGCCGGGCCCGCCTGAGCGGACCCGGCTGGAATGGCGTATTACTCTTGGTTCTTCTTGAGGTCGTAGGTGCCGGTCACGGTCGAGCCGAGCGAGCCGTCCTTGTTCTGCGGCTTGTACTCGTACTTGATCTTGGCGAAGTTCAGCGAGAACTGGTCGGTCGGCACCGGGTTGCCACCGGTCGAGTCGCCCGACTGATAGCTCGACACGAGCAGATCCTCGAGAGTGACCGTGTAGAACTCCTGCTGGCCCTTGCCCTGCTTGCGGACGTGCAGCACGGCCTTCTTGATGTGCTCGCCGGTGGCGCATTTCAGCATCAGCGTCGGCGAGGCCTTGTTGACGTTCGCCGTGCAGTGCAGGTCCTGGTAGCTGGCCTTGCCGGCGCCGCCGCCATGGCCCGCAGCATGCGTGCCGGAGTTGCTGACACCCCAGGAGAAGGACTCGATCTCGATCGTGTCCTTGTGCTTGGCGTCCTGGCTTTCGCCCTTGATGCCTTCGATCTCAAGCAGGAAGTCACTTGCCATGATGCTCTCCAATGATTGGCTGATTGCGGTGATTTAGGCATAGAACTCGCGTCGCCTGGAGAGCTCCCCCCATGCGTCGCCACTCTCCCTGCGCGATAAGCGCAGGGCCAACAGTTGTCCTGGGGGGCCGGCGCGCCTTGGAACGCGCCTGGGTCTCAGGTCTTGGGCGCCGGCAGGCGCGAGACGAGGCTCAGACCGATATCCATGCCCTCGAGCTGGAAGTGCGGCCGGAGGTAGAACTTGGCCGAGTAGTAGCCGGGGTTCTCCTCGTCCTCGAAGACGTCGATGCGCGCTTCGGACAGGGGCTTGCGCGCCTTCGTCTCCTCGCTGGAGTTCAGCGGATCGCCGTCGACATATTCGGTGATCCACTCCTGCAGCCAGCGGCGCAGGGGTTCGCGCTCCTTGTAGGAGCCAACCTTGTCGCGAACCATGCACTTCAGATAGTGCGCGAAGCGCGACACGGCGAACATGTAAGGCAGACGCGAGGACAGATTGTCGGAAGCAGTCGCCGCGACGCCGTCGGGCCCGAAGAAGGCCTTGGGCTTGTAGAGCGACTGCGCTCCGATGAACGCCGCCTTGTCCGTGTTCTTGCGATGGATCAGCGGGATCAGGCCGGACTTGGCCAGCTCCGCCTCGCGGCGGTCGCTGATCGCGATCTCGGTCGGGCACTTCAGGTCGACGCCGCCGTCATCGGTCGGGAAGGTGTGGGTCGGCAGGTTGAGGACCTCGCCGCCCGACTGGACGCCGCGAATGCGGGTGCACCAGCCATACTCCTTGAAGGCCCGGTTGATGTTCACCGCCATGGCATAGGCTGCGTTCATCCAGGCGTATTTCTCGCCCTTGTGACCGTCGGTGTCCTCCTCGAAGGCGAACTCCTCGACCGGCTCCGACTTGGCGCCGTAAGGAACCCGCGCCAGCACCCGCGGCAGGCACAGGCCGACATAACGGGAGTCGGCCGCGTCGCGCAGGCCCTTCCAGGCCGCGTAGTCGGGGGTGTCGAAGACCTTTCCGAGATCACGCGGGTTGGAGAGCTCCGTCCAGGAGTCCATGCCCATCAGGTTCGGATCGGCGCCGGTGAAGAGCGGCGCGTGAGCGGCGGCCGCGACCTTGGAGAGATCGCGCAGCAACTGCACGTCCGTGGGAGCGTGACTGAAGTGATAGTCGCCGACGAGCGCGCCGAAGGGCTGGCCGCCGAGCTGACCGAACTCCTGCTCGTAGAGCTGCTTGAAGAGCGGGCTCTGGTCCCAGCGGGCGCCGGGATAGGTCTTGAGGTTGCGATAGAGCTCGGTCTTGCCGACGTTCATCACCTTGATCTTCAGCTGCGAGTCGGTCTCGGAGTTGAAGACGAGGTAGTTGAGGCCGCGCCAGGCGCTTTCGAGCTTCTGGAATTCCGGTGCGTGCAGCACCTCGTTCATCTGCTCGCTGAGCTTGGCATCGAGCCGGGCGATCATCTCCTCGATCGTGTCGAGTACGTCGCCCTTGATCAGCGTCGAGTCGGCGAGAGCCTGGTTGACCAGGGTCGCGACCGCATTCTCGACCTCGCTCGCCGCTCGTTCGGTCTTCGGCTTGAAGCTCTGCTTCAGCAGTGCCGAGAAATCGTCGGCGCCTTGCGTTTCAGCAGTTGCCGCGCCGGGGTGTTGGATCTGTGCTTCCGCCATGGCCGCCTCGCTTACCCGTTACCGTCCTGCTTGTCGTCACCAGCCGGCTTTTCGCCGAGCTTGTCCTTCAGCGCCGCCATCAATTGCGGATCAGCCAGAAGGGCCTTGAGCTGGTCGCTGGCCGCGACCTTGCCATCCATGTAGCGCAGGAGGTTGGCGAGCTGCTCGCGCGCCTCCAGCAGCTTGGCCGTCGCCGGAATCTGGCGGGCGATCGCAGCCGGGTTGAAGTCCTCGTATTTCTTGAACTTCAGCGACACGGAGAGCTTGTCGCTCCCATCGCCGAGCCGGTTGGGGACGGCAAAGGCCGCGCCCGGTTCAATCGCGGCCATGCGCTGATCGAAATTGTCCATGTCGATGTCGAGGAACTTGCGTTCGCCGACGTCGGGCTTCTCGACCGCCGAGGCATTGCCCGAGAGATCGGCGAGAACCCCCATCACGAAGGGCAGCTCGACCTTCTGATCGGCATTGTAGGGATCCTCATAGGTAATGTGGACCCGCGGCGGCCTGTTGCGGCGAATGAATTTCTGCCCCGAATCTCCGGCCATGACGGCGCCCCTTCCTTTAGAGGCATCACGCAAGGAGAGCGTGATGCCACGCTTACGATCGAGCTCGCTATACCATACACACTTGCCGACCGCTTGACAGTTCTCGTCGAACTGCTCGCATCGGCTGCATGAGGTGATTCAGCCAGCTCAGCTTTGCAGGTGGATGACGTTATCGCATCCACCGAACGAATGAGGCGCGGCGCTCCACGAAGGGACCGTCGCGGCCTATTCGCCGCTGCTCTGCCTTATGCCGACTTCAGGGAGGATATCGCTCAGGAGCGAGAGAAAATCTTGCTGTGCCAGCGCGCAGGCCTTGTCCATCAATAAGGGAACCGGATTGGACGGCTCGGCGTGACGATAGAAGCCGGCGACGGCCTTCATCCGGGCGATCGCTTCGGCCCGGCTCGCGATGGTGATCGCAGGCACAGATGCGGCCGCCGCGGAAGCGCTCGCTCTGGATTCGGTCTCGGCCCGCGGCTGCTCGCTCTCAGCCTCCTCGTCGGCGCCCTGCTCCCCTTCGTCGTCGGTTTCCTCGTCAGCTCCGTCCCCGGCGTCCGTCTCCTCGGCATCCGACGAGTTTTCCTCGTCGTCGTAGGACGAGCTCTCTTCGTCGCCATCGGAGGCGTAGCCGTCGTCATCACCGCTATCGTCGCCATAGCCGCTGCCAGAACCGTCGCCACCGAGGCGTTCCAGCGGCAGCTGGTATTTCGTGTCGTCGCCGATCTCGAGCATCGCCTTGTCGACGTGCTCCGGGAACATGATCTGGATGACCTCGATCAGCGACTTGCCGATCAGGCGCTGCGCCTGCCCGATCAACAGCACGGCCGGGCTGGACGGCTCGACCCGGCGGAAATAGCCGAGACAGCCGGCGAGCGCGGCCTGGGCCTCGTCGACGGAGGTGCAGACGCCGGCCGGAAGCGCCGCAGCCGCGATCGGCCCAGCAGCCGCAACACCGCCGCCGGCAGCAGGCGCGTCGGCGACGGCAACACCCTGCCCGCCCGGCGCTTTCCGTTCGATCGCGGCCTCGAGAAAGACGATGATCTGCCCGACCAGGGCGGCCAGCCGCGGGAAGGTCACCGCCTGGTCGGCGCCGAGCCGTTCGCTCCAGATCGCACGCAACCGGGATTGGGCGTCCCGGATCGCGCTGACATGGCCGAGCATAGACGTCAGGTCGGAAAGCTCCGCCTCCTTCAGCGCCGCATTGATCCCGCCGGCGTCCGGGTGCTGCTCATCCTCGCCGGGGCGCAGCTCGCCCGAGGCGACGAGCTGGCTGCGGAACATCACCTGTCCCAGCCGCTTGCTAAGGAACAGCGGCGCATGCTGCAGCGGCAAGGCGACGGTGGCGTTCTCGTCGAGCCCCTGCAGCGCGACCTCGCGCATGATGAAGTCGCCGTCCTCGGCCCGAGGATAGACCTCCTCCCAATAATCGCCGAGATAGCTCACGATCAGCCCGAGGCTCGCGGCGAAACCGGCAATGTCGCGATTGAGCAGACAAAGCTTGCCCGCCAGGACGAAGCCACGCAGGTCACGGCTCTGCTTCAGCACCTTGCCGAGATCGCCGAAGGCTACGGGAAAATCGATCGTGCTGCGATCGAACGGAATCTGCCGCCCTTCGTCGTCGCGGCGGAAATAGGAGGTCGGCAGCGCCACTTCGAGGCGCGCCATGACGTTCATGACGTCGGGATCGGCATCCGGATCGGGACCGCAGGGGTCGTCGGCCGAAATCGGCTTCGCCAGATCAGCGAAATTGAGCGCGGCCATGCCCCCTCACGGTCGATCGAGATTATCGGGCCGGCCGCCTGGCCGTCACTCCACCTGCAGCCGCGTCTCGACCCGGCGATTATCGGCCGAGAACTTGTCGGAAACGACGGGCTTGCTCTGGCCAAGACCGCGCGGCACGAGCTTGGCGGTATCGACGCCACGCTCGCTGAGATAGCGCACGACCGCCTTGGCCCGCCGCTCCGACAGACTCAGATTGTAGTCCGCGGTGCCGCTGGCGTCGGTGTGCCCCTCGACCAGGAAGCTGCTCGCCGAAAGCTGCGGGTCCTTCAGCGCCTTGGCGAACTCGTCGAGATTCACCCGCGCCTCGGACTCGAGCACGTCGGAATTGTATTTGAACTTGACGACGAGATCGAAGGCGGTCGGCGGTTTCACGACGTGGCCGGCCTTGTTGCATTCGGCCTCTGTGCCGACGCACAGACCGCGCGAGACGCCGAGATTCGGCTTCGCGGCTCCGAAGTGCTTGACGATATCATCCGACTTGTAGGCTTGCGCCTGCGCAAAAAGCGGCGACAGGACGCAGAAGCCTGCGGCAAGAGCGGCACTAACCATGACAAGGGCCTGCTTGCGCACGGTCTTCCTCCCGTTTAGGTTCGCTGAGGCGGTTGAAGACTGACGGCGCGAATTATGCCTCGCAGCGTTTGCTGCGTCAATAGTCGTCTCTTGTCGCAAGCCACGAGGTTTGGTTGATGCCCGCCGCTCCAGGACAATCGAAAAGACTTGCCTCCTTTACGACACCGGCGGGTCAAGATGTCTTCTCACTTCTCAAGTTTGAGGCGCGCGAAGCTCTCAGCGAATTGTTTGTCTATCAAATCGAGGCTGTGAGTACTGCTCGAGGCGACGATCTTCAAAATTTAATTGGCGAGAAATGTCATATCAAAATGACGCTGAAGAACGGTGAAGACCGGATCTTCAACGGCGTGCTGGTCGAGGCGCAGTGGCTCGGTCGGGAGAAGGATCTGGACCACTACCGCTTCGTGCTGCGGCCCTGGCTCTGGCTGCTCTCGCAGCGCTCCGATTGCCGCATCTTCAAGAACAAGACGGCGCTCGACATCATCAAGACGATCTTCGGGAAAGAGGACAAGGCGAGCTTCGAGGATCGCGTCAGCGAGCCGCCGCCGGAGATCGACTATTGCGTGCAGTATCGCGAGTCCGATCTCGACTTCGTCCTGCGCCTGATGGAGAAATACGGCATCTACTACTATTTCAAGCACACGGAGGGGGACCACAAGCTGGTCCTCTCGGATGCGCGCAACTCGCATGATGCGGTGACTGCCGCGGCCGAGCCGAGCTTCACCGGAGCCGGCGCCGCCTACCCCTTCATGCCGACGGACGGGGCCCAGAGGCGCCGGATCGAGCATCTGACGCAATGGTCGGCGCAGCGGCGGCTGCGGACCGGCAAGATCGAGATCAAGGACTATGATTTCGAGAAATCAACCTCGGACCTGACGGCGCGCGCCGAGGACGGCTTCCCGCGCACCAAGTCCTACGAGGCTTTCGACTATCCCGGCGCCTATCTCGACCGCGGCAAGGGCGAGAAGCTCGCCCGTATCCAGGTCCAGGCCGAGCAGGCGCAGGACGAGCGGCGCCTCGCAGTCGGCGATGCGCCAAGCCTCAATCCTGGGACGTTGATGACGCTGGCCGATCACCCGGTCGGCTCGGAGAACGCCGAGTTCCTGGTGGTGCGGGCGACGCACAGCTACGGCGTGCAGAGCTATCGCTCCTCCAAGCGCACCGACCAGGCGATCTATCACGGCTCCTACGAGCTCCAGAAAGCCACCAAGCGCTTCCGCGCCCCGCTGCTGACGCCCTCCCCACTCCATATCGGCCCCGACACCGCCAAGGTGGTCGGCGAGAAGAACAAGGGTGAGGAAGGTGACATCGACGTCGACAAATACGGCCGCATCTGGCTGCGCTTCCACTGGGATCGCGAGAAGGAGTCGACCTCCTGCCGCGTGCGCGTGGCGCAGGCCTGGTCGGGCAAGAACTGGGGCGGCCAGATCATCCCGCGCATCGGCCAGGAGGTCGTCGTCTCCTATATCGGCGGCGATCCTGACCGGCCGATCATCACCGGCGCCGTGGTCAACGACCAGCACATGCCGCCCTACGACCTGCCGGCCAACAAGACCCAGTCCGGCCTGAAATCGGAATCGACCGATGGCGGCGGCAAGTCGGGCAAGTTCAACGAGATCAAGTTCGAGGACCTGGCCGGCAAGGAGATCTTCTCCATGCAGGCCGAGCGCGACCACAAGACCGAGGTCTTCAACCTCGAGACCCGCGACGTCGGCAAGAAATTCGAGGGTGGTCCAACCGACTTCGCCCGCACGACCCAGATCCTGAGCGGCAGCGACAAGCTGCACGTCAAGCAGGGCAAGCGCTATGTCGAGGCTGCGCTCGAGATCAAATTGGTCTGCGGCCAGAGCGAGATCACGATGACGCCGACCAACATCACCATCTCCTCGCCGACGATCACGGTGCAGAGCACGGCCAAGACCGAGATCAACGGCGGCGGTGCGACCATCATCACCGGCGGCGTCGTCAAGATCAACTGAGGCCGCGATGTCGAAACTTCGGTTCAGCACGGCGCAGGAGGTCTTCGAAACCTTCCCCGCCGCGCGCGAGATCATCCAGACCGCGCCGACCACCGAGCCGCCGCTGAGCTTCCTGCGCAAGCTCGTTGCGGCGGGCGATCACAAGGACGCGATCGGCTTCTGCGCTTTCCTGATGCCCCGCCGCGAGACGGTCTGGTGGGCCCTACAGAGCGTCCAGCGCATGCAGCCGCCCGGAGCCCCGGCCGATCCCGGCCTGAAGGCAGCCGA
Source organism: Allobosea sp. P4_H5 (assembly GCF_056400825.1). Taxonomy (NCBI): domain Bacteria; kingdom Pseudomonadati; phylum Pseudomonadota; class Alphaproteobacteria; order Hyphomicrobiales; family Alloboseaceae; genus Allobosea; species Allobosea sp. P4_H5. The sequence continues at coordinate 399,697 of NZ_JBFUKM010000001.1, read as the reverse complement.
AACCTGGGTGCGCGACCCGACCGACGAGACGCGCCGTGCTGCCCTGGCGCTCGGCGAAAGCGGCCATCACGCCAGCCTCGGCACCTGGGTCGCGCTCGCGGCCGGCTATTCCGGCGGCAGCATGGTGGCGAGCCATGCCGTACCCGCACCACCGGACTTGACCGCGCAGACGGCGCGGATCGCGGTATTAACCGCACTCGGACGGGTATCCGAGCCAGAGCGCGATGCCGCATTGCGAAATTGCGTCGAAGCATGCATTCGTCTGATCGATGACGAAAGCGGTAGGACGAGAGCATAGCATGGCCCCGGCGCCGATGCGGCAGCCGGTGTCGGGCTATGACGAGGCGGGCGGCCCGACATGGCGCTGACGCTGACGATCGAGAACCAGGCTTCGCTGCCGGATGGCGGCCCGCTCAGCGTGACGCTGAGCGGCGGGCGCGGGTTGGATATCGGCCGCGACCAGCATCTCGACTGGTGCCTGCCGGATCCGAGCCGTGCCATCTCCGGGCGCCATTGCGAAGTCCGCTTCAACGACAACGCCTACTGGCTGCGCGACATCTCGACCAACGGCACCTTCGTCAATGGCGGTGCCTACCGGGTGCAGTCACCCTATCGGTTGCAGCATGGCGACCGGCTCGAGATCGGCCAATACATCATAGCGGTCGCGATCGACGAGGCCGAGCGCGGAGCGCCCGGCCCGGCAGAGCGGGCGCCGATGCCGCCGCCGCCCGGCGAATCGCTATGGGATTCGAACGGCGACGAGGCGCCGCCGATCGCCCGCCGTGACCTGATTCCGCCGCAGAAATACCAGCCCGTGCACGCCCCGTTCATCGACTGGGCCGCCGATATCCCGACTCCGTCGGAATCGGCGCAGGTCTATGTTGCGCCGCCGGCTCCGCCACCTCAACCGTCACGGCCGGACGATCTTGCCTGGGCGCCATACCAGGCGCCGCCGGTGCCCGAGCCCGAGCCGATCGCCCCGATCCCGACGCCGCGCCGCCCCCCCTCGGCCGCGCCCGCCGGCAATCCCTGGGACGAGGCGCCGGCCGGGCCGCCAGCACGCCCGAGCTTCGACGCGCCTTACGAACCGCCGCCCCGGCCCATGGCGCCGCCGCCACCTCCCCCGCCGCCCACGGGCGCCCCGGCGGGTGGCCCGTCGATCTCGGCGGCCGAGTTCATCGCCCGCTTCGCCCGCGGAGCCGGCCTGCCGGCCGAGGAACTGTCCTGGCAGGATCCCGGCGCCTTCGCCGAGCAGACCGGCGCGCTGATGCGCCTGATCGCCATCGAGCTGAAGGCGCTGCTGGCGGCGCGGGCCGAGAGCAAGCGTATCGCGCGCAGCTCCAACCAGACGATGATCCAGGCGCAGGACAATAACCCGCTGAAGTTCTCGCCGACGATCGAGGATGCGCTGAAGCTGATCTTCGGCCGGCCGACGAGCGGCTACCTCAACGCGCAGAAGGCGTTCGAGGAGAGCTTCAGGGACCTCAAGGTCCACCAGATCAAGACCTATTCGGCGATGCAGCACGCGCTGCGCATGCTGGTCGAGGACCTCGATCCGCAGGCGGTCGCCGAGGGGCTCGACGCCGGGCGCGGGCTCGATGGCCTGCTCTCCTCGCGCAAGGGCAAGCTCTGGGACGCCTATGTCGCGCGCTGGGAAGCGAAGACCGCTCCTTACGAGGACGGGCTGGTCGACGCCTTCATGCTCTATTTCGCCGAGTGCTACGACCGCGGCGGGGGCTGAGCCAAAATCTCAGCCCAGCGGCACGACCATTCCGTCGCGGATCGTGACCTGGCGGTCCATGCGGGAGGCGAGGTCGAGATTATGCGTCGCGATCAGCGCCGCCAGGCCCGAAGCGCGCGCCAGCGCCACCAGCGTGTTGAAGACGTGCAGTGACGTGTGCGGGTCGAGATTGCCGGTCGGCTCGTCGGCCAGCAGCACGCGCGGCGCATTGGCGACGGCGCGGCCGATGGCGACGCGCTGCTGCTCGCCGCCCGACAATTCGCCCGGCAGATGATCGAGCCGATCGCCTAGACCAAGGAAGCTCAGCAGCTCGGTCGCGCGCGATGCAGCCTCGGCCTTGCCGAGGCCGCGAATGCGCTGCGGCAGGACGACATTCTCCAGCGCGGTGAACTCCGGCAGGAGATGGTGGAACTGATAGACGAAGCCGATCTCGGTGCGCCGCAGCCGGGTCAGGCCCTTGTCGTCGAGCTGCGAGGTCGGCACGCCGCCGATGAAGACCTCGCCGCTATCGGGGCTCTCCAGCAGGCCGGCGACATGGAGCAGGGTCGACTTGCCGGTGCCGCTCGGGGCGACGAGTGCCACGAGCTCACCCGGCCAGATCGCGAAATCGGCCTTGCGCAGGATCTCGAGCGGACCGTCGGACTGGGGATAGTAGCGCTCGATCTGGGAGAGGAAGAGCGCCGGCGTCTCGGTTGCCATTGTCGCGTCCTCAACCCATCCGCAGGGCTTTGACGGGGTCGAGCCGCGCCGCCTTCCAGGCCGGATAGAGCGTCGCCAGCAGCGACAGGACGAGCGTCATCACCACGACGGTGGCAACCTCGCGCCAGTCGATCACCGAGGGAATATCGCTCAGGAAGCGCACGGTCGGATCCCAGGGATTGATACCCAACAGCTTGCTCAAGCCCTTGTTGATGGTCTGGATGTTCTTGGCGAAGAGGAGACCGAGGACGAACCCAGCGAACGTGCCAACCACGCCGATCGCTGCGCCTGTGATCAGGAAGACCCGCAGCACCGTGCCGCGCGAGGCGCCCATGGTGCGCATGATCGCGATGTCCTCCGTCTTGTCCTTCACCAGCATGATCAGGCCGGAGACGATGTTCAGCGTCGCGACCAGCACGATCAGGGTCAGGATAATGAACATGACATTGCGCTCGACCTCGAGCGCATTGAAGAAGGTGCGATTGCGCTGGCGCCAGTCGGACAGCACGAGCGGCCGCGGCGGATCGGCCTCGATCCGGTCACGCACTGCCTGCGTCTGATCGGGATTGTCGATGAAGATCTCGATGACGTTCACGTCGCCGTCGCGGTTGAAATAGGCCTGGCTCTCGGCGAGCGGCATGAAGACGAAGGAGGCGTCGAACTCCGACATGCCGATCTCGAAGATCGCCGTGACCGGATAGGCCTTGATCCGTGGCGCCGTGCCGAACGGCGTCGAAGCGCCGCGCGGAGTGACGATGGTGATGGTGTCGCCGACCTGCAGGCCGAGCGAGCCCGCGAGCCGCCGGCCGATCGCGACGCCGTTGGCCGCAGCAAATCCGTCGAGCGTGCCCTGGCGGACATTGCCCGCGATGAAGGGGATCGACTTGATGTCGTCCTCCGAGATGCCGCGCACCAGGACGCCGCCATTGCCGACCTGCGAGGAGGCCAGCGCCTGTCCCTCGACCAGCGGGATCGCGAGCTTGATGCCCTGCACCTGGCGCAGCTTGGCCGCGACCTGCTCGTAATCGTCGAGCGGCCGGTCGATCGGGGTCGCGAAGATGTGGCCGTTGACGCCGACAATCTTCTCCAGCAGCTCCTTGCGGAAGCCATTCATCACCGACATCACGATGATCAGCGTCGCGACGCCGAGCAGGATGCCGAGAAAGGAGAAGCCAGCGATGACCGAGACGAAGCCCTCGCGCCGGCGCGTGCGCAGATAGCGGCCGGCGAGCAGCCATTCGAAGCCGGCGAAGGCTTTCGTGCCGGTCGGCACGCTCTCCCGAGCCTCGGCGACGGCGCTCATGACCGCCCTCCTCCGCTCACGCGTTCGTCTCCGCACTTTTGCCCGGGAAACGCGCCAGCGCCGCCTCGAGCGAGACCAGCTCGCGCTCGCCGCCGGCGCGACGCTTGATCTCGACCTTGCCCTCGGCCAGCCCCTTCGGACCGACGATGATCTGCCAGGGGATGCCGATCAGGTCGGCAGTGGCGAACTTGCCGCCCGGGCGCTCGTCGCGGTCGTCGTAGACCATGTCGTAGCCTTTCGCGGCGAGCCCTTTGTAGAGCTGCTCGCAGGCGCCGTCGGTCGCGGCATCACCTGTCTTGAGGTTGAGCACGGCGATGTCGAAGGGCGCGATCTCGTCGGGCCAGACGATGCCGCCCTCGTCATGACCGGCTTCGATCAGCGCGGCGACGAGACGGCTCGGGCCGATGCCGTAGGAACCACCATGCAGCAGCACTTGCTGGCCGTCCGGACCGGTGACACTCGCTCCCATCGGCTCGGAGTACTTGGTGCCGAAATAGAAGATATGACCGACTTCGATACCGCGCGCCGAGACGCGCTTGTCCTCAGGCATCGCCTCGAAGGCGGCCTTGTCATGCATCTCCTCGGTGGCGGCGTAGAGGCTCGTCCACTTGTCGAAGATGCCCTGCAGGCCGGACACGCTGTCGAAATCGGTGTCCGCGGCCGGCGTGTCGAAGGTCAGGTAGTCGCTGTGGCAGAAGACCTCGCTCTCGCCGGTCGATGCGAGCACGATGAATTCGTGGCTGAGATCGCCGCCGATCGGGCCGGTGTCGGCACGCATCGGGATCGCCTTCAGGCCGAGCCGGGTGAAGGTTCGCAGATAGGCGGTGAACATGCGGTTGTAGGCGTGCCGGGCCGATTCCTTGTCGAGATCGAAGGAATAGGCGTCCTTCATCAGGAACTCGCGGCCGCGCATCACACCGAAGCGCGGGCGGACCTCGTCCCGGAACTTCCACTGGATGTGGTAGAGGTTGAGCGGCAGATCCTTGTAAGACTTGACGTAGGAGCGGACGATCTCGGTGACCATCTCCTCATTGGTCGGGCCGTAGAGCATGTCGCGGTCGTGCCGGTCCTTGATCCGCAGCATCTCCTTGCCATAGGCGTCGTAGCGCCCGCTCTCGCGCCAGAGATCGGCCGATTGGATGGTCGGCATCAGGATCTCGACGGCGCCGGCGCGATTCTGCTCCTCGCGGACCACCGCGCTGATCTTGTTGAGCACGCGCAGGCCGAGCGGCAGCCACGAGTAGATCCCGGCAGACTGCTGACGGATCATGCCGGCGCGCAACATCAGCCGGTGCGAGACGATCTCCGCCTCCTTGGGCGTATCGCGCAGGATCGGCAGGAAGTAGCGGGACAGGCGCATGGAACACTCGTCGAAGGGGCGATGCACCGAGCGCGCACCGATTCAGATTAGTCCAGAGACACCATCGGCGTTTGCAAATTGCAAACGCTAATGCAGATCGCATTCAGCGAAAAATGCAGATCGCATTGTCCGGAGGGCGTCAGCGCTTGGCGAACTTCGCCTTCAACCTGTCGCTGACAACGGGCGGAACGAAGGCGGAAACATCGCCGCCCATCGCGGCGATCTGGCGCACCAAAGTTGCGGTGATGTGACGCGCCTGCGGCGTCGAGGGCAGCAGCACGGTCTGCAGCTCGGGCGCCATGGTGTGGTTCATGCCGGCGAGCTGCATTTCGAGGTCGAGGTCGGTGCCGTCGCGCAGGCCACGCACCAGGATGGTCGCGCCGGCGCGCTTGGCCGCGTCGATGGTCAGGTCGGCGAAGGTCGTGACCTCGAGCTGCGTCTTGAACTGCGCTGCGACCGGGCCGGCGATGGCGCGCAGCAGCTCCGCCCGCTCCTCGGCGGAGAAGATCGGCGTCTTGCCGGGGTGGACGCCGATGGCGAGGACCAGCTTGTCGACCAGCCGGCAGGCGGCCTCGATCATATCGAGATGGCCGTTGGTGACGGGGTCGAACGACCCGGCGTAGAAGGCGGTGTGGCTCATGCCCTGAGCGTTAGCCAACGCAGGCTCCCGCGACAAGCCATTCAGGCCACGCGCAGTTCGCCGATGACATGGTCGACACGCGCATTCAGCGCCTGGGCCAGCCCGGTCAGTTCGCTCGCCGCCTTCAGCACCGCGTCCGACGCGCCCGCGGTGTTGCGCGAGGCGAGTGCGACCTGGCTGGTGGCCTGGCCGATCAGCACGATCTCCTGAGTCGCGGCGAGGACGTCGGCAGCGATGGCGTGGGCTGCCTCGTGCTGGCGCCGCATGGTCTGGCTGGTGCGGCGCGTCGCCTCGTTCAGCTCCTGCACCAGCGCGCGGATGCCGGTGATGCCCTCGACTGTCGCGGCGGTCGCCTGGTTCATCGCCTCGATCTGGCGGGCGATGTCCTGCGTCGCAGTGGCGGTCTGTGTCGCCAGCGACTTCACCTCGTTGGCGACGACGGCAAAGCCCTTGCCGGCCTCGCCAGCGCGGGCCGCCTCGATCGTGGCGTTGAGCGCAAGCAGATTCGTCTGGCCGGCGATGGCCGAGATCAGCCCGACCACCTCCGAGACCCGCGCCGCGCCGTTGGAGAGGCCATCGACGATACGGCTGACCGAATCCGCATGCTCGCGCGCCTGGCCGGCGGTCGCATCCGAGGAGCGCACCTCGGCGGCGAGCGCGTCGACGGCGCCGAGCAAATCCTGCGCCGCGCGCTCGATCGACTTAACGCTGCGGATGGCATTGCCGGTCGCCCCGTCTGTATCGGCGGCGCCGGCCTGGGTCTCGCGCGCGCCTTCAGCAAGCTGATGTGCTGTCGTGCCAAGGGTCTCCGCTGAGACAGAGACGGAGGCCGAGACGGTCCTGACCGACTCCTCGAGTTCGCCTGCCAGCTCGTTCAGCAAGGCGCGGCGGTGCTGCTCGGCGTCGGCAAGGCGGATCCCCTGCTCGGCCTCCCGTCGCTGCGCCTCGCCGCGCAAGGTCTCGCGGATCATGTCGATCGACTTGGCGATGCCGCCGATCTCGTCGCGGYGTCCGGCTCCGGGAATGCCCTCCTCGGTCCGGCCCGCGGCAACGCCCGCCAGCCTGTCGGACAACCGTGCGATCGGGCGAGCCACCGACCAGCCGAGCAGGATCGCAATGCCGAACAAGGGCAGCAGCACCAGCAAACCGGCAGAGACGACGGCGCTACGGATCGTGCCGACGACGGCAAAGGCGTTCGCCTCCGGCTCGGTCAGCCAGAGCAGCCAGCGCCAATCGCCAATGACAACCTCCTGCCCACTGGCGACAAGCGAGCGGCCGTCATGGCTGGTCATGCGGATGAGCGCATGCTCCGGCTGCCCGGCCAGTCGACTGCGATCGAGTGTTTCGCGCGGTGAGGCGCTATTGCGCCGGGCAGCCGGATTGGAGCGCATGAAGCCGTCGGAACCAATGACGAAGATCCGCTCGGCCCCGGAACCGGCCGGGTTGAAGGCGAGGACGTCGTCGATCAGGCGCGTGTCGACGGCTATGACGATCGTCCCGACCTGTTCGCCCGTCCCAGCTTCGGCATCGTAGAAGGGCGCCGCCAGAAAGGCGCGCGGATCGCCGCCGACCGGGTCATAGGGTGCGAAGTCGAGCACCACCTGCTCGCCGGCCGCCTTGCCGCGCGCTAGCGCCACCGATCTTGCCAGCCCGGTGCCGGCGAGATCCTCGTCGCTCAGCAGGCGACCGAACTCTGGGCCCTTGGTGACGCTATAGACCACCCTGCCCTTGCGCGAGACCAGGTAGATATCGGCGTAGTTGAATTGCTTGAGAGCCGCCGAATAGGTCTCGTGGACCGGCACATGCCGCCAGGAATAGCCGTGCTGGTGCTCGCGGCCGGTGCGGGCGACGCGCTCGGCCAGCGAGAGCGAACCGTCACCCTGATAATAGCCGATGATGCTGCGGTAATCGTGCGGGCCGAGCTCCAGCCATTTGCCGATCTCGTCGAGCGCCGAGACGGTGAAGGCGCTGCGGGCCTGGACGGCGAGTTCGGCGCGCAGTTGCGACCAGCGCCGCTCGATGGCGCGGACATGGCTTTCGGCCAGCGCGTGCATGCGCTCGCGCACGGCACCCTGCGCCCAGTTCGAGACGGCGAGATAGGCGGACGAGCCCACTGCCAATGCGGCGAGCAGGGCCAGGGCGAGCATGGCAACCGGAAGCCTGATCCTGAGACTGAACACGAATCAGGTCTCCGCCCGACATCGACTGTACGAGAACAGCCAACACGAGCGCAGTTAACGTTGCTTGAAGCGCCTAACGCGCCGCAACGGCCTTACAAGACGCCTGGCAGCGGCGCGAAGGCGGCGAGCGCGGTGGCGCCGCCAAGAACTACGGTGAACAGCGCGATGGCGACGGCTGCTAGCGACACCCGGCGCGGCCGCCGGACCAGAGAGTCGAACTGCATGGATCCTCGATACGAATCAGTGCGTTACCCAGTCCATGCGTGTCGCGAGCGCCCGGCCATGCCGTGGCGGAAAAGTGGAGAAACCATGGCATGCCTCTGCGGCAGCCATGCTCTTGCCTGCCGCGCTGACAATTTCCTGTCGTCATGCCGTTTCCAGCGGGGTCGAAAGCGCGCTACACCCCGCTCGCCATGCTGACCCTCAATGACATCACCTATCGCCTCGGCGAGCGCCTGTTGCTCGACAAGGCCAGCGCCTTCCTGCCCACCGGCTCGCGCGTCGGCCTCGTCGGCCGCAACGGCACCGGCAAGACGACGCTGTTCCGCATCATCACCGGCGATCTTTCTCCGGAAGGCGGCAACGTCGCCCTGCCAAAGGGCATGCGCATCGGCGGGGTGGCGCAGGAGGCCCCAGGCGGGCCCGAAACGCTGATCGAGGTCGTGCTGGCTGCCGACATCGAGCGTGCGGCGCTGATGAAGGAAGCGCAGAGCGCGACCGACCCGATGCGGATCGCCGAGATCGAGACGCGACTCGCCGATATCGGCGCCCATTCCGCTCCGGCGCGGGCCGCGACCGTGTTGTACGGGCTCGGTTTCGACGAGGAGGCGCAGCAGCGCCCCTGCTCCGATTTCTCCGGCGGCTGGCGCATGCGCGTCGCACTTGCCGCCGTGCTGTTCTCCGAGCCCGACCTGCTGCTGCTCGACGAGCCGACCAACTATCTCGATCTCGAAGGCACGCTCTGGCTCTACGACTATCTCGAGCGCTATCCGCATACGGTGCTGGTCGTCAGCCACGATCGCGAATTGCTCGACACCTGCGTCGATCACATCCTGCATCTCGATCAGGGCAAGCTCACCATCTACCGCGGCGGCTACAGCGATTTCGAGAAGCTCCGGGCCGAGAAGCAGGCGCATCTCGCCAAGGCACGCGAGAAGCAGGAGGCCGAGCGCAAGCACCTGCAATCCTTCGTCGATCGCTTCAAGGCCAAGGCGTCGAAGGCCAGCCAGGCCCAGTCGCGCGTCAAGCGGCTGGAGAAGATGCAGGAGATCGCGGTCGTCCAGGATCGCGACGTCCAGCCGTTCAGCTTCCCGGCGCCCGAGCGGCCGCTTTCGCCGCCGATGATCGTGCTGGAGAGCGCCAGCGCCGGCTATGGCGAGCGCAAGGTGCTGCAGCGGCTCAATCTGAGCCTGGCGCCGGACGACCGCATCGCGCTGCTCGGCTCCAACGGCAACGGCAAATCGACCTTCTGCAAGCTGATCGGCGGGCGGCTCGCGCCGCTTTCGGGCGAGATGCGGCGCTCCTCGAAGCTGCAGACGGCCTATTTCGCCCAGCACCAGCTCGACGAGTTGCGGATGGAGGACACCCCGGTCGGCCATATCCGCGAGCTGATGCCGGATGCGCCGGAAGCGCGCGTCCGGGCGCGCACCGCGCAGATCGGTTTTCCCGCCAACAAGGCAGACACGCCGGTGAAGAACCTCTCCGGCGGCGAAAAGGCCCGGTTGATGCTCGGCATCGCCACCTTCGGCGGCCCGCATTTGCTCATCCTCGACGAGCCGACCAACCATCTCGACATCGACAGCCGCACCGCCCTCGTCAACGCGATCAACGACTATCCCGGCGCCGTGATCCTGGTCAGCCACGATCGCTTCCTGATCGAGGCCTGCGCCGACCGGCTCTGGCTGGTCGGGGACGGCACGGTGAAGAGCTTCGACGGCGACATGGACGATTATCGCGACTTCGTGCTCGGCCGCGACAAGCCGGCCCAGCGCGGCAAGTCCGATGCCGAAGCCGCAGGCAAGGCCGAGGAGCGCAAGGGCGCGGCGGCAAAGCGCCAGGCGCAGGGACCGCTCAGGCAGAAGCTCAACCTCGCTGAAGCGCGCATCGCCAAGCTGACCGGGCTGATCGAAAAGGTCGACGGCGCGCTCGCCAACGGCGCTTTTGCGCGCGAGCCGGAAAAGGCACTGCTGCTGTCGCGTCAGCGCCGCGAGCTGACAGAGGCGCTGGCTGCGGCCGAAGAGGAATGGCTGACGCTGAGCGAGGAACTGGAGAGCGCGTGAGGCGCTCTCAGGGCAGCGGCGCGAGCTTGAGGCCGAGTTCCCTGACCTGCGTCGGGGTGAGCTTCTTGATCGCGACGCGGGTCGTGTAGCTGCCGTACATCTGGCCGCCCGACATATAGTTCCAGTCGCTGACCATCGCGCTGCCGACCCGGTAGCCGTCGCCCCGGTTCAGCTTGTCGAGATGGACGGGATCGTTCGCGATCTTGCCGATGAAGACGTCGCCTTCAACGGCCGTCAGGTTCATCCAGATATGTTCGCGCCCTCGGTCATAGGGGATCGCGACCTTAACGGCATGACGCTCGCCCTTGCCGCTGCGATAGAGCGCGACAAAGTCCGGCAACGTCTTGCGTGCCTGCTCGATTGCGCGGTTCATCTCGCGGTCGGAGGAGCGGAAATCGACAACCTGAGCCGCTGCGGGCAAGGCCATGAGCGCAGCGCCCAAAAGCCCAAGGCCACCGAATACCACCCACCTCTGCCGTTGAAGCTGCATCTCGACACTCCCGTCTCTGCGCGATCGCCCGTTCCGATCACCTCATCAACGAGCCAATCGATCGAACGGTTGCCTTGGTCGCATCAGAGGCGGATTCCTCGCGCGATGAACGCGTGTCAGCCCTGCTGCTCGGGCTGACCGACGCGCTCACCGCGGCCGAAGAAATGTTGAGCGATAAGTTGGCGGCGCCTGAGCGCTCTCCAGCTTCATCAATCGGTCACTTGGCGGGCTTCAGCGCCGAATCCCAATGCTCGACGATCTTGCCGTCTTTGACGCGGAAGAGGTCGAACCAATAGCTGTCATAGGTCTTGGTCGCGTCGGCCGGTTCGGGGCGCGGGCGGCGCATCATCAGCTGGACGAGATCACCTTCAGCCAGAACGGCCGCGAACTGCGTCTCGACCACGCTCCCGGCCAGCTTCGGAGCCGGCCACAGCTTCGAAAAATAGTCGGTGAACCCCTTCAACCCGCTCGCGACGTTGGGATTGTGCTGGATGTAGCCCTCGGACAAATAGCCCTTGGCCTTGGTCCAGTCCTGCGCATCGAAGACGTTGCGCCAGAAGGCGAGCACGAGCGCCTTGTTCGCCGCCGTATCCGCAGTTGCAGCCGGCTGGGCGGCGACGGGCGTGACGAATGCGACCGCAAGCGCCATGACGGCGATGCGGCTCCAGCGGGCGAGCGATACGAGCATTGGCGATCCATCCTTGCGCATGCGGCAGATCAGATCGCTTAGCGGAGCCCGGACGAACCGAGCGTTCACAAGCTGGCGAGCGTCAGCCCTGCTGCTCGGGCTGGCCCGGCTTGACGATCCGGCTCAGGCGGTTGTCGGTGAACATGTAGATCTCGCGATTGGCCGGCTCGGAATAGAGCACCTGCACCTCGCGCTGACCCCGGCCATTGTCGCCAATCAGGACGTCGGTCGGCCGCTTGTTCTTCAGCCTGACGAGCTCGCACTCGGTGATGCCGATCGCGATCTCCTTCGGCAGCGGGCGCGTCGATGGATCGAGCGAGACATCGGCGCTGCATTCGCCCTCCGGCGTCAGCATCGCCTCCTGCGTCGAGACGCGGGCAGAGGCGCTGCTGGTGCGGGTGCCGCGCTCGTTGGAAACGAAGGAAAACCCGCCCATGTCGACGGAACAGCCGGCAAGCGCAGCCGCCAAGGCCAGGGCAACAAGAACTTTCACGCTTTCTTCTCCCAGCGGCCGGTCTCGTCCTGCTGCCAATAGGTGGCGGCGATGCCGAGCGTCCGCAGCTTTTTCCAATCTTCACGCGCCGAGGCGAGCGCATCGGGATCGTCGCCATCGAACATCAGGATGACGCGCTCGTAAGAGTCCAATGCGTCGGGAATGCGAACACCGTCAACGCAGAAGCGCACCTGCGCGCCGTTCGGATTGTCGGAGTTCGCGGTGAGCACGATCGGGTTCGCGGCGGCGTCCGGCTCGGCGGCCGTCACATGCGGCAAGAAGGATTCGTCCGCATAGGTCCAGAGCCGGTCGTCGAGCCCGGCCAGACGCTCGCGGCTCGACAATTCGACGACTGCCTTCCAGCCACGGGCGAGCGAACGCTCGAGCAGGGTCGGAAGGACCTGCTCGAGCGGGCGTCCCAGCAGATGATAGAACAGGACCTCGGCCATAAGGTAAGCCAGTTCAATGCCTTGTATGATTCGGCTGATGAGCCGAATCAGCTCTCGTAGTGATCCGCCACCAGCCGGTCGAGCAGGCGCACGCCCCAGCCCGAGCCCCAGGAGCGGTTGGTCTCGCTGTTCGGCGAGCCCATGCCGGTGCCGGCAATGTCGAGATGCGCCCAGGGCGTGTCGTTGACATGGCGCTGCAGGAACTGCGCCGCCGTGATCGAACCGCCATGGCGGCCGGCCGAGTTCTTCATGTCGGCGAACTTGGAATCGATCATCTTGTCGTAAGCCGCCGAGAGAGGCATGCGCCAGACGGTTTCGCCGGTCGCCTTGCCGGCGGCGAAGAGCCGCTCCGACAATTCGTCATTATTGGAGAACAGGCCGGCATTCTCTTGCGCCAGCGCGACCAGAATCGCGCCGGTCAATGTCGCCAGGTTGACCATGAAGACCGGCTTGAAGCGCTCCTGCGTGTACCAGAGCACGTCGGCCAGGACGAGCCGACCCTCGGCATCGGTGTTGATGATCTCGATGGTCTGCCCGGAGAGCGAGGTGACGATGTCGCCAGGCCGCTGGGCCTTGCCGTCTGGCATGTTCTCGACCAGGCCGATCACGCCGACGGCGTTGACCTTGGCCTTGCGGGCGGCGAGCGCCTGCATCAACCCGGTGACGCAGGCGGCGCCGGCCATGTCGCCCTTCATGTCCTCCATACCGCCGGCCGGCTTGATCGAGATGCCGCCGGTGTCGAAGGTCACGCCCTTGCCGACGAAGGCGACGGGCTTGTCGCCCTTGTCACCGCCGTTCCAGCGCATCACCACGACGCGGCTCTCGCGATGCGAGCCCTGGCCGACGCCGAGCAGCGCCCGCATGCCGATCTTCTTCAATTCCTTCTCGTCGAGAATCTCGACCTCGACGCCGAGCTTGTCGAGCTTGCCTGCGCGTTCGGCGAACTCCTCGGGGAAAAGCACGTTCGGCGGCTCGTTCACGAGATCGCGAGCGAGCTCGACGCCGCCGGCGATCGCCTCGCGCGCCTTCAGCGCCTTCTTGACCGCGGCGGGGTCCTGCGCGCGGAGCGTCACCGTTTTCGGCTCGTTTTGGTCCTTGTCGCGGCTCTTGGTCTTGTAGCGGTCGAAGGCATAGCTTCTGAGGCGAAGGCCGAGCCCGATCTCGGCGATATCGGCGGCGGCAAGCTCGCCCTCGGGCAGCGCGGCGATGATGTCGACGCTGCGGCCATGGCCGAGACGGCCGGCGATGGCGCCGCCGAGCGCGGCGAAATCGAGCTTGTCGCGCTCCGATTCCGGCCCGGTTCCGACCAGGATCAGACGCTCATAGCCTGCGTCTTCCGGCGCAAGCAGCGTCAGCCCGGACAGCGCCTTGCCCTTGAAGCGTTCCGCGGCAGCGGCACGCGCGATCAGGGCATGGGCGCCCGAGCCGATCCAATCCTCGGCCACTTTCGGCGGCGCCAGCCTGTCCGAGACGAGGATGACCAGATCCTCCCCGGCAATGGCGTTCAGGGCTTTGACCTCAAGCTTCAGGCGCTGCGACATCGACGGCTCACGGGTTGCGGGAAAAAGACTTGCGGGGCGCCGACCCCGGAAGGCCAGCAAAGGCCACAAACGATTCCCGTTTGCGCCATGATCGAAGCTATACCATAGGGAGTTCGAGGCGAGCCGTCCAAGGGGAGCGCCTTCTTCAAGGATGCAGGCCCCGGGATCGTCACCCTCGTGCGTTTTGGACTTCTCGACCGCTACATCCTGAAGATCGCCGCCGGCGCGGCGGTGATTCTGCTCGTCGGCCTGACCAGCGTCATCTGGGTGACGCAGGCGCTGCGTGAGGTCGACCTGATCACTGGCAAGGGCCAGACGATCCTGATCTTCTTCACGGTCACGCTGCTGTCGCTGCCGGCGCTGATCGCCGGCATCGCCCCGGTCGCGCTGTTCATGGCGACGCTCTACACGCTCAACAAGCTCAACAGCGATTCCGAGCTGATCGTGATGAACGCGGCCGGCGTCGCGCCACACCGGCTGACGCGCCCCTTCTTCGCGCTGACATTGATCACCGCCGCGCTGGTGGGCTGGATGTCGCTGGTGGTGATGCCCGCCGGCTTCCGGGCGCTGCGCGACCTGATCACGCTGATCCGCGCCGACTTCGTCGCCAACGTGATCAAGGAAGGCCAGTTCGTCTCGCTCGATTCCGGCGTCACCTTCCATTACCGCGAAAAGCAGGGGCAGGCGCTGCTCGGCATCTTCATGCAGGACCGGCGCGATCCCAACCAGCCAGCCGTCTACATCGCCGAGCGCGGCCAGTCGGCCGAGGCTGACGGCAACAGCTTCCTGATGCTGGAGAAAGGCACGATCCAGCGCGAGAGCCGCAACCAGAATTCGAGCTCGATCATCTCGTTCGAGCGTTACGCGCTGAATCTGTCGGCGCTGACCGGCGATTCCGACGGGGCCGGTGGCGAGGACGGCGCCAAGGTGATCTACAAGCCGCGTGAACGGACGACCTGGGCGCTGCTCACACAGGACAAGAACGAGCCCTACTACAAGATCCAGGAAGGGCGTTTCCGGGCCGAACTGCACAATCGCCTATCGGCGCCACTCTACCCGATCGCCTTCATGCTGGTTGCTTTCGCCATCCTCGGCGAGGCCCGCACGACCCGGCAAGGGCGCGCCGCCGCGATCCAGATCGCCATCTTCTTGGTCGGCGCGATCAGGATCGGCGCCTATGCCGCCTGGACCGCCAGCGTGCGCTCCCCCGTCGCCGCCGTCCTGCTCTACGTCCTGCCGCTGGGTACGATCCTGCTGGCGGCCCTTGCGATCGGCTTCGGTTCGCGGACGCGTGTCTTCATCGACAAGCTGACGGAGCCGCTGATCGCGCCCTTCCTCGCCCTCGCGGCCCGTTTCCGGCGCGCCTGATGCTACTGTTCAAGACCTTCGGCCGCTATCTGACGCAGCGTTTCCTGCGCGCGATCCTGAGCGTGTTCGGCACCTTCTTCTTCCTGATCGCGACGCTCGACTTCGTCGAGCTGATGCGCCGCGCCGGCGATTCCCCGACCGCGACGACGCCCAGCATCATCCAGCTCGCGCTCTACCGCGCGCCCTCCGTCGCCGAACAGATCTTCCCGTTTGCGGTGCTGTTCGGGGGGATGTTCGCCCTGCTCAACCTCAGCCGAAAGCTCGAACTGGTGGTCGCCCGCTCGGTCGGCATCTCCGCCTGGCAGTTCCTGCAGCCGGCCGCGCTGGTCGCCGGCTTGGTCGGACTGGTCTCGGTCGGCATCTACAATCCGATCGCAGCCGAACTGAAACAGCGCGCCACCGTGCTCGAAGTCTCGCTCTTCGCCAAAACCGGGCAGGTCGTCGGCAAGGAAATCTGGATTCGCCAGCGCAGCGTCGACGGCCAGGCGATCATCCGGGCGGCCGCAGCGCTGGATGGAGGCGTCGGGCTCGCCCAGGTCGCCTTCTTTGCCTTCTCGCCCGATGGCGGCTTCAGAGAGCGCATCGAGGCGAAGCAGGCCGTGCTCTATCGCGGCTATTGGGAATTGTCGGAGGCACGTGTCACCTCGGCCACGGAAGAGCCACAGACGTACTCGACATACCTCGTTGCGACGACGCTGGAGCCCGACCAGGTGCGACAAAGTTTCACCCCGCCTGACTCGGTCGGGTTCTGGTCGATGCCGGCCGTGCTCGATCGAACCCAGAAGGCTGGGCTGGATACGACGCGCTACGAGCTGCGTTACGAATCGCTCAAGGCACGGCCGCTGCTGCTGATCGCCATGATCCTGGTAGCGGCATCCGTTTCCTTAAGATTTTTCCGGTTTGGTGGTGTGACCAGATTGGTGGTAGGTGGCGTCGCTGCGGGGTTCGTGCTCTATGTCGCGACACAGTTGTCTGAGGAGCTGGGCTCATCGGGGATCGTCAACGCCTCGGTGGCCGCTTGGCTGCCCGCGACCGTGGGCACGCTGCTCGGCGCGCTTGCGCTCCTCCATCAGGAAGATGGCTGAGAATACGGTGGCTATGGTTAATTTTGGATTGAGTTCATGGCTTCCGGCGTAAGACGCATCCGGCGCCTTGCGGCTGCGACCGCGCTGGTGACGACGCTCGCCCCGGTCCTCGGCTGGACGAGTCTTGCCTATGCCCAAGCTCCGGCCGGTAAGCCCGGAGAACGCATGGTCGTCGACGCGCGCGAGCTCGTCTATGACAAGGACAACAACACCGTCTCCGCGGTCGGCGATGTCCAGATTCTCTATCAGGGCCGCACGATCGAGGCCGATCGTGTCGTCTACGACCGCCAGAGCAAGCGCGTGGTCGCGACCGGCAATGCCCGCATCACCGAATCCAACGGCACGGTGATCACCGGCGACCGCTTCAATCTGACCGACGACTTCCGCGACGGCTTCATCGATTCGCTACGCGTCGTGAACACCGACAAGACCCGCTTCTCGGCGCCGCGCGCCGAACGCACCGACGGTGAGGTCTTCGTCTTCGACAAGGGCATCTACACGGCCTGCGAGCCTTGCGTGGACCAGCCCGAGCGCCCGCCGTTCTGGCAGGTGCGCGCGGCCCGGATCATCCACAAGAAGTCCGAGCAGATGATCTATTACGAGGAGGCCCGGATCGAGTTCGCCGGCGTCCCGATCGCCTACATCCCCTATATGTCGGGACCTGACGCGACCGTTAAGCGCAAGACCGGCTTCCTCGCGCCGAAGTTCATCAACACCGCGGCGCTCGGCTACGGCGTCGGCCTGCCCTATTTCATCAATCTGGCGCCGAACTACGATCTGACGGTGACGCCGACCTATTTGTCGCGCCAGGGCTTTCTCGGCCAGGCCGAGTGGCGGCATCGTTTCGTCAACGGCTCGTACAACATCCGCGCCGCCGGCATCTTCCAGCAGGACAAGGACGCCTACCTCAAAAGCCCGCTCGGGGCTGGCGACGACACCTTTCGCGGCTCGCTCGAGACCTCCGGCAAGGTCTTCCTCAACCCGCGCTGGACCTTCAGCTGGGATGTCGCCGGCGCGACCGATCGCTACTTCTTCAAGAACTACCGGATCCGCAGCGAGAGCCTCACCACCACGAGCTACTTGCAGGAATCGACCTCGACAGTCTCGCTCAACGGCCAGAGCGCGGACGCCTGGTTCGACATGCGCGGCTATTATTTCCAGCCTCTGACCTATTACGATTGGCAGAAGCAGCAACCGGTCGTCGCGCCGGTCGTCGATTACAATAAGCGGATCCACAAGCCGTCGATGATCGGCGGCGAGCTGTCGTTCACCGTCAACCTCACGAGCCTGACCCGTGAGGCGGCCTCCTTCAAGGCGCTGACACCGAGCAATCAGAGCTATCTGATCACCAATCCCGGCAACGCCAGCGCGGGACAGCTCGGTTACTCCTTGTTCGACGGATGCGTCGTCTATCAGAAGGGCAAGTGCCTGGTGACCGGCCTCGCTGGCTCGATCTCGCGGGCGACCGCCGAGGTCGACTGGCGGCGCAACATCGTCGACCCGATCGGGCAGGTCTGGACGCCCTACGCCTCGCTCAGGGCCGACCTGTTCTCGATCAACCCGAACACGACGAAATATGCCAACGCCAACGTGACGACGATCGCCGACGCATCGGACGAGGTCTTCGGCCGTGCAATGCCGGCGATCGGCCTGATGTATCGCTTCCCCTTCATCGCCTCGACCTCCTGGGGCACGCATATCCTCGAGCCGGTCGCGCAGGTCGTCGCACGGCCGAACGAGACCAACAGCCTGCGCGTCGCCAACGAAGATTCACAGAGCATGGTTTTCGACGACACCAACCTGTTCGAGTGGAACAAGTTCTCGGGCTACGATCGGGTCGAGGGCGGCAGCCGCGCCAATGTCGGCCTGCGCTACAGCGGCACCTTCGGCACCGAGTCCTACGCCAACCTGCTGGTCGGGCAGTCCTATCACCTGGGCGGCCGCAACTCCTACGCCAGCGGCGACCTCGTCAATGCCGGCCTCAATTCGGGACTGGACACCCGCCGTTCCGACTATGTCGCCAAGGCGCAGTACCAGCCCTTCAAAGGCCTGTTGCTCCAGGCTGGCGGGCGCTTCAACGAGTCGAACTTCGAAGCACAGCGCATCGATGCCTCGGCCGTGTTCAGCTACAAATTCCTGTCGACCTCGGTCGGATACGGCCGCTACGAGCCGCAGCCGGATCTGGGCATCACCCGCCGCCGCGAAGGCCTGAGCATCACCCAGTCCGTCTCGTTCGCCCAATACTGGAGCGTGCGCGGCAGCGTTCTGTTCGATCTCGACAAGTACAAATACGATCGCGAGCGCTACCGCGACGCCCTGGCGCTCTACCAGTCGAATCCTGCCGCTTACTCCAACCCGACCTATCCGAACACCGGCCCGTTCCAGACGGCCTCGACTTCGGTGGGGCTGCGCTATCAGGACGAGTGCACGATCTTCGACGTCTCGTACATCCAGTCCTACGCCGATCGCGCGGTCAACGGAGCCAGAACGAACGACACGCGGACCGTCATGTTCCGCCTGGAACTGCGCACGCTCGGCGAGATCAGCTATTCGCAGAGTCTCGGCTCGAGCAGCTCGGGCGACGGCGTCTCCTCCAGCAGCCGCTAAGCGCAGTTGCGCCGGTTGCTTGCCCTGACGCAAGGCGATCCGGCGGGGATCGGCCCCGAGCTCACGCTTGCCGCCTGGCGGCAGCGCGAGCAGCGAGGCATCCCGCCCTTCGCCTATCTCGGCGACAGCGCGACGCTTTCGGCATTGGCGGAACGGCTGGGATTGCCGGTTCCGCTGCGCAGCGTCGACTGGGACGAGGCCGAGGCCTGTTTCGACACCGCATTACCCGTGATCGAGCTCGAGCATCGCGCGCAGGCGCAATCCGGCCGGCCTGACCCTGCCAACGCGGCGGGCGTAATCGAAGCGATCGAACGCGGGGTCGAAGCCGTCGAGACCGGCAAGGCCGCCGCGCTCGTCACCAACCCGATTGCCAAGAGCGTGCTCTACGCTGCCGGCTTCCAGCATCCGGGCCATACCGAATTCCTGGCCGAGCTCGCCGGTCGCGGACGCGAAGCGACATCGCGGCCTGTGATGATGATCTGGTCGGAAGAACTCGCGGTCATCCCGGTCACCATCCACATCCCGCTGCAGGCGGTGCCGGAGCAGCTGACGACCGAGCTGATCGTCGAGACCGGCCGGATCGCCGCCGTCGATCTCAAGCGCCGCTTCGGTGTCGCACGCCCACGGCTGGCGCTCTGCGGCCTCAACCCGCATGCCGGCGAAGGCGGCGCGCTCGGCAAGGAGGATGCGGCAGTGGTCGCACCGGCGATCGACCAGTTGCGAGCGCTCGGCATCGAGGCGAGCGGGCCCTATCCCGCCGACACCCTGTTCCATGCGCGCGCTCGCGCCGGCTACGACGTGGCGCTCGGCATGTATCACGACCAGGCGCTGATCCCGATCAAGACCATCGCCTTCGACGACGGCGTCAACGTCACGCTCGGCCTGCCCTTCATCCGGACTTCGCCGGACCATGGCACTGCCTTCGACATCGCCGGCAAGGGCATCGCGCGGCCGGACAGCCTTTGCGCCGCGCTGCGGCTGGCCGCCCGCATGGCTGCGGCCGAGCGCGGAGCAGCCGCATGAGCAGCATTGCCGCCCAGGACGGATTGCCGCCGCTGCGCGAGGTGGTCGAGCGCCACGGGCTGATGGCGCAGAAGGCGCTCGGCCAGAACTTCCTGTTCGATCTTAATCTCACCGGCCGGATCGCCCGCGCCGCCGGCCCGCTCGAAGGCCAGACCGTCGTCGAAATCGGCCCCGGTCCCGGCGGGCTGACCCGCGCCTTGCTCGCAAACGGAGCCGGGCGCGTCATCGCCATCGAGCGCGACCGGCGCTGCATGCCGGCGCTGGCCGAGATCGCCGCCCATTATCCGGGCCGGCTGGACGTCGTCGACGGCGATGCGCTCGCGGTCGACCTTTCCGGCCTGCTCGGCGGCAGCCCCGCCCGGATCGTCGCCAATCTGCCCTATAATATCGGCACGCCGCTGCTGGTCGGCTGGCTCAGTGCCGGGTCCTGGCCGCCCTGGTGGAGCTCGTTGACCCTGATGTTCCAGCGGGAGGTCGCCGAGCGGATCGTGGCGAAGCCGGAGCAGCGCGCTGCCTATGGCCGGCTCGCCGTGCTCGCCAACTGGCGCTGCGAGACGAAGATCCTGTTCGACGTGCCAAAGACCGCCTTCGTGCCGCAGCCGAAGATCACCTCGTCGATCGTCCAGCTGGTACCACGCCAGCAGCCGGAACCCTGCGACCGGCGCCTGCTCGAGCGGGTGACGCTCGCCGCCTTCGGCCAGCGCCGGAAGATGCTGCGCCAGAGCCTGAAAGCCGTGCTCCCCGACCCAGCGGCGATGATCGAGACCGCCGGGTTGTCGCCGACGATGCGGGCCGAGGAGGTCTCGGTCAGCGGTTTCGTCGCGCTTGCCAACGCGCTGGCGGCGGCGCGGAGCTGATCAGCCGATCTGCTCGGCCAGCAAGGTTTCAACAAAGGCCGGCATGCCGGTGGCACGGCTGCGCTTCAGCCGCTCGGCCGCCAGGATCGAGCGAACCGACTCGTAGGCGGCACCGAGATCGTCGTTGATGATGACGTAGTCGTAGACGTTCCAGCGCGCGATCTCATCGCGGGCATTGGCGAGCCGGCGAGCGATCACCTCCGGCTCGTCCTCTGCTCGCCGGACCAGCCGCGAGCGCAGCTCCGCCATCGAGGGCGGCAGAATGAAGATCGCGACGACGTCCTCGCGCGCCTTCTCCAGGATCTGCTGCGTGCCCTGGTAGTCGATGTCGAACAGGACGTCGCGGCCGGCCTTCAGCGCCGCCTCGACGGGCTTGCGCGGCGTGCCATAGCCATTGCCATGGACCTCGGCCGATTCCAGCAGATCGTCGCGATCGCGCAGCAGGTCGAAGGCCTCGCGATCGATGAAGCGGTAGTGCACGCCGTCGATTTCGGAGGGGCGCCGTCCGCGCGTCGTCACCGAGATCGACAGGTCGAGATTGGTCTCCTTCTGCGACAAGGTCCGCGTCAGCGTCGACTTGCCGGCGCCGGACGGTGACGACAGGACCAGCATCAGGCCGCGACGGGCTGGGCGAATGAGATCGGCCATCGCCGTCACTCCACGTTCTGAACCTGTTCGCGCAGCTGGTCGACGACCGTGCGCAGCTCCAACCCGATCCGCGACAATCCGGGATCGCCGGCCTTGGCGCAGAGCGTCGAGGCTTCACGACCGAATTCCTGTGCCAGGAAATCGAGCTTGCGGCCGATCGGGCCGCCCTGGGCGAGCAGCTCACGCAAGGCCGCGACATGGGCATGGAGCCGGTCGATCTCCTCGCGGATATCGGCCTTCACCGCCAGCAGCGCCGCCTCCTGGTGCAAACGCTGCGGCTCCAGTGCATTGCTGGCTTCGAGCAGCGCGGCGACCTGTCCCGCGAGCCGGGCGCGGATGGCCTCGACGCTGCGGCCGGGATGGGCTTCCGCGGCCAAGGTCAAGCGGGCAATGGTGTCGAGATGGCCGGAGATGATGGCTTCGAGTGCCCGCCCCTCGGCCAGCCGCGCCTGTCTCAACGCCGCGATCGTCTCCGCGAGCGCCGCAAGCACGGGCTTTTCAAGCTCGGACAGAACATCCCCGCTCTCCTCGGAGACCTCGACGACACCACGGATCGCCAGCAGGCCGTCAAGCGTCGCCGGGGCGATGCCCGTGGGCAGCTTCACCTGGCTCGCGGCCTCGATCAGCGCGGCGAGCGCCTCCTGGTTGATGCGCGGTCGCGGGGCCGAGGCTTCGCTGGTGATGGCGAGGCTGACATGCAGGGTGCCGCGGGTGAAGGCGGCAGAGAACTGCTTGCGGGCCGCCTCGGAGAAGCTGTCGAAACCAGTGGGGACGCGGACGCGGACATCGAGGCCACGACCATTGACGCTGCGGACCTCCCAGGCGAAGGCGTGCGCCCCGGTCGTGCCGGCCGCGCGCGCGAACCCCGTCATGCTTTCGATCGCCATAGGCCGCCGTCTTCCTTCTCGCAACTCATATGCTGACGCGAATTCTGATCGCTCGATCGGAACGGCCGAGCGGAATGCGCGATGCGCGCGGACCCTATTCAGGCCCGGCCTGCTCTACAAGCGCGAGATGTGGAAAGGTCGCTCAGGGCTTCAGCTGTGGGACCTGCTTGGGGCTGTTGAGGTCGAAGGTCTTGTTCAGCAGCGGATCGCGCGTCGTGCCTTCGGAAGCATCGAAGGCGCGTGCCCGCGTGCCGGCGGCACCCGCCTGCACCGGCTGGCCGGCCGCCGCACGGCGGTTGCCGGGAACCGGATAGGTCTCGGGCTCGGACTGGTCGGGCGCCGTCGCTGCCTGGCTGTCCGGGCGGCCGGCGGCCGGCGCCTCGGTGCGCTGATCCGGCCCCGGAGGCGGCTCGGCGCGATCGACGCTGCCCTCGACCGCAGGGCGTCCGGAGTCGCGCCGCGCCGATTCGACCTGGCGCCAACGGGCGACGTTGCGGTTGTGCTGCTCGAGGCTCTCGGCGAAGGCGTGGCCGCCGCTGCCATCGGCGACGAAGTAGAGATCCTTGGTCCGCGAATGGTTGACCACCGCCTCCAGCGCCGCGCGGCCCGGATTGGCGATCGGCCCAGGCGGCAGGCCCTCGATCACATAGGTGTTGTAGGGTGTCGCCTGGGTGATCTCGGGGCGCGTGATGCCACGGCCGAGCGTGCCCTTGCCGCCGACGAGCCCGTAGACGATCGTCGGGTCGGATTGCAGCTTCATCTTGCGGTTCAACCGGTTGATGAAGACGCCGGCGACGCGCGGTCGCTCATCGGCGCGGCCTGTCTCCTTCTCGACGATCGAGGCGAGGATGACGAGCTCCTGCGGCGTCTTGATCGGCAGGTCGGCTGGCCGGGCACCCCAAACCCGGTTCAGAACCGTGCGCTGCTCGCGCGTCATCCGGTCGACGATCGCCTGGCGGGTGGAGCCGCGATAGAACTTGTAGGTATCGGGCAGGATCGCGCCCTCGCGCGGGACCTGGATCACGTCGCCGGTCAGCAGGTCATTCTGCTGCAGGCGCGCCATGATCTGCTCGCTCGTCAGCCCCTCGGGGATGGTGATCGAATGCTCGACCGCCTTGCCCTCGGCGATGACGTCGAGGATGTCCTTCTGGCTGGCGCGCGCCTTGAACAGGTACTCGCCCGCCTTGAGGCTGGCGGCCTTGCCCGAGGTGTAGGCCGCGACCTTGAACGCCCAGGGATGCTCGATCAGGCCCTCGCGCTGCAGCAGGTCGGCGATCTCCGTCACCCCGTTCTCCTTCGGGATGATCAGCACGCGATCATTGGCGAGCGGCCCGGGCGCCTTGCTGCGGCTGTCTAGATAGGCGATGCCGCCGCCGAGGGCGCCGGCCAGCACGAGAGTCGTGGTGAACAGCCCGCTGAGCAGCGCGATGAAGGGCGAGCGCCGACGCTTGCGCGCCTTCGGCGGCGGGGCCGGCGGGGCGACAGGCTTCAGCGCCTCGTTGGGACTCCGCGGCGCGACGCGAGGCGGCTGACTCATGATGCTTTCGCCCGATTCCCTGACATCGCGACCGGCGCTACCAGCGTCGATCCGACCTAGAGCCCGTTCCGATCAGCTTGCACCGCAAGCTGATCGGTAAAACGGTCTCTAAACTCAAAGTGAGAGACGGATTCACCGATCAGATTGAGTCAACCTGATCGGATCCGGCTCTAGTGGCAATGCCGGCCGCATACTGGCACGACGGCGGCGACAGGCTAGCGCGCTTTCCGTTCGGCTGGAACCAGCCGAACGAAACGAATTCGCGCAAGCTCAATATGCTGGGCATATTCTCCTCRCAAAAGTGGGTTCCACTTTTGCGGAATATGCCTAGCGAAAATTGTGGCGAAAGCGCGCTTGTCCTCAGTCGACGAGGCGGCGCATCACCAGCGAGGCATTGGTGCCGCCGAAGCCGAACGAATTCGACAGGACGATGTCGACCTTCCGCTTCTTGGCCTTGTGCGGCACGAGATCGAGTTCGGTCTCGACGGACGGATTGTCGAGATTGATCGTCGGCGGCACGATCTGGTCGCGGATCGCCAGCACCGAGAAGATCGCCTCGATCGCACCAGCCGCGCCGAGCAGATGGCCGGTCGCCGACTTGGTCGAGGACATGGCCGGCCGGTTCGGCGCATTGGCGAGCAGGCGCTCGACGGCGCGCAATTCGATCTCGTCGCCGACCTGCGTCGAGGTGCCGTGCGCGTTGATGTAGTCGACATCTGAGGCGCGCAGACCCGCGCGCTTCAGCGCCGCCTGCATGCAGCGATAGGCGCCGTCGCCATCCTCGGAAGGCGAGGTGATGTGATAGGCGTCGCCCGACATACCGTAGCCGACGACCTCGGCATAGATGCGCGCGCCACGGGCCCTGGCGTGCTCGAGTTCCTCGAGCACGACAACGCCGGCGCCCTCGCCCATGACGAAGCCGTCGCGATCCTTGTCATAGGGGCGCGAGGCCTTCTCAGGCGTCTCGTTGAAACCGGTCGAGAGCGCGCGGCAGGCGCAGAATCCGGCAATGCCGATGCGGTTGATCGCCGATTCGGCGCCGCCCGCCAGCATGACCTCGGCATCGCC
This sequence comes from Allobosea sp. P4_H5, assembly GCF_056400825.1. NCBI lineage: Bacteria > Pseudomonadati > Pseudomonadota > Alphaproteobacteria > Hyphomicrobiales > Alloboseaceae > Allobosea > Allobosea sp. P4_H5. The sequence continues at coordinate 374,754 of NZ_JBFUKM010000001.1, read as the reverse complement.
GAGCGCGACCATGCGGGCAGCGTCGCCGATGGCGTGGGCGCCGGTCGAGCAGGCGGTGACGACCGCGTGGTTCGGGCCCTTCAGCCCGTGCTCGATCGAGACATAGCCGGCGGCAAGATTGCTGAGGCGGCCCGGGATGAAGAAGGGCGAGAGCCGGCGCGGGCCGCGCTCCTTCAGCAGCAGCGAGGCTTCATAGATGCCGCCAAGCCCGCCGATGCCGGAACCGATGGCGACGCCGGTCGCGATCTGGTCCTCATAGCTTTCAGGTTTCCAGCCGGAGTCACGCAGGGCCTGCGTCGCCGCAGCCATGGCGAAAACGATGAAATCGTCGACCTTGCGCTGCTCCTTCGGCTCCATCCAATCGTCGGGATTGAAGGTGCCGTTCGAGCCATCGCCGCGCGGGATATTGCAGGCGATCTGGGCCGGCAGGTCGGAGACATCGAAAGTGGTGATCGGGCCGGCACCGCTTTCGCCAGCCAGAATGCGTGACCAGCTCGGCTCGACCCCGCATCCGAGCGGAGTCACCATGCCCAGTCCGGTGACGACGACACGCCGCATCGGTCTTCCTCAATTCAGCTCCGGCGCGCTGGAGCAGGATGCGAAAAGTGGAAACCGGCTTTTCGCATGAATCCTGCTCCAACTACAGTTGAGAGACGGATTCAGATTTCAGCTGGAAACGCAAGGCGTTTCCAGCTGAAATCATCCGGCTCCGGCGCGCGCCGGTGCCAAGGCCTTGTCAGGCCGACTTCGACAGGAACTTGACCGCGTCGCCGACGGTCACGATCGTCTCGGCCGCGTCGTCCGGGATCTCGACGCCAAACTCTTCCTCGAAAGCCATGACCAGCTCGACGGTGTCGAGGCTGTCGGCACCAAGGTCCTCGATGAAATTGGCGCCCTCGACAACCTTCTCCGGCTCAACGCCGAGGTGCTCGATCACGATCTTCTTCACGCGCTCGGCGACATCGCTCATGGGTCTTTCCCTCAAACCTCGAAAACACACCGCTGACAGCGACGCGTGGGTGAAACTGATTTCCCGGCCCGGATCCTTCGCCTGGCGGCGGACCACGCCGGGAGTTCATGGCTGCACAAACGCAACAACCGGGCCGGCGTCAAGTCCCAAGAGCACGCGCCGACCAGATTGCAACGCTATCTGATCGAAGCACGCGCTCTCCAACAAGAACCTGGAGACGGATTCACCGATCAGGTTGATCCAACCAGATCGGATCCGGCTCCAGAACACCGATCGGCGCTTGGCCGGCTGGGTCATTAACACACTCGTAATAGGCTGGCGAGAGCGGAACTCAAACCTTCGAGTGTATTAGAAGACCAAGCCAACCTGTTCAGATCATTGCCATTCCACCATTAACGTGCAGGGTCTGCCCGGTGACGTAACCCGCTTCCTCGCTGGCGAGATAGGCCACGGCCGCCGCAACGTCCGCCCCCTGCCCGAGCCGGCCCATCGGCACGTCGGTGAGGATGCCCTCGCGCTGCTTGTCGTTCAGCACGTCGGTCATCGGCGACTCGATGAAACCGGGAGCGACGACATTGACGGTGATGTTGCGGCTCGCAACCTCCGCGGCCAGCGACTTCGACATGCCGATCAGGCCGGCCTTGGATGCCGCGTAGTTGCCCTGCCCCGGATTGCCGCTGGTGCCGACCACCGAGCCGATGGAGACGATGCGGCCATAGCGCCGGCGCATCATGCTCTTCACTGCCGCGCGCGAGAGCCGGAAGGCCGCGGTCAGGTTGACGGCGAGGACCAGGTCCCAGTCCTCGTCCTTGAGGCGCATGAAGAGATTGTCGCGGGTGACGCCGGCATTGTTGACGAGGATGTCGAGCCCGCCGAGCTTGGCCTCGGCAGCCGGCACCAGCGCCTCGACCGAATCGCGATCCGACAGATCGCAGGGCGTGACCTCGGCCCGCTCGCCGAGCTCTTTCGCCAACGCCTCCAGCGCCTCGACACGCGTGCCGGACAAGGCCACGGTCGCGCCCTGGGCATGGAGCTTGCGCGCGATGGCGCCGCCGAGGCCGCCGGTGGCGCCGGTGACCAGCGCCTTCTTACCCGTCAGATCGAGCATTGTGCCTCCCCTATCCCGGCTTGCAGCCGGTCAGCCCTTCTGGGCCTTGTAAGCCGCGATGTCGTCGGGGGTGCCGATCGACGCCGCAGCGGTTCCTGCCGCGATACGCTTCACCAGACCGGCGAGCACCTTGCCCGAGCCGACCTCATAGAACTGAGTGACGCCGGCCGCCGCCATCGCCTCGACGCATTCGCGCCAGCGCACGGTGCCGGTGACCTGCGCCACCAGCGAGGCCCGGATGGCGGCCGCATCGCTCAGAGGCGCGGCGCCGACATTGGCCATGACCGGCACCACCGGCGCCCGCATCGCGACCTCGGCGAGCGCCGCCTGCATCGCTTCGGCCGCCCGCTGCATCAGGGCGCAATGGAAGGGCGCGGAGACCGGCAGCAGCATCGCGCGGCGCACGCCGCGTTCGCCGGCAAGCGCAATCGCCCGCTCGACCGCAGCCTTGGCGCCGGAGAGCACGACCTGGCCGCCGCCATTGTCATTGGCCACCTGGCAAACCTGACTCTCGGCGGCATCGGCCGCGATCGCGCGGGCCTGGTCGAGTTCGACGCCGAGCAGCGCCGCCATGGCGCCCTCGCCGGCCGGCACCGCCTTCTGCATGGCGTCGCCGCGGATGCGCAGCAAGCGGGCCGCATCACTGATCGAGAAGGTGCCGGCCGCAGCCAGCGCCGAGTACTCGCCGAGCGAATGGCCGGCGACGAAGGCGGCGTCAGTCTTGAGCGAGAGCCCGGCCTCGGCCTCGAGCACGCGGATCGCGGCCAGGCTCACCGCCATCAGCGCCGGCTGGGCATTTGCGGTCAGGGTCAATTCCTCGCCCGGCCCCTCCCACATCAAGGTGGAGAGCTTCTGCGAGAGCGCGGCATCGACCTCCTCAAAGACGGCGCGCGCCACCGGAAAGGCTTCGGCGAGCGCCTTGCCCATGCCGACCGCCTGCGAACCCTGCCCTGGAAAGATGAAAGCCGTCGCCATGTCGCAATGGTCCTGAAAACGATGCTTGGTTAACAAGTCGAGGCGCAGTCGCACCGTGCAGCCGGCCAAGTCAAGGCGCTTACGCGACGAAAGTCGACCTTCACCGGCATTTTTCGGTGTTTTGCGCTTGCATGCCGGGACGTCCCGCTGTAACGACCGCCTCGGTTTGTTCGGCCGGAGGCTGAACGGACGGCGAAGCGATTCCCACAAGGAAGCGTTTCGTAGGCTCCTCATCAAAGGGCCGCCGTCCCGTGTCTCCGCCTTCGAAGAAATCCTGTCGGGCCTTTATCCAGGGCTCGGAGGGCTCCGCGTCGAACGAAACCGGTGAACGAAGAAAGGCCAATCATGGCATTGTACGAGCACGTTCTGCTCGCGCGGCAAGATGTCAGCGCGCAGCAGGTCGAGGCCCTTGTCGAGCAGTTCAAGGGCATCGTCGAGGCGAATGGCGGTTCCGTCCCCAAGGTCGAGTACTGGGGTGTGAAGTCGCTGGGCTATCGCATCAAGAAGAACCGCAAGGCGCACTACTCGCTCCTAAACATCAACGCTCCCTCGGCGGCCGTCGCCGAGATGGAGCGCCAGATGCGCATCAACGAGGACGTGCTGCGCTTCATGACCATCCGCGTCGAGGAGCTCGAGGAAGGTCAGTCGGTCATGCTGCAGAAGCGCGACCGCGACGAGCGTAGCGACCGCTTCGACCGCGGTCCGGGCGGCGACCGTTTCGACCGCGGCCCGCGCCGCGAGCGCCCGCGTCGTGAAGACGAAGCGACCACCGAAACCACCGCTGGGGAGGCCTGAGCATGTCGACTGCATCCGCCGGCGCCCGCCGCCCCTTCTTCCGCCGCCGCAAGTCCTGCCCGTTCTCGGGCGAGGGCGCGCCGAAGATCGATTACAAGGATGTGCGCCTGCTCTCGCGCTACATCTCCGAGCGCGGCAAGATCGTGCCGTCGCGCATCACGGCCGTCTCGGCCAAGAAGCAGCGCGAACTCGCCCAGGCGATCAAGCGCGCCCGCTTCCTCGGCCTGCTGCCTTACGTCATCCGCTGAGCGGGTGAGAGTTCTCCCGGCGGCGCCAAGCGCCGCCGGGTTTTCTAATAACTGACATAAGCCTACAGCATCGGCTTTTCCGAAAACCAGTTTCCACTTTTCGGGCCGATGCTTCTGAGTCGCCAGGCGGTGAAAACCCATCTGGTATGTTGAGGCCAAATGCCTCTCACCCTGCCCTTTTCGAGCAGCGGGACAGCAGGACGGATATGCTCCCCATCGTCGGCATCGGCGCCGGGCTGGTTTCAGCCCTTCTGTTCACAGTGGTGATCACCGGATCGCCGCTGGCGCTGCTGTTGTCCTATGTCGCCCCGCTCCCCGTCTTCATCGCAGCGCTCGGCTGGAACCACCGCGCCGGGCTGGTTGCTGTCGCCTCCGGCACGCTCGCGGTCACCCTCGTGCTCAAGCTCTCGCTCGGGCTCGCCTTCGCCATCGGCGCGGCCCTGCCGGCCTGGTGGATCGCCTATCTCGCTTTGCTGGCCCGCAATGACGACCAGGGCAACAGCGAATGGTATCCGCTCGGACGCCTGCTGGTCTGGATCGCCGCCGTCGCGACGCTGGTGACGGTCGGCGGCGCGCTCGCGATCTCAACCGATTTCGAGACCTATCGCCGCGTGATGACGCACGGCCTGCAGCTCGTGCTCAGCGGCGGCGAAGGCATCGGCCCGGTGGTACGGCTGCCGGCCGGCGTCGACGCCACCGAGATCGCGGCCCAGCTCGCCGCTTTGGTGCCTGCCGCCGCCGGCGCCTCCTTCGTGCCGATGATCGTCGCCAATCTCTGGCTGGCGGCAAAGGCCGTGCGGCTCTCCGGCCGCCTGCCGCGGCCCTGGCCCCTCATCCCTTCGACCCGCCTGCCGGCGCAGGCCGTGGCCGGGCTCGTCGGCGGCATCCTGCTCAGCTTCGCCGGCGGCTTCATCGGCCTGGTCGGCGCAGCCCTAGCGGGCGCGCTGATCGCCGCCTTCGGCCTAGCCGGGCTCGCCGCCGTCCACGACCTCAGCCGGGGCAAGTCCTGGCGGACGCCGACCCTGCTCGCGATCTATCTCGCGCTCGTGGTCATGCTGATCACCGTCTTCCCGTTCCTCGCGCTGCTCGGCATCGCCGACGCGCTGATCGACCTTCGCCGGCGCAAGCCGCCGGCGTCGCCTGCTGCCTGAACCCAAACGCCTCTCAAGAACTCAAAGGAGAAGACCCATGGAAGTGATCCTGCTCGAACGCGTCGCCAAGCTCGGCCAGATGGGCGAGACCGTCCGCGTCCGCGACGGCTATGCCCGCAATTTCCTGCTCGCCCGCGGCAAGGCCCTGCGCGCCACCGAGGACAACAAGAAGCGCTTCGAGACCCAGCGCGCCCAGCTCGAGACCCGCAACCTCGAGCTGAAGCGCGAGGCCGACTCGGTCGCCGAGAGCCTGAACGGGCAGTCGGTCGTGATCCTGCGCCAGTCGGGTGAATCCGGCGTGCTCTACGGCTCGGTCTCGACCCGCGACATCGCCGAGGCGCTCGGCGCCGAGGGCTTCACCGTCGACCGCAACCAGGTCACGCTCAACACCCCGATCAAGACGCTCGGCCTGCACACCGTCCCGGTCGTGCTGCACCCGGAAGTCTCGGTCACCGTGACCGTCAACATCGCCCGCTCGGCTGAAGAGGCCCAGCGCCAGGCCGCCGGCGAGAACGTCACCGCCCGCGAGGAGTTCGACCTCGACGATCTCGGCCTCGAAGTCGGCGCGGCGCTGGCCGAGGCCGGCGACGACCGCTGAGCCCTTTCAGGGGCTTGCACGAGTCAATGGGCGCCGTGGCAACACGGCGCCCTTTTCGTATCGCCTGTGAACTGGGGTGGATTGCGTTCCTGACACTCGCCAAGCGCCGGCAAATGCTAGAGTGAACCAGTTCCGACTCATCCTAGCGAGATTGCCTGCAGGCTATGGCCACTGCCACCGCCCTCGTCGCCCGCCTCGAGACCAGTCACGAGGCGAACTTCCGCGTCCAGCCGCACAATATCGAGGCGGAGCAGGCGCTGCTGGGCGCCATCCTGGTCAACAACGACGCCTTCTACCGGGTCTCGGACTTCCTGCAGCCCGAGCACTTCTTCGAGGAGCTGCACCGGCGGATCTTCGAGCTGATGAGCAGCATGATCCGGGCGGGCAAGATCGCGACGCCGATCACGCTCAAGACCTTCGTCGGCGAGATCGATCTCGGCGGCATCACCGCGCCGCAATATCTCGCCCGGCTCGCGGCCGAGGCGACGACCGTCATCAACGCCGCCGACTATGGCCGGACCGTCTACGACCTCGCCGTCCGTCGCCAGTTGATCGGCGTCGGCGAGGAATTGGTCAACGTCGCCTATGACGCGCCGGTCGAGATGGCGCCGCGCGAGCAGATCGAGGATGCCGAGCGCAAGCTCTACGCGCTCGCCGAGAAGGGCCGCTACGAGGGCGGCTTCCAGAAATTCGACGGGGCGCTGCGGCTCGCCATCGACATGGCTGCGAGCGCCTTCCAGCGCGCCGGCGGCCTCTCGGGCATCTCGTCGGGGCTGCGCGATCTCGACGCGCGGATGGGCGGCCTGCAGCGCTCCGACCTGATCGTGCTCGCCGGCCGGCCGGCCATGGGCAAGACCTCGCTCGCGACCAATATCGCCTTCAACATGGCCAAGGCCTGGCGCGGCGAGCGCCAGGAGGACGGCACGATCAAGTCGGCCGACGGCGCCATCGTCGGCTTCTTCTCGCTCGAAATGTCGGCCGACCAGCTCGCCACCCGTATCGTCGCCGAGCAGTCGGGTATCTCCTCCTACAAGATCAGGCAGGGCCGCATCACCGAGGGCGATTTCGCCCGGCTGACCGACGTTGCCGCCCAGATCGAGAAACTGCCGCTCTATATCGACCAGACCGGCGGCATCTCGATCGCCCAGCTCGTCGCCCGCGCCCGCCGCCTGCAGCGCCAGAAGGGGCTCGACATCCTGTTCATCGACTACCTGCAGCTGCTCTCCGGCTCTTCGAAGGCCGGCCAGAACCGTGTGCAGGAGCTGACCGAAATCACCACCAGCCTGAAGGCGCTGGCCAAGGAGCTCAACGTCCCGATCGTCGCGCTCTCGCAGCTCTCGCGCCAGGTCGAGAACCGCGACGACAAGCGCCCCCAGCTCTCGGACCTGCGTGAATCCGGCTCGATCGAGCAGGACGCCGACGTCGTGATGTTCGTCTATCGCGAAGAGTATTATCTCAAGGGCAAGGAGCCCCGGCCGGGCACCGACGAGCACAACAAGTGGGTGATGGAGATGGAGGCAGCCCATGGGCTCGCCGAGCTCATCATCGGCAAGCAGCGCCACGGCCCGACCGGAACCGTCGCGCTGCAGTTCGACGCCGACGTGACGCGCTTCTCCGACAGGGCCGATCAGAGCCATCTACCGGAGCGCCTCGAATGAACGCCTTCGACACGCCCGAGAATGCCGGCCACGGCGCCATCCTGACGATCGACCTCGGCGCGTTCGTCGCCAATTGGCGCATGCTGAAGCAGCGCGCCGGCACGGAGGCCGCCGCCGTGGTCAAGGCCAATGCCTATGGCATCGGCATCGAGCCGGCCGTCACGGCCCTTACCAAGGCCGGCTGCAGGACCTTCTTCGTTGCGCATCTGTCCGAGGCGGTGCGCGCCCGTGCCGTCGCGCCGGAAGCGGCGATCTATGTGCTCAACGGCCTCGCGCCGGAAACCGGCGGGACTTACGCCGAGCACGACCTTTCGCCGGTACTGGGCTCGCATGAGGAGCTGCTCGAATGGGCCGGCTTCCGGCAGAGCGGCGCCAAGGTTCGGCCGGCGGCTCTGCATGTCGACACCGCCATGAACCGGCTCGGGCTCTGGCCCGGCGAGGGGCTCGACCTGGCGCGCGAGAAGAGCGGGGTGGTCGCCGCCGCCGGCATCGGGTTGGTGATGAGCCATTTCGCCGCCTCGGAAGTGATCAACGACCCGGCCAACGCCCGGCAGGTATCCGCCTTCGCCGAAGTCGCCGCGGCCTTTCCCGGCGTGCCCGCCTCGCTGCTGAATTCCTCTGGCCATTTCCTGCCGGGTTGCCCCTCCTACCAAATCACCCGGCCGGGCTATGCGCTCTATGGCGGCAATCCGACGCCCGGAAAGCCGAATCCGATGCGGCCGGTGGTCGGGCTCGAGGCGCAGATCATCCAGCTGCGCGAGGTCGAGACCGGCACGCAGGTCGGCTATAACGGCACCTGGACGGCGAAGGGTCGGCGCAAGCTCGCCACCATCTGCCTGGGCTATGCCGACGGCTACCCGCGCAATGCCAGCTGGACCGATCGTTCGCAGGGCGGCTCGGCGCTGGTCGGCGGCGTGCGCTGCCCCTTCGTCGGCACCGTCTCGATGGATTTGATCATCGTCGACGTCTCCGACGCCCCGACCGAGGCGGCCAAGCGCGGCTCAGCCGTGACGCTGATCGGCGGCGAACTCGACCTGGAGGCGGTCGGCGCCGGAGCCAAGACGATCGGCTACGAGATCCTGACCAGTCTCGGCCGCCGCCATGCGCGGCGCTATGTCGGGCTCTAGGGCGTAAATGGCCAAGCGCGGCCCGACTTACATCTGCCAGGCCTGCGGCGCGGTCTACCACCGCTGGCAGGGCAAGTGCGATTCCTGCGGCACCTGGTCGTCGCTCTCCGAAGAGGCTCAGGCCGCGCCGGTCCCCGGTGGCGGCCGGGTGCCCTCCGGCGGGCGAGCCCGCGGCCGCATCTTCGCGCTGGAGAGCCTGAAGGGCGAGACGCAGGACGCACCGCGCATCGTCTCAGGGATCGGCGAGCTCGATCGCGTCACCGGCGGCGGCTTCGTGCCGGGCTCGGTCCTACTGATCGGCGGTGATCCGGGTATCGGCAAGTCGACGCTGCTGATGCAGGCCTGCGCCGCCATGGCGATGACCGGCCGGCGCGTGGTCTATGTCTCGGGTGAGGAATCGACCAGCCAGGTTCGCCTGCGGGCCCAGCGCATGGGGCTCGCCGAGGCGTCGGTCGACCTCGCCGCCGAGACCAATATCGAGGACATCATCGCGACCCTCGGCCAGGGCGAGCGCCCTGCCCTCGTGGTGATCGATTCGATCCAGACCATGTGGTCTTCGGAGGTCGAGAGCGCGCCCGGCACGGTGACGCAGGTGCGCGGCTCGGCCCAGGCACTGATCCGCTACGCCAAGACCTCTGGTGCCTGCCTGATCCTGGTCGGTCACGTCACCAAGGATGGCCAGATCGCCGGCCCGCGCGTGGTCGAGCACATGGTCGATGCGGTGCTGTCGTTCGAAGGCGAAGGCACGCATTCCTTCCGGATCCTGCGCGGCCAGAAGAACCGTTTCGGCGCCACCGACGAGATCGGCGTCTTCGAGATGACCGGCGCCGGCCTCTCCGAAGTGGGTAACCCTTCCGCCCTGTTCCTCGCCGGACGCGACCAGGATGCGCCGGGCGCCGCCGTGCTCGCCAGCATCGAGGGCACGCGGCCGGTGCTGGTCGAGATCCAGGCGCTGGTGGCGCCGAGTGCGCTCGGCACGCCGCGTCGCGCCGTGGTCGGCTGGGAGAACAGCCGCCTCGCCATGGTGCTGGCTGTGCTGGAGACGCATGGGGGCTTAAAGCTCGGCCAGCACGACGTCTATCTCAATGTCGCCGGCGGCCTGCGCGTCGGCGAGCCGGCGGCCGACCTTGCCGTCGCCGCGGCGCTCGTTTCCTCGCTGACCGGGGCGATCCTGCCGTCCGGCGCGGTCCATTTCGGCGAAATCGCTTTGTCTGGCGCGATTCGGCCGGTTTCGGTGACGGCCGCGCGGCTGCGCGAAGCCGCCAAGCTGGGTTTCGAGAGCGCCGTACTACCTTCTGCGGGAGCCGATATCGGCGACGGCAACGGCCTGAGATTGCGGCGTCTCAGCCATGTCGGCGAGCTCGTTGCCGAAATCGCGGCAAGCGCTCCCCGTGCCCGTTCCAGCCAGCGCGCACCGCAAGCAGACCGGTGAAGCGGGCCCGATGTCAGAGCGGAGAGGCGGATTCTCCGATCAGCTTGGATAACCTGATCGAATCCGGCTCCCGCAGTGCAAAATGAGCCGACTGGATGGGTGACGTGCGGCACGCGAGCAGGTATAGCAAAATCCGTCCGGCCCACCCATTTGACGCGTGCCGGCCCCGATTTTGCAGCGAAGCGGCCCTGACATGCCTGTGACCATTCTCGATCTCGTCGTCATCGGCGTGGTGTTGATCTCGGCTTTGCTCGCAGCCGTGCGCGGCTTGACGCGCGAAGTGCTGGCGATTGCCTCCTGGGCCGCCGCCGCCGTCGTCGCCTGGATCTTCCATCCGCAGCTGCTGCCGCTGGTGCAGCAGCACATCCCGAACAAGACCGTGGCGCTCGTCGCGGTGATCGCTGCGCTGTTCCTGGGGACGCTGATCGTCGTCTCGCTGATCACGGCGCGGATTTCGGACTTCGTGCTCGATTCGCGCATCGGCGCGCTCGACCGCACGCTCGGCTTCGTCTTCGGCGCCGCCCGCGGCCTGCTGCTGGCCGTCGTCGGCTATCTCTTCTTCACCGCGCTGGTGCCGGAGAAGATGCAGCCGGCCTGGGCACGCGATTCGCGCTCCAAGCCCCTGCTGGAGGAAACCGGCCGCAGCCTGCTCACAATGCTGCCGCAGGATATCGATTCGGAATTCGTGAAGAAGCTGCTGCAGCCGAAGACGCCTGAATCGACCGACGCACCGGCCGAGGAGCCGCGCACGCCGGGCACCAACCCGCCGGCCGGCGGCACCGCACCTGCCGATCCGCAACGCCGCACCCAGGCGCCTGCCACCGACCGGCAGGCACTGCAGCGCGTGATCGATACGACTGCCCCGGCCGCCACCGGCGCGACGCCCGCCCCGGCGCAACGCCGGCCCTGATTTGGAACCAGAGCCTGGCCTCATCACAAAAACGGCACCCGTTCTTGCGATGACGCCACGCTCTAACAAGTAGTTGGCAGATTTTCTCCGTTCGGCCGTCCGCGGAACGGAGAACCTATTGAAGCCGCGATGGAGCCTTGCGATGAGCCTGATCCACGATGCCGACGCCGTGTTCGATCCGAACGCCGACCGTTTGCGCGAGGAGTGCGGTGTCTTCGGCATCTTCGGCCATGAGGACGCCGCCGCGCTGACCGCGCTCGGCCTGCATGCGCTCCAGCACCGTGGCCAGGAGGCGACCGGCATCGTCTCCTTCGACGGCAAGCGCTTCCACACCGAGCGCCAGCTCGGCCTGGTCGGCGACGCCTTCTCCGATGCGAGCGTGATCGAGAAGCTCAAGGGCAAGCAGGCGATCGGCCATGTCCGCTATTCGACCACCGGCGAGACCATCCTGCGCAACGTCCAGCCGCTGTTCTCCGAACTGCATGGCGGCGGCTTCGCGGTGGCGCATAACGGCAACCTGACCAATGGGCTGACGCTGCGCCGCAACCTCGTCCGTGACGGCGCGATCTACCAGTCGACCTCGGACACCGAGGTGCTGCTCCATCTCGTCGCGCGCAGCCGCAAGCCCAAGTTCATCGAGCGCTTCATCGACGCGCTGCGGCAGATCGAGGGCGCCTATGCCTTCGTCGGCATCACCAACAAGAAGCTGGTCGGCGCGCGCGACCCGCTCGGCATCCGCCCGCTCGTGCTCGGCGACCTCAATGGCTGCCCGATCCTGACCTCCGAGACCTGCGCGCTCGACATCATCGGCGCCAAGTTCGTCCGCGAGATCGAGAATGGCGAAGTCATCGTCATCTCCGAGCAGGGCATCGAGAGCCACAAGCCCTTCCCGCCGGTGCCGGAACGGCCCTGCATCTTCGAGTACATCTATTTCGCCCGGCCGGATTCGATCGTGAAGGGCCGCAGCATCTATGAGCGCCGCAAGGCGATGGGCGCGCAACTCGCAGCCGAAGCCCCGACCGAGGCCGACGTGATCGTGCCGGTGCCGGATTCCGGCGTGCCCGCGGCACTCGGCTACGCCCAGGCGAGTGGCATCCCGTTCGAGCTCGGTATCATCCGCAATCACTATGTCGGCCGCACCTTCATCGAGCCGACGCAGAAGGTGCGCGAGCTCGGCGTGCGCCTGAAGCACTCGGCCAATCGCAGCGTGGTCGAGGGCAAGCGCATCGTGCTGGTCGACGATTCGATCGTGCGCGGCACGACCTCGCTGAAAATCGTCAAGATGATGCGCGAGGCCGGCGCCCGCGAGGTGCATTTCCGCATCTCCTCGCCGCCGATCACCCATCCCGATTATTACGGCATCGATACGCCCGACCAGCAGAAGCTGCTCGCCGCGACCCATACGCTCGAGGAGATGCGCCAGTTCGTCGGCGCCGATTCGCTCGCCTTCATCTCGGTCGACGGCCTCTACAAGGCGATGGGGCACGAGCAGCGCGACGCGACCCGGCCGCAGTTCACTGACCATTGCTTCACCGGCGACTATCCGACCTCGCTGACCGATGTCATCGGCGAGAGCGCCAAGCAGCAGATCTCGCTCCTGGCCGCCGGCTGAGCCTTTCGACGGGATTTCGATGACCAAGCCTTTGGAAGGGCGCATCGCGCTCGTCACCGGCGCGTCGCGCGGGATTGGCCGCGCCGCAGCGCTCGCCTTTGCTGAGGCAGGGGCTCATGTGATCGCGCTGGCGCGCACCACCGGCGCGCTGGAAGAGCTCGACGACGAGATCCGGGCGATCGGCGGCAGCGCCACACTGGTGCCGGCCGACCTCGCCGATGCCGCCGCGATCGAGAAGCTGGGCCCTGCCCTGCTCGAGCGTTGGGGCAGGCTCGACGTCCTGCTCGCCAATGCCGGCATCCTTGGTCCGCTCGCGCCGCTGACTCATGTCAGCGCCAAGGAATGGGCAGAGGTCTTCGACGTCAATGTCAGCGCCAATTGGCGGCTGCTCAAATCAGTCGAGCCGGCGCTGAAGGCCTCCGAATCCGGCCGCGCGATCTTCGTATCGTCTGGTGCAGCGCATAAGGGCCTGGCCTATTGGGGACCGTATGCGGTGTCCAAGGCGGCGCTCGAAGCGATGGCGCGCAGCTATGCCGACGAGACCCGGAACACCAATCTGCGGGTCATGCTGGTCAACCCCGGCCCGCTGCGCACCCGGATGCGAGCCCTGGCGATGCCGGGCGAAGACCCGATGACGTTGAAGACGCCCGAAGAGCTGGCGCCGCATCTGGTCGCGATCGCTTCGCCGGAGTGGAGCGAGACCGGCAAGATCTTCGACTTCCCGCAGGCCAAGGTGCTGACGCCGCAGATGCCGGCGTAGCGGCTGCCGTCATTCTCGGCCGGAGCGAAGCGCAGAGCCGAGAATCTCCGGCCGGAAAAGGCGCTCTTCCGTCACGAGATGCTCGGGTCAAGCCCGAGCATGACGCCCTCTTTACGCCGCCCCTGCATATTCCCGCACCATCGCGATCAGGTCCGGCACCGTCAGATTCGGCAGGGCCGCCATCTCGTCGAGCGAAAACCAGCCGATACTGACATGCTCGTCGGACAGGTTCTCCGCCTCGCCGCCCTCCCAGCCCGAGACGACATAGATGTGGTGCAGCGCCGCGCCGTTGCGCTCCGGGAAGCGCTCTTCTGCGGAGAGCATCAACCGGTAGGTCTGCGGCACCAGCCCGACCTCCTCGCGGCATTCGCGCAACAGCGCCTCGTCGAGCGCTTCGCCCGCCTCGACCCGGCCGCCGATCGCATCCCAATGATCGGCCCAGGCGCGCTTCCAGGAGGCGCGCAGGCCAAGCAACACCCGCCCGTCGGCGCGCAGGAAGAGCGCGCTGACGGTTTCCAGCATCAGCCCTTGCTCTTGTCGTAGGGGTTGCCGCCGCCGCGGGTATGGAGCCGCACCGGCGTACCCGGCAGCTCGAAGGCCTCGCGCAGATTATTGGTCAGGTAGCGCATGTAGGAGATCGGCAGATGCTCGAGCTGGTTGCCGAACAGCGCGAAGGTCGGCGGCCGCGCCTTGGCCTGCGTCATATAGCGGATCTTGATGCGCCGGCCGGCGACAGCCGGCGGCGGATGGGCCGAGAGCACGCCTTCGAGCCAACGATTGATCTTCGCGGTGGAAACGCGGCGGTTCCAGACCTCATAGGAGCGGAAGACCGCCTGCATCAGCCGGTCGATGCCCTCGCCGGCGATCCCGGAGAGCGGCACGATCTCGACGCCGCGGATCTGCGCCAGCAGATGATGCGCCTTCTCCTTGAGCTCGGCGAGCAGGCCCTGCTTGTCGGCGACGAGGTCCCATTTGTTCAAGCCGATCACGACGGCCCGGCCTTCGCGCTCGGTCAGGTCGGCCAGGGTCAGGTCCTGCTTCTCGAAGGGGATGGTGGCGTCGAGCAGGACGACCACGACTTCGGCAAAGCGGATGGCACGCAGCGAATCCGCGACGGCGAGCTTTTCAAGCTTCTCGTCGATGCGGGCGCGCTTGCGCATTCCGGCGGTGTCGAACAGCTTCACCGGCCGGCCGCGCCATTCCCATTCGACCGAGATGGTGTCGCGGGTGATGCCGGCCTCGGGGCCGGTCAGCAGGCGCTCCTCGCCGATCATCCTGTTGACCAGCGTCGACTTGCCGGCATTGGGGCGGCCGATGATGGTGACGCGCAGCGGCCGGTTGGGGTCGGCATCCTCATCGGACGGGGCATCGGCGGGCACATCGGCCCAAGCCTCCTCCTCGTCCTCTTCGGGCTCGTCGTCGACGTAAGGCGCCAGCGCCTCCAGCAGGTCGGAGGTGCCCTCGCCATGCTCGGCCGAGAACGGCACGGGATCACCCAGGCCGAGCGAGTAGGCCTCCATGACGCCGTCCTTGCCCTTGTTCCCCTCGGCCTTGTTGGCGAGCAGGATGACGGGCTTGCCGGAGCGGCGCACCAGATCGGCGAAAGGCTGGTCCATCGGCGTCAGGCCGAGCCTGGCGTCGATCATGAACAGGATGACGTCGGCCTGGTCGATCGCGGTTTCGGTCTGGGCGCGCATGCGGCCCGCGAGCGAATCCTTGTCGGCCTCTTCGAGGCCGGCGGTATCGATCACCGTGAAGCGCAGATGGCCGAGGCTGGCCTCGCCCTCGCGGCGATCGCGCGTGACGCCAGGCTGATCGTCGACGAGCGCGAGCTTCTTGCCGACGAGCCGGTTGAACAGGGTCGACTTGCCGACATTGGGCCGGCCGACGATGGCGATGATGGCGCTCATGATCCGTCTTTAATGCAGCATTGGGCCTCGTCCGGAAAGTGGCTCCACTGTCCGGAAGAGGCCCAAGCCTGGAGGGCGACCGCCTCTGGCGGCGGCGCCCGATGTCAGTTCTTGATGGTGACGGGGCCGCCGCGCACCAGCGTCAGATAGAGCTCGACGCGCTGGCGCAGGACCTGCGGCGTCTGCGGGTCGGCGACGATGGCGTCGAACCAGCGCCCGGCATCCTCGAAGAGATTGGCCTTCAGCGCGGAAATGCCGAGGAACTCCCGAGCCGAATGGCGCCACAGCCCGGTCGGCGTCGCCAGCGGCTCGAGCTCCTTGCGCAGCTCGGCATAAGGCAGCGTGTCGACGCGCAGCAGGCCGGCGCGCAGGCGGGCGAGATCGCGATAATACTGGTCGAGCGAGGCATCGTTGGCGACCGCGTCGAAGGCGGTCGCCCCAGCAGCCGCATCGCGCTTGCCGATCTCGGCCGCGAGGCGGAAACGCGAGAGCAGCCGGTAGCCTGCCGGCGCATTGGCGGCGAGCTCGGTCAACGTCGCTTCGGCCGCGCTGGCGTTGTTGTCGCGCGAGGCGCGGACCGCGGTCTCGAACGTCGCGCCGACGGCCTCGGCCTTCTTGCGCTCCTGCTGCTGCCAGAACTGCCAGCCGGCAACGCCGGCCACCGCCACCACCCCAATAGCGATGAAGACATTGCCATACTTCTTGAAGACGGCCGCCGCCTTGTCGCGGCGGACCTCCTCGTCGATCTCGCGGAAAATATCGGACATGACGCCTCGAATTGATCTTCACGCACCATCCGCTCGACCCAAATCGGCCGAGCGAACAGAATTCGCGCAAAGCTGAAAAGCTGCGGCATGCCGGGTAGCATCTTTGCCGGCGGAATGCGAGCCGGAACGGCCACACAGCGCCGTCAGCGCAAGCCTATCTCGATGGCGCGTCCGGCGCAGCCAGGCCAGCAACCACCGCATCGATGAGCTTGTGCCATTCGCCCGGGTCAGCTCCGGCCACAATCGCGAGAGCAGCGCGGTCGTAAGCCGCGCCGAGCAACTGGGCTGTCGCCGCCAGCGGCAGCTTCGGCAGCGCACCAGCTTGTATCGCCGCTGCGAGCCCTTCGCGAAGAGTCCGCCCACCGTGACGAGCATCGATCGCGTCGAGTTCCTCGCGGCCGAGCACCGCGGCGGCATCGATCAGCAGCAGCTGGGTCCGGCCCGGTGCCCGCATCGCTTCCAGGAAGGCCGCTCCGCCCTTGCTGAGCGCCTTCAACGGTGCCAGGCCGGGCCGGGCCGCACTCTCGATCTCATGCGCCACCGCCGCCGATTCCGCCTCGACCACGGCCCGGAACAGCGCCCGCTTGTCCGCGAAGTGGTGGTAGAGCGCGCCCCGCGTCACGCCAGCCTCGGCCACCAGCTCCGGCGTGCCGGTCTCGGCGTAGCCACGGCTGACGAAGAGCTGGCGCCCCGCCGCGATCAATGCGGCGCGGGTGGTGTCGGAGCGATCCTTGTTGGATCGGCGCGCCAATTCTTGCATACATACAGCCTGTATGTTATTTCACATAAACATGCAGACTGTATGTTTATGTGAAGAGGCACGCAAGCCTATGAAAGTCAGTAGCTATTACCCAGTGATCATGACCGAGAAGGTCGCTGAGACCACCGCCTTCTACATCGCTCATTTCGGGTTCCAGGCCCTGTTCGAGGCGGACTGGTATGTCCATTTGCAGTCGACCGTCGACGAACGGGTGACGCTGGCGGTGCTGAATGGGAGCCACGATACCATCCCCCTCCCCGGCCGCGGACGCGTTTCCGGGCTGATCCTGAACTTCGAGGTCGAGGACGTCGACACCGAATATGCCAGGCTGACGGCAGCCGGCCTGCCGATCCTGCAGGAGTTGCGCGACGAATGGTTCGGCCAGCGCCACTTCATCACCGCCGATCCGAGCGGCGTGCTGATCGACGTGATCAAGCCGATCCCGATGACCGCCCCGCCCGAAGCCCACGCTTGATCGCACCGTTCGTGGCAGGCACCTTGCTTCTGCGTCCACCATCACGCAGGGGCAAGGAGAGCGCCATGAACCGGATCGCCAGCGGGCTGGGAGCAGCCCTTCTCAGCCTCGCCCCGCTCGGCATTGGCGGCGCGGCCGAGGCGGCACCGACCAAGGTCAAGGTCTTCGTCGCCTCGATGTTCGAGATCGGCGCCAATACCGGCGACCGGGCCGGCGAGTTCCAGCACTGGTATGAGCGCTATTGGCAGAAGAGCCAGCCGCACCAGGTGCGCGGCGCGCTGAAGCCGGCCTATTGCAATGACGACGGCGTCTGCGGCGCGGTGCTTGGCATGGGCAAGGTCAACTCGTCCTCCTCGATGCAGGCGATCCTGCTCGATCCGGACTACGACTTCTCGCAGGCCTATTTCGTCATCACCGGCGTTGCCGGCACACCGCCCTCGCGCGGCACGATCGGCGACGTCTCCTGGGGAACCTGGCTGGTCGACTATGATCTCGGCCATCGCTGGGCGCCGGAGGAGGGCAAGCCGGGCGAGCCGGTGTTCATCCCGCGCAAGGGCTATGAGGAGTACCGGGTCTTCAAGCTCAACCCGACCCTGATCGGCTGGGCGACGCGGCTCAGCGCCGGGGTCAACCTGCAGGATTCGGAGTCGGCGAAGCAATATCGCCAGCGCTACCCGAACGAGAAGGCGCGGGCGGCGCCCTCCGTCCAGACCGGCACGCATATGACCGGCGACACCTTCTTCCACGGCCCTGGCCTGTCGAAGGAGGCGCAGTACATGGCGAAGCTCTATGGCGCCGACGACTATGTCATCACCGAGATGGAGGCGGCGGCGATCACGCTGGTGATCAAGCGCCAGTTCGGCACCGACCGGATCCTCAGCCTGCGCGGCGCAGTCAATTTCGACCAGGGCAATCCGAACGAGACGACCCAGCAGCATCTCGACCCGGCGCCGGGCCAGACGGCCGGCGGCTTTGCCGAGACCGTCGCCAATGTCGAGGCGGTCGGCTCGCGCGTCGTCGATCACATCGTCGGCAACTGGGGCGAGTGGCAGAAGGGCGTGCCGCCGCTGCCGGCGAAGTAGAGCTCAGGCCGTCTTATCGGCCCGGAACAGCAGGCTGCCATCGCCATAGGAGTAGAAGCGATAGCCCTCGGCGATGGCGTGGGCATAAGCACGCTTCATCACATCGAGCCCGCTGAAGGCGCTGACGAGCATGAACAGCGTGGAGCGCGGCAGGTGGAAATTGGTCATCAGCAGGTCGACGGCGCGGAAGCGATAGCCCGGCGTGATGAAGATCGCCGTATCACTCGAGAACGGCCGAATGACGCCATCCTCGCCGGTCGCGCTTTCGAGCAGGCGCAGCGAGGTCGTGCCGACCGCGACGATGCGCCCGCCCGCAGCCTTGACCGCGTTGAGCGCGTCGGCGGTCGCGGCGCTGACCGTGCCCCATTCGGCATGCATGCGATGCTCGTCGGTGTCGTCGGCCTTGACCGGCAGGAAGGTGCCGGCGCCGACATGGAGCGTGACGAAGTGGCTGGAGACGCCGCGATCCTTGAGTGCGGCGAACAACTCGGGCGTGAAGTGCAGGCCGGCCGTTGGGGCGGCGACGGCGCCCTCCTCGCGGGCATAGGTTGTCTGGTAGTCGTGGGCGTCGGCCTGGTCGGTCGCGCGCTTGCCGGCGATGTAAGGCGGCAGCGGTAACTCGCCGAGCCGCGCGATCGCCTCGTCGAGATAGGGACCGGTCAGCGAGAAGCGCAGGCCGATATCGCCGCCCTCCCCCTTGTCCTCGACCTCGGCCTGAAGCCGGGCGAGCTCGCAGGCATTGCCGGCACCGTCGCTGTCGAAGACGATCGTTTCGCCAACGGCGAGCTTCTTGGCCGGACGGGCGAAGGCGCGCCAGCGGTCATCCGCCTCGCGCTTGTGCAGCATGATCTCGACACGGGCCGAGGCTTCGCCGCGATAGCGCCGCCCCCACAGCCTGGACGGGATGACGCGGGTGTCGTTCAGCACCAGCGCATCGCCCGGCTGGAGCAGCTCGACGAGGTCGCGGATGCCACGATCCTCGAATGGCTCGGGGGTATCTGGGCGCACCACGAGCAACCTTGCCGCATCGCGCGGGCTCACTGGCCGCAGTGCGATGCGTTCCTCGGGCAGGTCGAAGTCGAAGAGGCCGACGTCCATGGACCGATCCTAAAAAGTCATCCCGGGCCGACCAAGTCGACCCGGGATGACTTTGTTCGCGGCGTGTGGGAACGCCTCAGGCGTCCGCCTGCACCTTCAGCGAGACGATGGAGTCGGGATCGCGCACCGGCTCGCCACGCTTGATCGTATCGACGACCTCCATGCCTTCCACGACCTGGCCCCAGGCAGTGTACTGCTTATCGAGGAAGCGGGCGTCGTCGAAGACGATGAAGAACTGGCTGTTGGCCGAGTTCGGATTCTGGGCGCGGGCCATCGAGCAGATGCCGCGGACATGCGGCTCGGCGTTGAATTCCTGGGCGAGGTCCGGATAGCTCGAGCCGCCGGTGCCGGTGCCATGCGGGCAGCCGACCTGTGCCATGAAGCCGTCGATGACGCGGTGGAAGACGATGCCGTCATAGAAACCCTCGCGGGCGAGCAGCTTGATGCGCTCGACATGGTTAGGGGCGAGGTCCGGCCGCAGCTTGATCACCACGCGGCCCTTGGTGGTCTCCATGACGAGGGTGTTCTCGGGATCGAGCGACATCAGACTGATCTTTCGTTGGTCGGCACACGGCCGAAGAAGCGGATGGTAATCGGGCGGCCTGCGATACTCCCTCCGAGCCCCGGCGACAACCTCATCGGCGTGCAATCGCGCACCGCACGCATCAAGGAGTCGCTGAAACGCTCGCGCAAACCGGGCGGCGCGCGCCGCATCTCCCAGGTGACGCGCGGCTGGCCGAAGAGCGTGCCGTCGCGGCGCAGGCTGAAGCGGACACTGGCGCTGGCGCCGCCGCTTTGGGCATCGAGCGCAGGCGGCTTCCAGCAGCGCCGCAGTGCCGGGCCGATCTGGTCGAGCCGATCGACGGTCGCTTCGCCGAAGCCGATCGTCTCGGGATTGACGGTGCCGATGACGCCGCGATCGACGCCGGGCGTCGGCGACGGCGCCACCGGGCGGCGTGCGCCCTCGCCGAACGGGCCGCCGACACCCGGCATGTAGCGCTGGCCCGACTGCGGCGGCAGCACCGGGTTCTGCGAGCCGGAAGGCGGTGGCAGCACGGGGTTCTGGAAGCCCGAAGCGGGCGGCAGGCCGAGGTCGCGCGTGTCCTGCGCTTGCGCCGAGCCGCTGGCGCAGGCCAGCAGCACAAGCATGAGCGCAGGCACGCGCGAGCGGCGCATCGGATTACTTGGCGTCCGCCAGCAGGCGCATGCGGATGATCTTGTCAGGGCCGCTCACCGAACCGTTGTTGGCGCTGCTGCCCTTCTTGATCTTGCGCACGGCGTCCATGCCCGAGACGACCTCGCCGAACAGGGTGTACTGGCCGGTCAGCGAGCCGCAGCCCTCGAAGCAGATGAAGAACTGCGAATTGGCCGAGTTCGGGCTCTGCGAACGGGCCATGCCGACCGAACCGGCCTTGTAGGGGGTCGGGGTGAATTCGGCCGGGATGTTCGGCAGGTCGGAACCGCCGGTGCCGTCGCCCTTCGGATCGCCGGTCTGGGCCATGAAGCCGTCGATGACGCGGTGGAAGACGATGCCGTCATAGAAGCCGCGCTTGGTCAGGGCCTTGATCTGCTCGACATGCTTAGGCGCGAGGTCCGGCCGCAGGCGGATGGTGACGCGCCCGTCCTTGGTGTCGAGTGCCAGGGTGTTCTGCGGATCGAGATTAGCCGGCGCCGGCGCCTGGGCGTTTGCTTGAGACTGGGCCAGGCCGATCGAAGCGGAAAGTGCCAGGGCGGCGAGCGTGGTGCGAAGCATCGAAAAACCTCTCCTGACCGCCGGAACGGCCCGGCGCATCTGACGTTGCGAGGTAGCGGCATCCTATGACTGGAACAAGGCGCAGAATCGTGCACGGCGAACAATGTTGCACCGCACAAGAACAAACTGGAATAATTTTGCAAAAAGTTCGGGCGCAAGCTGCCTAAACAGGTGACAACATTATTGCGATCGGCTAATCACTCTGGCGCTGGGCTCGCCCGACCGTTTTCAGGGCGCCGCGGACCAGGTCTCGGGAGGAACAAACAGCCGTCTGGTATATGAGTGCGCGGGAATAACGGCGCGCCGATACTGCGGTAAAAAAACAGACTTCCAAGGGCAAGGCGCAAGCCTTGCCTTTTGTTTTGGTCTATACGCTAAGCTCTACTGAACACTGTTCAGGCATCGAGCTGGGTCCAGACATACCAGACCATGCAAAAGACGATGCCTGCGAGGATTGTCGTCGCGATCGCCTTCTTGACCAGGCCCGGCAGGACTGGAGCACCGGGATCGGTGCCCTTCTCGACCTCGCCACTTTCCGACTGGCTGCGCACGCCAAAAGGCAGCACGGCGAACAGCACCGTCCACCAGATCACGAAATAGACCGCGAGACCTCCGCCGATCGTCATGACGACCTGCCCTCGCCACCCAGGGCAATGCATGCGAACGCGACCTTGGCCTGCGTCGGCACGCCGAAGCGCGCCGTGTGCCGAGCCGGCAAGCCATTCGGGAAATGCTTCACATATTCAGCATTGCAGGCGGCATAATCGCTGGGGTCGGTGATCAGCATCGTCATCTGCACGACGCGATCGAGGCTGCTGCCGGCCTCGGCCAGGATGGCGGCGACATGCGCCAGCGCCTGCCGCACCTGCTCGGCCGGCGTCTCGCCGCGCAGGATGCCCTTGGCCGGCTCATGGGGCGCCGACTGGCCGGAGACGAAGACAAGGCCACCAGCCCGCGTCGCGAGGCTGAAGGGGCGCAGCGAGCCGGCTTCCGGCTCGCCGAAGAATGCGATCTCGGAGGTCATGGCTCAGGCCTGCTCCAGCTCGACGAGCGTGCCGCAGAAATCCTTGGGGTGCAGGAAGAGCACCGGCTTGCCATGGGCGCCGATGCGCGGCTCGCCCGAGCCGAGCACGCGCGCGCCCTGCGCCTTCAGCCGGTCACGCGCCGCGAGGATGTCGTCGACCTCGTAGCAGATGTGGTGGATGCCGCCGTCGGGATTGCGCTCGAGGAACTTGGCGATCGGCGAATCCGTGCCCATCGGCTCCAGCAGCTCGACCTTGGTGTTCGGCAGCTCCACGAACACGACGGTAACGCCATGCTCCGGCTGCGGCAGCGGCTGCGAGACGCGGGCGCCGAGCGTGTCGCGATAGAGCGCGGTCGAGGCGGCGAGATCCTTCACGGCGATGGCGACGTGGTTGAGGCGTCCGATCATGCAAAGACTCCGTTCAGGCGCAGCGTTCAGCGGGCGATATGCCCGATCCTACACCGTGATCACCAGCGCGTTCACCAGCGGCTTCTTGCCCCACTCCTCGTTGACCGCAGCGCGCACGCCGCGTTCGAGCGCGTTGCGCACGGCCTCGGGATCGCGGCGCTTGCCCTTGGGGAGGCCCTCGATCAGGTCCTCGACCGCGTCGGCGACGATATCGTCGAAGGGCGTGCCATCCTTGGCGGCAAGCGGCAGGCCGATCAGCGCGACCTCCGGGTCACCGGCGAGTTCGCCCTTCTCATCCAACGCCACCGCGATCGAGATGACGCCGGCGAAGGACAGCTTGCGGCGCTCGGGAATGGTGCGGTCGAGAGCGCCGATCAGGAGCTCGCCATCCTGGTAGAGCCGGCCATGCTGGACTTCGGTGAGCTTGCGGGCCCCGTCCTCGGCGATCGCAACGACATCGCCATTGCCGGCGCGCAGCACATGCTTGACGCCGAGGCTGCGGGCGAAGGTGGCGTGCTCGGTCAGGTGCTGATCCTCGCCATGGGCGGGAATCGCGATCTTCGGCTTCAGCCAGCCATAGAGCCGCGCCAGTTCCTCGCGCCGCGGGTGGCCGGAGACATGCACGAGATGGGTGCGGTCGGTGATGATCTCGATATTGTCGCGCGCCAGCCGATTGAGGATAGCGCCGACGGCCTTCTCGTTGCCGGGGATGGTACGGGAGGAGAAGATCACCCGGTCGCCCGGCGAGAGCGCGATCTCGGGATGGTCGTCGGCAGCAATCCGCGAGAGTGCGGCGCGCGGCTCACCCTGGCTGCCGGTCACGAGCGCCACGACCCTGTCGCGCGGCAGATAGCCATAGGTCTCGACTCCGCGGAACGCGGGAATGCCGTCGAGGAAGCCGCATTCGCGGGCGACGTCGATGACGCGGTCCATGGCGCGGCCGACGACGACGACCTCGCGCTGATTGGCCATCGCAGCCTCGGCGACGGCGCGCAGGCGCGCCACATTCGAAGCGAAGGTGGTGACGGCGACGCGGTTCGGGGCGGAGGCGACCAGCTCCTTGAGCTTGGCGGCGACATCCGCCTCGCTCGGGCTGATGCCGTCGCGCAGGACATTGGTGGAGTCGCAGATCAGCGCCAGCACGCCCTCCTCGCCGAGCTCGCGCAGGCGCGCCTCGTCGGTCGGCAGGCCGACGCGCGGGGTCGGGTCGATCTTCCAGTCACCGGTATGGACGACGAGGCCTGCCGGGGTGCGGATCGCGAGCGCGTTCGATTCCGGGATCGAATGCGCCACCGGGACGAACTCGATGTCGAACGGGCCGAGCGTGAAGCGCCCGCCCTGGGCGACGATGTTCATCTCGACCTTGGGCGCGCCCGGCTCGGAGAGGCGCCGGGTCGCCAGCAGCCCGGCGGCGAAGCGCGTGCACCAGACCGGAACGCGCAGCGAGGGCCAGAGCGCGGCGAGCGCGCCGATATGGTCCTCATGGGCGTGGGTGATGACGATGCCGAGCAGGTTGGCCCGATCCTGGATGATGTAGCTGAGGTCGGGCAGGACGATGTCGACGCCCGGCGCCTCCGGCCCGGCGAAGGAGAGCCCGCAATCGACCAGGATCCATTTGCGCTTCTTTTCCGGCCCGAAGCCGTAGAGCGCGGCGTTCATGCCGATCTCGCCGAGGCCACCGAGCGGAACGAAGACGAGCTGGTCGCTGGAACGGGTCACTGGCTATCCTGACGCAAGTCACGGGCTAAGGAAATCGACCGTCGATTCGGCCGCGATGGCGCGGCCAAGACCGCCTGTCCGGGATGACGGACTGTGTATCCGCCAAAACGAACCCCGCTCTAGCATGCCCTCGCCCCTGCCTCCATAGCGGCAGGAGCACCCGCCCATATCAGCTCTGGATCGGAGAAGTTGGCGCGGCAGCGCCGAAATAGAGATCGCCGGCATCGATCAGCCGTCGGCCGACGTCCGTCTCCAATTCGAGCCGTCCAGAGGCGTCGAGGCCAAGGAAGCGGCCGGAGACCGGCCCCTCCGGCAGGCGCATGGTGATGGTCTCACCGAGATAGGCGGCGCGCTCCAGCCAGGCGGCGCGGGTCGGGCCGAAACCACCCGGCAGCGACCAGGCCGAGAAGCGCTGGTGCCAGGCATCCGACAAGGCCGCCAGCAGGCGCTCTACGGTCACGTCCGCTGCATGCGCGGAAAGGTCAGCGGCAGGATAAGGCGTCCCCTCCGGTGCAGAGGCGATGTTCACGCCGATACCGATGACGACGTTGAAGCGCCCTGCCCGGTTCTCGCCCTCGAGCAACAGGCCCGAGGTCTTGGCCCCGCCGATCAGCAGGTCGTTCGGCCATTTCAGGGCGAGTGTCGGCGCGGAAAGGCCGGTCACGGCTGCAGCAGCATCGTGCAAGGCAAGGCCCGCAACGAAGCCGAGCTGCGGCGCCAGCGCCGGCTCGCATGGCGCGACCAGGAGCAGGCTGGCGTAGAGATTACCGGGCGGCGAGCCCCAACGCCGGCCATGCCGGCCGCGGCCGGCATTCTGGCTTTTCGCGACGATCCAGAGCCGCCCAGGGTCGCCCTCGCCCAGCGCCCGCCGCGCCTCCTCCATGGTGGAGGCGACCTCGTCGCGGACGATCAGGCGATAGCCGGCGGCGCGAGCGCCCTCGCCGAGCACCCAGGTCCTCAGAACAGCGACTTCGCTGCCGCAGCAGCGGAGTCGAACAGCGGCGCCGGCAGGAAGGACAGCACCAGCACGAACAGCGCCGAGATCAGCAGCACGGTGCGCACACCGGCGTCGCCCTTGTCGAAGGCCGGCTTGGCATCGTCGAAATAGATCAGCTTGACGATCCGCAGATAGTAGTAAGCGCCGACGACGCTGGTGATCACGCCGACGACGGCGAGCACGTAGAGCTTGGCCTCGATCGCGGCGAGGAAGACGTACCACTTCGCCCAGAAGCCGGCGAGCGGCGGGATGCCGGCGAGCGAGAACATCATCATCGACATCGCGAAGGCCATCCAGCCATTGGTGCGGGACAGGCCGGCGAGTTCGCCGATCTCCTCGACCGGCTTGCCATTGCGATTCATCATCAGGACGCAGGCGAAGGCGGCGAGCGTGGTGGCGAGATAAATCGCCATATAGGTCATCACGCCCTGGACGCCGGCCGGCGTGCCGGCGGCAAGGCCGACGAGCGCGTAGCCCATGTTCGCGATCGAGGAATAGGCGAGCAGTCGCTTGATGTTGGTCTGGCCGATCGCGGCGAAGGCGCCGAGCGCCATCGAGGCGATCGCCATGAAGAGGATAATCTGCTGCCAGTCGTGCAGCGCGCCCGGGAAGGCACCGACGAAGATGCGCACGGTCATCGCCATCGCCGCCATCTTGGGCGCCGAGGCGAAGAAGGCGGCGACCGGGGTCGGGGCGCCCTCATAGACGTCCGGCGTCCACATATGGAACGGCACGGCCGAGATCTTGAAGGCGACGCCGGCGGCGACGAAGACGAGGCCGATGATCAGGCCGATGCCGGGATGACCGCCCTTCACCGCTTCGGCGATACCGGCATAGCTCACCGTGCCGGTGAAGCCGTAGACCATCGACGCACCGTAGAGCAGCATGCCCGAGGAGAGCGCGCCGAGAACGAAATATTTCAGGCCGGCCTCGGTCGAGCGCGGATTGTCGCGATCGAAGGCGGCGACGACGTAGAGCGCGAGCGACTGCAGCTCCAGGCCAACATAGAGCCCGATCAGGTCGCTGGCCGAGATCATCATCATCATGCCGATGGTGGCGAGGACGACGAGGATCGGGAATTCGAAGCGCATGGCGCCGTCGCGGCGCAGGAAATCGGCCGAAAGCACGATCGCGGCCGCGGCCCCGATCAGCGTCAGCACCTTCATGAAGCGGGCGAAGCCATCGGCGATGAAGGCGCCGTTGAAGGTGACGACCTTGCCCTCGCCACGCAGGACGAGCACCAGCGCCAGAGCCAGCAGCGCGAGCGCCGCGATCTCGAGCGCGCGCGTCGAGCGCTCACCCTGGATCGCGCCGTAAAGCACCATGGCGATGGCGCCCAGCGCCATGACGATTTCCGGAAGCGCCGGACCGAAAGCGGGCAAGGTGGTCATCGGAGCAACCTTATTGGACTGCCAGCATCGCCGTCTTCGCGGCGGTGATGGCGGCCTGATAGTTCTTGATGAGGGCTTCGGTCGGCGCCGCGAAGGCGTCGAGGATCGTGCCGGGCGCGATGCCGTACCAGATCGTCAGCAGGACGAGCGGCACGAAGATCGCGATTTCGCGGGCGTTGAGGTCGGTGATGTCCTTGAGCTCGGGCTTCACCAGCTCGCCGAAGACGACGCGGCGATAGAGCCAGAGGGCATAGCCCGCCGACAGGATCACGCCGGTCGTCGCCAGGAACGCCACCCAGGGATTGGCCTTGAAGGCGCCCATCAGCGTCAGGAACTCGCCGACGAAGCCGGCGGTGCCAGGCAGGCCGACATTGGCCATGGTGAAGATCATGAACACCACCGCATAGAGCGGCATCCGGTTCACCAGGCCGCCATAGGCGGCGATCTCGCGGGTGTGCATGCGGTCGTAGATCACGCCGACGCAGAGGAAGAGCGCGCCGGAGACCAGGCCGTGGCTGACCATCTGGAACATCGCGCCCTGGATGCCCTGCGGCGTCAGGGTGAACAGGCCCATGGTGACGAAGCCCATATGCGCCACCGAGGAGTAGGCGATCAGCTTCTTGATGTCCTCCTGCATCAGCGCCACCAGCGAGGTGTAGATGATGGCGATGACGGAGAGCGCGAAGACCAGCGGCGCGAACATCGCCGAGGCGTCCGGGAACATCGGGATCGAGAAGCGGATGAAGCCGTAGCCGCCCATCTTCAGCAGGATCGCCGCCAGGATGACGGAGCCCGCCGTCGGCGCCTCGACGTGCGCGTCGGGTAGCCAGGTGTGGACCGGCCACATCGGCATCTTCACCGCGAAGGAGGCGAAGAAGGCGAGCCAGAGCCAGGGCTGCATCTGGACGGGGAACTTGTGCGCCAGCAACGTCGGGATGTCGGTCGTGCCGGCGTTCCAGTACATCGCCATGATGGCGAGCAGCATCAGCACCGAGCCGAGCAGCGTGTAGAGGAAGAACTTGTAGGAGGCGTAGACCCGGCGCTTGCCGCCCCAGATGCCGATGATCAGGAACATCGGGATCAGGCCGGCTTCGAACAGCAGGTAGAACAGCACGAGGTCGAGCGCGACGAAGACGCCGATCATCAGCGTCTCGAGGATCAGGAACGCGACCATGTACTCGCGCACCCGCTTCTCGACCGAGGTCCAGGACGCCAGGATGCAGAACGGCATCAGGAAGGCGGTCAGGACCACGAAGGGGAAGGAGAAGCCGTCGACGCCGAGCTTGAACTTGATGATGTCGGAGACCCAGGCATGGGTCTCGACCATCTGGAAGCCGGGATTGGCCGAGTCGAACCGCCCCCAGGCAATCAGCGCTAGGACGAACGTTCCCGTCGTGAAGAACAGCGCCGCCCAACGAGCGTTCGAATTGACCGAGGCCTCGTCGCCGCGCAGCGCCAGGATGAAGGCGGCGCCGACCAGCGGCAGGACCAGGAGACCGGTGAGGATACCGAAGCCTAACATCATCTCACCCGCGGGCCATGAGGTACCAGGTCACCAGCCCGGCGACGCCGATCAGCATGGCGAAGGCATAGTGGTAGACATAGCCGGTCTGCAGCCGCACGACCCGGTTGGTCACGTCGACGACACGGGCCGAGACCCCGTCCGGGCCTAGGCCGTCGATGACGGCGCCGTCGCCCTTCTTCCAGAGGAAGCGGCCGAGCCACATCGCCGGACGCACGAACAGGAAGTCGTAGATCTCGTCGAAGTACCACTTGTTGAGCAGGAACTTGTAGAGCACCGGGTTGGCCGCGGCGAGCTTGCCGGGCACGTCCTTGCGCAGCACGTACATGTAGAGCGCCAGCAGGAACCCGACCAGCATCGCGACGAAGGGCGACCAGACCACCCATTTCGGCACTTCGTGCATGGCGTGCAGGATGTGGTTGTCCTTGCCGGTGAACAGCGCGGCCTTCCAGAAGTGCTCGTAGTCGTGGCCGATGAACGCCTCCTTGAAGACGTAGCCGGCCGCCAGCGCACCGAGCGAGAGCGCGGCGAGCGGGATCAGCATGACGAGCGGGCTCTCATGCGGCGTGTGGTCGTGACCATGACCGTGGCCGTGATCATCGTGAGCATGCGCGGCATGGGCGTGATCGTCATGCCCGTGACCATGCGCATGATCGTCGTGACCATGGCCGTGGCCACCCCAGCGCGGGGCACCCTCGAAGGTCATGAAGTAAAGCCGCCAGGAGTAGAACGAGGTCATCAGCGCGGCGACGACCAGCAGCACGAAGGCGTAGGAGCTGGCGAAGCCGCCATGCGCCACCGAGGCATAGGCGCTCTCGATGATCGCGTCCTTGGAGAAGTAGCCAGCGAAGAGCGGGAAGCCGGTCAGCGCCAGCGTGCCGATCGTCATCGCGGCCGCGGTCCACGGGATGTGCTTACGCAAGCCGCCCATGTTCCGCATGTCCTGCTCATGGTGCATCGCATGGATGACCGAGCCGGCGCCCAAGAACAGCAGCGCCTTGAAGAAGGCGTGGGTGAACAGGTGGAAGATGCCGGCCGAGTAGGCGCCGACGCCCATCGCCACGAACATGTAGCCGAGCTGCGAGCAGGTCGAATAGGCGATGACGCGCTTGATGTCGTTCTGCACCAGGCCGACGGTCGCGGCGAAGAAGGCGGTGGTGGCGCCGATGACGACGACGACGGTCAGCGCGACCGGGGCGTATTCGAAGATCGGCGACAGGCGTGCCACCATGAAGACGCCGGCGGTGACCATGGTCGCGGCATGGATCAGCGCCGAGACCGGCGTCGGGCCTTCCATCGCGTCCGGCAGCCAGGTGTGCAGCATGAACTGCGCCGACTTGCCCATGGCACCCATGAACAGCAGCAGGCAGGTCAGCGTCAGCGCGTTCCAGTCATAGCCGAGGAAGCGGAAGCTGCGCTCCGTGAGACCGGCGATCTGCGGGAAGATGCTGTCGAAGGCGACCGAACCGGTCAGCAC
Organism: Allobosea sp. P4_H5; assembly: GCF_056400825.1. NCBI lineage: Bacteria > Pseudomonadati > Pseudomonadota > Alphaproteobacteria > Hyphomicrobiales > Alloboseaceae > Allobosea > Allobosea sp. P4_H5. The sequence goes on along the minus strand of NZ_JBFUKM010000001.1, from coordinate 345,027 downwards.
GAAAACCAGGAAGATGCCAAGCAGGAAGCCGAAATCGCCGACGCGGTTGACGACGAAGGCCTTGATCGCCGCGGCGTTGGCCGAGGGCTTCTGATACCAGAAGCCGATCAGGAGATAGGAAGCGAGACCGACGCCTTCCCAACCGAAGAACATCTGAACCAGGTTGTCGGCCGTCACCAGCATCAGCATGGCGAAGGTGAACAGCGAGAGATAGCCGAAGAAGCGCGGCCGCGACGGGTCTTCGTGCATGTACCCGATCGAATAGAGGTGCACGAGCGAGGAGACGGTGTTGACGACGACCAGCATGACCGCGGTCAGCGTGTCGATCCGGAAGGCCCAGTCGACGCGCAGATCGGCCGACGCCAGCCAGGTCGCAACCTGGATGCGGGTGGTGCCGGAGCCGAAGCCAACCTGGAAGAAGGCGACCCAGGACAGCGCCGCCGAGACCAGCAGCAGCGTGGTGGTGACGATCTCCGAGGCGCGGGCGCCGATCAGCCGGCCGAAGAGGCCGGCGATCAGGAAGCCGATCAGGGGAAGGAAGACGATCGCTTGATACATGGCAGGTTACGGGCGCGTTGCCGCGCTCAGCCTTTCATCATGTTGATGTCTTCCACCGCGATCGTGCCGCGGTTGCGGAAGTAGACGACGAGAATGGCGAGCCCGATCGCGGCCTCGGCAGCAGCGACGGTCAGCACCAGCATGGCGAAGACCTGGCCGACGATGTCGTTCAGGAAGCTCGAGAAGGCGACGAAGTTGAGGTTGACCGAGAGCAGGATCAGCTCGATCGACATCAGGATGACGATGACGTTCTTGCGGTTGATGAAGATGCCAAGCACGCCAAGCGTGAACAGGATCGCAGCGACCGCGAGATAAGATCCAAGCCCGACCATCACGCCATCTCCTCCGGAACGCCGGCGCGCGAGGGCACCTGCTTCACATCCATCGCCGCAGCCTTGGTGCGGGCGTTCTGCGTCGGGATATCCTGGCGCTTGATGCCCTTGCGATCGCGCAGCGTCAGCACGATCGCGCCGATCATCGCAACGAGCAGCACGAGGCCGGCCGCCTGGAAGTAGTAGATGTACTTCGTGTAGAGCACCTGGCCGAGCGCGGCGGTGTTGGTGACGCCCGCGGGAATCGCCGCGACGGGCGCACGCACGATCTGCGGGTCGATCACCCAGGCGCCGACGACCAGCAGCAGCTCGACCGCGAAGATCAGGCCGATCAGGCCGCCGATCGGCAGGTATTGCAGGAAGCCCTGGCGCAGCTCGGCGAAATCGACGTCGAGCATCATCACCACGAAAAGGAAGAGCACCGCGACCGCGCCGACATAGACGACGACCAGCAGCATCGCCAGGAACTCGGCCCCGAGCAGCAGGAACAGGCCCGCCGCGTTGACGAAGGCGAGGATCAGGAACAACACCGAATGCACCGGGTTGCGCGCCGAAATCACCATCAGCGCCGAGGCGATGGTGACGCCTGAGAAGAGATAGAAGAAAGCCGCTGCGGCATTCATCTTCGCCAGCCTTTCCGCCCTTGCGGGCGGCCCTCGTTTCATCAAGCGGCGGGTCGCGACCCGCCGCAGTTTGGAGCGTCTATAGTCAGGCCCGCCGGACGCGACAACCGCGCGACGGGCCGTAGTCCTCAGCGATACGGCGCATCCATCGCGATGTTGCGCGCGATCTCGCGTTCCCAGCGGGCACCGTTATCGAGCAGCTTGTCCTTGTCGTAGAACAGCTCCTCGCGCGTCTCGGTGGCGAACTCGAAATTCGGCCCCTCGACGATGGCATCGACCGGGCAGGCCTCCTGGCAGAAGCCGCAATAGATGCACTTGGTCATGTCGATGTCGTAGCGCGTCGTGCGGCGGGTGCCGTCATTGCGGCGCGGGCCGGCCTCGATCGTGATCGCCTGCGCCGGGCAGATCGCCTCGCAGAGCTTGCAGGCGATGCAGCGCTCCTCGCCGTTCGGATAGCGGCGCAGCGCGTGCTCGCCCCGGAAGCGCGGCGAGAGCACGCCCTTCTCGAAGGGGTAGTTCAGCGTCGCCTTCGGCTTGAAGAAATAGCGCATCGACAAGGCGAACGCGCCGACGAACTCCTTGAGGAGCAGTCCCTTGGCGGCTTGCGCGAGTGACATCAGTCTCGTCCTTCTCTCGTCTCAGCCAAACAGAGTCCGGCCGACCAGGTAACCGACGATGGGCAAACCACCCACCGACACCACCAGCACCGCCGCCTTCAACAGGCGGATGCGCCGTTCGTAATCATCCTTCTCGGCCTGCGTCGTGGAGCTGTCGGTGCGGCGCAAGGCGCCGACCACCAGCCCAGTGACGAGCCGATATTCGATCAGACCGACGACGAAGCCGATCAGGGCTCCAATCAGGCCGGCCTGCCCCGACATCAGGGCGCGGGGCCCCAACCCGTGATCTGCAGCACCGCCGCAACGATCACGACACAAGCCAGCGACAGCGGCAGGAAGACCTTCCAGCCCAGCCGCATCAGCTGGTCATAGCGGTAGCGCGGCACGAAGGCCTTCACCATGGCGAACATGAAGAAGACCAGCATGACCTTCAGCACGAACCAGACCACGCCCGGCAGCCAGGTGAAGGGCGCGATCGGGAACGGCGGCAGCCAGCCCCCGAGGAACAGGATCGTGGTCAGCGCGCACATGGTCATGATCGCCACGTATTCGCCGAGCATGAACAGCAGATACGGGGTCGAGGAGTACTCGACCATGAAGCCCGCGACGAGCTCCGATTCCGCCTCGGCCAGATCGAAGGGCGGCCGGTTCGTCTCGGCCAGCGCCGAGACGAAGAAGACGATGAACATCGGGAAGAGCGGCAGCCAGTACCAACCAAACAGGCCCGCCTTGGTGTTCTGCGCCTCGACGATCGCCGACAGGTTCAGCGAGCCGACGCAGAGCAACACGGTGACGATCACGAAGCCGATCGAGACCTCGTAGGAGACCATCTGCGCCGCCGAGCGCAGCGCGCTGAGGAACGGGTACTTCGAGTTCGAAGCCCAGCCGCCCATGATGATGCCGTAGACGCCGAGCGAGGAGATCGCGAAGATGTAGAGCACGCCGACATTGATGTCGGCGATCGCCCAGCCTTCCGCCACCGGAATCACCGCCCAGGCCGCCAGCGCGAGCAGGCAGGTGACCAGCGGCGCCAGCAGGAACACACCCTTGTTGGAGCCCGACGGGATGATCGGCTCCTTGAAGACGAACTTCAGGAGGTCGGCGAAGCTCTGCAGCAGGCCGAAGGGGCCGACCACGTTCGGGCCGCGGCGCAGCTGCACCGCCGCCCAGACCTTGCGGTCGGCCAGCAGCATGAAGGCGATGAAGACCAGTAGCGCGACCAGGAGCAGCAGGCTCTTGCCGGCGATGATCGCGAGATCGAGGACGAGGTCCCAGTTCATCGAGGCTTACTCCGCCGCCTGGCGCATGCGGCCGGAGGCCAGCGCCGAGCATTCCGCCATCACCGCCGAAGCGCGGGCGATGGGGTTCGTGGTGTAGAAATCGGCGACCGCCGGGGTAAAGCCGGCCTTGTCGGTCGCGCCGCCCTGCCCCGCCAGCTTCGCCAGCCCGGCACGATCGCTTTCGGCGACCATGTCGACCGCAGCGAAATGCGGATGGGCGGCATAGAGCTCGCGGCGCAGTGCCGACAGCGAATCGAAGGGCAGCGGCTTGCCGAGCGAGGCGGAGAGCGCCCGCAGGATCGCCCAGTCCTCCTTGGCGTCGCCGGGCGGGAAGGTGGCGCGAGCGGCCATCTGCACCCGCCCTTCGGTATTGACGAAGGTGCCGGACTTCTCGGTATAGGCCGCACCCGGCAGGATCACGTCGGCGCGGTGCGCGCCCTTGTCGCCATGGCTGCCCTGGTAGATCACGAAGGCGCCGGCCGGCACCTCGATCTCGTCGGCGCCAAGCAGGAAGAGCACGTCGAGCGCGCCCTCCCTCGTCATGTGGGCGACGTCATGACCACCCTCGCCCGGTACGAAGCCGAGATCGAGACCGCCGACGCGGGCCGCCGCGGTGTGCAGCACGCCGAAGCCGTTCCAGCCATCCTTGACCGCGCCGAGCACCTCGGCCGCCTTGGCCGCGAGCGAGAGCACGGCGGCGCCGTCGCCGCGGGTGAGAGCGCCCTGCCCGACCAGCACCATCGGCCGCTCGCCAGCAGGACCGGCGCGCTTGACCAGATCGGCCAGCGTCTCGGCGCCTGCGCCGAGATAGTCATAGGCATAGGTCAGGTCGACCTTCTCGCCGATCAGCGAGACCTTGAAGTCGCCGCGCAGCCAGCGCTTGCGAATGCGGGCGTTGACGATCGGCGCCTCGCGGCGCGGGTTCGAGCCGATGATCAGCAGCGAGGTCGCATCCTCGATGCCGGCGATACCGGTGTTGAGGATGTAGGCAGCGCGGCCGAAAGCCGGGTCGAGCTTCGCCCCGTCCTGGCGGCAATCGAGGTTGTTCGAGCCGAGGCCGACGATCAGGCCCTTAAGCGCATACATCTCCTCGACCGCGGCGAGATCGCCGGCGATCGCGCCGATGCGCTCAGGCTTGGCGGCCTTGAGCTTCCCCGCGACCAGCGCGAGCGCTTCGGTCCAGCTCGCCGGGCGCAGCGCGCCGTTCTCGCGGATGTAAGGCTGGTCGAGACGCTGGGTCCTGAGGCCGTCGGCGATGTGGCGGGTCTTGTCGGAGATCCACTCCTCGTTCACCGCCTCGTTGATGCGCGGCAGCACCCGCATCACCTCACGGCCGCGCGAGTCGACGCGGATCGCCGAGCCGACCGCGTCCATCACGTCGATGGATTCGGTCTTGGTCAACTCCCAGGGCCGGGCCTTGTTCTGGTAGGGCTTGGAGGTCAGGGCGCCGACCGGGCAGAGGTCGACGACATTGCCCTGCAGCTCCGAGCTCATCGCGTGCTCGAGATAGGTGGTGATCTCCATGTCCTCGCCGCGGCCGATGGCGCCGAGGTCGGAGGCACCGGCGACCTCGGTGGTGAAGCGGACGCAGCGCGTGCACTGGATGCAGCGCGTCATCGAGGTCTTGACCAGCGGGCCGATATACTTGTCCTCGACGGCGCGCTTGTTCTCGGCATAGCGCGAGGTGTCGACGCCGTAGGCCATGGCCTGGTCCTGCAGGTCGCACTCGCCGCCCTGGTCGCAGATCGGGCAGTCGAGCGGGTGATTGATGAGCAGGAACTCCATCACCCCTTCGCGCGCCTTCTTGACCATGGGCGACTTGGTCGAGACGACCGGCGGCTCGCCGTTCGGGCCGGGGCGCAGATCGCGCACGCCGATGGCGCAGGAGGCCTGCGGCTTCGGCGGGCCGCCCTTCACCTCGACCAGGCACATGCGGCAATTGCCGGCGATCGAGAGGCGCTCATGGAAGCAGAAGCGCGGCACCTCGGCGCCCGCCGCCTCGCAGGCCTGGAGCACGGTGTACTCCGGCGGGACGTCGACCTCGATGCCGTCGATGAGGAGTTTGGTCATGGTCTCACTCCGCCGCCATGAGCCTGACCGGCTCGCCATGCGGGTTGGCGGCATAGTCGTCGATGCGCTGCTCGATCTCGTGACGGAAATGGTTGATCAGGCCCTGGATCGGCCAGGCGGCAGCATCGCCCAGCGCGCAGATGGTGTGGCCCTCGATCTGCTTGGAAACGTCGAGCAGCATGTCGATCTCGCGCTTCTGGGCGCGCCCTTCCGCCATGCGGTTGACGACACGCCACATCCAGCCGGTGCCCTCGCGGCACGGCGTGCACTGGCCGCAGCTCTCATGCTTGTAGAAATAGCTGATGCGGGCGATGGCGCGGATGATGTCGGTCGACTTGTCCATCACGATCACCGCCGCCGTGCCGAGGCCCGACTTCAGCTTGGAGAGCGAGTCGAAATCCATCGGCGTGTCGATGATCTGCTCGGCCGGCACCATGCGCACCGAGGAGCCGCCGGGAATGACCGCCTTGAGATTGTCCCAGCCGCCGCGGATGCCGCCGCAATGGCGGTCGATCAGCTCGCGGAAGGTCAGGCCCATCGCCTCTTCGACGTTGCAGGGCTTGTTCACATGGCCCGAGACGCAGAACAGCTTGGTGCCGACATTGTTCGGCGTGCCGATCGAAGAGAACCAGCTGGCGCCGCGGCGCAGGATGGTCGGCGCGACCGCAATCGACTCGACGTTGTTGACGGTGGTCGGGCAGCCATAGAGGCCGACATTGGCCGGGAAAGGCGGCTTCAGCCGCGGCATGCCCTTCTTGCCTTCGAGGCTCTCCAGCAGCGCCGTCTCTTCGCCGCAGATATAGGCGCCGGCGCCGTGATGGACATAGAGATCAAAGGGATAGCCGTGCTTGTTGTTCTTGCCGATGAGGTTCGCCTCATAGGCCTCGTCGACAGCGCGCTGCAGCGCCTCGCGCTCGCGGACATACTCGCCGCGGATGTAGATGTAGGCCGCATGCGCCCCCATGGCGAAGGAGGCGATCAGGCAGCCCTCGACCAGCGTATGCGGGTCGTTGCGCATGATCTCGCGATCCTTGCAGGTGCCCGGCTCCGATTCGTCGGCGTTGACGACGAGATAGTGCGGGCGCCCATCGCTCTGCTTGGGCATGAACGACCATTTCAGGCCGGTCGGGAAGCCGGCGCCGCCGCGCCCGCGCAGGCCCGACTTCTTCATCTCGTCGATGATCCAGTCGCGCCCCTGCTCGAGCAGGAACTTGGTGCCGTCCCAGGCGCCACGTTGCATGGCGCCCTTCAGCGACAAGTCGTGGAGGCCGTAGAGATTGGTGAAGATGCGGTCGCGATCAGCAAGCATCGTTATCGCCTCAGTTCGCCGGCTTGTCGCCGAGCTTGCTCTCCGGCCGCCAGCCGGTAGCGAGCTTCTTCGCCTGCGAGATCCAGTCGTCGCGCACGGCCCTGCCCTTGAAACCGGTCAGCCTTGCATCGACCCAGGCGAGCTCGGCCGGGGTCCAGGCCGCGACCTGGTCGAAGTGCCAGACGCCCATCTCGTTGAGCATCTTGCCGAGCTTGGGACCGACGCCCCAGATCAGCTCGAGATCATCGCCCTTGCCGCCGCGGGCCGCAGTCAGCAGCTGCGGCTTGGACTCGGCCACGGCAAGAGCCGGCTCGGCCGCCGGAGCAGCGTTGGCCGCCGGCGCCTTGGCCAGGGTATCCTTGATCGCCTTGCCGGTCGCGGAGGGAGTATCCTGCGCGGCGCTAGCCGGCTGGTTCGGCTCGGACGGCTTGGGACGCGCCGGCGCAGCGGACTCGGGAGCCGGCGCGGTCTTGACGTCGGTCGGGCCGGCCTTGGCCGTCGCTGCTGCAGTCTCGGCTTCCGCCTTGGCCTTGGCCTCGGCCGCGGCCTTCTCGCTAGCGATCCTGATCGCGGCCTCTTCGCGCTGCCTGCTAATGCGCTTCTGCCAGTCGCCGGCGCCGATCACCGAGCCATTGTACAGGGCCGGATCCTTCAGCGTGTCGCCGCCGCCAAGCGGCTCCGAACAGGAGCGGTCGACCTGCGGGCCGGGCTTAGTCGGGCGGCCGTGGCGCAGATCCTCGAGCAGCTTGCGGAAATTCTCAGGATTCAGGTCTTCGAAGTAGTCGAAATTGATCTGCGCCATCGGGGCATTGCAGCAGGCGCCGAGGCACTCGACCTCGAGCCAGGACAGCTTGCCGTCAGGGGTTACGGTCGATTGCGGGCCGATCACGTCCTCGCAGACCTTCTTCAGCGCCTCGGCGCCGCGCAGCGCGCAGGGCGTCGTGCCGCAGAGCTGGACGAAATGCGTGCCCACCGGCTGCAGGTTGAACATGGTGTAGAAGGTCGCGACCTCCAGCACCCGCATCGGCGCCATGCCGAGCTTATGGGCAACCGCTTCGATCGCGGCGCGCGGCAGCCAGCCATGATGCTGCTCCTGCGCCTTCCACAGGAGCGGGATCACGGCCGAGGCCTGGCGGCCTTCCGGGTACTTTGCGATCTGCTGGTCAGCCCAGTTCTCGTTCGCCGCATTGAAGGCGAAGGAGGCCGGCTGAACATGATCGGGTGCGAGGCGACGGACGGACATTCGATGCTCTCAACCCTGGCAATAGCTTCGATAGTGAGCGGCGGCACGCGGCAAGGCCGGCGCGCAACGCCCATAGTTCGGATCCTGGCCGCCACAGCTGCAGCTGTAGACGGCATCCGAGCAGCGGCGCACATAAATCCAGGAACACCAGCTCACATAGCCAGGCTGATCCTTGGCAACATAGCGGTACCCGGCCCCTTCAAGCTGCTGATAGGTCGGCCGCGACTGCGCCGACGCGCCGCAAGCGGCGATCGTGCATCCGAGCAGACCGATCAAGGCAGCGGCCAATCTCACCGATCGACCTCCCCGAAGACGATGTCGAGGGAGCCGAGGATCGCAGAGACGTCGGCGAGCATGTGCTTGCGGCACATGAAATCCATGGCCTGGAGATGGGCGAAGCCCGGCGCCTTGATCTTGCAGCGATAGGGCTTGTTGGTGCCGTCGGAGACGAGATAGACGCCGAATTCACCCTTGGGCGCCTCGACGGCGGCATAGACCTCGCCCTCGGGCACCTTGTAGCCCTCGGTGTAGAGCTTGAAGTGGTGGATCAGCGCTTCCATCGAGCGCTTCATCTCGCCGCGCTTGGGCGGCACCATCTTGCCGTCGAGCGAGGAGATCGGCCCGCCGCCGTCGGCGGAGAGCAGCTTCTCGCAGCACTGCTTCATGATCCGCACCGACTGGCGCATCTCTTCCATGCGGATGCAGTAGCGGTCGTAGCAGTCGCCGTTCTTGCCGACGGGGATGTCGAATTCCATCTCCTCGTAGCACTCGTAGGGCTGCGACTTGCGCAGGTCCCAGGGCGCGCCGGAGCCACGCACCATCACGCCCGAGAACCCCCACTTCCAGCAGGTCTCGAGATCGACGACGCCGATGTCGACATTGCGCTGCTTGAAGATGCGGTTGTCGGTGAGTAGGCCTTCGAGGTCGTCGCAGACCTTGAGGAACGGATCGCACCATTCGGCGATGTCGTGGATCAGCGAGGTCGGCAGGTCCTGGTGGACGCCGCCCGGCCGGACATAGGCCGCGTGCATGCGCGCGCCGCAGGCCCGCTCATAGAAGATCATCAGCTTCTCGCGCTCCTCGAAGCCCCAGAGCGGCGGGGTGAGCGCACCGACGTCCATCGCCTGCGTGGTGACGTTGAGGATGTGTGAAAGGATGCGGCCGATCTCGGAATAGAGCACGCGGATGAGCTGGCCGCGGCGCGGCACGGTCACGCCCATCAGCTTCTCGACGCCAAGCGCGAAGGCGTGCTCCTGATTCATCGGCGCGACATAGTCGAGCCGGTCGAAATAGGGCACGGCCTGGAGATAGGTCTTGTGCTCGATCAGCTTCTCGGTGCCGCGATGCAGCAGGCCGATATGCGGATCGACGCGCTCGACGATCTCGCCGTCGAGCTCCAGCACCAGGCGCAGCACGCCGTGCGCCGCCGGATGCTGCGGCCCGAAATTGATCGAGAAGTTACGGATGTTGTGTTCGGTCATGTCCGGCCTTCCTGGGCGGCATGGAATTCGGCGATCAGCTGCTCGCCGGTCTTGCGCCGGCGCTCGCCCGCGAAGGCGTAGAGGTCAGGCTTCTCGTCGATGAAGATCTCTTCGGCGAAGACGAGGCCGGACGGATCGTCGAGGCTCGGGAACGCCACCGCGACATGGCCCTGCCCCGAGCGCTGGCGCCAGAACAGGCTGGTGCCGCAGTTGCGGCAGAAGATGCGCTCGCCCCATTCCGACGAGGTGTAGACGGCAAGATGCGTCTCGTCGGCCACCGCCACGTCCGCGCAGGGCACGGTCATCAGCACGCCGCCGCTCCATTTGCGACACATGTCGCAATGACAGACGTCCATCTCGGGCTTCGCCATCGTCGCCGTGAAGCGAACGGAGCCGCAGAGACAGCCGCCGGAGAGTTTGTGGCCTTCGCCCATCCGCTCAGCCCGCCTTGGCCTTCTCGTCGCCCGGCAGGACGTATTCCGTCCCTTCCCAGGGCGAGAGGAAGTCGAAGTTGCGGAACTCCTGGTTCAGCTTCACCGGCTCGTAGACGACGCGCTTCTGCTCGTCGTCATAGCGGACCTCGACGAAGCCGGTCAGCGGGAAGTCCTTGCGCAGCGGATAGCCCTCGAAGCCGTAATCGGTGAGGATGCGGCGCAGATCCGGATGGTTCGAGAACAGGATGCCGTAGAAGTCGTAGGCCTCGCGCTCGTACCAGTTCGCGGCCGGGAAGACCTCGATCACGGAGGGGACCGGGGTCGCCTCGTCGGTCTGGACCTTGACGCGGATGCGTCGGTTATGGCGCGGCGAGAGCAGGTGATAGACCACCTCGAAGCGCTTCTCGCGCTGCGGATAGTCGGCGCCGGCGATGTCGGTGAAATTGACGAAGCGGAAGCGCTGATCGTCATAAAGGGTCTTAAGCACCTGTACGATCGAGGCAGCCTCGGCGAGCACGGTCAGCTCGTCATAGGCGACGACGATATCGGTCACTGCGCCGGGCAGCGCCGCCTTGATCTCTTCGCCCAATGTCACGAGCGCTTCGCTCATCGCATCACCTTCGCAAGCCACCGGTCCACGAGCGCCTCAGCGCTCGATCGTCCCGGTCCGCCGGATCTTCTTCTGCAGTAGCAGCACGCCGTAGAGCAGCGCTTCCGCGGTCGGTGGGCAGCCCGGCACATAGACGTCGATCGGCACGATGCGGTCACAGCCGCGCACCACCGAATAGCTGTAGTGGTAATAGCCGCCGCCATTGGCGCAGGAGCCCATCGAGATGACGTAGCGCGGCTCCGGCATCTGGTCGTAGACCTTGCGCAGGGCCGGAGCCATCTTGTTGGTCAGCGTGCCGGCGACGATCATCACGTCCGATTGCCGCGGGCTGGCCCGGGGAGCGAAACCAAATCGCTCGACGTCGTAGCGCGGCATGGAGAGCTGCATCATCTCGACCGCGCAGCAGGCGAGGCCGAAGGTCATCCACATCAGCGAGCCCGTGCGGGCCCAGTTGATCAGGTCGTCGCTCGCCGTGACGAGAAAGCCCTTGTCCGCCAGCTCGTTGTTGATCTCGGCGAAGTAGGGATCGCGGGCGCCGAGCGGCTTGCCGTCCGGGCCGAGCAGGCCCCGCGGCGCGGGCGCAACCAGCGGATCACCACGATCGATCGCTGTCATGGCCATCAGTTCGAACCTTTAGGTTTCGTCGAATGCAAGAACACGGACCGGAGCGTATCAGGTCTCTGCGACAAAGCGATCAATCCCACTCGAGCGCGCCCTTGCGCCACTCGTAGACGAAGCCGACCGTCAGCACGCCGAGGAACACCATCATCGACCAGAAGCCGACCCAGCCGAGGCCGCCGAAGGCGACAGCCCAGGGGAAGAGGAAGGCGACCTCGAGATCGAAGATGATGAAGAGGATGGCGACGAGATAGAAGCGCACGTCGAACTTCATGCGTGCGTCGTCGAAGGCGTTGAAGCCGCATTCATAGGCCGAGAGCTTCTCGGCGTCCGGCTTGGAATAGGCCACGGCGAAAGGCGCGATCAGCAGCGCGAGGCCGATCACCAGCGACAGGCCGATGAAGATCACCAGAGGCAGGTAGTCCGACAGCAGGGACTGCACAGGAAGAGCTTGCATCTGTCACCCCGCTTCAACCCGGCGCCGCGACTGGCGCCCTCAATCTCGCCAGTCGATTAGACCCTGCTTTAGAATCACGCAAGGGTTCGCCGCGCCGCACAACGCGCCTGTCGCCATGTCTTTGCCGCATATGCGCGAGCGGCCCGCGGAAGTGTCACGATTCTCTGCCGTTTCGGCGCCGATTTTCGTGACTGGCGACGCCGGGCGCAAGACGGTTGTCGCAGCGCGCAGAAGCATGGCAAACGGGGACGTAACGTTAAGTCTTCGGCGCCGGCACGATTCGTCGGCAAGCGCTGCCGATGCGTCAGGAGCACCGTTGCGGGAATGCCGTGGCCAACAACGCATCGTGATCGCGCACTCCTGGCCGCAGCCCTGCCATCGGCATCCCGGATCGCATGAGCGCAATGCGGAGGACAGCGCTCGCCTGCGCCGTCGCGATGGCGTTCGGCGCCGAGGCCGCGGCTCAGATGATGCTTGCGCCCTTGCCGCCCGGGCGTCCGTTCGATCTTGACCTGCAGGTCAAGCCGGGCGCACCGCCGATCGTCGTGCTTCCACAGGCTCCGGTCGAAGCCAGCGTCGTGACGACACCGGGCCCCGCGCCCACCCTCGCCCAGCCCGACGACGACGAAGGGCCGGAATGGCCGCAGCGCACGCCGGGGCAGACCGCCGAGGAACCCGCCTTCGATCCCAACGAGAAGCCCGACAGGCCAGGCATCTCGACCGATCCAGGCACCTCGATCGTCTGCCTGCCGCCGGTGCTGAAGGCGATTCTCGGCAAGATCTCAGACAAATACGGGGCGGTGAAGGTGACCTCGACCTGGCGCCCGCCCTGGCGGGCGCGGCGCGGCTCCTTCCACAAGCGCTGCGAGGCGATGGATTTCCGTGTGCCCGGAGTGAGGCCGCGCACCGTCCTGGAATGGGCGCGCACCCTGCCCGAGGTCGGCGGCAACAAGGTCTACTGGAACGGGCTGATCCATATCGACACCGGCCCGCGCCGGCCCTGGTGAGCGGATGCCAGGCCCTGCCCGGAGCTCATGGGCCTGAACCGACCCGGACCTTAGCGGTCGTTTCCCTAGCCGCCTCAGCACGGCATTGGCGACCGTCGAGCCGCACGACGGGGAGCCGAACCAGGAGCGACTTCCGGCACGGTCACGCAATTTACGGGAGGATGCGAGGCTGCATCCGAACAGCTTCAGCACGACATGAAGCAAGAGCTTCAACCTACTGGGATCATGTGCTGAAAATGGCGCGGGCGACGGGGCTCGAACCCGCGACCTCCGGCGTGACAGGCCGGCACTCTAACCAACTGAGCTACGCCCGCGCGGGCGGCGGAGGAACTCGTCCCCGGCGGCGTTGGGATTATGGCCCCCGGCCCTGACTGTCAAGCACAGAAGCCGTCAAAATATCGATCATCTCCAAAGTCCGTGGAAAGAGGCTGAAACTGGCAGTTCTCCAGCTCTGCGATCGAGCCGACGCATGCTGATCGATCGGCGTGCCCGGCCAGCGACGGCGAATCTGGGCGGCGGTCTCCACGGTTGCGTCGTTCCGGCATGGCGGCCTGGAGCCGTTCAGACCGCCCCGCGCCCTTCGCCGCGAAACTCGCCGCTGGGCAAAGCTGCGCACTTCGCGTCCTGTGGCTTGCGAAGCCGGCCCCGTAGCCTTAAACGGCGGGCAAGGGCGGTTAGCTCAGTCGGTAGAGCGCCTCGTTTACACCGAGGATGTCGGCGGTTCGAGCCCGTCACCGCCCACCAACCCTTCCCATCGTGCGACTCAGGCTGGCAGCATCCACAGCGTGTGGACCCGGCCATCCCCGCCGAAGCCGATGCCGCATTGCAGGGAGCCTCGAGCGAACTGCGCTTCGTAGATGTCGACGCCGTCCTCGCCGACGCGGCGGAATCCGAGCGATTGCAAACGGCCCTTCGCTTCGAGCTCGGCGCTGACGATCGGCTGCTGCTCGCGCACGAGTTCCGCGAGCTCCTCGCTCAGAAGCTCGAACGGCATGGTGCCGTGTTGCTGCTGTTCGAGGACCTCGCGCAAGGTCTCCTCGCTGCGCGGATGCGGAACCCGATTGCGCACGCGCTCGCCGAGCTCCTCGCGCTGGCGTTTCGCCTCCGCCTCGTCGATACGTGTGGCGACTGCCTCGTATCCGCCCTGATGAAGGGTCAGCGCCTCGGCCCGGTCATTACCAGTCGCCGCGAAGGTGAGCTGCGCCGGCACGACCTTCAGGAAGAAATTGCTTTCGCTCTCGGCGAAGAGCTCGAACTTCGGTTGCCCCGTGAGCTGCAGGAAGAGGCGATCGCCCTCCCGGGTAACGGCCATGATCAGGCCGGTGGGATGGCGGTAGAAGCCGGTGCAGCGCTCGAAGCGGCGCGGATCGATCTTGACCTCGGTGCGCGGCCGCGCCTGCTCGTAGCGCCGCCAGGCGACGGTGTCGGTGCTGGTCTCGGTCATGTTGGCCTCCTTCGCGAGCCTGATCAGTTCGTTGGCAGTGAGGGAGGTACCGGTGGCGAGCTTGGCCTGTGCGGCGCGGACGAGGGCAAGCCCCTGCTCGGCCCGCTCGCGCTGTTCTGTCAGCAGGTCGCGCTGGATGCCGAGGATACCGGCGAGATCGACCGCCTTGCCCTGCAACAGCGCGGTGATCCGCTTCAAGCTGAACCCCAATCGCTTCAGCGCCAGGATCTCGTGCAAACGGGCGATCTCGTCGGCGCCGTAGAGGCGCCAGCCCTTCTGCGTTCGCCGCGGCCGGATCAGGCCGTGCTCTTCGTAGAGCCGCAAAGCCCGCTTCGACAGACCGATCCGGGCTGCGCACTCATTGGCCTCGAGCCAGATCTCACCCGTATTTCGCACGCTCATCGGCACCTCCTGACCCAGCGCTAAGCTATGACGCAGAGTGCGGCTCAAGGGCCCGGCCAACAAAAAAGGCCGCCGGCGATGCCGGCGGCCTCATCATTCGCGAGCGCTGGGCTCAGTGGGCGATGCCAGCCGCGGCTGCGTCGTCCTCAGTGCCCTTGGGCACAGGTGCCTTCAAATCCTCTTCCCAGACGATCGGCGTCGGCTGGCGCACCAGCGCGTGCTGGAGCACCTGGTCCATCCGCGAGACCGGGACGATCTCAAGCCCGTTCTTCACGGACTTCGGCAGATCGACCAGATCCTTGGCGTTGTCCTCCGGGATCAGCACCTTCTTGATGCCGCCGCGCAGAGCGGCAAGCAGCTTCTCCTTGAGGCCGCCGATCGGCAGCGCCCTGCCCCGCAGCGTGACCTCGCCGGTCATGGCGACATCGCGGCGGACCGGGATGCCGGTCATGACCGAGACGATAGCCGTGGCCATGCCAATGCCCGCCGACGGACCATCCTTCGGGGTCGCCCCCTCGGGAAGGTGGACGTGGATGTCGCGCCGGTCGAACAACGGCGGCTCGATGCCGAAATCGATGGCGCGGGAGCGGACATAGGACGCCGCCGCCGAGATCGATTCCTTCATCACGTCGCGCAGGTTGCCGGTGACGGTCATCTTGCCCTTGCCGGGCATCATCACGCCTTCGATCGTCAGCATCTCGCCGCCGACCTCGGTCCAGGCCAGGCCGGTGACGACACCGACCTGATCCTCGGTTTCCGCCATGCCATAGCGATAGCGCGGCGGGCCGAGATACTCTTCCAGCACCGCAGGCGTGACCGCGACCTTCTTCTTCTTCGACAGCACGATCTCCTTCACCGCCTTGCGGACGGTGTTGGCGATCTCGCGCTCGAGGTTACGAACGCCGGCCTCGCGAGTGTAGCGCCGGACCAGCGTCGTCAGGGCCTCGTCGTCGATCGACCATTCCTTGGACTGCAGGCCGTGCTTGGCGATCGTCCCCGGAATCAGGTGGCGGCGCGCGATCTCGGCCTTCTCGTCCTCGGTGTAGCCGGCGATGCGGATCACCTCCATGCGGTCCAAAAGGGCCGGCGGGATGTTCAGCGTGTTCGCCGTGGTCACGAACATCACGTTCGACAGGTCGTAATCGACCTCGAGGTAATGGTCGTTGAAGGTCGAGTTCTGCTCGGGATCGAGCACCTCGAGCAGGGCCGCCGACGGATCGCCGCGGAAGTCCTGGCCCATCTTGTCGATCTCGTCGAGCAGGATGAGCGGGTTCGAGGTCTTGGCCTTCTTCATCGACTGGATGATCTTGCCGGGCATCGAACCGATATAGGTGCGGCGGTGACCGCGGATCTCGGCCTCGTCACGCACGCCGCCGAGCGACATGCGCACGAACTCGCGGCCGGTCGCCTTGGCGATCGACTTGCCGAGCGAGGTCTTGCCGACGCCCGGAGGGCCGACGAGACACAGGATCGGGCCGGCGAGCCGGTTGGCGCGCTGCTGCACGGCGAGATATTCGACGATGCGGTCCTTGACCTTGTCGAGGCCGAAATGGTCGTCGTCGAGCACCTTCTGGGCTGCAGCGAGGTCCTTCTTGATCTTCGACTTCTTGCCCCACGGGATGCCGAGCAGCCAGTCGAGATAGTTGCGCACGACCGTGGCTTCGGCCGACATCGGCGACATCTGCCTGAGCTTCTTGACCTCGGCGAGCGCCTTGTCGCGCGCTTCCTTGGTCAGCTTGGTCTTGGCGATGCGCTCTTCCAGCTCGGCCAGCTCGTCACGGCCTTCCTCGCCGTCGCCCAGCTCCTTCTGGATCGCCTTCATCTGCTCGTTGAGATAGTACTCGCGCTGGGTCTTCTCCATCTGGCGCTTGACGCGCGAGCGGATGCGCTTCTCGACCTGCAGCACCGACATCTCGCTCTCCATCAAAGAGAGCACCTTCTCGAGCCGGTGCGCGACGTTCATCACCTCGAGCACGGCCTGACGGTCGGCGATCTTGACCGCCAGATGCGAGGCGACCGTATCGGCGAGCTTGGCCGGCTCGTCGATCTGCGAAACCGCCGCGACGATCTCGGGCGAGATCTTCTTGTTGAGCTTCACATAGTTCTCGAACTCGCTGACGACCGAGCGGGCGAGCGCCTCGACCTCGACCTTCTTGCCGTCCTCCTCGGCGAGGGCCTCGGCCTGCGCCTCATAGAAGTTGTCGGTGGCGGTATAGGTCGTCGCCTTGGCCCGGCCGATGCCCTCGACGAGCACCTTCACGGTCGAGTCGGGCAGCTTGAGCAGCTGCAGCACGCGGGCGAGCGTGCCGATTTCATAGATGTCGCCGGTTTCCGGATCGTCGTCGCCGGCGTTCTTCTGCGTGGCGAGCAGGATCAGGCCATCGTTCTTGACGACTTCCTCAAGCGCGCGAATGGACTTCTCGCGGCCGACGAAGAGCGGCACGATCATGTGCGGGAATACGACGATGTCGCGCAGCGGGAGGACCGGATAGGTATCGGTCGTGCCGGGGACAAGCGGGGCGCGGGGCGTCGAGCCAGTCATGTCTAGTCCTTCAAGTTTTCGCCCGGCCGACCCCTTTGAAAGGCAATCGAGCGGACGTACCGCGCGGCGCGACCATTCGCGCCAGGCGCCCCCGCGGATCGCGCCCTCGACAGGCACGCGAGTCTCACAGGTAATCATAAGGTGGATGTTTCGACGCCGGCTTTCAAGCGACGCCTCACGCAGTCCACCGCCGCTTCCGCCGCAATCGGCACACGAGGCCGTGAGGGATCCGGCAAGGGGAAAAGCAGTTTCGGGCAGGAGGATCCATCAAGCCCGACAAAGCAAAACGCGCGCCAGGGGCGCGCGTTCCGAACTGAACCGGAATCCGGTTATTGCTCAGGCAGAGGCCGACTTGGTCTCTTCTTCGCGGTCCGCATAGATGAACAGCGGACGCGACTTCGACTCGACCGCCTCGGGCCCGATGACGACTTGCTCGACGCCTTCCAGCCCCGGCAGCTCGTACATGGTCTCGAGCAGGATGCCTTCCATGATCGAGCGCAGGCCACGCGCGCCGGTCTTGCGCTCGATCGCCTTGCGGGCGATCAGGCTGACTGCCTCGTCGGTGAAGGTGAGCTCGGTGTCCTCCATCTCGAACAGACGCTGATACTGCTTGACCAGCGCGTTCTTCGGCTCGGTGAGGATGGTCTTGAGCGCAGCCTCGTCGAGGTCCTCGAGCGTCGCCAGCACCGGCAGACGACCCACGAATTCCGGGATCAGGCCGAACTTCAGCAGATCCTCCGGCTCGACCTCGCGGAAGATCGCGCCGGTGCGGCGGTCGTCAGGAGACTTCACGGTCGCGCCGAAGCCGATCGAGGTGCCCTTGCCGCGGCTGGAGATGATCTTGTCCAGCCCGGCGAAGGCGCCGCCGCAGATGAACAGGATGTTGGTGGTATCGACCTGCAGAAACTCCTGCTGTGGATGCTTGCGCCCGCCCTGCGGCGGCACGGAGGCGACAGTGCCCTCCATGATCTTGAGCAGCGCCTGCTGCACGCCCTCGCCCGAGACGTCGCGGGTGATCGAGGGGTTGTCCGACTTGCGGCTGATCTTGTCGATCTCGTCGATGTAGACGATGCCACGCTGCGCCCGCTCGACATTGTAGTCGGAGGCCTGGAGCAGCTTCAGGATGATGTTCTCGACATCCTCACCGACATAGCCGGCCTCGGTCAGCGTCGTCGCATCGGCCATGGTGAACGGCACGTCGAGGATGCGGGCGAGCGTCTGCGCGAGCAGCGTCTTGCCCGAACCGGTCGGCCCGATCAGCAGGATGTTCGACTTCGCCAGCTCGACGTCGTTGTGCTTCGTCGCGTGGCTGAGCCGCTTGTAGTGGTTGTGGACCGCGACCGAGAGGACCTTCTTGGCGTGGTCCTGGCCGATGACGTAGTCGTCGAGAACCTTGCGGATCTCCTTCGGGGTCGGCACGCCGTCCTTGGACTTCACCAGCGCGGACTTCGATTCCTCGCGGATGATGTCCATGCAGAGCTCGACGCATTCATCGCAGATGAACACGGTCGGGCCCGCGATCAGCTTGCGGACTTCGTGCTGGCTCTTGCCGCAGAAGGAGCAGTAGAGCGTGCTCTTGGAATCGCCGCCGCTGGCCTTAGTCATCGTGATTCTCCATCTCGGAGGACAAAATCCGCCACCGAATAACGGCAGGCTGATGTCGTCTCCCCGTCATAATAGGCGCTCAGATCACGATTTTTAGGTTAACGCGTCGCTCTGGCGCAGGCGGCGACGAAACTGACCCAAAATCGGACCGCTCGAGCGCCTTGCCGCGCCCTTCAGATGCCCCATGCAAACATGGGGCCTAGTCTTAAGGCAATATGGCCCTTCGCGAGCCGCTCGCCAACCCACAGGCGCGAGGTACCGCGACAGCCTTAGGCCGCCTCATCCGCACGCTTGTCGATGACCTTGTCGATCAGGCCGAATTCCCTGGCCTGGTCGGCGGTCATGAAATTGTCGCGCTCCAGCGCGCCCTCGATATCCTCGTAGGAGCGGCCGGTGTGCCTGACGTAGATCTCGTTCAGGCGCCGCTTCAGGCTCTCGACCTCACGGGCGTGAATCAGGATGTCGGTAACCTGGCCCTGGAAGCCGCCGGACGGCTGATGGACCATGATGCGGGCGTTCGGCAGCGCGAAGCGCATGTCCTTGGCGCCGGCGGTCAGCAGGAGCGAGCCCATCGAGGCGGCCTGGCCGACGCAAAGCGTCGTCACCGGGCAGCGGATGAACTGCATGGTGTCGTAGATCGACAAGCCCGAGGTGACCACGCCGCCGGGCGAGTTGATGTAGAAGGAGATTTCCTTCTTCGGGTTCTCGGCCTCGAGGAACAGCAGCTGCGCCACGATGAGCGAGGCGGAGTAGTCCTCGACCGGGCCGGTCAGGAAGATGATGCGCTCGCGCAGCAGGCGCGAATAAATGTCGAAGGCGCGCTCGCCGCGGCTCGACTGCTCGACCACCATCGGGACGAGATTGTTATAGGTCTCGATCGGGTCACGCATCATCGTCGGTCCTTGGGGTCAAAGCGGGCGGGAATCAGCCGATAGCGGCGAAGACCCCACATAAGCATGCCTACGGCGGCTGAAAAGGGAAGCGCCGCCCGCAGAGTGCGGACGGCGCCGATATCATCGATCAGCTGGGAAGGATCAGGCCGAGGCCTCGTCCGCCGCCTCGGTCGCAGCCTTCTTGGTCTTCTTCGCCTTGGCGGCCTTCGGCTTGGCCTCGGCAGCGCCTTCGTCCTCGTCGTCGGCGAAGAGCGCCTCGCGCGAGACCGACTTGTCGGAGACCTTCACCTGGCCGAGCAGATGGTCGACGACCTTCTCCTCGAAGATCGGGGCGCGGATCTCGGCGAGCGCCTGCGGGTTCTTGCGATAGAACTCCCAGACTTCCTTCTCCTGGCCCGGGAACTGGCGGGCGCGCGCGATCAGGGCCTGAGTCACCTCGTCATCCGAGATCTGGACCTTGGCCTGCTCGCCGATCTCGGCCAGCACCAGGCCGAGGCGCACGCGGCGCTCGGCGATCCTGCGGTACTCGGCGCGAGCCTCGTCCTCGGTGGCGTTCTCGTCGGCAAAGGTCTTGTTGGCGTTCTTCATGTCCGCCTCGACCTGGCTCCAGACCGCTGCGAACTCCTGCTCGACCAGGGTCGGCGGCAGCTCGAAGCTGTACTTGCCGTCAAGCGCGTCGAGCAGGGCCTTCTTGATCTTGCGGCGCGACTGCTCGCCGAACTCGCGGCCGATCTGCTCGCGAATCGCGGTCTTGAGCGCTTCGAGCGACTCCATGCCGAAGCCCTTGGCGAGCTCGTCGTCGATCTTCAGCTCGCCCGGAGCCTGGACGTCGTCGACGGTGACGGCGAACTCGGCCGGCTTGCCGGCGAGGTTCTCAGCCGCATAGTTCTCGGGGAAGGTCACCGAAACGGTGCGCTGCTCACCTTTCTTGACGCCCTCGAGCTGCTCCTCGAAGCCCGGGATGAACTGGCCCGCACCGAGTTCGAGCGGGATTTCCGAGCCGGTGCCGCCATCGAAGGGCTTGCCTTCGAGTGTGCCGACGAAGGAGATCAGCAGGCGATCGCCCTTGGCGGCCTTGGCGCCGTCCTTCTTCGACTCGAAGGCGCGATTCTGCGAGGCCATGCGCTCAAGCGCTGCATCGACATCGGCCTCGGGGACCTCCGCGACCGGCTTCTCGAGCGAGACGTCGGAGACGTCGGCGACCTCGATCTTCGGCAGGACTTCGAGCGCGACGGTGAAGGCGAGATCGCCCTTGGCCTCCATCGCGGCCTCGATCTCGTCCTTGTTCTCGGGGAACTTGATCTGCGGCTCGAAGGCGAGCTTCAGGCCGTTGTCGGCGACGATCTTCTGGTTCGCCTCGTTGACGGCGTTCTGGACGACATCGGCCATGACCGAACGGCCATAGAGCCGGCGCAGATGGCCGACCGGAACCTTGCCGGGACGGAAGCCGTTGATGCGGGCCTTGCCCTGCAGACCGGCGAGGCCGTCATCCAGCCTGGTCTTGAGGTCGGTGGCGTTCAGCACCACCTGAAATTCGCGCTTGAGGCCCTGGGACAGGGTTTCGGTCACGTTCATCGTTCTGATCCGCTCAACAGCTCTTTACTTCAATGTCCAAAGCGCGACGCCGGGTGACCGCCGCCGCGCTCGCGAAATCCGAATCCTGGTGCGGGCGGAGGGACTCGAACCCCCACGACTTTCGCCGCTGGTACCTAAAACCAGTGCGTCTACCAGTTCCGCCACGCCCGCCGACCCGGTGCGCCACATCGCAGTCCTCGCGACAGCAGCACCGTAGGCCGCGCCGCTATACCATTTCGGGCGCGTCATGCAGCAAAAAAATGCGACACTTCTGCGAAGGCGGCTTCCAAGTGGCTTTGCGCTCGCCAGAATGACCCGGTGAGGCTATGTCGCGAGCATGAGCAAAGACGCTTCGCCGCCGGCCTCGCGCCCTCATCCCAGTCGACGCCTCGTCATCGCGCAGGGCGCCGGCATGGCGACCCTGCTCTCGCCGCTGTCCGCACTGGCCCAACAGGCGCCGCCTGCGCCGCAAGCCGCGTCGGCAGGCGCCTTACAGAATCTCGTCGCTGCCCCCGCCAAGCTGCGCTTGCGACCGGCACCGGCGCCCGAGACCGAGATCTGGGCCTTCGATGGTGCGACCCCGGGGCCCGTCCTCAAGGTGAAGCAGGGCGAGACCTTGCGGCTCAATCTGCAGAATCGGACCGACAAGCCGCTTTCGCTGCATTGGCACGGCCTGCGCGCCGATCACGCCATGGATGGTGTGGGCGGCTTCAACCAAGAGCCGGTGCCTCCGGGCGGGCAGTTCGAATACCGACTGACGCCACCTGATTCCGGCACCTTCCTTTATCGTCCGATGCTGCTCGGCGGCTCCTCCGAGCCGGCCGGGCGCGGGCTCTCGGGCCTGCTCATCGTCGAGGAGAAGGAGCCGCCTGCGGTCGATCTCGATTTGCCCGCCCTGATCGGTGACTGGCTGCTCGGCGACGACCAGAAACTGCTGCCCTTTGCGGCGGACGCGCAGGACGGCGCGGCGGCCGGCCGGCTCGGCAGCTGGCTGACGGTCAACGGCAAGCCGCCGCCACTGCCGGTCAAGCTTCCGCCCGGCGCCCGCGTCCGGCTTCGTCTCGCCAATGCCTGCAATGCCCGGATCATGCGGTTGCGCTTCGACGAGATGAAGGCCTTCGTCGCCGCGGTCGACGGCCAGCCGACCGAGACCTTCGAGCCGGTCCGGGGCCAGCTGCCTTTCGCGCCGGGCACGCGCTACGACGTGATCTTCGACATGCCGGAGACGGCCGGCGCCGCCGCCAGCGTCACCGCGCTGATCGGCCCCGGCGTGCCGCTGGTGCGCTTCGTCAGCGACGGGACGGCGAAGCCGGCGCGCCCGGCGATCACGGCCATGCCACTCAATCCGGCGCTGCCGGCGGCGGTGCGGCTCCAGGACGCCCGGCGCTCCGAGATGATCATCGAGGGCGGCGCCAAGGTCACGCCGGAGAACAAGCTCGACCTCGCCGGCATCGACCTCGCCAGGCCCTGGACCGTCAATGGCGGCCAGGGCGATCCGAAGGGCAAGCCGCTGTTCAGCGTCAGGCGCGGATCACCGGTGGTGATCGGCATCACCAACAAAACCGCCTTCCTGCAGCCCTTCCATGTTCACGGCCACTGCTTCCGCCTGCTGCATCCGCTCGACGACGGCTGGGAGCCCTATTTCCTCGATACGGTGCAGATTCCCGAGGGCAAGCGCCTGCACATCGCCTTCATCGCCGACAATCCCGGGCGCTGGCTGATCTCCTCGACCGTGCTGGAGCGCTTCGACCGCGGGCTGTGGAGCTGGTTCGAGGTGACGTGAAGCGCTCGGCAACGCGCAAGCGCGATCGATTCGGAGACGGGCAAACCGTCAGCCCTGATAAGTCCATGGGTTGATCACGACCACGCCGGTATCGGTGAAATCGGAGACGTTGCGGGTCGCGATGGCGGCTCCGCGCGAGGCGGCAATCGCCGCGATCTGCGCGTCGAACTGGCTGATCGGCCGACCAGCCTGTCGGCGCGCGACGGCGAGCGTGGCATAGGCACCCGCCGCATCCTGATCGAACGGCAATACGCGCCCGTCGAAATCTTCGGCGAAGATCGGCTGGACGGCCGCGAGCAGTTCCGTCTTCCGCTTGCCGTCAGCAAGCAGGCGCATGCCGTAGAGAATCTCGGCCTCCGTGATCGCCGTCGTGAAGATTGACGCCGGTGGCTCGTCGGCCAGCCATGCTTCCACGGCGCCATCGGGTTTCGGACGCAGGAGTTCGGAGATGACGTTGGTGTCGAGAATGATCATCAGCCGAAATCGATCGGCTCCCGGATCGGCTCGCGCCCCGGGATTTCCAGTTCCACTCCCCCGACCTTCGCGATCCGGCTGCGAATTCGATCGGTGAGATTGCGCCGGTTCTGATGAGGGTCGGCCGAAAGGGCTGCTCTCAGAATCTCGCGCGCCTCCTCCTCCATCGAGCGTCCGCGCGAGGCAGCGCGCATGCGCAGGCGCTTCTTTAATTGATCGTCGAGATTGCGGATCGTCATGCCCGTCATGGCTCGCTCCCGATCATCAATGCTATGATATTAATCAATGATGCGTCGTCCTTCAAGGCAAGTGGCTTCCTTGCCTGCTTCGACTTGTCATGGCGACGAGTGGCTTCTAAACCGGCCGCCTCGGCAAGAGCCGGATCCGATCAGGTTTAAGCAACCTGATCGGTGAATCCGTCTCTCACTTTTAGTCAGAGACCGTTTTTCCGATCAGCTTGCGGTACAAGCCGATCGGAACGGACTCTAGGAGCCTGCCATGACCGCCAACGCCATCGTCACCGTGGGCGCCGACCTCGCCAGGCCCGTCCGCTTCGGCAACAGCCTGCCGCTCGCCTTGATCGCCGGCCCCTGCCAGATGGAGAGCCGCGATCACGCACTGGAGATCGCCCTGGCGCTGAAGGAGACGTCCGAGAAGCTCGGCATCGGGCTGGTCTTCAAGGCGTCCTTCGACAAGGCCAACCGCACCAGCGTGAAGGGCCAGCGCGGCATGGGCCTGGACGCCGCCCTGCCCGTCTACGCCGAGATCCGCGAGCGCACTGGCCTGCCGGTGCTGACCGACATCCACGATGTAAGCCAGTGCGCGCCGGTCGCCGAGGTGGTCGACATCCTGCAGATTCCGGCCTTCCTCTGCCGGCAGACCGATCTGCTCGTCGCCGCCGCCAAGACCGGCCGGGTCGTGAACGTCAAGAAGGGCCAATTCCTGGCGCCGTGGGACATGGTCAACGTCGCCGCCAAGGTGACCGAGAGCGGCAATCCCAACGTGATGTTGACCGAGCGCGGGGCCTCCTTCGGCTACAACACGCTGGTCACCGACATGCGCGCCCTGCCGATCATGGCCGAGATCGGCGCGCCCGTGATCTTCGACGCCACCCATTCGGTGCAGCAGCCCGGCGGCAAGGGCGCCTCGACCGGCGGCCAGCGCGAATTCGTGCCGGTGCTGGCGCGTGCCGCGGTCGCGGTCGGCGTCGCCGGCGTCTTCATCGAGACCCATCCCGACCCCGACAACGCCCCGTCTGACGGGCCGAACATGGTGCCACTGCGCGACTTCCATGCGCTGATCGCAGAGCTGCAAGAGTTCGATCGGCTTGCCAAGCGCACGACGCATTCTACGCTGGCGTATGTCTGAAACGCCCGCCAGCACGGTTCCGCCCGCACCCCCGCAAGGTTCGCTGAAGTCGCTCATCCTGGTGCTCGGGGCGTGCGGCTTCGCCTCGACCTTCACCATGCGTTTGCTCGACCCGCTGGTACCGACGCTGGCGGCGGAGTTCACGCGCAGCATCGCGCAGGTCGCCGCGGTCGCGACGGCCTTCGCCTTCGCCTATGCGGTTGGCCAGCCCTTTCTCGGCCCGATCGCGGATTCGATCGGCAAGCTCAGGACGATCGCGGTCTGCCTCGGCGTGCTCGCCCTGCTCTCGCTCGCCGCCGGCTTCGCCGGCTCTTTCGAGATGCTGACAGGCGTCCGCACGGTTGCCGGCGTCGCCGCAGGCGGCGTCATTCCTGTCGCCATGGCGGCGATCGGCGACCGCGCGCCCATGGCCGAACGCCAGATCATGCTCGGCCGCTTCCTGGTGCTGATGATCGTCGGGCAGATGGTCGGCGCAGCCTGCTCCGGGCTGATCGCCGAGCATCTCGGCTGGCGCTACGTCTTCGTGATGGCGGGTGCGATCGCCGGAATCGCCGGGATGCTGGTCGTGCTGGTGCTGAAGCCCCGGCCGAACGCGTCGCGCCCGCCGCTCAGCTTCAAGACCGCGCTGACCAGCTATGCCGCCGTCTTCGCCAATCCACGCTCGAAGCTGCTCTATGGTCTCGTCGTGGTCGAGGGTAGCCTGATCTTCGGCATGCCGCCCTATATCGCCGCGATCCTGCACGAGCGTGCCGATGTCGGCCCGTCACAAGCCGGTCTCGTCATCGCAGGCACCGGGCTCGGCGGCATCATCTACGGCGTCCTGACCCGGATTCTGGTCGAGCGGCTCGGGCCGACCCGGATGACGACCCTGGGCGGAATCGTGATGGGCTTCGCCTATGCCCTGTTCTCGCTCGCTTTCCTGCCCTGGTGGAGCGCGGTCGCGATCTTCACGCTGAGCGGCTTCGGCTTCTTCCTGATGCACGGCACCTTCCAGGCGCAGGCGACCGAACTCGCGCCGACCGCCCGCGGCTCGGCCGTGGCGCTGTTCGCCTGCGCGCTGTTCTGCGGCCATGCGCTCGGGCCAGTGCTGATGGGCGCCGCCCTGCACCTGTTCGGCACCAGCGGCGCAATCCTGCTTTTCGCCGCCGGGATCACCCTGCTCGGCTTCGCAACGCCGCGCATCCTGCCGCTGGCCGGCAGCCGGACTTAGAGGTTCAGCGCTGAGCGTTAGCGCCCGCGATAGGGCGCGACGCCCTGGTCGGGCAACCAGAGGCCCTTCGGGGCCTCGCCGGTCTGGAAGAACACGTCGATCGGGATGCCGCCGCGCGGATACCAGTAGCCGCCGATGCGGAACCATTTCGGCTCGAGCAGCTCGACCAGCGTCTTGCCGATGCCGACGGTGCAGTCCTCGTGGAAGGCACCGTGATTGCGGAAGGCGCCGAGATAGAGCTTGAGCGACTTCGATTCGACCAGCCAGTCGCCCGGCAGATAGTCGATCACCAGGATGCCGAAATCGGGCTGGCCCGTGACCGGGCAGATCGAGGTGAACTCCGGGCAGGTGAAGCGCGCGAGATAGTCGGTGCCGGAATGCGGGTTCGGCACGCGGTCGAGGCGGGCTTCCTCCGGCGACCGCGGCAGGTCGCTCGCCTTGCCGAGCTGGAGGGTCGAGGCGTCGATGGTCATGTCGTGGTCCTGATAGATGGACATCCGCCGCAGGCGGACGCTGAGTTGTCGCGGCTTTTAATCCCCGGCCCGGATAAATGCCACCGCCCCTTCCCGTCGCCGTCGCTTGTGTCTAGAAGCGCGGCATCGCTTGCCCACCTCAGCTCCGGAGCCTGACATGACCGCGATCATCGACATCATCGGCCGCCAGATCCTCGATTCCCGCGGCAACCCGACGGTCGAGGTCGATGTCGTGCTCGAAGACGGCTCGATGGGCCGCGCCGCCGTGCCGTCGGGCGCCTCGACCGGCGCGCATGAGGCGGTCGAGCTGCGCGACGGCGACAAGAGCCGCTATCTCGGCAAGGGCGTGCTCAAGGCGGTCGAGGCCGTCAACGTCGACATCGCCGAGGCGATCGTCGCCATGGACGCCGAAGACCAGGCCGCGATCGACCAGGCGATGATCGAGCTCGACGGCACGCCGAACAAGAGCAAGCTCGGCGCCAATGCCATTCTGGGCGTCTCGCTCGCCGTCGCCAAGGCTGCGGCGGATGCTTCGGGCCTGCCGCTCTATCGCTATGTCGGCGGCACCTCGGCCCGCGTCCTCCCCGTTCCGATGATGAACATCGTCAATGGCGGCGCCCATGCCGACAACCCGATCGACTTCCAGGAATTCATGGTGATGCCGATCGGCGCGCCCTCCTTCGCCGAGGGGCTGCGGATGGGAGCTGAAATCTTCCACACGCTGAAGAAGGCCCTGCACGACGCTGGCCACAACACCAATGTCGGCGACGAAGGCGGCTTTGCTCCCAACATCAAGTCGGCGGAAGCGGCGCTCGACTTCGTCATGCAGGCGGTCGAGAAGGCTGGCTACAAGCCCGGCGAAGACGTCGCGCTGGCGCTCGACTGCGCCGCGACCGAATTCTTCAAGGACGGCGCCTATGCCTATGAAGGCGAACGTAAAACCCGCGATCCGAAGGCGCAAGCCAAGTACCTCGCCAAGCTGGTCGCCGGCTATCCGATCGTCTCGATCGAGGACGGCATGGCCGAGGACGACTGGGAGGGCTGGAAGGCGCTGACCGATCTCGTCGGCAACAAGTGCCAGCTCGTCGGCGACGACCTCTTCGTCACCAACGTCACCCGCCTGTCGCAAGGCATCAAGTCGAAGACGGCGAACTCGATCCTGGTCAAGGTCAACCAGATCGGCACGCTGACCGAGACCCTGGCCGCCGTCGAGATGGCCCAGCGCGCCGGCTACACCGCGGTGATGTCGCATCGCTCGGGCGAGACCGAGGACGCGACCATCGCCGATCTCGCCGTCGCAACCAATTGCGGGCAGATCAAGACCGGCTCGCTGGCCCGCTCCGACCGGACGGCGAAGTACAACCAGCTGCTGCGCATCGAGGAAGAGCTCGGCGCGCAGGCGGTCTATGCCGGCCGCTCGGCGCTGAAGGCGCTGGCCTGAGTTTGTTGCGCTGCAATAGCCAGCGGCGCGGCCACGCCATGCGCTGATACCACTAACCGCATGCTCCAGCTTCGAACTAGGCTGGAGCATGCATCAATCCGTGCCCCTTTCGGACGAGCGGCTGCGCCGGCGCCGGCAACTCGCCTTTGCCGGCATGACATTCGCCATGCTGATCTTCGGGGCCAATTTCGTCGTCAGCCGGCACGCCGTGCTGAACGGGCTGTCTTCGCACGACATGCTGGCACTGCGCTTCGTCACCGCCGGCTTCCTGCTGCTGCCGAGCTTCATGATGGCCGGAGGATTGCGCGATTGCGCCGGTCTCGGCTGGAAGCGCGGTCTGGTCCTGGCGGTGATGAGCGGTTTCCCGATGAGCTTCCTGCTCATGACCGGGCTGACCTTCGCCCCGGCTGCGCACGGCGCAGTGATCGGGCCGGGCACCGTCACGGTGATCGGCATCGTCGGCAGCGTCGTCCTGTTCGGTGCGCTCTTGACGCGGCAGCTCGTGCTCGGCGTGATCGCGGTGCTCATCGGCCTCGCCTGCCTCGGCATTGCCGGCACGACACACTCCAACCCGAGTATCGTCTTCGGCGATCTCTGCTTCCTCGGCGTCGGACTGGTCTGGGGCGGCTATCCGCTGCTAATCCAGCTCTGGCGGGCCAATGCACTCAAGGCCACGGCCGTGGTTTCAGTGCTGTCGATGGCCTATCTGCCGATCTACTTCGCCTTCTATTTCCGCGGCTTCGACGTTGCGCCCTGGTGGGTCCTGCTGCTGCACGCGATCAATCAGGGCGTGCTCAACGTCATCGTCGGCCTGTGGATCTGGAGCTGGTCGACGCCGATACTCGGCCCATCCGTCGCCGGGCGCTTTCCGCCGATGATCCCGGTCGTCGGTACGTTGCTTGCGATCCCCGTGCTCGGCGAGATCCCGAGCGGGCTGCAGATCGGCGGCATCGCGCTGATCATCGCCGGGCTGTTCGTCGCCTCGTGGCGCCGCGCGGCGGCGCGCTAGCCTTTCGGGCTCTTGCCGCGATCATCCCGTGATCGGTGGGGCATGCGCCTCCAGATTGCCAGCCGCGAAAAGCCGGTCGAGCGTCGCCGCGAGCAGCGTCGTGTCCGGGCAGATCAACAGGCGCGTCGCCCGCCCCCAGGCGAGATGCAGGACATGGTGGCCGCGGTTGAAGGTGCGTACGCCGTCGGTGCCGCTATTGGTCTCGCGCCAGTCCACGACCACGACCGTGTTCCATGGCGGCCCGGCGACATCGATCCGCTCGAGATCGAAGTGGATGTCGGGCAGCAGCCGGTAGAGTCGCCCATACCAGTCGCGCACAGCCAAAAGCGAGATGCGCGAGCCACCGAGCGCGTGGTCGTCGCCGAGGAAGCGATGCTCGAAGGTTCGCGCGAAGGCGGCGATCACCGGCTCCGCGTCACTCCTGTTCACCGCGTCGAACAGCGCGCGCACCCGCGCCTGCACGATCCTCTGATACATCGCGCCAAACTCCTCGCTTCAACGACCGCAGCCGACGCGGCAGAGCGCTACGATACCCGGCGCCGACGTCGCGCCAGTGACATCAGGCCGAGATTCCAGACGATGCAGACCAGCAGGCCGAAGCCGAGCGCTGGCCAGGAGCCGAGCGGTACGGCCGTGACATGGACCAGCGCCATCGCGAAGCCGAAGCCGAGCAGCCCCAGCAGACTGTTGGCGATGACCGCGGCGCTGGCCGGCCCGCCGATGCGCGGCTGCAGGATCGCGATCAGGCTCGACAGCACGATCGGAAAGGTCGCCAGCACGCCCGACCAGGCCGGGCCGACACGCGCGCTGATCGTGGTGACCGTGCCGGCCAGCGCCGCAACAG
Source organism: Allobosea sp. P4_H5 (assembly GCF_056400825.1). NCBI lineage: Bacteria > Pseudomonadati > Pseudomonadota > Alphaproteobacteria > Hyphomicrobiales > Alloboseaceae > Allobosea > Allobosea sp. P4_H5. The sequence continues at coordinate 315,325 of NZ_JBFUKM010000001.1, read as the reverse complement.
CAGCAGCCCGCAGCGGGATGGCATACCAGGGCCGCCGCGGCGTGATCGCGGGGCGCGCGGCGAGATAGGGACGCACGATACGGTGCAGGATCAGGAAGACGACCGGTGTCGCCACAAGCATAACACTGAAAGGCAAGGCCAGAGCCTGCAGGCCGGAGACGAGCAGGAAGAAGGTCAACAGCGCCGCAGCAAGGCTGATCACCGTGCCGAAGCGCTGAGCCAGCAGTACATAGACCAGCGACAGCCCGGCATTCGACAGGTTGGAGCTCATGCTGCCGAGCGCGCTCGCCGAGATGAAGGCGGCGTCGTGGTCGAGCGCGAGGAAGACATAGACCGGCCCGGCCGAGATCGGCAGTGTCGCGATCATCGCCGCGAGCAATGGCCCGCTCCGTTCGGCCAGCATCGAACAGCTGACGACGATGGCGGCCGCGACCGCCATCTTCAGCAGCAGCAAGCCGAACCCGGGATCGATCACGCCGGCTCGCCTTTGGCCCAGCCTTCCTTGGTCTCAGCGATGAAGTCCTCGAGGCGACCGGCGGCAATGGCGGCGCGCAGGCCGGCCATCAGCTCCTGATAGTAGGCCAGGTTGACCCAGGTCAGCAGCATCTTGCCGAGCATTTCCTCGGCCTTGACCAGATGGTGCAGATAAGCGCGCGAATAGGTGTTCGCCGCCGGGCAGGAGGATTGCGGATCGACCGGCCTGACATCCTCGGCGTGCTTGGCGTTCTTCAGGTTCATCCGGCCGAAGCGGGTGAAGATCTGGCCGTGACGTCCGGCCCGCGTCGGCATCACGCAATCGAACATGTCGACGCCGCGCCGAACCGCCTCGACGATGTCGTCCGGCGTGCCGACGCCCATCAGATAGCGCGGCTTCTCCAGCGGCAGATGCGGCTCGACCGTCTCGATCATCGCCAGCATCACATCCTGCGGCTCGCCGACTGCGAGCCCGCCGATGGCGTAACCCTTGAGGTCCATGGCGGCGAGTTCGCGGGCGCTCTCGACGCGCAGGGACGGCACGGCGCCGCCCTGGACGATGCCGAACAGCGCCCTGCCCGCCGGATCGCCGAAGGCCTTCTTGCAGCGCTCGGCCCAACGCAGCGACAGATGCATCGCCTTTTCGGCCACCTTGTCCTCGCACGGCAGCGAGACGCATTCGTCGAGCTGCATGACGATGTCGGAACCGAGCAGGTTCTGGATCTCGACCGAGCGCTCCGGCGTCAGCACATGCTTGGAGCCGTCGATATGCGACTGGAAGGTGACACCCTCCTCGGTCAGCTTGCGCAGGTTGGCGAGCGACATCACCTGGAAGCCACCGGAATCGGTCAGGATCGGGTGCGGCCAGTTCATGAACTTGTGCAGGCCGCCGAGCCTGGCGACGCGCTCGGCGCCGGGCCGCAGCATCAGGTGGTAGGTGTTGCCGAGCACGACATCGGCGCCGAGCGCCTTGACCTGCTCGGGGTACATGCCCTTGACCGTCGCGGCGGTGCCGACCGGCATGAAGGCCGGCGTGCGGATCACGCCGCGCGGCATGCGAACCTCGCCGGTGCGCGCTGCGCCGTCCCGGCCGAGGAGATGGAAGCTGAAATCGGTCGCGCCGGGTTGTGACACCTGCGGCTCGGACATGTCAGGCAGTGAGGTCATGGTTCGCGAGGTAGCGCAATCGGCAGCCTTGCGAAAGGCCATCCGTGCCGTGGCGTCCGCCCTCAGGCGCTCATCCGAGTGCGGTAGGATTGCCGCAACGCGAACACCAGAATTGCAACCGTCAGCCAGAGCCGGATCGTCGCGAAAATCAGGACATAGCTGAAGAAGAGCACGATCTTGAGGTCCTGCGGTGCTCCCTTCTTAAACCAGGCGTCGACGATCACTTCCCGAAACCAGCCCTGGATCGGATGGAGCAGGATCGAAGCCGCGGCTGCCAGAAGAATGCCAGGCACGAGCCAGAGAGCATGCCGACCGATCTCCTTGATTGCACGAGGCAAGCTGGGCTTGGCGTTTTCATCGACCTGCAGAACCATCATCAGGACGACCGCCGCTACGAACGCGCTCCAGACCCGGCCGGGGTGCGTCCGCTGATCGAAGGCGATGCCGTCAAATCCCAGAATGAACTCCTGCGGCCGGGCGAAAAGGCCGGATCCAGCGGCAACAATCGCGGCCATGACCAGCAGACCAAATACGGGCAGCAGCACGCTCCGCGCCATCTTGAGCTTCGCGGGCAACCCCAATTGCCCAAGGCCGGTTCGACCATGGCTGGCCATGACCATGCGCCACGTCACGGTCACGAAGGCCATCAGCAATGAGACGTCGGCGATCACGATCGCGGGCACAGCGGTCAGTCCGCCGGCGAATGCGAGCACACGCATCCACGCAGCCAATATCAGCCACGGCACCGCCCCGATGTGACGAAACGGGCCATAGGAGACCGAAGGTAATGCAATTTGCCGTGCAGAGCGGAGATCCGACATCCCGCATATCGTTCAATAAAACCTTGAACGGCCAGCTAATTAAACCCGGTCAGTCTGCCAGTTCCCTGATCGACAAGACACAAGTCCGCTTGCTCTCGGATTATCGCGCCCGGGAGAAAGCAGCCGCGTAGACATCGGGCTTGAAGGCGAGGATGCGGCGCTCGCCGAGATCGAGCACCGGGCGCTTGATCATGGTCGGCTGCGCCAGCATCAGCGCGATCGCCTTTTTCTCGTCGAGGCCCTGCCTGTCGGCCTCTGGCAACTCGCGGAAGGTCGTGCTTCCCTTGTTCAGCACCTTCTCCCAGCCAAGCTCGCGGCACCAGGCCTCGACCCTCGCCTTGTCGATGCCGGAGGCGCGGTAATCGTGGAAGGCGTAGGGAATCTTGTGCGCGTCGAGCCAGCTCCAGGCCTTCTTCATCGTGTCGCAGTTCTTGATGCCGTAGAGCGTGACCATCGTCCCGACCGTCCCTGATTGCCGTCGGCGCGGGGGTGGCATGGCGGCCGCACGAGATCAAGCAGGCGGACCACAAGGCGTCCGCGCGCCAAGACGCGGGTTGGACTTCGAATAGCGCGGACAACCAGCCATCTCTCGCGTTCCGTCATCCGATCGGCAACGATGGCGCGTATCGGGCGAGCAGGGAATCGCATGGACGCATCATGATCGATCAGCTGCAACAGGTCGCGAAACGCGACGACGACCTCGATATTCCGTTCCGCTCCTGGAAGAATCATCCGGCTGTCGGAGTGGATTTTCCCGACCTCTCCATCGCGACCAGCGAAGCGGCCCGAACCCGCCCTATCATCGATGCCCTTGCGTCGCGGATCCCTGCCGAGATCGAGGTGCTGGCCGGTCTCGACATCGGTGGGCTCGGCCTTGCCGGGGCGCTGTCCTACCGCAACGGCCTCGGCTTCATCGACATCCGCAAGGTCGATTCGCTGCGCAACGAGGTGATGCGCAGCATCATGGCGAATTACGAGCTCGGCGAAGGCGTCGTGATCTCGAAAGGCGCCCGGCTGGCGGGCCGCCATGTCGCGATCATCGACGATTGCCTGATCTCGGGCGGCACGGCGCTGGCGACTGCGCGGCTGATCCGCCGGCTCGGCGGCCATTGCGACACGGCGCTCTTCGTCTTCGACATCGAGGGCATGGGCGGTCGCGAGCGCCTTGCCCAAGGCGGCATCACCGCGGAGGTGCTGCGCACAGTGCCGCGAACGGCGCCGGAAGGCGAAGGCGACTAGGCGGAGGCGGCGCGATCGCGCAACGGCCAGCGAGCAAGATGGTCGTGATGGCTTGCGCCATGGACGCTGCGGATGAGCACGAACTCCCGGACTGGAAAGCTCTCAGGTGGGATTATCGGCTTGTCGAATGGGCATTCATCGTAGAGCAGCGTCACGTGCGGCCCGAATTTGGATGGCATCCAAAAGCCTCTCGCCCGCATCTCGCGACGTAGCCTCCTCTGAAGCCTATCGAGGATCGAGAACGTCTCGCTCGTCTCCAGAAAGATGGCCTGCCGATCGCCCGGGCCGCCATACCCCGCGACATGGTCGAAGGCGACAGAGAAACACGACGCGACAATGGATGCGGCGATCCTCTCCAAAGTCGAGATCTCCTCATCGGTGGCCCCGCCGTAACGCTCGATGCCACCCAAGGTGAGGTGATAGCGTTCCGGTCCGATTGGCCACCCGCGCAAGCCGTGCGATCTGCGCAGAGCATGCGCGAAAGCGTGGATTGCCGCGGCGTGCTCCGGCGGCGGCACCACCGCGAAGAAGTATCTGACCCAACCGGGTACAATTGGGGTTTTCGACCAGTCGCGGTCCGCCGCAATCCCATACCGGGGATCCCAACCGAACAGATCTGGTTGATCCGGAGACGGCTTTCCCATCTCCAGTACCTAGAACAAATAAAGAACAAATACAATCCCCCTCACCCCGCCGCCCGATATTCCGACGGCGACATCCCCGCCCGCGCCGCGAAGAAGCGGGAGAAATAGGCCGGGTCGGAGAAGCCGAGCCGGAAGGCGATCTGCGAGACCGGCGAGCGGGTGTAGACGAGGTCCCGCCGCGCTTCGATCATCAGCCGGCCCTGGATCACCCGCATGGCGGAATGGCCAAGCAGCTCGCGGCAGACGCGAGTGAGATGCGGGCCGGTGACGCCGAGATCGCGCGCATAGGCATCGAGCGGCTCATGTGTGTGGAAATGGCTCTCGACCCGCTCGATGAAGCGGCGGACCAGGACGGCACGCGCATCACCCGCGCCGCTGATCGCGACCGCATGAGAGCGCGCAGTCCGGGTGAACCAGATCGCGATCAGGCGCGCATGGGCGGCGAGCGCGAGCTCGCGGCTGCCGCGATTGCGGCCGAACTCGGCAAGCGCCGCTTCCATCATCGCCGCGAGCTCGATGATGCTGGCGTCGCCCGGCCCGCGCCTGCCAACGAAGGCCTCGCCCAGCACGGCGCCGAGCGCGGGCTCGGCCTCGATCAGTGGCGCCAGGGTCGGACTTGCGACGCTGGCGACGAAGCCCTCGGTGTCCGGCTCGAAACGGAACTCGTGGATCGCCAGCGGCGGCAGCAGCAGGACCGTGCCCGCGACCAGGCGATGGTCCGTGCCGTCGATCCGCACCAGCCCGCCGCCCGAGGCGATCAGGAAGAACTGGGCCATGTCCTGATGGCGATGCGGCTCGATCCGCCAGTCGCGCGGGGCACTGCGAGCGCTGATCCGCTCGATATGCAGCGCATCCGGGAAACGCTGCTCGCGCGGCTCGTCATAGAGCCAGTAGGCGGGCACCGATGCGAGCGTCATCGCACAATCCGATATTCGTTCTGTCCAAGAGGTTGGGTGAAAGCTCCATTCCGGTCAAGCGCTCACGATGGCAGATTCGTGTGAAAGTACCGGGGCTCGGCGAGCACTGGATTCATGGGAGAACGCCATGCGCACCCAGGTCGTGATCGTCGGCGCCGGGCCATCAGGCCTGCTGCTAGGCCAGCTGCTGAGCCGCCAGGGCATCGACAACATCATCCTCGAACGCAAGAGCGCCGACTATGTGCTCTCGCGCATCCGTGCCGGCGTGCTCGAACAGGGCACAGTCGACCTGTTGCACGAAGCCGGTGTCGGCCAGCGCCTCGCCGCAGAGGGTTTGCCGCATGACGGTTTCTCGCTCGCTTTCGAAGAGCACCTGCAGCGCATCGACCTCAAGGGCCTGACCGGCCAGCAGGTGACGGTCTATGGCCAGACCGAGGTGACGCAGGACCTGATGGAAGCCCGGCAGGCGGGAGGCACGACGACCTTCTACGAGGCCGAGGACGTCCAGCTCCATGATTTCGACGGCACATCGCCGCGCGTCAGCTTCATCGTCGAGGGCAAGCGGCGCGAGATCGCCTGCGACTTCATCGCCGGCTGCGACGGCTTCCACGGCATCTGCCGCGCCTCGGTGCCGTCAGGGGCTATCGAGACCTTCGAGCGCGTCTATCCCTTCGGCTGGCTCGGCCTGCTCACTGATCGGCCGCCGGCGGCGCATGAGCTGGTCTATGCCAGCTCGCCCTTCGGCTTCGCGCTGTGCTCGATGCGCTCGCAGACCCGCAGCCGCTACTATGTCCAGGTGCCGCTCGACGAGAAGGTCGAAGCCTGGTCGGACGAGCGCTTCTTCGACGAGTTGCGCCGGCGCGTGCCGGAGGAAGTCGCGGCAGCGGTGATGCCGGGGCCGTCGCTGGAGAAGAGCATCGCGCCGCTGCGCAGCTTCGTCGCCGAACCCTTGCGCTTCGGCCGGCTCTTCCTTGCGGGCGATGCCGGCCACATCGTGCCACCGACCGGCGCCAAGGGGCTGAACCTGGCGGCCAGCGACGTGCACTACCTGTTCGAGGCGCTGCGCGAGCACTATGCGGAGCGCTCCGATGCCGGACTCGACGCCTATTCGGCGAAGGCGCTGGCGCGGGTCTGGAAGGCAGTGCGCTTTTCCTGGTCGATGACCAATCTGCTTCACCTCTTCCCGGAGGCAAGCGCCTTCGACCAGCGCATCAGGCGCGCCGAATTCGACTACCTCACGCAGTCACAGGCCGCGCTCGCCAGCGTCGCCGAGAACTATGTCGGCCTGCCCTATTGAGGGTGGGGCCGCCGCGGCGCCCGGCCCTCACCGCGGCGGCAGCTTCTCGTGCTTCGGAATGCCTGGAGGCACATGGTCCCAAGGCTGGGCGACCGAATGCCAGAACACCATCTCCGGCTTGTAGCGGCCGGGCTCGTCCAGGCTGCCGGCGCGGATGATGAACAGGTCGGGAATATCCGGGAAGCTCAGATAGACCGGTGAGCCGCAGGTCGGGCAGAAGGCGCAGCGCTTGACCGTGCCGCCCTCGCCGACCACGTCCCAGGTGCTGGCCTTGCCCTCGACCGTAACGGACGCTCCGACGAAGCTCAGATAGGAGCTGTGGCCGGTGCCGCTCTGCTGCTGGCACTGGCGGCATTGGCAGTCATTGCTCTCGATCGGCTCGGCCGAAATCTCATAGCGGATCGCGCGGCAGGCGCAGCCGCCGGTGTAGGCGTGGCTCATCGGATGTCCTCAAGAGATCAGGAGCAGGCAGCTATCTTGCTGTATCAGGCCGGCTCGCCGGCGACGTCGCCGAGGCGCGGCAGGATGCTCTTCCAGCCGCGGCCCATATTCGTGAACGCGACCTCATTGCGCGGCAGCTCGAAACCTGAGTGGACGAGGCGCACGCGGGTGCCGTTGGCCTCCTTGGACAGCGTCCAGGTGACGACGGTGTCGAGCCGGGAGCCGTAGCCGGCATTGCCGTCGTCGCCGCCCTTCCAGGAGTAGGCTAGGCATTCGTTCGGGATCACCTCCAGCACCTGGCAGCGGATCGTGCCGTCCCAGGCGCCGGCCGGCGTCGTCTTGAAGGTGAAGCGGGTCCCGGCCACCGGTGCGAAGCCGGAGGGCTCCATGATCCAGCGGGCGATCAGCGCGCTCGAGGTCAGCGCCTTCCAGATCGTCTCCGGGGCGTGCGGAAGGATTTCGTCGACGACGATGTCCTGCGTCACGGGCTGCAGGTCGAGAGCGGTCATGGGTCGATCTCCTTGAGAAGGGTGCGGAGGTTGGCGAAGCGCTCGCGCCAGAACACGCCGTAATGGCCGATCCAGTCGACGAGCGGCGCCAGGCCTTCCGGCTCGGCGCGATAGAAGACGTTGCGGCCCTCCGGCCGCTCGGCGACGAGGCCCGCCTGCTTCAGCGATTTGAGATGCTGCGAGATGGCGCCCTGCGTCACGCCGCTGCCGCGGGTGAGTTCGGCGACGGTGATCTCGTCACAGGCGGAAATGCGCTCGAACACGGCCCGACGTGTCGGGTCGGCGAGCGCACGCATGACGGTGGAGACGGAAGCGATCTCAAGCATGCGATACCAATTAGCAATCACTAATTCATTAGTCAATGCTAATTCAAAAGAACACAGGAACGCCGGCGGGCGACCGGCCCGCCCCTCGCCGTCTCTCAGTCGATGCGGTCGGTCAGCAGCTTGCGCGGCGTCGCGCTCAGCCTCCGGCAGCCTTCTGCCTCGACGACGATGGTCTCACTGAAGCCGAGGCCGCCAGCCGAGACGTACATGTGGAAGACCATGCCTTCCTCCAGCCGCCAGCGCGCGTTCGGCAGGAAGACGCGGGAGAAATCGCTGGTGCGCGGCGTGCGGCCATAGAGGCCGAGCGTGTAGCCGGTGACGTTATCGTAGACCGGGCGCAGACCCTCGGCGAGCACGGCCTCGCGCAGGACGGCGTCGACCTCGCAGGCGAGCGCGCCCGGGCGCATCGCCGCGAACTGCCGATCCTGCAGTGCGACGAGGCGTTCGGCCAGCGGCGCGAGGCCACGACGGTCATCGCCGATCAGCACCGGCCGCATCAGCCGGGCACCGTGATTGCGGACCTTGGGGATCAGCTCGACATGCAGGATGTCGCCGTCCGCCAGCGGCTGGCCGGTCATGACTCCGTGCAGGAATTCGTGGTCACCCACGCCGGGCAGGATCGGCCCGGTCTCGCCGGTGTCGGCGCCGTTCTCCAGGAAGCAGGTGGCGGCGATCGCAGCAGCCGCCCGCGGCGAGAGCCCTGGCCGGGCCTTGGCTGTGATCGCGGCCATCGCCTTGTCGGCAATGCCGGCAGCCTGTGCGATCAGGGCGATCTCAGCCGGCGACTTCACCGCCCGCAGTAAATCGCTCGCACGCGGAAGATCGACGAAGCGCGCCTCGGGCAGCAGAGCCGCGAAGCGCTCGCGGGTCGCGGCGGTGAAGCCGTAGGAGGCATGATCGGCGCCGATCGCTGCCTGCGCGAAGCCGCGGCGGCGGATCTCCTGCGCCATCACCGCATGCGGCTCGGCCGTATCGGCAAAGCCGACGATGTCGGAGAACCAGCAGGCATCGCGGCAGGGGCCGGCATCGAGCGCGCGCAACACGAACCAGGGCTCGCCCTCCCGCGGCAGGAAGGCGGCGCGGTACATCGTCTCCGAGACGGTATAGCCGGTCAGCCAGGCCAGGAATTCGGCATGATCGACCAGCAGCAGCTCGGCGCCCGCCTGCGCCATCGCCGCACGAGCCCTGGCGACCCGGCCAGCGAACTCCTCGCGTGGGAAAAGCGGGCTCACGCCACTTCGCAGATATCGAGGATGGTCAGCATGTAGATGCGGACCATGTCGAGGAAGTCGCGGATCTCGACGCGCTCGTCGGGCATGGTGTTGTAGCGCCCACCCGGGCCGCAGACGATGCCTTCCATGCCGGCCTCGGCATAGAGATGGCCGGCATCGGTGCCGAAGAAGCCGGGCGGCTTGATCGCACCCGTCGGCTGCTTCTCGCCGCGCACCATCTGGTAGGCGGCGTTGATGCTTTTCACGATCCGCGCATCCTTGGCGACCTCGAAGGCCGGCATCGACTGGTGCCCTTCCTTCTTCTCGATGCGAATCGAGGCCTTGAGGCCGGGGAAGCGCAGCTCGAGCGCGTCGAGCTCGCGCTGCATGTCGGCGAGCGCGCCTTCCTGCGTCTGCCCCGGCGCATAACGGCCGGAGCCCTTGAGCTTGCAATAGTCCGAGACCTGCGGGGCGCGCCATTCGTGCAGCTCCTTGCCGAGCGCGCCATGGACGACGCCGACATGGACGCGGTTGATCGATTCATGCTCGGGCGACGGCGCGCCGGAGAAGGTCATGGCGTTCAGCTTCGGGATCAGGTCGCAGGCGGCCATGATCGCATCGACCGCCTGCTCGCGCTTGGAGAGATGGCGGGTGTTGCCGGTGAGCTCGATGACGAAGGAGAAGGCGCAGGCGTGCATGGTCACGGCCTGCACGTCGGTCGGCTCGCTGTTGACGAAATAGTCGGCCCGGATGCCGCTGCGGATCGCCGCGACCGTGCCGACGCCGCCCTGCAATTCGCCGACGACATAGGTCAGGATCACGTCGCCCTTCAGCTTGACGCCGGCGTCGCGCAGCGTCTTGACCGCGCAATAGGAGGCGGCATCGCCAGCCTTCATGTTGGAAACGCCGATGCCGTAGATGAACTCGTCGTCGACAACCCCGCCCCAGGGATCGACGGTCCAGCCCTCGGTCGCCGGGTTGGTGTCGAGATGGCCGTTGAACAGCAGGCTCTTGCCACCGCCCGTGCCCTTCCAGCGGCCGATCGCGTTGGCGCGGCGGCCTTCGTCGAAAGCTTGCGCCTCAGCCTCGATGCCCATCGCCTGCATCTGCCCGACGACATGGTGGACGAGCGCCTTCTCGCCTTCCGTCTCGCTGTAGCTCTTGTGCTTCACCCAGTCGGAGAGCAGCGCGAGGCAGGCCTTCTCGTCGAGCACATGGATCAGGTCACGGGGGTTCATCGTCAGCCTCGCAAGGTCAGGCGGCGGCCGTGGCCGGGGCGGGCACGGCGGCGAGCAGGGAGCGGGTGTAGGGGTGGAGGTCCGCGCCCGAGAGTGCGGCGACGTCGACGAGATCGACGAGGTCTCCGCGATACATCACCGCGATCCGGTGGGCGATCTGGCGGACCAGGTTGAGGTCGTGGGTGATGAAGAGATAGGCGGTGCCGAAACGCTGCTGCAGATCGACCAGAAGCTCGATCACCGAAGCCTGCACGGAGACGTCGAGCGCCGAGGTGATCTCGTCGCAAATCACCAGCTTCGGCCTGGAGGCGAAGGCGCGGGCGATGGCGACGCGCTGTTTCTCGCCGCCGGAAAGCTGGTGCGGATAGCGCTCGGCATAGGACGCCGGCAGGCGGACCTGCTCCAAAAGCGCGCCGATTGCGGCGGCATCCTTGCGCGCACCCGGCTCGCCATAGAGCGCGAGCGGCCGCGACAGGATCTCGCGGATGCGCTGGCGCGGGTTGAGCGAGGAATCCGGGTGCTGGAAGATGATCTGGACATCGCGGCGATAGGCGCGGTCCATGTCGGAAAGGCCCGTGATCCTGCGCCCAGCGAAGCGGATCTCGCCCTCGAAGCGGTTCAGGCCTGTCATCGCTTTGGCCAGCGTCGACTTGCCCGAACCAGACTCCCCGACGATGCCGAGGATCTCGCCCGGCTTCACAGACAGGCTGACCTCGCGATTGCCGGTGAACTGCGTGTTCGTCCGGCCGAGCAGGCGTCCGAGGAACGGCTTGCGGCCGTAATGGACACTGACCTTCTCAACTTCGACCAGCGGCTTGTCCGCCGTCTCGGGAGCCGCCTCGACAAGGCGATGGCCGGGCCGCGGCACGGCGGCGAGCAGCCTTTGCGTATAGGCGTCGCGCGGCCGGGCGAAGACCTCGCCGACCCCACCCTGCTCGACGATCCTGCCGCGATGGATCACCGCGACCCGGGTCGCGATCTGCGAGACCAGCGCGAGATCATGCGAGATGTAGAGCGAGGCGACGCCGGTCTCCTCCTGCAGGGCCTTGAATAGGTCGAGGATCTGCCGGGCGGTGATGACGTCGAGCGCAGTCGTCGGCTCGTCGAAGATGATGCATTCGGGCTGGCAGGCGAAGGCGGTGGCAATGACGACGCGCTGCTTCTCGCCGCCCGAGGCCTCGTGCGGATAGCGCCGCATCATCTGTCCGGGCACCTTCAAGCCGACATGGGCGAGGCGCTCCTCGCCCTCGGCCCAAGCCTGCCGACGCGTCAGGCCGCGATGGCGCACCAGCACCTCGGCGAGCTGCTCGCCGAGCGGCAGGGTCGGGTTGAGCGAGGTGCTCGGGTCCTGAAAGACCATGCCGATGCGCCTGCCACGGATCGCCTCGATCTCTGCCTCCGAGGCCTCGAGCAGATTCTGCCCGGTCAGGCGGATGCTGCCGGCCTCGCGCGCGCCCTTGGGCAGATGACGCATGATCGCCCAGGCGAGCGAGGTCTTGCCGGAGCCGGATTCGCCGACGAGGCCGAGCACCTCACCCTTGGCGATCGCGAGCGTGACGTCGTCGAGCGCGCGGGTGAAACCGCCCGGTGTCGCGTAGTCGAGGCTATAGCCGGCGATGTCGAGGATCGGTTCGCCCATCGCCTCAGCTCCTCGGGTTCAGCACGTCGCGCAGGCCATCGCCGAGCAGGTTGAAGCCGATCGCGACCAGCGCGACGGCAAGGCTCGGCCACAGGATCATCCACGGGCTTAAGTGCATGAAGCGCCGGGCTTCCGAGACCATCAGCCCCCATTCGGAGGCCGGCGGCTGGGCTCCGAGGCCGAGGAAGGAAAGCGTCGCGAACAGCATCACGGCGAAGGCGACGCGGATCGTCATCTCGACGACGATCGGCGCGACCACGTTGGGCAGCATCTCGCGCCCGACGATGAAGGCAGCGCTCTCGCCGCGCGCTATGGCGGCGTTGACATAGTCCTGCTTGCGCACGGAGAGCGCGACCGAACGGGTGACGCGCGCCATGCCTGGCGCGAAGGCGAGCGCGATGGCGAAGAGCGCATTGAGGCTGCTCTTGCCAAGCAGGTTCACGATCAGCAGCGCCAGCAGCAGGCTCGGGATCGACATGATCGCGTCGACGGTGCGCATGATCGCCTCGTCGCTGCGCCCGCCAAGGAAGGCGGAGACAGTGCCGATGACCGCCCCGACCAGCGTGCCCAGCGCCGTCGCCAGCACGGCCAGCAGGACGGTGGCGCGCGCGCCGTGCAGCAGCCGGCTCATTATGTCGCGGCCATACTGATCGGTGCCGAGCCAGAACTGCGCGCTCGGCGGCTTGTAGCGCATCAAGGGCGCCATCTTCTCGGGGTCGTAGGGCGCGAAGGCGGGCCCGACGATGACGACGAGCAGGATCAGCCCGACGATCACGAGGCCGAGCGCGCCTTGCGGGGAACGCAACATGCGCCTGAGGATCTCAATCATACTGGATCCTCCGGTCGAGCCAGGCATAGGCGAGGTCAGCGAGGAAATTGGCGATGGCATAGGTCGTCGCCATGATCAGCGCCCCGGCCTGGATCGAGGGCAGGTCACGCGCCTGGATCGCGACGATGAGCTGCCGGCCGATCCCGGGCAGCGCGAAAATCTCCTCGACCACGATGACACCGCCAAGCAGATAGCCGACATCGAGCGCGACGATGGTGATGGTCGGCAGCAGCGCGTTGCGCAGCGCGTGCTTGAACAGGACCTGTCGCTTCGACAGGCCTTTCAGCCGGGCAGCGCGGATGTAGTCGGAGTGCAAGACGTCGACGAGCTCGGAGCGCACCATGCGCGAGACATGGGCGATCAGGATCAGCGACACCGTCAGCACCGGCAGGACGAGGTGCTTCAGACCGCGCAGCGGATCCTCGGTCAGCGGCACATAGCCGGTCGCCGGCAGCCATTGCAGCCAGTCGGCCAGCACCAGCACGATCAGCGTCGCGGTGACGAATTCCGGCAGCGAGACACCGACATAGGAGAGGAAGCCGACGCCGAGATCAGCCGCCCTGCCCCGCCTGACCGCGGCGACGATGCCGAGCGGGATCGCCACCGCCAGCATCAGCGTGATCGAGAACAAAGCGAGCAGCAGCGAGCGGCCGAGAGCCTCCAGCATCGCCGGCGCCACCGGCTGGCCGGTGCGCATCGAGACGCCGAAATCGCCGCGCAGCACGCCGGAAAGCCAGTGCAGGTACTGCATCCAGATCGGGTCGTTCAGCCCCATCTTGGCGCGCAGCGCTGCCAGCGCGTCCGGCGTCGCATTCTCGCCCAGCATCATGACGGCGGCATCGGCCGGCAGGACCTGGGTGATCGCGAAGACGATCAGCGACACGACCAGCAGCGTGTAGCCGATCAGCAGGATCCGCTTGAGGATATAGGCCGGCGACACGTCCGCTGCCCGCTTTCGCTCAGCCGCGCTTCGGCGCCTTGGCGCCGAGCGAGACAAAATCGAGTCGGTAGACCGAGCCGCGCGGGTGGAGCTGATAGCCGTCCACCCAATCGCGCTGCCCCGCCAGCAGATCGAAGAAGGCCGGGATGATCGAGGGCACCTCCGCGTACATCAGCTTCTGCGCCTCGGCATAGAGCGTGCGGCGCTTGGCGTCGTCGACCGTGGTGCGGGCCTCGGAGACCAGCTTGTCGAAGGCGGCGTTGTTCCAGCGCGTCTCGTTCCAGGCCGCGTTGGAGGTGTAGAGCAACGAGAAGATGGCGTCGGCTGTCGCCTGCATGTTGTAAAAGCCGACATAGAACGAGCCCTTCTTCCAGACTTGGTCGAGATAGGTCGCGTGCGGCATGGTCTCGACCTTGATGTCGAAGCCGGCGGGCTTGGCCATCTCGCGCAGCGCGACGGCGAGCTGCGTGCGCTGGCCCGGCCGGTCGGAGGCGATCAGCGTCGCCTCGAGCCCCTTGGGATAGCCGGCTTCCGCGAGCAGCGCCTTGGCCTTGGCGATGTCCGCCTTCTTGGCCGGCAGGTCGGCGTAGAAGCGGTAAGCTGGGTTGAGCGGAGTGTCGTTGCCGGGCGAGCCGAAGCCCTCGGTGACGAAGTCGACCATCGCGGCGCGGTCGATGGTCAGCGCCAGGGCCTGGCGCACGCGGACATCGTTGAAGGGTTTCTGGTCGCAGCCGAAATTGACGTTGCAGAACTGGCCGGAGGCCAGGCGCAGCGCCTTGACGCCGGAGGCCTTCTGCAGCCGGCCGAACTCGGTCGGCGGCGTGGAGCCGAGCAGATCGGTGTCGCCGGCGATCAGAGCTGAAGCCTCGGCGCTGACATCCGGGAAGACCAGGACCTCGATCTTGTCGAGATAGGGGCGGGCCTTGTCGTAATAAGCGTCGTTGCGGGTGACCACGACCTGTCGCTCCGGCTCGAACGAGACGAGCTTGAACGGGCCGGTGCCGATCGCCTGGCGGTCGAGCTTTTCAAGGCCGCCCTTGATGACGGCGGCGGGAACGATCTTGGCGTTGAGGTAGGCCAGCGTCACCGGCAGATCGGCGAAGGGCGCCGAGAGCGTGAAGACCACCGTCGTCTCGTCCTTGGCGGCGACCTTCGCGACAGGGCCAATGTTCTGGCGTGCGGGCGAAGCCGTCTTCGGGTCGAGGATCGCCTCGAAGGTGGCTACCACGTCGGCCGCCGTGCAAGGCGAGCCGTCATGGAAGATCAGGCCCTTGCGTAGCACGAAGGTCCATTCGGTGAGGTCGGCTGAATTCGTCCAGGACTCCGCGAGGTCGGGCTCCGCGCTCATATCGACCTTGAGGCGCGTCAGGCTCGAATAGAGCAGCTCGGCGACGAGATATTCCGGATTCACCCGCGTCACGAGCGGATTCAGCTTGGAGACCGCCTGGTCGACGCTGACGCGCAGCGTGCCGCCGCGGCGCGGCGTCTGCGCGAAGGCGGGGGCGCCCGACAGGGCGAGGCCGCTCAGAGCGGCGGAAGCGGCGAGGAAATCGCGACGATGGATACGCGGCATGGAACGCTCCTTCAGCTCAGGGACGGGCTCAGATCGGGATTGATGTCGGGCCGGAAATCGGCGGCGAGGTAATTCAGCACGGCCTGCGCCAGCGAGACGATATCGCCGCCAGTCGTGTGCTCGCCCGGCGCGTGGATATTGCGAGACGGCCGCCCAAGGCCGCCGAGCAGGACTTCCTTCCGCCCGGTCGCGCCTTGGACCCAACCGAAATCGGAGGCGCTCGCAGCGCCCCAGCGACGGAATTCCTCGGGCGCATAGCCGAAGCCGGCGCCGACCGCCGCCTGCCAGCGCGACCAGTGCGGGCCGTCCGGATCGTCGGTCGGGGCTAGATGACCGACGAGCGCCGTCTCCACGGTCAGGCCGGGGACGGAGGCGACGGCGCGTCTGATGGTCTCCTCGATCTCAGCCAGAACGGTCTCGAAGGATTCTTCGGGTGCGTAGCGGCGGTTCAGCGTCAATTCGACAAGCGCAGGAACCTGGCCGCCGGACGTGCCACCCTTGATCGTGGCGACGTTGAGCTGTCCCGTGAGCGGCGGCTTGCCGGGCGGAGGCGGCAGGGCCGAGGCGCGCGAGACGATCCGTGCCTTCAGCGCGGCGAGCGCATTGAGCAGCGGCAGCGCCCCGTCCATCGCGTTGTGTCCGAGCCCGCGACGATTGCCCTCGCCCGCATGAACCGCCTCGCCATGGATTCGCACCAGCAGGTTGAACAGTCCGAAGCAGCCGGCCCAGATCCGCGCCTCGGCGCTGCCGTTGAAGTTGACGATGTGGCCCTCGAGCCGGCACTGCTCGGCGAGGTAGCGGATGCCGGGATACAGCCCGCCTTCCTCGTCCGTGCAAAGCAGCAGCATCGGGTCATAGGCGAGCGGGATGCGGCAGGCCTGGGCCGCCCGCAAAGCCAGCAACACCGCGGCGACGCAACCCTTCATGTCGGCAGCGCCAAGGCCGATCAGGCAATCGCCCTCACGCTTCATCCGCAGCGGATCGGTTTGCCAGCCGGCTGCGGCGGGCACGGTGTCTACGTGGAAATAAAGGCCGCAGACCGGCCGCCCGCTGGCGCGGCGAGCGATCAGATTCGTGCGCGGGCCGGCGGCCGGGCCGTTCGGAACCCGCCACAGCGGCTCCGGCACGGTGACGCGCTCGGTCGCGAAGCCGAGCGGCGCGACGAGTTCTTCCATCAGCTCGGCGAAGTCGTCATAGCCCAGGCCCGGCGGGAACGAGGTGTCGACCGCGATCATCCGGCGGAGCTCGGCGACGGCGCCTTCGATATTGTCGGCGATCCAGCTGCTGGCCTCGGCCAGCGCCTTTTCACCACGCGACAGGGATGCGGGCTCACTCATCGCTCAGCCCAACGACGCCGCGCTTGTCCAGCGGCAGCGTGATCTGCGATGGAACCCTCGAAAAGCCGCAGTTGGCAACGCCATTTGCGGATACCTCTCTTTCATATAAACTATATAGAAATAGGAACGAACGGCATGCCTCCTGTCAATGCCAAAAAAGCGACGGCCACTGCCACCGGAACGGGCAACGGCGCCGGGGCTTCGGCGCCGGCCCTGCCGAATTTCGGCGCAGGGGAAGCCGCGCCGCTCTATGAGCGCGTGAAACGGCACATGTCGGAGGCGATCCTCGTCGGCGAATGGCCGCCCGGCATGGTGCTGCCAAGCGAGACCTCGCTGGCCCAGGGCTTCGGCATCGCGGTCGGCACGGTCCGCCGGGCAATGGCGGATCTCGTGGCAGAAGGGCTGCTGACGCGCCGCCGCAAGACCGGGACGGTGGTGACCGGACGCACGCCGCATCACAGCCTGCGCTTCGTCTTCCAGTATTTCCGCCTCCACCGGGCCGATGGCAGCCTGGTGCGCTCGACCAGCCAGTTCCTCAGCGTCGAGGCCCTGCCTGCGACGCAGGCACAGGCCGAGACCCTCCAGATCAAGGCCCGCGGCGTGATCAGCGTCCATCGCATCCGCCATGCCGACGGCCATCCTGTGATGCACGACAAGCTGGTACTGGCGCAGGAGCGGCTGCCGGACTGGCCGCGCGACATCGCCGAGCTGCCGCCTTTGCTCTACCTTCATCTGCTCGAGCGCTACGGCATCCGGATTTCGGCCATGCGCGAGCAGATCACCGCCGACCTCGCAAGCGCGGAGGACGTCGCGCTATTGGCGCTCGCCGCTGGTGATCCGGTGCTGACGATCGACGAGGTCGCCTATGACCAGGCCGGGGTCCCGACGATCCTCGGCTGGCACCGCGCCACGACGCGGGCCCATATCTACGTCAACGAGGTGCGGTAGCTGCGGCGCTTTCAGCAGCGCTGATAGATGTCCTCGATGCGGATGATGTCGTCCTCGCCGAGATAGGAGCCGACCTGCACCTCGATGATCTCGAGCGGGATCTTGCCCGGATTGGCCATGCGGTGGACGCAGCCGATCGGCAGGTAGATCGCCTCGTTCTCGTGCACGAGGATGGTCTCATCGTCGCGAGTCACCTGCGCGGTACCGCGGACCACGACCCAGTGCTCGGCGCGGTGATGGTGCTTCTGCAGAGACAACACCCCGTTCGGCTTGACCGTGATGCGCTTGACCTGATGGCGCTCGTCGAGATCGACGGAGAGATACTTGCCCCAGGGCCGGTGGATCTCGCGATGGCTGGCTGCTTCCGGCTCATGGTTCGCCGCGACCAGCGCGACGACGTCCTTGACCTTGTCGGCCTTGGCTTTCGACGTCACCAGGATGGCGTCGCGGGTGGCGATGACGGCGACATCGTCCAGCCCGACGACCGCGACGACCGCATCTTCGGAGCGGACCAGGTTGTTCGCACCATCAAGCACATAGCCGCGGCCCTGGACGACGTTGCCGTGAGCACCTTTCTCGGAAAGCTGCCAGACCGCGCTCCAATTGCCGACATCCGACCAGCCGAAATGACCGGCGATCACCGCCGCCGTATCGGCCTGCTCCAGCCCCGGAGGCTCTGCCGCGATCGCCGGCAGAACGGCCGACCCCTCGGTTTCGAGCATGCGGATTCCAAGGTTGGCCGCCATCGCCGCAGAGTTGCCGATCGCGCCTCTTGTGGCCGCCTGGAGCCTGACCTGCATCGTCGCCGCGTCGAAGACGACATTGCCGGAGTTCCAGAGATAGCCGTCGGCGAGATAGCGCGCCGCCAGCGCCGCGTCGGGCTTCGCCGTCACGTCCTCGACCCCGCGTACGCCCTCGGCGATCTCCGTTCCCGGGCGGATATAGCCGTAGGCGGTCGCCGGATAGCATGGCGGTATGCCGATCGCGACGATGCGGCCCTGTGCGGCGACCGCCGCGGCCCTGGCGCAGGTTTCGACGAAGAGCTTGCCGTCCTGCACGACATGGTCGGCGGGGAAGATGCCAACGAGCGCGGTTTCACTTCGGGCGAGGCCGAGCTCAGCTGCGATCGCCGCGGCTGAATGGGCGCCGCGCCCACTCGGCTCCAGCACGATCTCGGCGCGGAGGCCGATCACCTGCAGCTGGTCGGCGACGGTGAAGCGCTGGTCCGCGTCCGTCACCACGATCGGCAGATCGAACACATCCGGATCGGACAGCAGCCGAAGCGTGCGTTGGAAGGAGGAATCCCGGCCGAACAACGGGATGAACTGCTTCGGCATCGTCGCGCGCGCGATCGGCCAGAGGCCGGCGCCATGTCCCGTGCACATCACGACCGGGATGATCTTCGGCATGGGCCCTGCTCCCAGAAAGCGGCTGCTGATCGCGCCGCAATACTGGAAGAGAAACCGGCGGGCTCAAGCGGCCATCTCGGCTGATCTCCCGAGCGAAGTTGCCGCATCCTCGGGCGATCGGCTCCTCCGATCGCCCTACCCCGTCCGCGCTCACTCCTCCCGGAAGCTCGACCGCATCGAGTCGGTCAGCGGCTGCATCAGATAGGCGATGGCCGTGCGCTCGCCGGTCGGGACATAGACCTCGGCCGGCATGCCGGGCCGGAGCTTGGCCCTGACCTTGGGCGGGAAGCCCGAGGCCGAGACGCTGACGCGCAATTCGTAGACCATCTGCTGCAGGACCTCGTCGCGCAGCGCGTCGGCCGCGACCGACTTGACCTCGCCGACGGTGAAGGGCGTCGCTCGCCCCTTGAACGACGGCAGGCGCACTTCCGCGGCCATGCCCGGATGCAGGTTGTTCACGTCCATCGGCGAGACCTTGGCAGTGACGATGAGCTCATCGTCCTGCGGCACGATCTCCATCAGGGTATCGCCCGGCTTGACCACGGCACCGACGGTGTGGACCTTGGAGGCGACGACCCGTCCGGAGCGCGGCGCGCGGACTTCCGCGCGTGCCAGCACATCCTCTGCCATGCGCAGCTTCTCGCGGGCATCGGCGAGCTTGACCCGGCATTCGGCGAGCTTGGTCGAGGCCTCTTCGGAGGCTTTCAGGCCGATCTGGCTCATCTGGAGCCGGATCTCGTCATTGGCGACCGAAAGCCGCGCCAGATCGGCCTCCAGCGAACCCATGCGGCCCTGCAATTCGGTCAGCGAGCGCTTGAGCGGATTGATCCGCGTCGCGGCGACATAGCCCTTGTCGGCGAGAGGCCGCAGGCTGACGAGTTCCTCGTTGATGCTCGCGGCCTGCCCGATCGCGGCCTCGCGCTGCGCTTCGTTCGACTGGTACTGCTTTTCGGATTGCGTCAGCCGCTCCTTGAGGATCGACACCTCCAGTTTCTGCGTGGACTGCCGTTCCTTGAACAGACGCTCCTGGTCGAGCATGACCCGGCGCGCCTCCTTTGTTTCGGCGGTATCGAGCAGTTCGCTCGGGAAGGTGATGCGGTCGAGCCGGTCGATTTCGGCCGTGAAGCGCGCCTCCTCACCCAGGGCCTGCAACACGATCAGCCGCGCTACACTGCGCTGCGCCGCCGCCTGCGTCGTATCGAGGCGCAGCAGGGTTTCGCCAGCCTTGACGTCGGCCCCGTCGCGCACCGCGATCGCCTCGACGAGCCCGCCTTCGAGATGCTGCACTGCCTTGCGATCGCTCTCGACGACGATGCTGCCATGCGCCACCACGGCGCTGTCGAGGCGCGCGGTCACCGACCAGAGGCCGCCGGCCCCCAGCGCGAGGCCGACCACGACATAGCCCTTGCGCACCGGGGCGCGCCAATCGCCATCCCCCGCAGCGGGCAAGCTCGTGCGCTGGAGCCATTGCCTCGCGACCGCGAGCAGGGGTTCGAGGCGCCGGCGCCAGGCCAGCCGGTTGAGGACGGATTTCATTGTGTTCGGGACGAGCTTCAGCTTGTTCAGGACGGAGTTCATCGACGTGCCCACCTTGCTGCCGAGAGCGGCTCGACCTGTCCTGTCTGGCCGCGCTGTGGCGGCTGGATGCGTGCGCCATTGCCCGGCTGCAGCAGCACCGGCAGGATTTCGTCGCGCCCGCCGACCCTGACGGCCTGGCCCTTCTGCATCAGGATGATCTTGTCGACCTGCGAGAGCAGTTGCGGGCGATGGGTGATCACGACGACGATCGCGCCGGCATCGCGCAGGCCGGCCAAAGAGCGCGCCAGCGCAGCATCGCCATCCATGTCGAGATTGGCGTTCGGCTCGTCGAGCACGACCAGCGCCGGCTGCCCGTAAAGCGCGCGTGCCAGCCCGATGCGCTGGCGCTGCCCGCCGGAGAGGATCGCTCCGCCCTCGCCGATCTGAGTGGCATAGCCGTCCGGGAAGCCCTGGATCAGCTCATGCGCGGATGCGGCCGAGGCGGCAGCGACGGCGGCCTCGTCAGTCGCGTCGGGATCGAAGCGGGTGACGTTATCGCGCACGCTCCCGGCGAAGAGTTCCACATCCTGCGGCAGATAGCCGAGGATGCGGCCGCGCTGCTCGTCGGGGAAATGCCTGATGTCGTTGCCGTCGAGCCGCACCACGCCATGGGCCGGGGACCAGACGCCGACCAGCGCCCGGGCCAGCGACGACTTGCCGGAACCGGTCAACCCGACCACGGCTGCGATCTCGCCGGGCTCCACCTCGAACGAGACGTTGTGCAGCAGCAAGGCGTTCCCGTTCGGGCTGCGCACGCTCAGGCCCTCGACCCGCAGCGAGCCGGCCGGATTCGGCAGGGTCATCGGCATCGTATCATCCGACGGTGCCTTCAGGGTCCGGTTCAGGCGCTGCAAGGCGCTGCGAGCGGAGACGAAGCTCTTCCATTGGCCGACGGCACCCTCGATCGGCGCGAGCGCGCGGCCCATGATCAGCGATGCCGCGAACATCGCGCCGGCCGCGAGGTTCTGGTTGATCGCGAGATAGGCGCCGACGCCGAGCACCGCGCATTGCAGCGTCAGCCGCAGCAGCTTCGTCGCGGCCAGCAGGGTCCCACCCCAATCGGCGGCAGCCGTATGGTAGGCCAACGCCTGGCTGCGCTGGCGCTGCCATTGCCCGCGGATCGGCTGGCCCATGCCGAGCGCCTTGATGATCTCGGCGTTGCGCAGCGAAGCCGTCAGCCGATCGTTCGCGCCATGGCTGAGCTCGGAAGCGCGGATCAGCGATCCCTTGGTGATGCGCTCGTTCAGCAGGGCGACACCCAGGATCGCGATGGCGCCGAGCGTGGCGACGGCACCGATCGCCGGATGCAGGATGAAGCAGAGGGCGAGATAGATCGGAATCCAGGGCGCATCCATCAGCGACGGCACCAGGCTGCCGGAGAGCGTCGCCCGCAATGTCTCGACATCGCGAATGGGCAGGGTCGGCGAGCCCTTCGCGTCGAGCGCGCCGTGGAAGGCGGCTTCGAAGGCAGGCTCGGACAGCGCCTTGTCGACGCAGAGGCCGAGCTGGACCAGCGCCCGGCTGCGGAAATGCTCCAGCGCGGCATAGGCCGCGAACAAAGCGAGCACGATCAGCGACAGCATGACCAGCGTGGTGCCGTTCCGGCTGGTCAGCACCCTGTCATAGATCTGCATCGTGTAGAGCGGGGAGACGAAGACGAACAGGTTCAGCACGAAGGAAAGCCCGAACAGCGATGCGAATGCGGGCGTCAGCTTGCGAACCGTTTGCGAGAGCATGTCCGTCGGTTTCCTTGGCGCGATTGCCGCCGTCGACGCCGGCGTATCCGGGCGGGTGGCAATCATTGGGAGAGGAAGGCATGGCCCCCGCGAAGCTCGTCGCGGAGATTGGCGACCCGGCCGTCATGGCCGGGTCGCCTCGAGGCAGCGGCTAGATCGCCGTGCGTCCTAACAGACGTGAAATGGCGACCTAGCTCTTTGTTTCAGCATCGGATTTCCCGAAAAGTGGATTCCACTTTTCGGCCCGATGCTCCAGGCGCTACCAGTGCCAGTGCGAGAGCTGGCTGTGGTGGTCGTTGTCGCCGTCGTCATGGCGCGACTGGCCGCCTCGCCAGTCGTTGCGGCTGGTGTCGTCGCTGGCCACCTGACTGTCCCGCGACCCGTTGCGGCCGCCGCCATGGTCGTCGCCGCGCGATGAGCCGCCATCCCAGGACCAGCCGCGGCCACCACTGAGGCCGCCCCAGCCACCGTGGCCGCTCCAGCCACCATGTCCGGAATTCGACGGGGTTTCCGCATCCGTTCCGCCAGTACCGGTATCGACATCGGGGATGGTGATCACGTCCGGGTTCTCGGACGGATTGGAGACCGGCGTTTCCGATTGCGGTGTTTCGGGCTGGGCGGTGACGGGCGGGGCCTCGCTGCCGGGCTCGGAGGTGCCGGGCGTCGTGCCCTCCCCGGTCGCAGGCGTCGTCGGCGTCTCCTCGCTCGGCGTCGACGGCTCGGCGGTCACCGGAGGCGTCTCTGTGACCGGCTCGGAAGTTGCCGGCGGTGTCTCCGTGACCGGCTCGGAGGTCGTCGGCGGCGTGCCGCTCCCGTTCCCGCTCGACGGCGTCTCGACCTCGGGCGAGGTCCCGGTCAGCGCCGAACCGACCAAGTCGAACGGCACCGAGTCGATGCCATGCGCCTGCGCCACCGACCCCGAGACGAAACCATAATTGCCGTTCGCCGCGTCGACGAAGCCCGCCTGACTCGTTTCCGTGCTGCCGGAATCGCCGCCCTGGCGCTGGAAGCTCGCCAGCGAGACGTCGGCGATGGTCAGCTCGCCACCATCCGGGTTGTAGTAGACATTATCGTGGATCAGGCTCGGATCGGTCTGGTCGGTATCGATCGTGTTGCTGCCGTCTCCGGAGACCTGGATGAAGTTGTTGTAGGTCTCGTTGCCGTTGATCGGATTGTCGTCGGCCGTGATCGTCGAGATCCCGTACTTGCCGTTGTCGAGCAGCGTGTTGTCATGGATCTCGTTGTTCGATCCGCCATGGACGAGGATGCCGCTGAACGTCGTCCCCTGGACGAAATTGCCGTAGATCTGGGCATTGCTCGCCATGTTGTCGAGATAGATGCCGGAGCTCCAGTCTTCCGCGAAGCCGCCATCCTTGGTGTTCGTTCCGCCGGTGTCGACGATGGTGTTGTAGCGGATGGTGCTGCCGTCCGCGCCGGAATCGTCGGCCGAGAACAGGTAGATGGCGCCGGTATCGGGCGTCTGCTGCCCGGAATGGCGGATATCGTTGTACTCGATGGTGTTTCCACCGGACTGGTTGTCGGGATCGTAGTTGATCTCGGAGATGCCGAAGCGCGGCACGTTCGTGATCGTGTTGTGATCGATCTGGTTGCCCGCCGACTCCTGCATGTCGACGGAGCCGTACTGGACGAACACCTCGTTCGAATGGTCGACGGTATTGTTGGTGACGCGGTTGTCGCTCGTTCCCGCCGTCATGGCGACGGCGCTCGACCAGGTGTGCTCGAAGCTGTTGCCCGAGACGAGGTTCCCGCTGCTGTCGCCGTGCAGGGCAACGCCGACGCCGACATTGACGAAGTGGTTGCCCTCGACGACCAGCCCGGTCGCATCATTCGCCTCGATCGCCGCGGTGGTCGGGTCACCCGACTTCGAGGCGGTGTCAGTGAAGGTCATGCCCTTGAAGGAGACGTTGTCGGCGCCATCGACGACGAAGATGCTGTGATCGCCGGAGACGACTCCGCCCTGGCCGGTGAAGCCGTCCGGAGCCTTGTAGGAAATGGTCTGCGTCTCGGCGTCGTAGGACCACTCGCCGACATTGTCCGGCGTGTCCTGCGAAACATAGTAGCGGCTCGCGGCGCCGAGATCGTAATTGGCCTCCGTGGTGAAGGTCATCACATTGCCTTCAACCGAGGCGATGGTCAGCACCTCGCTGGAATAGCCGTTCTCGGTGAAGACGGTGACCGTGTCACCGGCCTTCGGCTCCTCGCCGGCCGGGTAATCCGACGGGTTGTACGCCATCGACTTCTGGGCGTCGTATCCACTCGGCAGATCCTGCCCCCAGAGCCAACCGCCATGAACCGGATCGTTCGGATCGACGTCGGGGTAGCGGCTCTCGGTCTGCTTCTCGCCGTTGACGGTGAACTGCTGGACATCCTCGGCATCGACATGCGCCGTCCAGATGCCGTCTGCGCCTTCAGTCCAGCCGGTCACCTGCGTGCCGCCGCTGATCACGACCTCCTCTCCGGAGGTCGCCACGAAGGACGAACCGGAATCAGCGGAGGTCAGCTGGAGTGCGTCGTCCACATAATAGGTGCCACCGGCAATGTAGATCGTGTCTGCCCCATTGCTCTGGTGCATGGCTTCCACCGCCCGCTCCAAAGTCTGGAAAGATGAATTTGCATCCGATCCTGTATTGTTGTCGTTTCCGGTGGTCGAGACATAAATTGTGGCCATAAAGGGGCTCCTTTTTTGGCGGGAACACATTAAGTGATCGCTGCCTAGATACCCTTGAGACCTGATTCGGTGCTACCTAAACCGACGAGCCCTTACTCCGAAGGATTAATCCGAACGGACTAATCGTCATGTTTTGGCACAATATATCAATGGATTAATTCTTGGCGTCGCCAGCCTCATCCTGTTGATGGATTGGCCTCATACGCCCCGAGGCAGCGGTTTGCCTCGCAGATCGGGCCCTCAAATGGCCTTATTCTCGAAACCAGAAGGCGAAATCACCGCTTATGTCAACGCGGTCGGGTCCGCCCCGGTTCCACCGTCCGAATGGCAGACCGTCAGATGATGGTCGCAGAACTGGGCACTCGCAGCCAGGCGATCGACATAGGAGCGGAAGGCCGCCAGCGTTCCGACCGGGCGCTGGCAGCCATCGCAGATGACCAGCGCCTCGGGTGACAGGTCGCTCGGCAGGTGGACGGC
Organism: Allobosea sp. P4_H5; assembly: GCF_056400825.1. Classification (NCBI taxonomy): domain Bacteria; kingdom Pseudomonadati; phylum Pseudomonadota; class Alphaproteobacteria; order Hyphomicrobiales; family Alloboseaceae; genus Allobosea; species Allobosea sp. P4_H5. The sequence goes on along the minus strand of NZ_JBFUKM010000001.1, from coordinate 289,886 downwards.
GGGCGACCCGCACTCCTTGCAGCTGAACCCGCCGCCCGTCGATGGCGCAGGCGCGCCAATGTCCGGGGGCGCAAGCAGCGCTGCATAACGATGCAAGCGCCGGCTCATGCCGAAGCCTGATAGAAGGACTTGTAGTTGCGATAGACCCGGCCGCGGTCGGAGACGTCGTACCGGCCCTGCTCCTCGAGATCGACGCCGTTGAGCACGACGCCTGCGACATCCAGACCGAGCTTGCCGAGATGGTCGAGCGTCGCGGAGACGGTGCTCTTCAGCGTGTCGTTCCATCTGACCACATGCAGCACGGTATCGGCGTGCTCGCGCAGCAAGGCACTGTCGGCGGAGAGCAGCACCGGCGCCACCTCGAACAGGATGACGTCGTAGCGCGCCCGCGCCTCGCGCAACATCGCCTCGAAAGCCGGATTCGAATAGACGTTCTGGCTGTCGCGCAGGCCGGACGCGCGCCGGACCGTGGCGACCGGGCTGGTTCCCGGACCGCCGGCGTCACCGACCTGCGGCAGGCACTGGTCGAGCAGCGCCTCGTGCGGGAAGTTCTGGCCGAGCAGCAGGCGCCGGGGCGAGCCGTCCACGACCAGGACCCGCTGGCCCATCATCGCCAGCACGCGCGCCATGGCGGAGGCGACGAAGGACTTGCCCTCCCCCGGCGCCGACGAGGTGATCAGCACGAATTTGGGAGGATTGCTGGCAGGGAACAGCTCGGCCACCATCGAGCGCACCGCCTCGGCGAAGACCAGGCTCTCCAGCCCGCCCGGATAATGCTCGAGATTCGGCAGAAGGCCGACGCAGTTGGTCCTTGTCTCGGTGGCGAACTCGTTCTCGCTGCGGAAGCCGCGATCGCGCTTCTCCAGCAGATAGGAGAGCCCTGCCCCGGCCATCAACCCGCCCGCCATGGCCAGCCCCAGCACCAGCGACGGCTTGATCGAACTCGGCAGCGAGGGAATATCGGCCGGCGCGACGATCTGGGCGATGATCGGCCGTAGTTCGCTCACGGCGCTGGCCTGCTGATGGGCATCCGAAAGCTGCTTCAGGCGGTCGCGCGCCGCCGTCGCTTCGGCCTGCAAGGTGCGCAGCTGTCCCTCCAGCCCCCTCGCCTCGATCGACTTGGTCTGCAGGGCGGCGACGCGCTCACGCAGCGCGGCCTCGGCGGCGCGGGCGGCCTGGACGTCGGTCTCGATATTGGCGACGGATTGCGCCAGCTGCTTCTGCAGCCGCTCCTGTACCGCCGTCAGCGACAGCCGCAGCCGCTGCACGGCCGGATGACGCTCGCCCGATACTGCGACCATCTCGTCGAGCGCCCGGCGGGCCTTGCCCTCTTCGTCGAGGAGTTGCTGGACCACCGGCGAGCTGCCGAGATCGCTGGTCTGCGGGACGTTGCCGGCCGCAAGCGAGACCCGCGCGCGCTGCAGGCGGGTCTCCTCGGCGAGCCGCGCGGCGGAAACCGTGTTGAGCTGGGTCAGCATGTCGCGAAGCTGCTGCTGCTGGATGTCGGCGCCGTCCTGTCCGAGCTCGACGAAGCCGGTCCGTACCCGGAAGGTTTCGATCTCCTTCTCGATCCGTCCCAGATTGGCGCGGGCCTCCTGAGCCTGCGCCCCGTACCACTGGCTGGAGCGCTGCGAGGCGTTCGCCGTAGCCTCCATCTTTCGACGCAGATACTCGTTCCCGAAGGTGTTGACGATCAGCGCCGCACGGTCGGGATCGGTGTCGCGATAGGTCAGCGTGACCAGATAGGCCTTGGTATCGTTGCCGACGCCGAGCGATCCGAGCAGCCTCTGGGCGACGATGTCGCGCGCGGTCGGCTCGGCCGATCCACCGCCGAAGCCAGTCAGACTGTGCAAGGTATTGCGAACCGATGTCGGGAAGACCAGCTCGGTCGCGCCCGTCAACAGGCGGGACAACGACGAGGGCTGACTCGACACAGCCTGGTCGAGACCCAGGCGCGCCGCCACGGCGCGCGCCGTCGCGAGCGAGCGAATGATCCGCGCCTCGCTTTCGACCAGCGTCGAGGCATCGAGCGCGACGCTGCTCGCCTTGCCGCCCCCGCCGCTGTCTTCGCGCGTGAAGTCGAATTGCAGCACCAGGTCGGCGGTGTAGCGCTGCGGCGTCACCATCAGATAGAGGGCCGTCATCAACATGACCCCGCAGGTGACTGCGGCGATCAGCAATCTGCGGCGCCAGAGCATGGAGAGGAAGTCGAAGGTCACCACATCATAATGCCTGGCGAGCGTCACAGGCTGACGGGGGCCTCGCATGTCGCTGAAGAGATCCATGGCCTCGTGCCTCGCCTGCGGTTTCACCCGGGGATACCGACCGAACCGGCCGGCGCCTCGCGAGCGACCGGCTCCGGCTCAGATCGCCTTGCGCTACTTCGCGCCGCGCCCGTGCAGAACGGCCGGGACCGTCTGCAGCAGCACGTAGAAATCCAGCCAGAACGACCAGTTGTGGATGTAGAAGCTGTCCTGCCGCTTCTGGACGACGAGATCGCCGTCGCTGCGGTCCGTGACCTGCCAAAGGCCGGTCAGGCCGGGCGGCACGCTGGTGCGCAGCGCCTGGAATGCAGTGTCGAAGCACTGGTTGTGATAGGCCGGGAACGGCCTCGGCCCGACGATGCTCATCTCGCCGCGCAGGACGTTCCAGAGCTGCGGCAACTCATCCAGGCTGGTGCGGCGGATGAGCTGGCCGATCCTCGGCAGGATTCGGGGGTCGTTCGGCAGCTTGAAGAAGCGCTCCCATTCCTGCCGCGCCGCGCTGTCGGCCTCCAGATGCGCGGCGAGCCGCGCCTCGGCGTCAGCATACATGCTGCGCAGCTTGTAGACCTTGAAGACGTGGCCGTTCCGGCCGATCCGCGGCTGGGCATAGAAGGCGGGCCCGTTGTCGACCGCCTTCACCGCCAATGCGAGCACCGCGATCACGGGCAGAGCGAGAAGGGCGAGCGGGACCGCGACGACGAGGTCGAGCACCCGTTTCAGGCGCAGATTGCGCGGCATGTGGATGGCGCTGCGCAATTCGAGGCCGAGTAGCCCGCCCATGGCCCGCAATTGGGGATTGAGGACCTGCAGCATCGAGGCGTCGTGGACCACGAAGATCTGGCGCAGCGGCAGGCGGGCCAGCCAGTCGGCCTTCTCGACATGGAGATCCCCCGAGGCGCAGAGCGCGACCTCGATCCCCGGCGAGATGATGTTGGCCTGGCCGCGGGTGATCACCGGAAGGCCCGCAGTCTCCAAAGCCTCGGTGAGCACATCGGCCTCCTCGTCGGTGAGGATGGCGACCGGCTTCAGGCCGAGCTCCGGGTGTGAAGCCAGATCGCGCGCCAGGGCCAGGCAGGCCGGCATCGTGCCGTAGAGCACGGTCGGGGCGGACCAGAGATCGCGCCGCACCAACGCGCCACGGACCAGCGCCTCGACATAATAGCCGAGCACGACCGACAACCCCGCGCCGGCGACCACGAAGCCCCAGAGATGGCTGGCCGGATCATCCAGCGCGAGCCAGGCGAGCACCACGGCAGCGGCGACGACGTTGCCGAGCGTGCGCCGGCGCAAGCGGTCGACCGGTTCGGACCGGTCGGAACCATAAAGCCCGAAGCCGCCCAAGGCACCGCATAGCGCCAGGGCCCAGACCAGCATCAGGCTCGCCATATTGGTGTCGGTGTCCGACACGGCGATAGCCGCGCCCAACTGCAGCAACCCGGCGACGATGGTCAGCGTGACGAGGTCCCCGACCATCAGAGCGGCGGCGACAAGCCGCCGCCGCTCGGCTGGCGTGACATTGGCGCCGAGCAGCCGGCCCGGCTTTGCCATGCCGATCGAGGCGGGCACGACAGTCGTGACTACATCCGGCATGACAGCCTCCCGGGATCTCGGTCGATCAGGCAGAGGGCGGCGGCGCTACTGCGCCGCGATCGTAGGGATGTGCTCGATGCCGGCCTCGCGCTCGGCCCTCGCCTTCACCTCGCCCGAGATCCAGGCATAGGTCGGGATCAACCCCTCGCCGAGATGGATCGAGGGTTCCCAGCCGAGGACCTCGCGCAGGCGGTTGTTGTCGCTGTTGCGGCCGCGCACGCCTTGCGGACGATTGATGTTGAAGCGCTTGTGGATCGTCTTTCCGGAGATGCCGGCTATGATGTCGACCAGCCCGCTGACATCGACCAGCTCGTCCGTGCCGAGATTGAGCGGCCCGGAATAGTCAGAGCGCATGATGCGGTAAATGCCCTCGACGCAGTCGTCGATGTACATGAAAGAGCGGGTCTGCTTGCCGTCGCCCCAGACTTCGATCGCCTCGCCCGACTTCGCCATCGCAACCTTGCGGCAGATGGCGGCTGGCGCCTTCTCCTTGCCGCCGTCCCAGGTGCCGAGGGGGCCGTAGACATTGTGGAAGCGGACCAGCCGGGTCTGGAAGCCGTAATCCTCCGTGAAATACTCGCACAGCTTCTCGGTATAGAGCTTCTCCAGCCCGTATCCCGGCTCGGGATCGGCGGGGAAGGCATCGTCCTCCTTCAGAGGCACGACCGAAGGTACGTCCTGGAGATATTGCGGATAGACGCAGGCCGAGGATGAGAACAGGAAGCGCTTGACCTTGGCGTCGTAGGCCGCCTTCAGCATCTGCGCGCTGATCATCGTGTTGTTGAAGGTGATCGAAGCGTGCGCGCCGGAGATGTAGCCGATGCCGCCCATGTCGGCGGCGAGATTGTAGACCTCGTCCATGCCCTGGACCGCTTCGCGGCAATCATCCATCTCGCGCAGGTCGAGGATGCGGAATTCATCCGCCGCGCTGGCTTGGTACTCCGGGTCCTTGATATCGACTCCTCGGACCCAATAGCCTCGATCCTTGAGGTAATTGACAAGATGGAAGCCGATAAAGCCGCCAGCGCCGGCAACCAGCACAGATTTCTTGGACATTACTTCGCTCCATTGAAGAATGGAACTCAGTGATAGCGGTTTTATCTTTTTAAATCAGGTGGTTAAACGGAACTATAACCCTTTTGGGACGAGTTATCTCTTGGGGTTAGACCTACCTCTTGGAGGTAGCAGCGAGCACGGTCCTCTGCCGGAGCAGTTGCAGGCTGGCGCCGAGCATGAACTGCGGCACGATCTTGCCGTAGCGGCGCCAGAGCCGCCGCGGTTCCGAGAGCAGCCTGAACAGCCATTCGAGCCCGCGCTTCTGCATCCAGGCCGGGGCCTGGCGCTTGGTGCCGGCGAGGAAATCGAAGGCGGCGCCGACGCCGATCATGACCGGCGCCTCGATCCGGTCGAGATGCGCGGCCATCCAGTATTCCTGCTTCGGCGTGCTGAGCCCGACCCAGACGATGTCCGGCTTGGCGGCGTTGATCATGCGCACAATCTCCTCGTCCTCCTCCGCCGATGAAGGGCGGAACGGCGGCGAGAAGGTGCCCGCGACGGCGAGCCCGGGAAAGCGCGCGGTGAGACGCTCGCGCAGGCGCTCGGCAAGGCCGCGCGCGCCGCCGAAATAATATTGGCGATAGCCCTTCTCGGCCGACAGCGCCGTGAGCCGCAGCATCAGGTCCGGGCCGTAGACCCGCTCGGTCCGGCCATGGCCGAGCTTGCGTGCCATCCAGACCAGCGGCATGCCGTCGGGCGTTGCCATACCCGCACGCTCATGGATCGCCATGAGCCTGGGATCCGACTGGCTCTCGATCACGCCGTGGACGCCGGTGATGCAGACATAGTTCCGGTCTCTACGGGCGATCCAGCCCTCGACCGCATCGAGGGCGTCGGCCATGGTGATGGCGCTGACGTTGACGCCCATGATGCGTGCGCGGGGAAGCGTGCAGTCCTGCGTCACGAGCTCGCCCTCGCGACCTCGACCCGGCGCACCGGGTCGTGCATCTTCGACAGCACGCCTTCGAAATAGGAGATCGTCCGCTTCAGCCCGTCCTGCAGGGGCACCTTGGGCCGCCAGTGCAGCAGCTCGTGTGCCTTGCTGATGTCCGGGCAGCGCTGGCGAGGATCGTCCTGCGGCAGCGGCCTGAAGACGATCTGCGAGCGCGAGCCCGTCAGCGAGATGATCAGCTCGGCGATCTCGGCCATGGAGGTCTCGACCGGATTGCCGAGATTGACCGCGCTGTCCAAAGGCTGGGTCACATTCATCAGGCGCATCAGCCCCTCGACCAGATCGTCGACGAAGCAGAATGCGCGGGTCTGGCGGCCATCGCCATAGAGCGTGATCGGCTCGTTGCGCAGCGCCTGGACGATGAAGTTGGAGACGACGCGGCCATCCTCGAGATTCATCCGTGGCCCGTAGGTGTTGAAGATGCGGGCGATGCGGATCTCGACGCCATGGCGCCGCTTGTAGTCGTAGAACAGCGTCTCGGCGCAGCGCTTGCCTTCGTCATAGCAGGCGCGCGGACCGCTGATGCTGACCAGCCCGCGATAATCCTCGACCTGCGGGTGAACGTCCGGGTCGCCGTAGATCTCGCTGGTCGAGGCCTGCAGGATCGGGATGCCGAGCCGCTTGGCCATGCCGAGCATGTTGATCGCGCCGAGCACGCTGGTCTTCGTGGTCTGCACGGGGTCGCGCTGGTAATGCACCGGCGAGGCCGGACAGGCGAGATTGTAGATCTCGTCGACCTCGAGATAGAGCGGGAAGGTCACATCGTGCCTGAGCGTCTCGAAATTGGGCAGGCCGAGCAACGCCGTCAGATTCTCGCGGCGCCCGGTGTAGTAGTTGTCGACCGCGATGACCTGGTGCCCCTGGGCGACCAGCCGCTCACAGAGGTGGCAGCCGAGGAAGCCGGCGCCGCCAGTGACGAGGATACGCTTCTGCATGTCTGAGCTCCGCCGGATCGTGCACGGGAAGGAGCCAAAAGCTTTGCTGCAAGCGCCGCCTTCTCAAAGGACGCTTTGGGAGGTGAGCGCCCCGGCGCGAACAAGGAAGGGCTACTCCCACGCGATGCGAGTGGCACCTCGGCCCGAGGATGGCCGCAGCGCTCGACTATGGGATTAATCCGGTAGCGACACGCCTTGGCCCGAATGCCAATGCGGAAAGCGGCCCTGCCCTGACATCCTGCCGGCATCGCATCGCCCCTCTATGGGCAAGACGGTCGGAGCCGGCTTTGGACACGTCAATCCACCCCCGGAAATCTCACCATGCCTCGCGCGCCGCGGCACTCGCCGTCCCATCGGGGCGGCATTGGCTCCGGCCGCTCATCCTGGCGCTGGTGGCTTGGGCACTCATCCTGGTCGTGACCGTCTCGGCCGCCGAGCGCGAGGCAGCCGACACGCTCTCGATCGGCGACAAGGTGACGATCTCGGTCTTCGGCCAGAGCGATCTCTCCGGCGACTTCGTCCTCGACGGCTCTGGCGCGGTCAACATGCCGCTGGCCGGGCGGATCAGGATCGCCGGGCTCTCGGCACCGGAAGCGGAAGCGCGGATCCGCAGCGCTCTGATGGACGGCTATCTGCGCGATGCCGTGGTCAGCCTGCGGATCGCCGAGCTGAAGCCGGTCTACATCATGGGCGAGGTGCGCTCGCCGGGGACCTATCCCTTCCGGCACGGGCTCACCGTCCTCGCCGCAGTCGCGCTGGCCGGCGGCTACCGGGTCGGCGACGAGTCGATCGCCGTGCTCAAATCCGAGCTCCTGCTCGCCGACGAGCGCGAGCAGCTGCTCACCGCCTCGTTCCAGACGCTGACGGCGCGCCGCCAGCGCCTCGAAGCCGAGCGCGACGGCGTCAAGCAGCTCGTGGCCGATGCACGAAGCGCAGGCAGCGTCCAGATCCTGGCCGGCGAACAGGAGATCCTCGACTTCCAGCGCCGGGCGCGCGAGGGCGAGCGCGACTTGCTGAGCCAGCAGGTGGCACGGCTCCAGTCCGAAAAGGCCGCCCTGACCGAGCAAGCCCGACTGGTCGAGCGGCAGGTCGAGCTGACGCGCGAGCAATCGAGCGAATACAATAAGCTGGCGACGACCGGCCATGGCTTGCGCACCGTCCAGGTTGAGCGCGAGCGCGACTATACCCGCACGCAGGGCGAAGCGGCGCGCCTGCGGGCGGAGCTGGCCAAGAGCGAGACGGCGCTCGGCGAGCTGACGCTGCGGCTGCGTGAGCTCGACACCACCTATATGCGGCGCGTCGTGCTCGAGCTCCAGGAAACCCGGCAGAAGACCCTCGAGGTCGAGCGCAGCCTGCCGACCGCGCGCGAGATCGCCGAAAGCCGGCGTCGCAGACTTGTGGCGAGCCAGGGCTCCGGTGCGGCTGCGGATTGGGACATCAGGATCACGCGACAGGCTGGCCTCACGCCGGTGACGATCCAGGCGAATTTCGAAACCACCCTGCAACCCGGCGACATCGTCCAGGTGACCCCGAAGACGCGCGCTGCGGAGAGCTCCCTTCCCGGGGAGGCGGCAAAGACACCGGTACGCCAGCTTACCGGCCTCGCCAGCCAGCAATGACCTTGTCACGGCTCACGCCAGCCGCGCCGCGATGCCTGAAAGGGCAGCCGTCGACGACGTTGCCGAGCGCGATCCAGTTCAATGATCGGGCGATCCCAAGACGACGGGGAGAGCAAGCCCTCTCCCGGCCAGGACGGAGGCACTCTTGACGAGTTCGGAGAAGCACAGCCGGGACGATGGCAGCAGCGCACGCACCGCCCCCTTGCTTCCGGCGGTCCGGAACTCCGCCTTCGCCAAGCATTGGCTCGCCATCGACGAAGGCGGCGCGGAGCTGACCAAGGCCGTGTTCGGTGCGCCCGCCCGGCGGGCACCGCCCCCGCCCATTCCGAACAAGGCGGCACAGTCCTCAACCTCTTCGACGCCCGCTTCGCACAGTGCGCCCGCCCCCTCCCGTTTCCGGGCGACAGTCGCCCTGCTCCTGCTCATCCTGGCCGTGCTCTTTGCCACGCCTGCCGCCAGGCTGTTGGGTTTCGCGCCGCGGCCCGAGCGGGCCGGCACCGCCGAGGTCTCGCCGCGCGGCAAGGCGCCGCTACTGAAACCGAGCCCTCGCCCCGAGGCAAAACGCGCCGGCGAGGCCTGAACGATGTCCGCCAGCGCCATATGGAAACAGAGCCTGCGCCTGAGCGCCCGCACGGCCTCCGCGCATTGGCCCGGCATCGCCCAGTTCCGCCGGAAGCTCTACGAAGCCCGCTTTCGCGCCGGCCGATATCACTGCGGCTACAGCGGCAGGTTTGCCGGCTTCGAGGCGGCCGAGCGCGCCTTGCCGACCGGCCTTTCCGGCTTCGACCATGACGCGATGGCGGACATCGACCACTACACCACCATGGCCGGCGGGATCGAGCCGATGCCGGCGACCGAGTATCCCTTGCTGTTCTGGCTGCGCGGCGCGCTCGACGAAGGCGCCCGGACGCTGCTCGATCTCGGCGGCTATGTCGGGCACGCCTTCCGCCAATACGACCGGTATCTCGGCTTCCCAGATGACTTCCGCTGGACCGTCTTCGACCTGCCGCACATCACCCGGGCGGGAGAGGCGATCGCCGAACGCCAGCCCACCTCGCGCCTGCGCTTCACCAACGGCGTCGACGATGGCTGCGGCATGGAGATCCTGCTCGCAGCAGGCTCGCTGCAATACCTGCCGGAGAACTATCTGCACGAGAGGCTGAAGGCCTGGCCGAAGCGTCCCCGGCACCTGATCGTCCAGCGTACGCCACTCCACGCGCGGCACTCCTTCGTGACGATCCAGTCGGTGATCACGCGAACGGGCGAGGTCTCGTTCTGTCCCTACAGCGTTCCGGCGCGCACCGCCTTCATCGATGGCCTGCTCGCGCTCGGCTATGAGCTCGTGGATTCCTGGGAGAAGCCGCGCAGCCTCGACGTGCCCTTCCATCCGGAATGCCATGTCGAGACCTATTCGGGACTCTACTTCCGGCTAGGATCCTGAAGTCCCCGACCCCCCCCCCCCCGCATCCACAGCCCTTTCGGGCATGCTCCGCCCGGCGGAGTGCGCTTGGCACGCGTCATCCGCGCCCCGCGCACCTACCCCTTGGGAAGATGGCGTTACTCCAACTGCTCCAATGTTGTCGCGGGGGCTTGGCGCATAGCCTTTCCTGTATGACACAGACCATCGACAGGAAATCTGCCCGCCAGGCCCCGCGTCGTAGCCGGCCTCGGGCGTCCGCCGCTCCCGATCTCGCTGGAGCCACCCGCCCGCAGGTCACCCGGCAGGAAGCGCCGCGAACCGCGCCAGCGACCCTGGTCGATCTCTTCGCCGCGCAAGTCGCGGCCCGGCCACGCGCCGTCGCGTTGTCCTTCGGCGCGACCCATCTCTCCTATGCGGACCTCGATGCGCGCGCTGAGCGACTGGCCGAGCAGCTGACCGCGATGGGCGCCGGCCCCGGCGCAATGGTCGGGCTCTGCCTGCCGCGCTCGCTCGACCTCATCGTCGCGCTGGTCGCGATCCTGAAGAGCGGCGCCGGCTATCTGCCGCTCGACCCGGCCTATCCGGGCGAGCGCCTCGCCTTCATGGTCGAGGATGCCGATGCCTCGCTCATCATCGCCTCCGAGCACACCGACTGGCTGCCACCCGGCCGGCAACGGATCGACCCGCATCCGGCCGAAGGCGCCAAGACGGCAGCTTCGCCGACGCGGCGCGCGGCTGCGGCCGACGACCTCGCCTATGTGATCTACACCTCCGGCTCGACCGGCAAGCCGAAGGGCGTCGCCATCGAGCATGCGGCGGTCACGCGGCTCTTCAGTGCGACGGATAACTGGTTCGGCTTCCGCTCCAGCGATGTCTGGACCCTGTTCCACTCCGTCTCGTTCGACTTCTCGGTTTGGGAGATCTGGGGGGCGCTGCTTCACGGCGGGCGTCTCGTGATCGTGCCGGAGAGCACGACGCGGGACCCCGCCGCCTTTTTGCGGCTGCTCGCCGACGAGGGCGTCACGGTGCTCAACCAGACACCGTCGGCCTTCGCTGCCCTCGACCGCGCCGATCATGACCGCGGCGGACGCGACCAGCTCTCCCTGCGGCTGGTGATCTTCGGCGGCGAAGCGCTCGATCCGCGCCGCCTCGCCGGCTGGTACCAGCGCCGCGGCGAGCATGCCCATCTCGTCAACATGTACGGGATCACGGAGACGACGGTGCACGTCACCTATCGTCCGCTCTCCCCCGCAGATACGGAACAGCGGTCGAGCCTGATCGGGCGGCCGATCCCGGACCTCAAGCTGCAGCTGCTCGATGGCGAAACCATGCGTCCGGTGCCGCGCGGCGAGATCGGCGAGATCTTCGTCGCGGGAGCAGGACTGGCCCGCGGCTATCTGAACCGGCCCGAGCTCAACGCCGCGCGCTTCGTGCCGCATCCGGACGAGCCCGGCGCCCGGCTCTACCGTTCGGGCGACCTCGCTCGCCAGGTCGACGAGGACGACTACGAATATCTCGGCCGAGCCGACCAGCAGGTGAAGATCCGCGGCTTCCGCGTCGAGCTCGGCGAGATCGAGACCGCGTTGATGGCCCATCCCGGCATCGGGCAGGCCGCCGTGCTGCTCCGCTCGGACGATGGGAACGAGCGGCTCGTCGGCTATCTCGTGGCCAATGGCACGGAACGCCCCTCGGCCGCAGCACTGAAGGCTCGCCTCGGCGAGACCCTGCCGGCGCATATGGTGCCGGCGGCCTTCGTCTTCGTGCCCGAGATCCCGCTGACCGTGAACGGCAAGCTCGACCGTGCCGCGCTGCCGGTGCCCGGCCGCGCCCGGCCGGAGACAGCCGTGCCCTATGCTGCGCCCCGCAATGCCATGGAACGGCGGTTTGCGGATGCTGTCGCCGACGTCTTCCAGATCGATATCGTCGGCATCGACGACAATTTCTTCGATCTCGGCGGCAATTCCCTGCTCGTCGCCGAACTGCACCGGCGCCTCGTCAGGGAGCTGCCCTGGTTCGCCTTGGTCGACCTTTACCGCTACCCGAATGTGCGGGCTCTGGCCGGCCATCTGACGCCACAGAAGCCCAGCGTGCTCGGCAGCCTTGCTGCGGCACGCGAACGCGGCCTGCGCTCGCGCGGCCTGCCCGCGTCCTTTCCCGACAGCGCGTCGCTAGGTGGCTCGCATGACTGACCCCCTCCCGGAGCGCGCTGTCGCGATTATCGGCCTGGCCGGCCGCTTCCCCGGCGCGCCGACTGTCGGCACGCTCTGGCAGAACCTGCTGGACGGCGTGGAGTCGATCACGAAATTCGACCCCGCCGAGCTCGACGACAGCTTCGACGCAGCAACGCGCGCGCTCCCGAACTTCGTTGCGGTGAAGCCGGTGCTCGACGACATCGATCAGTTCGACGCGCCCTTCTTCGGCATGATGCCGCGCGAGGCCGCGCTCACCGATCCGCAGCAGCGCCTTCTGCTGGAATGCGCCTGGGAAGCGCTCGAGGATGCCGGCTACGACCCCGCGGCGCCCGGCCAGTGCATCGGCGTCTTCGCCGGAGCCACCTCCAGCACCTATCTGCTGCAGAACCTGCTGCACGACCGCTCGGCCATCGCCGACTACACCTCGGGCTTCCAGATCGGCAACCTGCCGCTGCTGGTCGGTTCGGCCGCAGATTTCACCGCGACGCGGATCGGCTACAAGCTCGGCCTGACCGGCCCCTGCGTCGCCGTCCAGTCGGCATGCTCGACCTCGCTGCTGGCGATCGCCCAGGCCGTGCAGAACCTGCTCTGCCATGGCTGCGACATGGCGCTGGCGGGCGGCGTCTCGATCACCTTCCCGCAACGGCGCGGCTATCTCGCCCAGGAGGGTGGCATCGTCTCGACGGACGGCCATTGCCGCCCCTTCGACGCCGGCGCCAACGGAACGATCTTCGGCAGCGGCGCCGGCCTCGTCGTCCTGAAACGGCTGGAGGATGCGGTCGCGGATCGCGACCAGATCTACGCCGTCATTCGCGGTGTCGGCGTCAACAATGACGGCGCAGGCAAGGTCGGCTTCACCGCGCCGAGCGTCGACGGCCAGGCCGCGGCGATCGCCATGGCGCACGCCGCCGCCGATGTCGATGCGCGCTCGATCGGCTATGTCGAATGCCACGGTACCGGCACGCCGATGGGCGACCCGATCGAGGTCGCCGGCCTCACCGCCGCCTTCCGGCTGACGACCGAGGATCGTGGTTTCTGCGCGCTCGGCTCGGTCAAATCCAATGTCGGCCATCTCGACGCCGCCGCCGGCGTTACGGGACTGATCAAGACCGCGCTCGCGGTGAAGAGCGGGGTGTTGCCGGCGAGCCTGCACGTCACGCAGCCGAACCCGGCGCTGGAGTTACCCGACAGCCCGTTCTTCATCGCCGACCACCGTCAGGAGTGGGCCGGGCAAAACGGGCCCCGCCGCGCCGGCGTCAGCGCCTTCGGATTCGGCGGAACCAATGTTCATCTCGTACTGGAGCAGGCCCCCGAAAGCGAAGCCGTGGCGCCCGCCCGTCGCAACCAACTCCTGACGCTCTCGGCCCGCAGCGCAGCGGCGCTCGGGAAGGCGCGGGACAGGCTGGCGGAGCATGTCGAAGCGCACCCCGAGCAAGACCTCGCCGACATCGCGTTCACCTTGCAGGCGGGGCGACGGCTCTTCCCGCACCGTCTCGCGGTAGTCGCCGGCGATCATACCGAGGCTGCCGCGGCCCTGCGCAAGCAGAACACCGAGCGCGCCACGGCCGTGACCGGCGTCGGCGATCTCGTCTTCATGTTCCCCGGACAGGGTTCGCAATATCCGCAGATGGCGCGGGAGCTCTATGCCGGCGAGCCGGTCTTCCGCCGGACAGTCGATTTGTGCTGCGAATTGCTCAAGCCCGACCTCGGGCTCGACCTGCGCAGCCTGCTCTATCCGAGCAATGGCGGCGATCCGGAGCGGCTCTCGGCGACGCTGCTCGCCCAGCCGGCGATCTTCACGGTCGAATACGCCCTGGCGCAGCTTTTGATGAGCTGGGGCCTGCAGCCCTCCGCCATGATCGGCCACAGCGTCGGCGAGTTCGCCGCCGCCTGCATCGCCGGCGTCTTCTCGCTGGAGGATGCGCTCTCGCTCGTCGCCAGGCGCGGCCGCATGATGCAGGAGCTGCCTGGCGGCGCCATGCTCGCCGTGCGCCTGCCCGACGCCGAGATCGCGGCGCTGGTGCAGGGCAGCGTCAGCGTGGCGGCGATCAACGCACCCGGCATGGGCGTGCTCGCCGGGCCGTTCGAGGCGATCGAGGCGCTGGAAGCGGAGCTCGCGCAGCGCGGAGCGACGCATCGACGCCTGCAAACCTCGCATGCCTTCCACTCCGCCATGATCGACCCGCTGGTCGCGCCGTTCACCGAGGCGGTCGCGGCCATTCGCCTCAATGCGCCGGAGCTGCCTTACATCTCCGGCGTGACCGGCGATTGGGTCAGCGCCGAACAGACCACCGATCCGTCCTATTGGGCGCGGCACGCCCGCGAGCCCGTGCGCTTTGCTGATGGCATCGCGACGCTGGCCCGCGGCCTGTCGCCCATCCTGCTCGAAGTGGGACCCGGCGCCGCACTGGCCAGTTTTGCGTTGCAAGGTGCCGGTGCGGGCCGGGCCGCCATCTCCTGCCTGCCCGATGCGCAGGGCGATGCCGAAGGCATGCTGGCGGCTGCGATCGGACGCCTCTGGACAGCCGGGATCGCGCCCGATTGGTCGGCCTATCAGGCCGGCAGCAAGCCGAAGCGCGTCTCGCTGCCGACCTATCCGTTCGAACGCAGCCGGCATTGGGTCGAAGCGCCAGTCGCCTCGACCACCACCTCCGTGGCCGCGCCTGCCGCTGCCTCCATTCAACCCCTTCCCACTCAACCCGAGCAGGAACCGGCCATGGCTCCCCACGCTGACACCGACATCCCTCTGGGCCATTCGGAACTCGGCGGCCGGGTCGCAGCGATCTTCGAGAACCTGTCCGGGCGCCCCTTCGGTGCGGACGAGATGGGTGCGAGCTTCCTCGAGCTCGGCTTCGACTCGCTCCTGCTGACGCAGGCCGCGCAGGGCCTGCAGACGGCCTTCGGTGTCCAGATCCGCTTCCGCCAGCTGCTCGACGATCTCCCGAGCGTCGACGACGTCACGCGCCATATCGCCGAGCTTTGCCCGCAGGAGATGGTGAAGCCGGCTGCCCCCGTGCTGGCCGTCGCACCGGCCGCACCGGCTCCCACAGCCCTCATTCCCGCTCCCGCCGCGCCCGCACCCGCCATCATGGCTGAGCGACCGGCCGGCTCGAGCCTGGACGCGCTGATGCGCGAGCAGCTCGACGTGATGGCGCGCCTGATGGAGCGCCAGCTCCAGACCCTGAGCGGCCAGGCTGCGGTACCGACCGTCGCAACCGCAATGCCGGCCTTGCAACCCTCGGCTGCCCCACAGCCTCCGGCGGTCGTACAGATTCAGCCCGCCCCTCCAGCCTCAGCGAAAAACGCAGCCGGTTCGACGGCACGGTTCAAGCCGCTGATCCGCACGGGCAACGAGACCCTGACGGAAGCCCAGCGCGCCCACATCGCCCGGCTGACCAAGCTCTATGTCGGCAGGACCGCGACCTCGAAGCGGCTCGCCGACCAGCACCGCCCTGTCCTGGCCGATCCTCGCACCGTCTCGGGCTTCGCCGCCGACTGGAAGGAGATGGTCTACCCGATCGTCTCCGCCCGGGCGAAAGGCGCCCGGATCTGGGATGTCGACGGCAACGCCTATGTCGACCTCGTCAATGGCTACGGCCAGACCGCCTTCGGCCATGCGCCCGATTTCGTCGTCGAGGCGGTTCAGGCACAGCTGACCGACGGCTTCGCCATCGGGCCGCAATCGCCGCTCGCGCACGAGGCCTCGACGCTGTTCTGCGAACTGACCGGCCATGCCCGCGTCGCCTTCTGCAATACCGGCTCCGAAGCGGTGATGGCGGCGATGCGGGTCGCCCGCACCGTCACCGGTCGCGACAGGATCGTTGCGTTCTCAGGCGCTTATCACGGTCAGTTCGACGAAGTCCTGGTGCGCGGCGTCGGCGAGCAGCACCGCTCGGTGCCTGCGGCCCCCGGGATTCCGGCTGAGGCCGTCGGGCGCATGACCATTCTGGACTACGGCACGGATGAAAGCCTCGCCTGGCTGCGCGAGCACGCGCATGAGCTCGCCGCGGTGCTGGTAGAGCCGGTGCAGAGTCGCAGGCCAGGCTACCTGCCCGTCGCCTTCCTCAAGGAATTGCGCGCCATTACCGAGAAGGCTGGTACCGCGCTGGTGCTCGACGAGGTCGTCACCGGCTTCCGTGTCCATCCCGCCGGCGTGCAGGCTCTGCTCGGCATCAAGCCGGACCTCGCCACCTACGGCAAGGTCGTCGGCGGCGGCCTGCCCGTCGGCCTCTTGGCGGGCACCCCGCGTTTCATGGACGCGCTCGACGGCGGCGCCTGGCGCTTCGGCGACGACAGCGTGCCGGAGGTCGGCGTCACCTTCTTTGCGGGCACCTTCGTCCGGCATCCGCTGGCGCTGGCAGCGACGGTCGCCGTTCTCAGGCACGTCAAGGAAAAAGGGCCAGCGCTGACCGATGCCCTGACACAGCGCATGCAGAGCCTCGTCGAGTCGTTGCGGCGCGCCTTCGCGAGGGTCGGCTGGGACGTGTCGATCGAGAGCTATGGCAGCGTCGCCTATTTCGAGCCGGGCCGCGATCACCGCCTCGGCAGCCTGCTACACTACCATCTGCGCGCGCGCGGTATCTTCATCCAGGAACACTATCCCTGCTTCCTGACGACCCAGCACGGCGACGCCGAGATCGCGGCGATCATCGCCGCCTTCGAGGACAGCCTCGCCCTGATGCGCCGGGATGGGATGCTGCCTGGAGCCGCAGCCGAGAGCCTGCGGCCGGACATGCCCGCCCCGACATCGGAGATCGAGCTTCCGCTGACCGAGGCCCAGACCGAAATCTGGCTATCCGACCAGACCGGCCCCGAGGCCAGCGCCGCCTTCAACGAATCCGTCAGCCTGACGCTCGACGGCGATATCGATGCGCTGCGCCTTGCCGAGACCGTCAGGCAAGTCGCCGGCCGGCACGCGATCCTGCATGCGCGCTTCTCCGCCGATGGCGAGACCATGCAGGTTTCGCCTTCGGGCATGTTCCCGGTCGCGATCAGCGACCTGCGCGGCGAGCCCGACCCGCAGGCCGCGTTGCAGGCAAGGATCGAGGCCTATGCGAGCCGCCCCTATGACCTCGTGCAAGGGCCGGTGGCCGAAGCCGAGATCATCCGGCTCGGCGAGCGGAAGCATGTCCTGATCCTGTCGGCGCATCACATCGTCTGCGACGGCTGGTCGACCAACGTCCTGCTCGACGAGATCGCCACGGCTTACCGCTCCAACATCGACGCACTGCCGGCAGCGATGCCCTTCGCGGACTACGCTACGGAAACCCGACAAGACCCGCGCACGGAAGAGGCCGCGGCCTACTGGACCAAGATGTTCGCGGAGCTTCCCGCGCCGCTCGAACTGCCTACCGACCGGCCGCGGCAGGCGCCGCGCAGCTTCAATGGCGGGACGCGCACAAGCTTCATCGAGGCCGAGCTCTATCGCCAGGTGAAGGCGGCGGGTGCAAAGCGCCGGCGGACATTGTTCGCCACGCTGTTCGCCAGCTTCCAGGTGCTGCTGCTGCGGCTCTCGGGCCAGCGCGACCTCGTCATCGGCGTCCCCGCCGCCGGGCAATCGCAGCTCGAAGGCCCCTCGCCCGTCGGCCATTGCGTCAACTTCCTGCCGATCCGCGGCGGCATCGATCCGGCCGAGCCGTTCTCGGCTCATCTCGACAAGGTCGGACGCCTCATCCTCGACGCCTATGACCATCAAAGCTTCACGCTCGGCGCCCTGCTGAAGCGGCTGCGCGTTCCGCCGGTGTCCGGGCGGCTGCCGCTGGTCGAGGTGCAGTTCAACCTCGAGCGGCTCGCCGGCAATCTCGACTTCGGTCCTGCGGTCAAGGCCAGCGCCGAGCCCAATCCCAAGGCCTTCTCGACCTTCGATCTTTATTTCAACATCGGCGAATCCGACGATGGCCTGCGGATCGACTGCTGCTATGGCGCCGATCTCTTCGACGCGGCGACGATCGATCGCTGGCTCGGCCACTATCGCACGCTGCTCGCCGCCTTCGTTGCCAACCCCGATATGATCATAGCGGCGATGCCGCTCATCGAGGGCGACGAGCGCCAGCGCCTCGTCTCCGAGATCAACGACACGCAGGTCGCGCTCCAGAGCGACGACGGCACGGTCCAGGCCTTCGAACGCCAGGTCCTGCAGCAGCCCGAGGCGATCGCCGTCTCATGCGGCGACCAGCAACTCTCCTATGCCGCTCTCAACGCTTGGGCCGACCGGATCGCGGCCGAGCTGATAGCGCGCGTGGACGTTGCCGAAAGCCGCGTCGGCCTCTTGATCGAACGCTCACCCGCGCTGGTCGCCGGCATGCTCGGCGCGCTCAAGGCCGGCTTCCCCTATGTGCCGCTCGATCCCGTCATGCCGAAGGCGCGCATCCAGCGGATCCTGCGGGATTCCGAGGCCGCCGCGCTTCTCACCGCAGGTCCGCTCGACCCGGCCGTCGTCGAGGCGGACGAGCACCTCATGCTGATCGATGTCGACCAGACCACGGCGAATCTCGCCGGAATCCGGACGGCGGCGATCGCGCCCGACCAGCTCGCCTATGTGATCTACACCTCTGGCTCGACCGGTGCGCCGAAAGGCGTCGAGGTCAGCCATGGCGGGCTGTCGAACCTGCTCTTCGCCATGGCGCGCGAGCCCGGCTTCTCCAGCTCCGACACGATGCTCGCCGTCACCACGGTGACCTTCGACATCGCCGCGCTCGAATTGCTGCTGCCGCTGATCCAGGGCGGCCGCGTCGCGATCGCGACCTCGGACGAGGCCAAGGACGGCGCCGAATTGCTGGCACGGCTGCAGCAGAGCAGCGCCAACGTGCTGCAGGCGACGCCGATGACCTGGCGCCTGCTACTCGAAGCCGGCTTCCGTTCACGGCCAGGATTCCGCATGCTCTGCGGCGGCGAAGCGCTGCCACTCGACCTTGCCCGCAAGCTGCTCGAAGGCGGCGGCGAGCTCTGGAATATGTACGGGCCGACCGAGACGACGATCTGGTCCTCGCTCGCCCGCATCCAGCCAGAGGACGAGGTCGTCACCATCGGCCTGCCGATCGCCAACACGCAGTTCTACATCGTCGACGACAATAACGAGCCCGTCGGCGTCGGCATCCCCGGAGAGCTGCTGATCGCCGGCACGGGCCTGGCGCGCGGCTACGCCAACAATCCCAAGCTCACCGCCAGGAGCTTCATCGCCAACCCGGTCGATCCCGGCACCAGCGCCAGGGCCTACCGCACCGGCGACCGTGCCAAATACCTTCCCGACGGTCGCATCGTGCATCTCGGGCGGCTCGACCACCAGGTGAAGCTGCGCGGCTTCCGCATCGAGCCCGGCGAGATCGAGGCCGTGCTCGCCCGCAAAGCCGGCATCGTCTCGGTCGTGATCCTGCGCGAGGACGTGCCGGGCGAGCCGCGTTTGGTCTGCTACTACGTCACCAGCGCGGACGCTCCGCCACTGGCCGAGTTGCGGGCGGCGCTGGCGCAGGACCTGCCGGACTACATGGTCCCGACCGCCTGGGTCGGCCTGCCGGCCCTGCCGCTGAACCAGAGCGGCAAGCTCGACCGTGCCGCGCTGCCGGCGCCGGATGCCCAGAGCACAGCGCCCAAGGTCGAGAAGGCGGCTGACAACGCTGCGCCGCGAACCCCTGTCGAGGAGACGCTGATCCGGATCTGGAGCGAGGTGCTGCGGCGCGAGGACATCGATGTCCACGACGACCTCTTCGACCTCGGCGCCGATTCCCTCAGCATCTTCCAGATCACCAGCCGTGCCCGCCGGGAAGGCCTCAAGGTCGCGGCCCGGGATTTCTTCCGGAACCGGACGATCGCCGCCGTCGCAGCCGCGCTTCCCGATGAGCCCGCCGCCGAAGCCGCCGCGCCTGCCGCGACGTTCTGGAAGCGGCCATGGCGACGCCCGCGCGACGGTGCGCAGCAGCCGAACGAGCCGAGCGCCGCCTCGCAGCGCGAGAGAGGGTGAACGATCATGGCAAACCAGTTCACCCGCGAACCGGAGCCGCAATTGCGCGAGCCAGAGCACATCGTGATGACGGCCAGGTGCTCATCTACGCAGCAGCGCTACTGGGAGATCGACGCCAGGGATCCCGGTACGCCGGCGCTCAACATCGCCGTGAAATGGCGGATCCGCGGGCATCTGGACGCGTCGCTGGCGCAGGATGCGTTCCAGGCGATCCTCAATCGCCATGAATCCCTGCGGACGGCGATTCGGCTGGAGGATGGCCGGCCCGTCCAGGCGATCGCCGAGCAGGTTCCCTTCAAGCTGCCGGAGATCGACTTGTCCGGCTTGCCCGAGGCGGACAGGGCCCGGGAGGCCGATCGCATCGCCCAGAACGAAGCCTGCACGCGCTTCGATCTCGGCGAAGCGCCGCTGCTGCGGGCGACTCTGCTGCGCAAGAGCCGCGCCGAGGCGGTGATCCTGGTCGTCGCCCACCACATCGTCAGCGACGGCTGGTCGATGGGTCTCATCGCCAAGGATTTCGTCGCGGCCTACCAGGCACTCAGCCGTGGCCGCGAGCCGGTCCTCTCAGAGCTTCCCCTGCAATATTCCGACTTCGCCGAAGGCAGCCAGGACAGCATGGAAGGCGGCGCGCTCGCACGCGAGGAGGCCTATTGGCAACGCAAGCTCGCCGAACTGCCTATCGTCGAGGTGCCGGGCGATCGTCCACGGCCGGCGACGCGGAGTACGCACGGCGCCTCGCTGTCGCGGCTGCTTCCCCGCCGCCTGACCGCGGGCCTCGCCGATCTGGCGCGCAAGGAAGGTACGACTTTCTTTTCAGTCGCTTACGCCGTTCTCCTGACCTTACTCCGGCAACGCACCGGCGCCTGCGACCTCGTGCTGAGCACGCAAATGGCGAACCGGGACGATGTCGAGCTTGAGGCGATCGTCGGCCCCTTCGTCAACACGCTCGTGCTTCGGACCAAGGTCTCCGAGGAACAGAGCTTCCTTGATCTCTGCCAGGCCGCGCGCGACACCTTCGAGGACGCGGTCGATCATCACCAATGGCCGTTCGACAGGCTCATGGAACTGCTGCCAAGCCATGGCGACACCGGCCGGCCGCCGATCTCGGTCAACTTCATCGTCCAGCGCGCCTTCATCGGCGAGCTCGCCAATGACAGTTTTCAGCTATCAGGGATTCCATCGCCTTTGCCGGGCGCGCTCTACGACCTCAACTTCATCCTGGTCGAGCGCGAGGAAGGCTGGCGCCTGACCTGCGAGTATCATCTCGACCTCTATGACGAGGCGACCGCAAGCGAGCTGGCAGCGCAGTTCGAGAGCCTGGCGGAGACGCTCGCCGCCAACCCGGCCGCCCATCTGCCGCGCCCGGCACCGACCTCCCTGCCGATCGCATCGCCGCTCTGGCTGCCGGCGACGCCGGCATTGCCGCCGGTGATCGACGTGACGGGCCTGCGCCGGACCTGGTTGCAAAAAAACGGCACACAGCCGACCTTGTTCGCGCTCAACCACACCGCCCATAATCTGCGCCTGTATCGGCCGCTGGCGCAGGAACTCGGGCCCGACCAGCCTTTCGCCGCGCTGCAATTGCTCGACCCGCTGGTGAACGGCGCAGCGCCGAGCTCGATCGAACAACTCGCTGCCGCCTATTGCGAAGCGATCATCGCGACGGAGCCGGATGGCCGCTATCGGCTGGCGGGCTTCTGCCGCTCCGGCGTGATCACCGTGGAGGTCGCAAAGCAGCTGGTAGCGAGCGGCAGGCAGGTCGATCTGGTGATGCTGATCGACTGCTGGGCGCCCGGCTACTTCCTGCGGCAGCCCTATGGCGCACGGCTCTGGTTCCGACTGAAGCGTGCCGGCCGCTTCGCCCGGCGCTTCTGGCAGGGCGGGCCACGCAGCTTCGTGACGCGCATGTCGTTCTGGCTGCAATCGACCGCCGCCGCCAGGCAGGCGAAGCGCCTGATCTTCTGGCGCCCGGCCGAGGAAGCAGCCGACGAGGCCGATTTCTGGCGGACGACCGACGAGCTCGAGGCCCTGGTCCAGCGCTACGCGTTGCCGAACTATGACGGGCGCGTCCTGATCTTCAGGAGCGGCGCGATCCCGGCCGGCTGGCCGCCGGATGCAACGCTGGGCTGGGCTGGCCATCTCGCGCCGGGCACGCCCTGCGTCTCGGTCGACGGCGAAGGCCATGAAGGCGCCTTCTCCGAAGCCGGATCGCGGACCATGGCCGAACGCATCCTCGAGGTCACAGGGCGGAGCCGGGGCTGATCGCGGCGCCTTTGGTCGGCGAGGATCAGGGCCGGGCCATCCAGACCGGGGACCAACCGCGATGGCGCGCGGCCAGCGTACCGCAATAGCCGGGCGCCGGCTCCAGATCGGCGAGCTGCCAGAGGTCGGCCTCGGCCGGGTCGGATTCCACCGTCAGAAGCCGCGCCCTGAACGGATCGAGCGAGACTTCGAAGCTCGATGGCGAGCCGTTGAGGCCGACGCCGATCGCCTTCAGGCAGGCCTCCTTGCGCGTCCAGCAGCGGATGAAGGATTCCTCGCGCAGTTCAGGCGTCAGAGCCGCGAGCATGGCGAACTCCCGCGGCGCAAGACAGCCCGCCAGCAGATCGGCCGAAACCGGCCTGATCCGCTCGATATCGACGCCGACCGGCATGCCCTCGGCGACCGCTACGATCGCGAGCTCGCCGGAATGGCTGAGATTGAACGCGATCGGGCGCCCACTGTACTCGTTCACGAGGAACGGCTTGCCGAAAGCCGTCTCGCCGAAGCGGAGCCGGGGCGGCGGAATCGGGACGTAGAGCGCCAGGACGCGCCGCAGCCAGTTGCGCGCCACGACGAAAGCGATCCGCGCCTTCGCATCATGGAACCGGTCGGCGCGGGCGCGCTCCTCGTCCGACAGGATTGCGCGACGCCCGGCCGCCTCCGCCGCATGCAGGTCGACACGACAGCACCAGAGATGCACCTGGGATGGCGGCAGCTGCATCATGGCGAGGGCGCCGTCATCATGCGGCCGCTGACCGGCACAGCCGGCGGGCGGGCGAGCAGGCCCGGAACCCGCAGCGCGAGCATCACCAGGACGACGAGAGCGGCGAGTTCCGACAGCAGGGTCACCGCGATCAGCCCGGCCACGCCGAAGGTGGCCGCCGCCGGATAGACCGTCAGCAGGCTAAAGCAACCTCCGACGAGCGATGCGAGGAAGACCGGCCGCGTGCGCTCCAGCGCCCGGAAGGCGCAACCAAGGACCAGGCTCGTCAGCGTCATCGGGAAGGCGAAGGCGTACCAGATGATCACCCAGTCGAATTCGAGGATCTCGCCGCCATAGAGCTGGTGCAGCAGCCAAGGACCGAACAGGCCGAGACCGAGAACCGTCGCGGCCCCGACGACGCCGGCGAACAGCATGGCGCGACCGAGAGTCCGGTGGAGACCTTGCATGCCGCCCTCGGCAAAGGCCTTCCCGGCCATCGGCGGCACGATGTTCTCCAGCGCCTCGCGCACCACGTTGAGCGCGGCGAGCAGGCTCTGCGCCGCCCGGAGCGCGCCGAGCACCTTCGGCCCGAACAGGCCAGCCGTCACCAGGAGCCCGCTATAGCTCAGCACCCATTGCACCGAGCCGGTCAGGACGAGCCAGCGCGCCGAGCGCCATTGCCGCACGGTGACGCTGGTCAGGATCTGTCGCCGCCACAGCAGCGGCCCCGACATGCTCAATCCGCACAGCGTCGAGACGGTGGCGGCGCCGGCGACGGCCCATAGCGCATTCGCGACGCTGATCATCCCCACCTGCCAGAGGGCTGCGAGCGCGCCGAGCTTGAGGAACTGGTTGATCGCGTCGATCAGCAGGATTCCGGCGGGCCGCCGGCGGGCGAACAGATAACGGCGCAGGAAATCCTGCGTCAGATAGGAGGCTGCGGCCATCGCGCCCGGCAGCGCAGCATCGGCCAGCGCTGAGTCCGCGCCTGCCGCGAAGACCAGGGCGGCGAAGATCGCGGCGGTCGCGACGACGACGTAACCGGCCTGATGCAGGAAGACCACGGTGTAGTAGGCCTCGGCCTCGGCCCCCTGCTCCTTCGTGCCGATGCTCATCATCGGGCTGACGATGAGGCCGAGCTGAAGGCTCATCGCCAGATAGAGCGCGAGCCAGACCATCGTGTAGATCCCGAAGGCTTCGAGCCCGAGCGCGCGGGCGAGCAGGATGGTCGTCAGGAAATTGCAGGCGCTCGACAGCGCCTGGTCGGTAAAGGACAACGCCGGATCACGCATTGCCCGGAGGCGTGCCCTCATGCCCTCGGATACCTTGCCGGGCCCGCGCTGATCTGCGGGGACACGACCCGGCTCAAGCCGCGCCCGGCCGAAATACCCACCCATCTTGCCCGCGCTGAACGTCATCGGGCCTCCGCTGACGATTGTCCGGTCGCATCTTCTCGGGCGAAGTCTAGCGTCGCCCTTGTCCTGACGGCGCTGGGCATAGGGACTGCCCATAAGGAAGGTGGGCCAGCTGTCTCGCCGGCCTGGCTACCTCGGATGCCCAGCCTGCTTCGGCCCGGCCGGGAGTTACGCTCCTCGCGAGACGGCAGCCGCCGCGCAGAGCAAGGGTCGACCGTGAAGGGAATGCCACGAGCACCGGCGGGCGTCGCGAGTGACCGGCGAGCGACCGATCGCTATTTGCCGATCCTGGCGTTCGGCTTTGCCGGCTATGTCGTTCTCGGCAAGAGCTTCGCCTATCTCGGCCTGCCGCCGCTCTTCGTCGGCGAGATGCTGTTCGCACTCGGCCTGCTCGCCTTCCTCGCCTCGGGCTGCACCACGACGCTGCTCACAACCGTGCCGGCGCTCAGCGCGGCCCTGCTGATGGGTTGGGTCCTGCTACGGACGCTGCAAGGCGTTGGTGCCTACGGGGTCGACGCGCTGCGCGACGGCGCGGTCGCGCTCTATGGCGGCTTCGCCTTCATCGTTGCGGCGCTGATCGTGGAGCGTCCGATCCGCATTGCCCAGATCATGGGCTATTTTCGCGTCCATGCGCGGGTGCTGATCCCGATCGCGATCGTCCTCTATCTGATCGCGCGGTTCTTCTTCGCCTCGATCCCGAAACTCCCCGGCCAGAATGTCGAGATCATCTCGGTGCGCTCGGGAGAACTCGCCGCGCACCTCTGCGGCGCGCTCGTGCTCGTCCTCGTCGGCTTGTGCAAAGTCAGCCGGACCTGGATCGTCATCGCGCTCGGTGCGGCCCTGCTGATCGCGAGCCAGAGCCGCGGCGGCATGCTGGCCCTGCTGCTTCCCTTGCTTCTGGCCATGGTCCTGACCGGCCAGATCGGCCGCCTCGCAACCATCACCGCCGCCCTCACGCTCGTGATGCTCGTGGCCTACGCCGCCGATCTCGAGATCGACCTGCCCCGGGGCGAGCGGCCGATCAGCGCGGCCGCCGTGGTCGAGAACCTCGCCAGCGTCGCCGGATCGAGCGACGCCAACAATCTCGACGGGACCAAGCAATGGCGGCTGGGCTGGTGGCAAGCCATTCGCAATTACACCGTCCACGGCCCCTATTTCTGGACCGGCAAGGGCTTCGGCATGAATCTGGCGGAGGCGGACGGCTTCGTCGTCGGCCTCGAGCGCGGCGGACCGACCGTGCGCAGCCCTCACAGCGTACACATGACCTATCTCGCCCGGGGCGGCGTGCCCGGCCTCGCCCTCTGGCTCCTGACCATCGGCAGCTGGACGATCGCGCTGCTGCGGGCAGCCCATCTCGCCTGGCGGCGCGGCGACCTCGACTGGGCGCGCTATTTCGTCTTCCTGGTCTGCTATTTCGCCTCGATCGTCATCGACGCCTCCTTCGACGTCGCGCTCGAGGGACCGATGCTCGGCATCCCCTTCTGGATCCTGTTCGGGATCGGCTTCGGCTCGCTGATGGTCTACCGCGCCTGGCACATCGTCGAGCCGCCGGTCCGCTTCGGTCGCGCTGCACGCGGCGGCGCGCACATCGCCGGTGCAGCTCTTCTCGGAGCGATGACATTGCTGGGCAGCTCTCGCTCCGAAGCCGCCGGAAATGCGTATTGCCCGTCCGGTTCGATCCTGGTTCCGGTCGGCGGATCCATCCAGGCGCTCGTCGACAAGGCCGCGCCGGGCGCTACATTCTGCATCGCAGCCGGCACTCATCGGGGCCAGCTGGTCTCGCCAAAGGACCGGCAGACCTTCATCGGCCAGCCCGGCGCCGTCCTGAACGGCGCCGAACTGATCACCAATATCAGCCGGAAGGACTCCTTCTGGGTGACTGCGATGCCCCAGTTCGGGATCAAGCCGTTCGGTTCCTGCCTGCCCAATCGCGCCCGCTGCAACGATCCGCGACGCTTCTTTCTCGATGGCCAACCGCTGGAGCCGGTCGCTGACCGTGCCGAGCTGCAGCCGGGCCGCGTCTACTCCGATGCTGCGACAGGGCTGAGCTATCTCGCGGACGATCCGCGCGGCCGGTCCCTGGAGCGGACGCGCCTGCTCTATGCGTTCAACAATCGAGGCGCGCGCGGCGTTACCGTCAAAGGCCTGATCGTCGAGAAATATGCGACACCAGCCCAGCAGGGTGCAATCTTCGGCGACGAGCATCCTCGCGCCACCGACTGGCTGATCGAGGACAACGAGGTCCGCTTCAACAGCGGATCGGGGATCGCGACCGGCGAGAGGAGCGTCGTCCGGCGCAACAAGGTCCATCATAACGGCCAGCTCGGCATCTCGCCAAACGGCAGCGATGTCGTGATCGAGGACAATGAGATCTACGAGAACAACATCTACGGCTTCGACGCCGCCTGGGAGGCCGGCGGCGTCAAGGCCGGCAAGGTCGAGCGCCTGACGCTGCGCGGCAATCATGTGCACGACAATTATGGCTCGGGGCTCTGGTGCGATGTCGACTGCCGCAACGTCCTGTTCGAGAACAACCTCGTCGAGCGCAATTCGGACGCCGGAATCTTCTACGAGATCAGCTTCGACGCCATCATCCGCAACAATACGGTTCGCCTGAACGGGACCGGACGGGGCGGCCAGCAGGGCAGCGCCTGGATCTGGGGCGCCGGCATCCAGATCGCGGCATCCGAAGGCGTGAGCGTCTACGGCAACAAGGTCACCGTAGCTTCGGGCGGCACCGGCATCGTCATCGTCGACCAGGGCCGCGAGCGGCTCGATCAACCCAGGCTCAAGGACGGCCAAAAGAAGCTGTTCTACCTGACGGCGCGCAACGCCGTGCACGACAACGAAATCGTCTACGACGGAAACTCCGGCCTGTCCGGCGGAGCAAGCGACGTTCCCGATTCCAATCCGAACTTCGGGATCATTGAAACCGGTGGAAACCGCTTCGACCGCAACACCTATGTGCTGCGCGGACCGGCCAATGCCCCGCTCTTCATCTGGGGCGGAGAGCCGGTCTCCTACGAACGATTCCGCGATCTCGGCCAGGAGGCGAACGGCCGGATCATCCGGGCCGATCAGGGGCCGCCTGCCCAGAACGGCTTAGTCCAGAAACCCTAGCGCTCAGTCGTCGGACCAAGCTGCCGACCGAACGCTCAGCGCTAGGATCGCGCACGGGAACCGCACGTCATCGCGAGGCGAAGAGCTCATGAACATGATTCCGCGCTCGTTCCGCCGCTCCCAGTTCCGCGAGGAGCGGTTCAAGACCTATGTCCGCCCGATCATCGACGCGGTGATCGAGAAGCGGGGCTCCTGCCGCATCCTCGACCTCGGAGGAGACGCCGATTACTGGCAGTTCGACCTGCCGCCTTCGGGGGTGGAGATCTGGCTCCTGAACATCGAAGCCAAGCCCCCCTCGCCCGATCCGCGCTTCCACGTCGTCCAGGGCGACGCGCGCGACGTCGATGCGTTCGGCGACCAGAGCTTCGACTTCGTCCACTCCAATTCGCTGATCGAGCATGTCGGCCGCTGGGCCGACATGAAGCGCGTTGCGGCCGAAATCAGACGGCTGGCGCCGAACTACTACGTGCAGACACCGAACTTCTGGTTTCCGCTCGACCCGCACAGCAATGCGCCGATCATGCACTGGCTGCCGCAGCCGCTGCAGCGGCGGATGGTATCGAGCAGGGCCCGCGGCTTCTACGCGAAGGCCGCCTCCCTCGATCAGGCGATGCAGATCGTCGAAGGCACCACGATGCTCGACCGGGCCCAGCTCGCCGAGCTCTTTCCGGACGCGGAGATCCTGACCGAGAACGTCCTGTTCCTGCCGAAATCGCTGATCGCCATCAGGGCTCCCGAGACGTGAGACAAGCGGGCGACATCCGGCCGGATTTCGCCTTCCTGGCCCTGGCCAAGGATTGTGCCGCCACGATCCCGCCTTTTCTGGAGCTACTGCAAACGCTGCGGCGCAGCGGCTCGAGCGTTGCCGCCTTCGTCGGGGAAAACGGCTCGCATGACGAAACGCAGGCGTTGCTCGAGCAGGCCCAGATGCGCGGGGAGATCATTCTCGTCCCGACCGCGTTCATGGCAAGCGAGCCGGAGCGGCTCAGGCGGATGGCGCTCGGCCGCGAGCGGCTCAAGAGCGAGCTCGAAGCATCGGGCCTCGAACCCCGCTTCATCTGCGTGCTCGACATCGACAACGTCATCGCCGTGCCGCCCCCGATCCCGGCGCTGCTCGCCGCCGCCGCTAAACTGGACCGGCCGGGTGTCTTCGGAGTGTCGGCGAGCTCACGCCCGCACTATTACGATCTCCTAGCCTACGAAGACGAGCACAGATCCTTCACGACACTGCTCGATGAACTCGCGGGAAATCGATCCGACATCGTCAGATACTACCGTTTCTTCTGCTCACGCATCTATCCGCACCAGCGCGCCCTCACCTCCGATCGGGAGATCGCCTGCGCCTCGACCTTCAACGGCCTGTGCCTCTATCGCGCCGAGACGTATCGTCTCGGCAGCTATCGTCAGGCAGGCCCTGCCATCTGCGAGCACCTCGTCTTCAATCGCCGCCTCGCCGCCCTGACCGGCGGAGCGATGCTGATCGACCCCGATCTGGCGCTGCGCACGCCTCGCGATCACGCCGAACAGGGCTTTCTGCCCTTTGCCTGGCGACGCTTTCGCAAGCTGATCTCGCAGCCTCGTCCTCGGCACATTCGCCTGCCGAATCTGCCGGCCGAATGACGCAACGGAATTCTGTTGCGGCCAAGATCTTGACAAATGTGAACGGCCGTCAACATTGACCTAGCGGCAACCGAGCACGCCGATGCCTTGCGCGCCGTTTTCGCCGCGGAATCGCGCGTGTGGACGCATCGATCACGAAATTCTTACCGGGAGGATGATTTGGCGGCCCGCCATCATTCGTACAGATACGAATCATTTTAGATGAGCAAAAATTAGCCACATCTAGTCTGAACTATCAACTATTATAGATTCTAAGCTTATTTATCGTCGCCGACAATCACCTGCAAATTGTTTGAACCTTATTTCAAATATTAAAATAGAATATATATTTGAATAATATTTTCCTATTTCTTTATCTATTCGACCCAGGGGGCGGCAACATCAGCTCTCTAAAATTCGAAACAGAATCGACGATACAACTTATGTTAGAATTCGTAATTCAAAAAAACCGTTTTGGAAATACATCCTCGATTCAGGGCAGACAAACGCCGATAATGTGCTATTATCACCCTGAAGATAAGCACTCCGAGCTGAGACGGCTCGCACGATCCGTTCTATTGACGCCTTACCGGCCGCTGATCTCCTGTGTTTTTCGTCGGCATATCCAACATAAAAATCTCGGCAGAATTTGAGCGGGGCCATCTCAAGAGAACGATTTAGTTCAATATTTTATGCTTTTGGAGACTGACCTCGTTTTGTAAACCATAGTTGCAACATACTTGATATTTTGAACTATATTTCAATTTATCCACGAGAAAAATTACTATATAAGCGACTCCTCGATGTAATAAGAGAACTATACCAAGAAATGTATCTCTGATCAAAGAGATAAAATTCTGAACTAATCCTTCCCGAATGCCATCGGAGAAAGGCTCTTATTCCAACTTCTCTAGCGAATCAGTAGCCTCGTACAAAGGTGCGTGCGAAAAGTATTCGCTTGGGACATCTGTCAATTCAGGGGGGCTAGCGAGCGTGACTCCATCCGTCTCCAATATTTCGCCGAGTATCGGCGCTCTCGATATCGACTTCGACCATCATGGTCTTTTCAACACCTTGGTGGCCGACATGGCCGAGCTGCTGGAAAGCATCGCAGGGGTCGAAGATGCCTGCGCCTATGTCAGTGGAATCGCCGCGCGCCTGGGCACCGATATCGAGAAACAGTACAAGACGGCACTCGGAGTCCAGCGCCTCAACCGCGATCAACTGCTCGAGATCCTGATCGACCTGAAAAACCGCGCCGGCGGTGCATTCTCGATCGTCGAGCAGGACGAAGATCGGGTCGTGTTCAGCAATTGCTCGTGCCCGCTCGGTCGGGCGGCAGCGAACCATCCCTCACTGTGCATGCTGACATCGAACATCTTCGGCCGCCTGACCGCCAACGCAGTCGGGTACGCCGCGGTCGATCTGGAGGAGACGATTGCCTCAGGGGCAGCTGGATGCCGTGTGGTCCTCCATCTGAAGCGGATGGAGCCGGGCCCGGGGACGAGGGAATATTTCCGAGATGATGCATCTGCAGCTTCGGCATGAGCTGGATCTCGAGGTCTATCTCGAGCCATCGGTCATCGCCCTGACCGACGGAAGCATCCGTGCGCTCAATCGCGCCGCAAGCCAGCTGCTTGCCCCCGGCCACGCAGCCACGTCGCTGCTCGATATCTGCGCGAGCCGGGTCGATGCCTTGCGGACTTATCTCCTCGCCTGCTCGGGCTCGCGCCAGCCCCTGATCGAAAGGGTCGGCTTCACTGGCCCCGATGGCGCCAGCGACTACCGCTGCTTCGGCAATGTCCTGGTCCCACGGCGCAAGAGCCAGCCGGCGACGCTCCTCCTGCGGCTCTTTCCCCTGCTCGATCCGCGGTTCTCGGCAGTTGCGGAGCGATTGAGACGCTTGACGGCCGAGCGGCAACGTCGCCTTGCCATGCAGCAATTCGACGAGTTGCGCAGCGACCGCCTCCGGCTGGTCGAGCAATATTGCTTCGTCGCCGAGGCGCTGCGGGTCGTGGAGGCGCGGACGCATCAACTCCAGGACGAGCTCAACCACATCCGGACCGACGAGCGCGAGCGCATAGCACGGGACCTGCACGACCATGCCGGGCAAGAGATGGCCCGGGTCCTCGTCGAGCTGAGAGTCTTGCAGGAGAGCACGAAGGGACTGGCGAGACGGCGCGTCGAAGAGATCGTCGAACATGTCGCCGGGGTCGGGCGAAAGATCCACCATGCCGTCATCAGCGGCCGCCCCCGCATCGTCGAGGAGCTCGGCTTCAGCCGTGCCATCGAGGCCATGGCGACCTCGTTCGCCGCGGATGGGCGGCTCCATCTCTGTTTCAGGAAGAAGGGGCCCGAGCCCGACCCGATGCCTGCCGTCATCGAGGACGCACTCTACCGGGTGGCGCAGGAGGCTCTGACGAACACCCTCAAACACGCGCTCGGCGCGCGAAAGCTCGATGTCGTCCTGGACTTCGCAAGCACGTCTGTCTCGCTCACCATAGCCGACGACGGCGCCGGGCTTCGAAGCCAGCCCGAGCGGCCGGGAGATGGCATCCACACCGGCATCGGGCTTCCTGGCATGCGCCAGCGCATGGCGGATCTCGGCGGGACGCTGGGTATCGGGCCACGCTGCGGCAAGGGCACGATCGTCACCGCGGTCGCTCCCCTGACCGGCGTCGCGCCGCGGAGCGTCCCCTCGTGACGACGCGGATCATCCTGGTCGACGACCACCCGGTCGTTCTGGCCGGACTGAAGGCCCTCGTGCTCGGCCTGCCGGATTTCGAGCTGGTGGGACAGGCGAGTTGCGCGGCGGAGGCGCTCGCGCTCGTCCGCGGACAACGCCCGGACCTCGCTGTCCTCGACATGGGGCTTCCCGGCATGAGCGGTCTGACGCTGGCCGAGCGCATCCTCGAAGAACTGCCCGACACCCTGATCGTCATGCTGACCCATTACGAAGAGCCGAGCTATGTCCAGAAGGCGCTGCGGGCCGGCATTCGCGGCTACGTCCTCAAGGCATCGGCGGACGACAAGGTGGCCCAGGCACTGAGGACGGTCCTGAGCGGCGGGGTCTACATCGATTCCGAGCTGGAGGATTTCCGCTCGGAATGGATCCGCAAGCTGTGTCCGGCGGCCGGCGTGAGCACGGCGACCGCGAGCGACACGCTGACCTATCGCGAGATGCAGGTCCTGCGCCTGGCTGCGGTCGGCCACTCCAACAAGGAGATCGCCCGGCGCGTCGGCCTCGGCATCAAATCGGTCGAGACCTACCGCTACAGGGCCTGCAAGAAGCTGATGCTGCACTCACGTCTCGACATCATCAGATACGGCGCCAGCCATGGCTGGATTCTCGACGTCTGACGATACTGACTAAGCCGTTGGCGCGTTGAATTGCCAGACTTGCTCCTGTGCGGAGTACTCAGCTTGGCGTGACTGGCACAATAATGGCCACGCCCCCGCAACGGCATCTCCCGAAGAGCGTCGCGACTTGAAGAGCCGTTCCCGCTACGACAGGCCGGGGATAGAGGCCTGCGCTCGGGAACCGCCTTCGACCAGCGGAGCCCGACATCACGGCCGCATCCCCACCGAAAAAGCGACCAGAGCGGCGGCACGACCATGGCAAGGATTCTCGTTGCCGACGAACATGCGCTCTACCGCACGGGCCTGCGCACGATCCTGCAGGCCGCCTTGCCGGAGGCCGAACTTCTCGAAGCCGAAGGCTTCGACGGCCTGATGCGCAACCTGATGGAAGAACAGCCGATCCATCTCGTGCTGGTCAGCCTTGGCCTGACGGGATCCACCGATCCGGCGATCATCTGGGATTTCAAGCGGGCCTCCCCGACGACGCGCTACGTCGTCATCTCGGGTAACGGCACCTTCGACCAGGTCCTGCACTATATCGCGGAGGGGTTCCACGGCTTCATCTCGAAGCTGCAGCGGGATGACGAGATCATCGAGGCGGTCCAGGAGGTCCTCGCCGGCCGCCTCGCGGTGCCCCGCGGCCTCACCCCGTTCGGCTCCGCCGCCGAGGCCTACCGCTCTCGCGAGGCGCCGCAGCGCCGGAGCAGCTCGCAGCAGGATCCGTTCGGGCTGACGCGCCGGCAGCGGGACGTCCTGACGCTGCTGGCGGACGGGCTCTCGAACCGGGAGATCGCCCAGGCCCTCCATATCGCGGAACCGACGGCCAAGATCCACGTCTCCGCACTGATGCGGACGCTCAACGTCCGCAATCGCACCGAGGCGGCCGTGCTCGCCAAGGATCTGATCCGCATCCTCAAGACCGACCCGACCGGCTGACGCGGCTCGCGCGGAAAGCGGCCCAGCATCGGTGTCTTCCTCTACGGCAACCTGAAGATAATCTCCCTCCCAGCTTGCAAGCCAAGCTGGTGAAATCGGACGCTTTGTCGCAGGTCGCGTGTAAGGATTTTCCTGACGGGATCGTATTTTTCCTGACAAGACGACTACATCCGAATGAACTAATTATTAACGATGACATTCAGGGTGCTTGCATCCCTCAGTGTCACTTTGTGGCCGTTTCGGATTAGTCACCGCCTGCTTCATCTCAGAATTTCTCAAACAGCGCTACGGAATACCTCCGCTGGTGCGGCTGGGCTACATGCGCCTTGCTGCGTCCGCCACCCCAGTTTTGTGTCGAGTAAGAGGGAAGTACCGATGTCAGACATCATCGAGACCGCTGTACTAAGCGACAACGCCCTTCTTCGCGAAGGCATAACCAAGTTGTTGGATGGCGCTCGCTTCCACGTAAGCCAGCGAACCGCCAGTCTCGATCTTCACCGATACGATATCGGCCAGCAAACACCAGACCTCTTCATCGTCGTGATCGACGACATGTCCTGCTCCATCGTCGGCGACATCAAGAGGCAGTTCAAGAGCGCCAAGATCGTCGCGCTCGCCCTGCGCGGTAGCCGGGAGTTGATGCATCGCGCGATGCAGCTCGGAGCGGTCGGCTATCTCGTCGAGTCCGTCTCGGCGCAAGATCTCATCACCTCGCTGGAAGTCGTCATCGCCAATGGTGCGGTGTTCCCGCCAGAGTTGCTATCGCAACTCTCCGAAGTGGCGGTCGAGCCGCAGCGCCTGCTGCAGGGCGTCCAGCGCCGGGCTGACGGCTCCCCGTTCCAGGGGCTTTCGGCCCGCGAGGTGAGCATCCTGGAAGGGCTCATGCTCGGCGAGTCCAACAAGGTGATCGCACGCAAGCTGGAGATCGCCGAAGCCACCGTGAAGGTGCACGTCAAGGCGATCCTTCGGAAGGTGCGGGTCAGGAACCGGACCCAGGCGGCGATGTGGGCGATGCAGAACGCGGTGACCCGGATTCCGGTGGTCGAAGAGGCCGAGGCGACGGAGGACGCGCCGCTGCCGATGATCCCCGCGAGGCCCGAGATGGCAATCGCGCCTCGGCACGTCTGACCGCACCGGCTCCAGCAGCGGAACTGCGCCAATGATCGTGACAATCGTGACCCCGACGCTGAACGCCGTCGACTTTCTCAAGGAATGCATCGAATCCGCGCGCTGCAATGCGACGCGCGGGATCGAGATCGAGCACGTCATCGTCGATGGCGGCAGCACCGACGGAACCGTGGAGCTCGCCCGCAGCTACGGGCTGAAGGTGATGCAGGGCAAGGACAGCGGCATCTTCGACGCCATCAACAAGGGCTCCTTCAATTCCTCGGGCGAATTGCTGGGCTTCCTGGGCGCCGACGACGTGATGCTCCCGGGCGCCGCGGCGGCGGTCGTCGACGCCTACCGCAAGAGCCGGCGGCGCTGGGTGGTCGGCGCGATCCGATGGATCGATTCGAACGGACATAGCCTCGGCGGGCTCGCAGCGCCTCCGAACTGGATGACGCCGGCCATGCTCGTCTGCCTGGGCTGGAACCCGATCATGCATATGGCGACCTACTTCTCCCGGACCTTTTTCGAGGAACTGGGCGGGTTCGACATCGCCTACAGGGATGCCGGCGACTACGACATGTTCTGCCGGGCCCTGGTGAAGGAACTCTATGGCCGGATCACCCAGCCGATCGCCTGCTTCCGACGGACGGGCGTCAACAACAGTGCGATCCATGGCAGCCGCACCGCCGCCGAATGCGCGAGGATCTACGCCCAGCACGGGCCTTCATCGCAGGCGGAACGCCTGTTCTGGCGGGTCCTGCTGAAGACCTATTTCAACCTCGGCAATCCCGACTGGCTGCTGTCGAAGGTGGCCGACTCGACGCGTGCGACGCTGAGGCTTCAGCCGAAAGCGCATTTCTGATCTGCCCAGCTACCAGTCCGGCTGCTCTGGCCAAACCACATCCCGACGGGCCATTCCAGCCCGCCGGGATGCCGTTTGTCCGGCGCTGACGCATCAGCGCATCGTGGGCAGACATTGGCGCTTCCCAGGACCGAGCGTCCGGCGTCCCAGTGCCAGAAGCAGGACACAGGCGACGAGTGGCCAGATGGCGCAGACCAGAGCGATGACGAGGATGTCTTTCGCGGTGAGCCGGTCACGCTCGGCTTCAAGAACCGAATTGAGCGCGATCAGGCTCGCAATCACCGGATAAGCCGCCGTGAGGCTGGCGAACGCCGTGACCATCTGAACCGCCTCTCGGCGAATGGCTTCTGCACGTCACGCTAGCGCCGATGAGGGCATCGGCAACGACGCAGGAAGATATCCCTGCCGACCATTCGGGATTACCGCATCGGCCCGGCGAACAGCGCAGCAACCGCCTCACCCGCAATAAGCGCGGAGGATTCTGCTGCTCTTCGGATCGGTCTCGATCGCCACGCGCGCCTGCCGGACATCCATCGTCACGATCATGACCGCGCCCAAGGCACGGATGCGGCGCAACCAAGGACGATAGGCCTGTCAGATACGGACAAGCGCTTCGTCTTTTCAGGTATCATTCTCAGTCGGGAATGCACGTCTTCTTCGCCGCGTCCCAGCTGCCGTCCTGGCATGGCACATCGGCGAAGCCGGAAAGGGCCAGAGCCGCAAGCAGCACCGCCAGGCAGACCAATCCGGCGAGGATCGCAACGATGAGGAGGCGTCTCACCGGCCCGACGCCCATAGCCCGACGGCGTGATCGACGAGCGGCCGCATCCCGACCAGGATTCCCCGGCCCTCGCCGAGCGAACGCGCAGTGGCCATTCCCGATCGCAGCGCGCTCGCTCCGATCGGCAGAAACGCATCGCCGTCCATCACGCTCGGGGTGTCGAAGGCGACCCATTGCCGCTGCCCGTCGCGCATCAGAGGCGCACCCTCGGTGATCCTCGGCCGGTCGGGCCAGGCCCGGCGCTCGGCAAGGTGCAAGGCGGTGCACTTGTCGAAGTCGACACCAATCAGCAGGACCCTGGCATCGAGGCGGTAGAGTACGCCGAGCGGCGAGCCCTCCCCCAGCGGATCGGCCAGATCGTGATGGCCGATGATCTGCCCGGAGAGCGGGCCCAGCGCCGCAAACGAGGCCGACGGATGATCGCTGCGCACGGCGCCGGGCCAGCCACGGAACAGCTCGGCGACCCTGCCCATGTCCCGCGTCGGCGTTGTGCCGGGATCATAAGCCGGCATCGTCTCGCGGATCGTCTGATGCCATGACGCCGGAACGGGCGGAGCGCCCCAGTTGGCAGGGTCGGTCAGGTCCGCCGACTGCGCCGGCATGACGATGGTGCCCTCAGGCCCGACCGCCTGAAGCAGAGCGTGGATCACAGCGACCGGCCCGCCATTCACCCAGCCGAGAGAGCTGAGGGAGGCGTGGACGAGAAGCGTGTCTCCAGGCGCTACCCCCAGCGACAGCAGGTCTCTCCCGAGGCTTGCCACCGTGACGGGCCTTGCGCTTCTGGCGATGCGCTCTTCTTCGGTCATCCGCATATCCCTGAAAGCGCCGCCGGCAGATTTCCCAGGCGGAAGCGCCAGCCGCCTCTGGCGATCGAGTCAGCGAAACTCTCGCCCTTACCGACGAAACTCGGGTTTTTGTCGGCCATGAATGCTGTCGCGCATTCTAGCAATGCGTTGGCAAGCCGGCGCAACGGTCTAGTGCCCCTCGCCGCCCCCAAGATAGGCGGCGATGAGTTTTGGATCGTGGATCAAGGTATCTGCCTTGCCCTGCTGGACGATCTCGCCGGTCTCCAGCACATAGCCGTAATCGGCGGTCTCGAGTGCGGCGCGGGCATTCTGTTCGACCAGCAACACCGAGACGCCGAGCTCGCGCAGGGAGGAGATCGTCCTGAAGATCTCGCGCACGATCAGCGGCGCCAGACCCAGGCTCGGTTCGTCGAGGATGAGCAGCTTCGGCCTGGCCATCAGGGCGCGGCCTAGCGCCAGCATCTGGCGCTCGCCGCCCGACAGCGTGCCCGCCTTTTGACGCCGACGCTCCTGCAGCCGCGGGAAGCGCTGGTAGACTTGCTGCAGGGCCRCATCGACGCCGGAGCGGTCCTTCAGGCTGTACGAACCGAGGATCAGATTGTCGGCGACGGACATATCGGCGAACAGCTCGCGCTTTTCCGGCACGAGACAGATGCCACGCTCGACGCGCTCCTCGACCTCGAGCCCGGTGAGGCTGGAGCCCTCGAAGGTCACCTCCCCCGCCAACGGCAGAAGCCCCATGGTCGCCAGCATCATCGTCGTCTTGCCGGCTCCGTTCGGCCCGATCACCGAGACGATCTGGCCCGCCTCGACATCCAGCGAGACGCCGCGCACGGCCTCCACCTTGTCGTAGGAAACGCTGACGTTGCGGAGGGATAGCAGCGCCATCAGACCGTGCTCCCCAGATAGGCTTCCTGCACGCGGGCATCGTTGCGGATCGCGGCCGGATCGCCCTCGCAGAGCTTGGTGCCGAAATCCATGACGACGATGCGGTCGACGAGGTTCATGACGAATTCCATGTCGTGCTCGACCAGCAGGATGGTGACATGGTCGCGGCGCAGATTGGCGAGAAGCTCGGCGAGCTTCTGCTTTTCGTTGCGGCGCAGGCCGGCTGCCGGTTCGTCGAGGACGAGCAGCAGCGGATCGGCGGCCAGCGCACGGGCAATCTCCAGCAGCCGCTGGTTGCCGAGCGGAAGGTTGCCGGCGAGTTCAAAAGGATTATCGCCGAGGCCGATGCGTTCCAGTTGCCGCATCGCCTCGGCACGGGCGCTCGCCTCCTCCTGCCGCTCCAGCCGGAAGGCGCCGGAGATGAGACCAGCCTTGGTCCGCGAATAGGTGCCGAGCAGGACATTGTCGAGCAGCGTCATGCGCGGGCGCAGCTTCACATGCTGGAAGGTGCGGGCGATGCCGGCACGCGCGATCTTCGCTTGCGAGAGCCGCTCGATGTTGCGGCCGGCGAAGACGATCTTGCCGCTGTTGCAGGCGAGCGCACCCGTCAGCAGGTTGAACATTGTGCTCTTGCCGGCGCCGTTGGGGCCGATCAGCCCCAGAATCTCGCCGGCGCGGACCTCGAACGAGACCTTGTTGACGGCGATGAGCCCGCCGAAGCGTCGCTCGGCGCCTTCGACCTGCAGCAGCACCTCGCCCGGCGCCGGCTGCTTGCGCAGCGGCAGGGGCGGCGCAGGCTCCGGGCGCTTCGGCTGCGGCTGAGGCAGGAAACGCGAGAGGAACGGCACGATGCCCTGCCGCGCACGCTGCAGGAACAAAATGAAGATGCTGGCGAAGACGACGATCTCGAGCTGGCCCGAGGCGCCCTTGGCGATCAGCGGCAGATAGTCCTGCACTGCGTTCTTCAGGAAGATGATGACCGCCGCGCCGACGATGCCGCCGAGCAGGCTGGTCGCACCACCGATCATCGCCATCATCAGGTACTCGATGCCGGCAAGCGGCTCGAATGGCGTCGGGCTGATGAAGCGGCTGAGATGGGCATAGAGCCAGCCCGACAGCGCCGCGAGGAAGGCGGCGATGACGAAGGCGGTGAGATTGACCCAATAGGCGCTGACGCCAAGGCTTTCGACCAGCGTCTTGCCGCCGCGCATGGTGCGCATGGCCCGGCCAAGGCGTGAGTTCAGCAGGTTGTGCAGCAGGATCAGCACGAGCACCACGAACGCCCAGATCAGGTAGTAGATCTGCCAGCCTTCGCTCAGCGCATAGGAGCCGATCGAGATCGGCGGGATGTTGGACAGGCCGTTGAAGCCGCCGAGCCCGTCGATATTGCCGAACAGGAAGCCGATCGACAGACCCCAGGCGATGGTGCTGAGCGAGAGGAAATGCCCTTGCAGGCGCAGCGTCACCAGTCCGAGCACGGCCGCGACGGTGCAGGTGAGCACGATCGCCAGGCCGAGGCCGAGCCAGGGCGACTGGCCGTTGATCGCCGAGACCCAGGCCGTGGCATAGGCCGCGATGCCGATGAAGGCGGCCTGCCCGAAGGAGATGATGCCGACGATGCCGGTGAGCAGGACGAGGCCGACGGCCACGAGCGAGTAGATGCCGACATAGTTCAGCAGCGTGATCGAGAACGGGCTGAGCAGGAAAGGCGCCGCGGCGAGCGCCAGCACGGCCACGATCTTCACGGTGGCAAGCTGGGCGCGTGTCATTCCTCGACCTCTTCTTCGATATGCGGCGACACGATCGAGCGCCAGATCAGGATCGGGATGAGCAGGGAGAAGACGATCACCTCCTTCAGCGCACTGCTTTCGAAGGAAGCGAAGCTCTCCAGCACGCCGACGAAGATGGCGCCGATAGCGGTGCCGGGATAGCTGGCCAGTCCGCCGATGATCGCGCCGACGAAGGCCTTAAGGCCGAGCAGGAAGCCTGAATCGTAGAAGATGGTGTTGACCGGCGCGACCAGGATGCCGGAGACGCCCGCCATCAGCGAGCCGACGAGATAGGCGATGGTGCCCGACCTGGCCGGCCGGATGCCCATCAGCCGCGCTCCGGTGCGGTTCACCGCCGTGGCACGCAAGGCCTTGCCGGTCAGGGTGAAGCCGAAGAACAGATAGAGCAGCCCGCTGAACACGATCGAGGCGATCACGATCAGCAGCGTCTGGCCGTTGACGTGGACGCCGAGCACCGCGAAGGCGGAATCCGTCAGCGGTTGGGTGCGCACCCCTTCCGGCCCGAAGAAGAGCAGGCCGAGCCCGACCAGCGCGAAGTGCAGCGCCATCGAGACGATCAGCAGGAGGAGCACGCTCGCATCCGCGATCGGCCTGAAGACGATCCGGTCGAGCAGCGGCGAGATCGGCATGACGAGCAGCAGCGCCAGCACGATGCGGACCGGCATGGACGGCGCCAGCGGCAGGGCCAACCGTACGAACAGGACGATCAGCACTGGCAGCAGCAGATAAAAGGCCAGCGCCTTCGGGATCTGACGCGCCCTCCCGCTCCGGCCCAGCGACCAGCACTCGGCCAAGGAGGCCAGCCCTGCAAGCACCAGGACGAGGCCGACCGTTCCCGGGAGATGCCCGGTTTCGAGAGCCGCCAGGGTCAGCGCCGTGAAGGCCGCGATGTCACCGAAGGGAATAAACATCACGCGGGTGACCGTGAAGATCAGCACCGTCCCGACCGCAACCAGAACATAGATGGCGCCGGTCGCTATTCCGTCGATGGCGAGAATCGCCGCGATATCGCTCGTCATGCCGATGGTTCTCTATCCTCGCCTGGCCGCGCGTCAGGGTGCGTAGGTCCAGGCCCCGTTCTTCAGCTGAACCATCACGAGGCTGCGCTCGTCGACGCCGTGGCTCGTGCCGGGCTTGAAGTTGTAGACGGCATGGACGCCCGGGACTTCCTTGGTCGAGAGCAAGGCGTTGCGCAGCTCGGTGCGGAATTCGGGCGAACCCGGCTGCGCGGATTTGAGCGCGCGCGGCACCGCGTCGAGCATCACGAGCCAGGCGTCGAACGAGTAACCCGAGAAGCCGTCGGTCGACGGAACCGCGTTGGCTTTCAGGAACGCTTCCCGGAAGGAGGCAGAGAGCGCCTTGGAGAAGTGGCCGTCCGGGAGCTGATCCGCGACGATGACCGGACCGGTCGAGACCAGGATGCCTTCAGCAGCCTTGCCGCCGACACGCACGAAATCGGGATTGACCAGGGCCGTCGTGCCGTAGGTCTTGCCCTTGTACCCGCGCTCAGCCAGCGCCAGCAGCGGCAGCGCGCCCTGTGTCGCCGAGCCGCCGTCAAGGACGCCGTCCGGACGGGCGGCGACGACCTTGAGGATCTGGCCCGTGACGGAGGTGTCGGTGCGGGCATAGCGCTCATTGGTGACGATCTCGATGTCACCGCGGCTTTCGGCAGCCTTGGCGCCATTGTAGACGAGATCGCCCCAAGCATCGGAAAAGCCGATATAGCCGACCTTCTTGACGCCGTCGCGCTTCATGCGGTCGGCCACCACCTTGACCAGCAGCGGCGCCGGCTGCGGGATCGCGATTGCCCATTGATTGTTCGGGTCGGCCGTCGGCTGGATCGGCGAGACGGCGATGAAGGGCACCTTCAGCTCGCTGGCGACGGCCGCCATCGCGATGGTCGAGGGCGCGGTCGCGGTGCCGATCAGGATATCGACCTTCTCCTCCTCCGCGAGCTTGCGCGCGTTGCGGGTGGCGGCGGACGGATCGGAGGCGTCATCAAGCTGGATCAGCTTGATCTTCTGGCCCGCGACTTCGCTGCGATAGGCGAAGGCCGCAGCGATGCCGCGTCCATAGGGAATGCCGATCGAGGAACCTGCCCCGCTCAGCGAGGTGACGAAGCCGACAGTGATGTCGGCGCGGGCGACGGACGTCATCGCTACGAGAGCAGCGAACGAAATACAGGTCTTGCCAAAGCGTGACATCTTATTTCCCCTCACCTGGTTGACATCAGTTATCGAAGATCAATAGCAGTATTGAACACACCCATCATCGAAGATCACTTGTTTCCGGAATGCATCTCTCATGCCGAAAGCTGATCCCATCGTTGAACGCAACTTCGTCGGCGTTGAACATGGCCGCATGCACGCCGCGACGTGCGGCACGGGCTTTCCCGTCCTGCTGCTGCACCAGACCCCACGCTCCTGGGACGAGTATCGCGACGTCCTGCCACTGATCGGCGGACACCGGCGCGCCATCGCGATCGATACGCCGGGCTTCGGCGATTCCGAGCCGCTGCCGGGCATGCCCACGATCGAGGA
The DNA here is from genome assembly GCF_056400825.1 of Allobosea sp. P4_H5. Classification (NCBI taxonomy): domain Bacteria; kingdom Pseudomonadati; phylum Pseudomonadota; class Alphaproteobacteria; order Hyphomicrobiales; family Alloboseaceae; genus Allobosea; species Allobosea sp. P4_H5. The sequence continues at coordinate 247,729 of NZ_JBFUKM010000001.1, read as the reverse complement.
CTGGGCGGCAGCTGCCCTGGAGCTGCTGAGCGCCTTGGCTGTCGAGCGTTTCGCCGTCGTGGGCCATCACACCGGCGCCGCGATCGCAGTCGAGATCGCCGCTCGCGCGCCGGATCGCGTCGCGGCGGCCGTGCTCTCGGCCTGCCCCTTCGTCGACGCCGCCCGCCGAGAGCGCCATGCGAACCAGCGCGTCATCGACGACGTGACCGAGCGCGCCGACGGCAGCCATCTCGCCGAACTCTGGAACCGCCGCCGCCCGTTCTATCCTGAAAACGACACCGAGCTGCTGCGCCGCTTCATGGCGGACGCGTTGCGCAGCGGGCCGATGGCGGTGGAAGGCCACCGCGTCGTCAATCGCTACCGCATGGAAGACCGGCTCGGCCTGATCGCCTGCCCCACATTGGTGCTGGTACCCGAGAATGACCCGAATGCCCGATCCGGCAATGCGGTCGCAGCTGCGATCTGCGGCAGCGTGATGCGCAGCATCCCAGGTGCGCAGGTGCCCTTCCCCGACCAGATGCCGGCGATCTTCGCCGAGCAGGTCGATGGCTTCCTGCGCGACCATGGCTGCTGATCCCGGGAATGGGATGCCTTCCGCAGACAAAGTGAGCTTCGCCACGATCGTCTTCTCCGTTCCCCTTCGGCTCACCTCGCCTCGGAGAGAGCGGCGGGGAGCAATTATTTAATGTCCTAAATATCTTTCGAAAATCCGTCAACCGTCATGCGCTGGCTTTCCGTATCTCTCAGCTGACGGAAGCTGACAAAACCGCATGAGATCGCGGCAAAACGCGCCGGATCAGCGCGGCCCAGCCGAACATAAGAGGAGAGCGTCGCCTATCGGATCGCCGCCACCCGCGCTTGACCGAAAGATTCTTCGTGCTTTAATTAATTCGGGCATGAGCGATGATGCCCGCACCCCGAGGGATCTCGCGGCTCATGAAGATTTTCTGGCAAAGCTTCGTCGATGCGAGCCTCAACGGACCCTATCTCAGCAAGCTTTCCTCCTATCTGAACGAGATTGCGGCGCCGGGCACAAGCGTCCATGTCACCGGGCTGACGCCACCCGACCGGGATTTCGGCCGGCTCAGCGAACTGCGCTGTGCCGTCGCAGCGATCGACAACGGGCTGAAAGCCGAAGATGACGGCTTCGACGCCTATGTCATGGGCCATTTCCAGGACCCCGGACTCTACGAGTTGCGCTCGGCCCTTCAGATCCCTGTCGTCGGCACCGGCGAGGCGACATTGCTGGCGGCCTCCCAACTCGGCCGCCGCCTTGGGCTGGTGACGATCGACAAGGTGTTTGCGACCTATCACTACGAGCAGGCCGATCGCTACGGCCTCGGCAGCCGCATCGGCGGCATCGTGGGCCTCGGCTGCAAGCCGGAGGATTTCTCAGAGGCCTTCGCCGGCAACGAGAGTGCCAGACTCAGCATGCTCGCCGATTTCACCGTCTGCGCCCAGCCCCTGATCGAGGCAGGCTGCGACGTGCTGGTGCCGGCAGGCGTCCTGCCCGGCTTGCTGCTCTGTTCCGAGCACAATCTCAGAGTCGCCCATGCGCCGGTGGTGAATTGCGCAGCCGTAGCGCTGAAATCGGCCGAGATGTGGGTTCAGCTCCAGCGCCTCAACGGTACGCAGCCGAGTAGAGGCCCGAGCTTCGCGCTCGCCAGCCGGCGCGCGCGAGACGATTTCAGCCGCCTTGCCCGACATGGCGGCGCCTCCATCACAGCAGCATCGAGCGAGGACCACCCATGACCATCGTTCCGGACAAGATCCTCTTCGAGGCCGAGATGACTGCGACCGGCGGCCGCGAAGGCACGGCGAGCAGCCCCGACGGCGCTTTCGCCCTGACGCTGTCGCTGCCGAAGGCGCTCGGCGGGCCGGGTAGCGAGGGGACCAATCCCGAGCAGCTCTTCGCAGCCGGCTATGCCGCCTGCTTCCTGGGCGCGGTCAAGCTCGTCGCCCGCACCAGCAAGGTGCCGCTGACGGACGATGCCAGCGTGACCGCCAAGGTCGGCATGGGCCCAATCGCCACCGGCTATGCGCTAGCAGTCGAGCTCAGGGTCTCCTTGCCGGGCGTCGAGCGGACTTTGGCGCAGCAGATCGTCGAAGGCGCGCATCAGCGCTGCCCCTATTCCAACGCGACGCGCGGCAACGTCCCCGTCGTGCTGACGGTCGTCTGAGATGAGCGAAGCGGCGAGGCTGCGCCGCCCCTATGACGGCGTGGTCGTCGCGGCGCCAGTGACGATCCCTTATGAGCGCTACTCGATCGAGAGCGCGCAATGGTGGATCGGCCGGGCGCTGAAGGCACTCGTCGAGACCTCGGGTCTGGACAAGCGCGCGATCGACGGTCTGGTGGTGTCCAGTTTCACGCTGCAGCCCGACTCCGCCGTCGCGCTGACCCAGCATTTCGGGCTGAGCACGCGCTGGCTCGACACGATCCCCCTTGGCGGCGTCAGCGGCATCGCCGGCCTGCGCAAGGCGGCGCGCGCCGTCCAGGCCGGCGATGCCGATGTCGTCGCCTGCATCGCCGGCGACACCAACCAGGTCGACACCTTCCGCCGCACGCTGGAGAATTTCTCCCGCTTCGCCCAGGATGCCGCCTATCCCTATGGCGCCGGCGGCGCCAATGCCAGCTTCGCCCTGATCGCCCGGCACTACATGACGCGCTTTGGCGCGACGCGGGAGGATTTCGGCCGGATCGCCGTCTCGCAGCGGGCGAATGCGCTGCGCAACCCGCATGCCCTGATGAAGGCTCCGCTGACGCTGGAGCAGTATATGGCGGCGCGGCCGATCTCCGACCCGATCCACCTGTTCGACTGTGTGATGCCCTGCGCCGGCGCCGAGGCCTTCCTGGTCATGCGCGAGGACATCGCGGCCTCGCTCAAGCTGCCGGCGGCCCGGATCGCCGGCACGATCGAGCGCCACAACGCCTTCGCCGAGGACGTCGTCCAGACCCGCGGCGGCTGGGCGATGGACGTCTCCGATCTCTACGGCATGGCGGGATTGCGGCCGGACGAGATCGACGTCGTCCTCACCTATGATGATTATCCCTTCATGGTGATGATGCAGTTCGAGGATCTCGGCTTTTGCGCCAAGGGCGAGGGACCGCGCTTCGTCCGCGAGCACGATCTCACCATCGGCGGAGACTTCCCGCACAACACCTCCGGCGGCCAGCTCTCGGTCGGCCAGGCCGGAGCCGGCGGCGGCTATCTCGGGATGACCGAGGCCCTGCGCCAGGTCCTCGGCATGGCTGGCCCGACCCAGGTCGAAGGCGCGTGCACGGCGCTGGCCTCCGGCTTCGGCATGATCAACTATGACCGCGGGCTGTCTTCCGGCGCCGCGATCCTCACGGGACCATCGGCATGACCGAGCCGCTCTCACCCCCGCGCAAGCGCAGTCCGCTCAACCGGACGCGCCTTCCCTCGCAGCCGCCGGCGGCACGCAGCCGTACCTCGCACGGGCTGACACACGCCGCGGCGGAGGGCCGTTTCGCGCTGCAGCGCTGTGCCCATTGCGGGACGTTCTGCTATCCGGCGCGCGACATCTGCCCGCAATGCCTGTCGACGGAACTGCCCTTCGTCGATGCACCGAACGGCGGCAAGCTCGTGTCGGAGACGCTGGTGCTGGTACCGGCGGACGTCTATTTCCGCGAGCGGGCGCCCTGGCGCATCGGCCTGGTCGAGCTGGACTGCGGCCCGATCCTGGTCTCCCATCTCCACGGCGATTGCGTCGAAGGCGAGCGGGTGCGCCTCTCGCTGCAGCTCGACAAGAGCGGACAGGCGGTCGCCTTCGCCAAGCCACAAGAGGAGACTCCGGCGATGCAGGATGACCGGCAATGGCGGGAACTCACCGCCGACCCGAAATTCCGCCGCATCCTGGTGACGAATGGGCGCTCCGCAGTCGGGCTTGCCGCCGTCGATGCCCTGGTCAAGGCCGGAGCGCGGACGGTCCATGTCGGCGTGCCGGACAACTGGAAGCCCTTCCCGGAGGAGGAGCGGCTGCGCGCCCTGCCCGCCGTCAAGCTCGTGCCGCTCGATCTCGGCGACGAGCGCTCGGTCAGAGACCTCGCCGCCGACATCGCGGGCAAGACCGATATCCTGGTCAATACGGCCGAGTTCGTGCGGCCGGGCGGACTCACCGACCGCCAGGGCACCAGCTTCTTCCAGATGGAGCTGGCCGAGACCTATATGGGTCTCGTGCATCTCGCCCAGAGCTTCGGCCCGGCCATGCGGATGCGCGGCGCCGACGGCATCGACAGCGCCGCCGCCTGGGTCAATGTCCTCTCCGTCTATGCGCTGGCGAACTGGCCTCCCTTTGGAGCCCATGCCGCGGCCCAAGCCGGCTGCCTCTCACTGTCCCACTGCCTGCGCGCTGAACTGCGCAGCGGCGGGGTCAAGGTGATGAACGTCTTCACCGGGCCGATCGACGGCGACTGGTTCCAGACCCTGCCGCCGCCGAAGGTGGCGCCGCGCGCCGTCGCAGAGGCGATCGTCTCGGGCCTGCGCAACGGGCTGGAAGAGGTGTTCGTCGGCGACGTGGCACAGGATGTCCACCGCCGCCTCGCCGCCAACCCCAAGGCGCTCGAACGCGAACTGGGCTGATTCAACGACTTCATCGTCTCGACAGGAGCCTGCCATGGCCGCTTTCGACCTCACGACCTTCGCCTCCGCGCTGGCCGACGGCTCGGTGAAGGTAATCGACCTCACCTTCACGCTGAGCCCGGATTTCCCGGTGATCGTGCTGCCGCCCGAATTCGGCCAGGCTTCGCCGCTCAGGGTCGAGCAGATCTCGCGCTACGATGCCGCCGGCCCCGCCTGGTACTGGAACAACATCACGCTCAGCGAGCATACCGGCACGCATTTCGACGCGCCGATCCACTGGTTCACCGGCAAGGACCTGCCCAACAACGCGGTCGACACCCTGCCGGTGCGCGACCTGATCGCGCCGGCCTGCGTCATCGACTGCTCGGCGCAGGCCGCGGCCGATCCGGACTTCCTCCTGAGCATCGCCGATGTCGAGGCCTGGGAGGCGCGCCACAGCCGCATTCCCGAGCGCAACTGGGTGCTGCTGCGCACCGACTGGTCGAAGCGCCAGGGGCGCGACTATGCCAATCTCGGCGAGGGCGGCCCGCATACGCCGGGGCCGGATTCTGCTGTGATGCGCTGGCTGGTCGAGGAGCGCGGCATCATCGGCTTCGGCACCGAGACCATCGGCACCGATGCCGGCCAGGCCGCGCATCTGGAGCCGCCCTTCCCCGCGCATCATTTCCTGCATGGCGGCGGGCGCTACGGGCTGCAATGCCTGCGCGATCTCGACCTTTTGCCGCCGACCGGCGCGATCATCATCGCGACGCCGCTCAAGATCGTGAACGGCTCGGGCAGCCCGGTGCGCGTGCTGGCGCTGGTCGGGGCGAGCGCCTGAACCAGCGCCCCTGGGCTGCGCCTCAATGCTTGCGCAGCCCGGCCTTGAGGGCGCGCAGGTCGATGGCCGTGCCCTCGCTCACCGCCTTGGCGGCGAGCTGCTTGATCTCGCCGCGCGCGAGCTTCTTCGTCGCCGAGAGCGGCAGTTCCGGCACGAAGGCCACATAACCCGGCAGTTTGTGATAGGCGATCAACGCCGCGCTCTCGCGTGCGATCCGCTCGGCAAAGGCAGTCTTGTCCGCCACGTCGTCGGCGACGATGAAGGCGAAGACCTCCTCGCCGCGCAGTTCGTCGGGCACCGGCGTCACGGCCGTGGCGCGCACACCCTCCTGCCGTTGCAATACCGACTCGACCTCGAGGACGGCGATATTCTCGCCACTGCGCCGCACGATGCTCTTCTTGCGGTCGAAGAAGTAGAGCAGGCCGTCGTCGCCAGCCTGGACGAAGTCGCCGGTATGGAACCAGCCGTCCTGCCAGGCCTCCTCGGTCGCGACGGGATCGTCGAGATAGCCACTGAAGAAGCCGGCGCGCGGATCCGCCTCGGCCGCGCGGACGAGAAGCTCACCCGCCTGCCCCACTCCGGCGTCGCCGCCCTGCTCGTCGACGATCCGGTACTCCATGCCGGCAGCCGGCTCGCCGATGCAGCGCGCGCCGAAACCGGAGGGGACCTTGGCTGTGGTGGTCGCAGCGGCGCCGCCGGTCTCGGTCATCGCCCAGGCATCGACGATGCGGATGCCGTAGCGTTCCTCGAAGGCAGCGCGATGACGCACATCGACGCCGGGCGCGAAGGCGAAGCGCACCTTGTGGCGGCGCTCGTCCGGGCTCGGCGGCAATTGCAGCAGGATGGCCGGGATGACCCCGAGGCAATGGATGATGGTCGCGCCGCTATCGGCGACGCTCGCCCACCAGCGGCTGGCATGGAAGCGGTCGAGCGGCACGACGGCCCCGCCCTGCACCATCATGCCGACAGCGCTGCAGCCCAGCGCGTTCATATGGAACATCGGCAGGGGCGTGAGATTGACCTCGCCCTCAGGCTGCAAGGCGGCGATGCCGCCCTGGCCGTGATACCATTGCGCCACCTGCAGGAAATAGCGGTTCGAGAGGATGCAGCCCTTGGGCTTGCCCGTGCTGCCCGAGGTGAAAAGCAGCGCGCATTCCGCCGCAAGATCGCCGGCCTGCGCCGTCACCGCCTTGCGGCAATCGGGAACGGGCGCGCCGAGCTCGATCAGCCGGAAACGGGCAAATTCGGGCGCACGGGCAAGCGGCGCAATGCGATCTCCCGTCCCGATGGCAAGGTCGACATCGGCAAGGGTCAATTGGAAGGCGAGCTCCTCCGGCCGCAGATCCGGATTGATCGGCACGATCGACACGCCGAGCGCGTTGAGCGCGAGCCAGTGCACGAAGAATTCCGGGCGGCTGTCGAGCAGCAGCGCCACCCGCGCGCCACGCCCGTAGCCGGCGCGGGCGTAAGCTGCCCTCGCCGCTTCGACCTGCACTCCGACCGCGCCGTAGGCGAGGCGGAAACCGTCACGCGCATAGGGCAATTGGGCGCTCGCGGGCGCGACGAGGAAGGGCGCACCCGGCGATCGGAGAGCAGCGTTCTGGAAGGCGTCATGCGGCGACGAGAAGCGGCCAAGAACGTCCATGAAGCTTTCTCCGGATTGGAAGCTTCTCATCTATAAAGCTATCTTGCCTCACGCGCGATAGCCACTTGCCAAATTACTTCAAGCATGAACTAAATTTGCAGAACGACACCCGCGCCACATCGGGCGCATCGCTTTCGCGAGAGATGGGAGAACCGCATGGGCGACCTCGATCGCAATCCGCTGGAGTCGGCCGATGCGGTGAAGCGGTTCCAGCCGGCGGAACGCGTGCTGCCGATCCTCCTGCAGCGTCAGGCCGAACGCTATGGTGATCGCCGCCTCCTCGTCTTCGGCGACACGATCTGGAGTTTTGCCGATACCGCCCGGATCGCAGCGGCCTCGGCCCGGACGCTCGCCGATGTGGGCCTGCGCCATGGCGACCGCGTCGCGATCCTGTGCTCGAACCGGCCGGAATTCCTGCAAATCTATCTCGGCTGCGCCTGGCTCGGCATCATCGCCGTGCCGATCAACCTGGCGCTGCGCGGCGGCCAGCTCGAACATGTGCTGCGCAATGCCGGCCCTGCCCTCCTCGTGGTCGAGGACGCTTCCATCCCGGCGCTCGGCACGATCGACGCAAAGCTGCTGCCCGAAAAGGTCTGGATCGTCGGCGACGAAGCACCGTCGGACGCGCCCGCCCACTGGACCGGCCTGCCGGCATTGGGCGAAGGCATCGCGCCAGGAGCGGTGAAGCCCGGCGACACCGTCGCGATCCTCTACACCTCCGGCACGACGGGCCCCGCCAAGGGCGTCTGCTGCCCGCAGGCGCAGATGTTCTGGTGGGGCGTCTATTCGGCCCGCGCGCTCGATATCCGCGAGGGCGAGACGCTGCTGACGACGCTGCCGCTGTTCCACACCAACGCGCTCAACGCCTTCTACCAGGCGATCATCAACGGCTGCACCTATGTGCTCGAGCCGAAATTCTCGGCCTCGCGCTTCTGGGATTCGATCCGGCGCCACGAGGCGAATGTCGGCTATCTGCTGGGCGCCATGGCGGCGATCCTGCTGGCACAGCCGGAGCGCCCCGAGGATAGCGAACACAAGCTGCGCGTCGCGCTCGGCGGCGGCGTGCCGGCTCGTTTCCATGACGTCTTCCTGAAGCGGTTCAACGTACCGCTGCTCGACGGCTATGGCTCGACCGAGACGAATTTCGCCTTCGCCAGCCCGATCCCCTCCGACCATCCCGGCAGCCTGGGCTATCTGGCTGATGGCATCGAGGCGCGCATCGTCGACGAGAACGACGCGCCCGTCGCGGACGGCGTCTCGGGCGAATTGCTGCTGCGCCCGACCGAGGCCTATTCCTTCGCCACGGGCTACTACAACATGGCCGAGAAGACGGTCGAAGCCTGGCGCAATCTCTGGTTCCATTCCGGCGACCGCGTCCTGCGCGAGCCCGGCGGCCATTACCGCTTCATCGACCGCATCAAGGACACGATCCGCCGGCGCGGCGAGAACGTCTCCTCCTGGGAGGTCGAGCAGATCCTGCTCGCCCATCCCGCGATAAGCGCCTGCGCCGTCTATCCCCTGCCCTCCGAACTCGGCGAGGACGAGGTCGCGGCAGCGATCCAGTTCGAGCCGAACGCAGCGCTGACGCCGGAAGAGATCTTGCGCCATTGCGAGGACAGGCTCGCCTATTTCGCGTTGCCGCGCTTCCTGACCTTCGTCGAGGCGATGCCGCTGACCGAGAACGGCAAGATCAGCAAGCCGACGCTGCGCGAGAGCGGCCTGCATCCCAACACCTGGGACCGCGAGAAGTCAGGCTATCAGGTGAAGCGCTGAGGGGGCGGGGACCGCCCTGCCTCCTCAACCCGCCGAGCGCATCGGCTGCTCTGCAGCACTGCAGCGTCGGCGGTAGGCTTCGAAGGCCGCGCGCAGATCGTCGGGGACCGGCATGGCCTTGTGATCGACCAGCGACGTGACGACGGTGACGAAATTCCCCCGCGCGCATTCGACCCCATCCTTGAAGGCGTGCAGCGTCAGCGTCACGGAACTGCGGCCGAGCGCCTCGATGACGACGGCAACCTCCAGCGTTTCGCCCATGCGGGCCGGCATCGCGAAATCGGCCGAGGCGTGGGCATAGCCAAGGCCGGTACGACGCGCGCCGATCAAATCGTAATAGGAGATGCCGAGCGCCTGCCCGTACCACTCTTCGAGGATGGTATTGAACAGATGGAAATATTGCGGCGTATAGACGATGCCGGCCGGGTCGCAATGGCCGAAATGGATCGCAAGAGTATGACGCCAGACAGCTGGCGAGAGATCGTTCGACCGCAGGGGAACGAACCGCGACATGGGCCCTCGCATTTAGTTAAGGCACTAATTAATTCATAACCAGCACCATCGGGGCTGTCGAGCATCAAACGCGCTTCCGGCAAAAAGATTGGTTCCACTGCGCATGTTTTTGCGCGATATCAGCGATGACGGATATGAGGCCGACCGATCGGCTAAAGCTCAAAAGGATTATGCATTGAGCATCCAAGAGGATCTGGACGATCTCCGCCTCGGCGAGCGGTCCGGCGGCGATCAGGATCACCGGGGCGAAGTGCGCCTCTGGCTGCGGCTGCTCGCTTGCTCGACCCTGATCGAAGCCGAATTGCGTCGGCAATTCAGGGAGAACTTCAACTTCACCCTGCCGCGCTTCGACATCCTGGCGCAGCTCGACCGCGAGCCCGGCGGTCTGGTGCAAGGCGAACTATCAAAGCGGCTGATGGTTTCGCAGGCCAATGTCACGCCGATCATCGAGCGCCTGATCGCCGACGGCTTCGTCACCCGCAGCCCCTCCAATCTGGATCGGCGCATCCAGATCATCTGCCTGACGATCGAAGGCCGGCAGAAATTCCGCCGCATGGCCAAAAAGCACAACGCCTGGCTGGCGGATGCGATGGCTGGATTCCCCGAAGAGGAAATCGAGGAGATCGGCAAGAAGCTTGCGTTGCTCAAGCGCGCATTGATCGCCAACAGGAGCGACCCGCAGCGTTAGGACACTGCCCACGAGGTCGCCGCTCGCGCTCTATGACGCTCACGCCTCGAAGGCGTGCTCCAGCGTCATGAGCGCGCCCGCCAATGCCTCGCCCTGCTCGTCGGCCAATGCCGCGGTGCGCAGGCGGCGCAGCCAGCCGGCGCTGTCGGGCTTGCCGACAAGGCCGGGCGCTGCCGACAGGACCCGGTCGAACTTCGACTCGCCGCGCGCGTGGGTGTCGGAATAGCCCTTTATCAGCCGCCGGCAGCCCAGGACCTCCACGGCGAGCGGATAATCCTGCGCGACGATCCGCGTAGCCAGGGTTAGCCACCCCTCGATATGAGCCGTCTCGCGCGCATGGCGCAGCAGCCTCCGGCGCGCGGGGCGCAGCGCCGCGACGAGATTGAGCGAGAGGAACCAGCTGACATGACCCGTCTTGACGCGGCGGCCGCGATTGACCGCGCGGTCCAGCAGGCGGACGAGGCCGGGCTTGCCTTCGAGCCAAAGGCCAAGCCCTTTCGGCATGGTGCCGATGACCTCCTCCATGCGCGGGTGCATGAACTCGGTCATGTAGAGCAATTGGTCGTCTCGCTTGCCGATCTCCTTGTCGATTCGCTCGAAACGTGACGCCCGCGTCTTGAGGTCGGCGACGCGGATGACATCGTCGTAGGCCATGGCGACGGCGAGATATTTTGCGGCGGCATCGGTGAAGGCATGGCCTGCAACCTCCCCGCCATGACGGCGGTCGAGCGCCAGCAAATCCCGCATCCGATCGAGATATTCGCCGGCATAGGCGACATCCTGATAGTCCGTCAGGCGCTTGACGCCGGCGAACAGCATCGGCCGCACGGTCTCCGGAAACTCGCCGTGAATACGCGCCAGCAAACCATCGAGCTGCGGCACGCCGACACTCGTCGGGACCGGCGGCGGGGCTTCCGCTTCGGGCACAGGAGCGGTCTCGGCCGGATGCGAGGCCCGCTCGAAGCCGGCTCCGAAGGCGCGCAGGCTGGGCTCGACACCCTTACCGCCCTCGCGGATGGCGGCTTCGAAGGTCTCGCGCGGGAACGGCAGCACGCCGGACCCGGCCAGAGCGCCGAACATCACGGCCGAGATCACGCTGCCGTTCCGCTCCGCCAGCGCCTGCATGTCGAACTGAATCGCGTGGCGCGCGGCGAAATCAGAAGCTTCGAATACCGGCTCGGAGGATGCGATGCCGTCGCCAGGCTTTTCCTTCTCGCTCACGGCCAGGCTGCGATGGGTCGAGGCGATCAGCGTCGTCCGGTCCGGCGTGACGAGGCCCCGCAGCATGGCGCGGCCGGCTTCCATGAATTCGGCGGCAGCCACGACATCGACATCGCCTGGCGTCGGCATCAGCGAGAGCACGGGATGGCGTCCGTCGCGCGGCGGCAGCATTTCGACATAGTAGATTGTCGCACCGGTCCGCTGGGCCACGCCGGGCACGGAGGTCGATTGCGCGATCCAGCCGGCGTGTTCGGCTGCGGCAACGATCCAGTCGGTCAGGACACCGCCGCCCTGGCCGCCCATGGCGAGCACGGCGATCGACAGGGGGCGGTCGAAGGCTGGCAAACCGGCAGGGCTTACGGGCATCACGGCATTCACGAGAACACCACCCGGCGCGCATCGCGGCGGCGCTGGAGATAGCCGATCACGGCGCCGCGCAGCCGCGCCATCCAGCGATCGAGCCGCGTCGGGTTGTAGATGACGTCGGCGCGATAGAAGGACGGGCAGAGCACGGCAGCTTCCGCCACCTCGCCGCAATTGCCGCAGCCGACGCAGTTGTTGTCGATCGCTGCGACGGGATCGTCGCGCAGCGGGTCGTCGATATGCTTGACCGAGAGCGAGGGGCAGCCGGAGAGACGCATGCAGGCATGGTCGCCGGTGCAGATATCCTCGTCCACGCCGAAGCGTTGCTTGACCGAGCGCTTGCCTTCCTTGACCGCCTTGTTGAACAGCGGCTTCACACGGCGCTGCTTGTTCAACATGCATTCGGATGAGGCGATGATGATCTTCGGCCCCTCCTCCTTCGACGTCAGCGCCGCCTTCAGAGTGTCGCGCATCTTGGCCACGTCATAGGTGCGGTCGATCTCGCGCACCCATTTGGCGCCGATGCCGCGCACCGCCCTGGCAATCGGGTTCTTGGTGGAGCGGCGGTCATTGTCGGCGCGCGAAGACATGATGTCCTGCCCACCGGTCGCCGACGAATAATAGTTGTCGACGACCATGATGACCTGGTTCTGCTTGTTGAAGACGGCGTTGCCGACGCCCGACGACAGGCCGTTATGCCAGAAGCCGCCATCGCCCATGATCGAGATCGGCTTTTTCCCGGCCTCGACATTGAAGGCTGAAGCTGAAGCGGGCCCCAGGCCATAGCCCATCGTCGTGCCGCCGAGATTGAAAGGCGGCAGGATCGAGAAGAGATGGCAGCCAATATCGGCCGAGATCTGATGCGCGCCCAGTTCCTTCTCGACGAGTTTCATCGCCGCGAAGATCGGCCGTTCGGGACAGCCGATGCAGAAACCGGCCGGGCGCGGCGGCACGATCTCGACCAGCTGCTGGACGGGGGCAGCCGCAACGATCGCATCCGCGCTCGGCAGCGGCGGGCGGTTGCCGAGCAGGTGCGGAGCGTTCTGGTCGAGAAAGGCGCCGATGCCCTTGCTCAGCACCGCTGCGGTATAGTCGCCTCCGAGCGGCAGCACATCCTTGCCCGCGAGCTTGGCCGCGATGCCGCGGCGGCGCAGCACCGTGCCGATCGCCTGCTCGATATATTCCGGGTGCCCTTCCTCCACGACCAGCACGGCGCGCTTGTCGCGGCAGAAATCGGCGACCTCGTCGTCCGCCAGCGGATAGGTGACGTTGAGGACGTAGAGCGGAATCTTGCTGTCGCCATAGGCGTCGGCCAGGCCGAGATATTGCAGCCCACGCATCACGGAATTGTACATTCCGCCCTGCATGACAATGCCGATTTCGCCGGCATCGGGGCCGAAGAACTCGTTGAGCCTGTGGCGCTTGATGAAATCGACCGCCGCCGGCCAACGCTGTTCCAGCTTCTGCCGATCCTGCAGCATCGAGGCCGGCGGCAGCACGATGCGGTTGAGATCGCGCTGCGGATTCTCCAGCGCCTCGCGGATGGTGAAGGCGGGCTTGCGGTTGTCCTTGGCGACGAACTGGCCGTGGACATGGCAGGCGCGGATGCGGACCTGCAGCATGACCGGCGTGTTGGTGGCTTCGGAGAGCTCGAAACCGTCCTCGACCGATTTGACGATCGATTCGAGGTTAGGACGGGGGTCGAGCAGCCAGAGCTGCGATTTCATCGCGAAGGCGTGGCTGCGCTCCTGCGGGATCGAGGAGCCCTCGCCGTAATCCTCTCCGAGGATGATGAGCGCACCGCCGGTCACGCCGCCCGAGGCCAGGTTGGTCAAGGCGTCGCTGGCGACATTGGTGCCGGCCGTCGACTTCCAGGTCACGGCGCCACGCAGCGGGTACATCACCGAAGCCGAGAGCGAAGCGGCGGCGGCCGCTTCCGAGGCCGAGGATTCGAAATGGACACCGAGCTCGTCGAGCACGTCCTTGGCGTCGGCCAGCACGTCCATCAGATGGGAGATAGGCGAGCCCTGATAACCTCCGACATAGGACACACCGGATTGCAGAAGCGCCTTGGTGATGGCGAGGATGCCCTCGCCACGAAAGATCTCGCCCTCGCCGAGGCGCAGATCCTCGACCTCGCGCGCAAATGAGCGTTCCGCCATCGATCCCTCCACGCCGAGCCGACGGCGGAACCGCTCGATGCACGCTCCCTCCCCTCGGGGCGCACGAGCCGAACCGCACGGTCTTCAGGCTCTCCCGTCAATTACTTTATGCCTTAACTAATTCACGTCAAGCCTGCCACCGGGCGAGACCCTGCTTTTGCTCTGTCCGCCTCTAAGGCAAGGCTTTGAGATTCCTCACGATATCCTCTTTCACATATTTTCGTAAGAATTCCATTTCATCGAAAAACTTGACAGTGATTGTTCAGGCACGGATTGTCCCACCGCGCACGGCCACGTCACGTAAACCGCAGGGTCGCAAATATCCTGCGATTGGACGAGGCCATGCCACGCAGATGCAGATGGCGTGCCGCGAATGGCGACGCTCCAAACGATCACCATCAGCAACAGGGGAAATCTCGATGCGTCACCGGATCTGCGCCGCCGCGACGGCCATCTCGCTCGTACTTGCTGCAACGTCCGCACGCGCGGAGATCGTGGTCGGCTTCGTCACCGGCCTGAGCGGGCCGATTTCGTCGATCGGCATCCCCAACGCCAAGGGCATCGCGGCGGGCGCAGCCTATAGGAGCGAGGTCGGCGGCGAGACGATCCGCATCATCCAGCTCGACGACGCCTCCGACCCGACGGCCGCGGTCCGCAATACCCGCAAGCTCGTCGAGCAGGAGAAAGTCGATTTCCTGATCGGCACCTCAGGCGCTCCCCAGACAGTGGCGATGGCGACGGTCGCCACCGAGCTCAAGGTGCCGATGGTCGCGATCTCGCCGATCGCAGAGCCGGCGAAGGGCGATGGCGGCCCTTGGGTCGTGCAGATCCCGCACCCACAGATGCTGCTGGCGCAAGGCGTCGTCGCGGATATGAAGAAGCGCAACGTCAAGACCGCCGGCTTCATCGGCTTCAGCGATGCGCTCGGTGACCTGATGTACAATTCGCTGACCGCGGCGGCACAGGAAGCCGGCATCAAGGTCATCAACAACGAGCGCTATGCCCGCACCGACACCTCGGTGATGCCGCAGGTGCTGAAGACGACCGCAGCCCGCCCCGACGCGATCATGGTCGGCGGCACCGCCACGCCGGGCGCCCTACCCGTGCTGGCGCTCAGCGAACGCGGCTATAAGGGCCCGATCTACGGCAATAACGGCATGATCAGCACGGATTTCCTGCGCGTCGCCGGCAAGGCTGCGGATGGCCTGATCTGCCCGACCGGGCCGGTCGCCGTCGCCGAGCAACTGCCGGACGACAATCCGATCAAGACGGTCGCGCTGGCCTATCGAGCCGCTTACGAGAAGGCGAACGGCAGCAAGCCGACGGACGGCTTCTCCGCCTATGCTTTCGACGGCTGGGTCGTGTTCACCGATGCCGCCAGGCGGGCGTTGGAGAGCGGTGCCAAGCCCGGCACACCCGCCTTCAAGGAGGCGCTGCGCCAGGCGCTGATGTCGAGCAAGGAGGTCGTCGGCACCCACGCCGTCTATAACTTCACGCCGCAAAGCAGCTTCGGTGTCGACGAGCGCTCTCGCGTTCTAGTGAAGAGCGAACAGGGCGGCTGGAAGCTCCTGCCCTGACCCCTGGAATGGCGCGCCGGCTTACTTGGCCGGCGCGCGCTCCATATAGCTTTCGACGATGGTCGAGGTCTTGCGGTAATGCGCGGCAAGGAGCGCTACGGCCTCGTCGCCACGGCGCTCCAGCGTCGCTTCCATGATCTGACGGTGTTCGAGCGCCACGTCGCGGCTGGCGGCGGGATTCTGGCCTGCCAGCGTCGGCAGGCGGTAGCGTTGCGTTTCGACATAGAGCTGGTCGGCAATGTCGATCAGGCGACGCGACCGGCAACGGGCGATCAGGGCGCGGTGGAAATCCTGGTGCCGCGTCTCGAGCGCGATCAGCTCGTCATTGCCAATTCCGCCTGCGGCTGCCTTGCGACGAACCTGCAGATCGAGCGCATGGAAGGCGGCAACGATGCCGGCCTCCCAATCGTCATCGCCATGGGCGATCGAACGACGCAGCGCCTCGCACTCGACCAGGATGCGCGTCTCGGTCGCATCCCACATCTCCTCGATCGAAACCGGGGCGACCGAAAAGCCGCGCAGCGGCGCGGTCGCGACCAGACGCTCCGTCTGGAGCCGATTCAGGGCCTCGCGCAGAGGTGAGAAGCTCAGCCCGTAGCGCTGCTTGAGCAGCTCCAGCCGCAAGGGTTGGCTCGGCGCGAAGACGCCGGCGACGATATCCTGGCGCAGGCGCCGATAGGCGGCCTCTGCCAAGGTCGCGGCCCCGCCCTGAGAATCCAGGATCTCGTCATTCGCCGGCTGTGCTCCGCTTCGCCCCACACGCACCCGGTGTCTCCTCATTCGTCTTTCCCCTCTGGCTCTACACCAGCGCGAAGTCTAACGCAAAAATATCTTTCTTTCGAAAATATGTCATGCCATATAAACCCCATCGTGATCCGAAGGGAGGCTCGCATGTCCAATTCCCGAGAGAACCACCGCGAGGACGTCGCCGGTCGCGCGAACGTCGAAGACACGCCGGAGCTGCTGGCCTATTACGATCAGCTCGAACGCCTCGAAGCCGGCGCACTTTGGACCGTCGCCAACAAGATCGAGCCCTGGCAGCCGAAATCGAAGTCCGAGCCGGTGCTGTGGCGCTATCGCGATCTGCGCGAGCACGTGCTGCGCTCGATCGAGCTCGTCACGCCGGAAAAGGCGGGGCGGCGGGTGATCTATCTCAACAATCCGGGCCGTCGCGACGTCTCAGCAGCCGTGGGCTGGCTCTATTCCGGCCTTCAGGTGATGAATCCGGGCGAAGTCGCCTCGGCTCACGCTCATTCGGCCTCGGCGTTGCGCTTCATCATGGAAGGCTCGGGTGCCTACACCATCGTCGATGGCCACAAGATGACGCTGGGCGCCAACGACTTCGTGCTGACGCCGAACGGAACCTGGCATGAGCACGGCGTCGCCGCG
Organism: Allobosea sp. P4_H5; assembly: GCF_056400825.1. Lineage (NCBI taxonomy): Bacteria > Pseudomonadati > Pseudomonadota > Alphaproteobacteria > Hyphomicrobiales > Alloboseaceae > Allobosea > Allobosea sp. P4_H5. The sequence goes on along the minus strand of NZ_JBFUKM010000001.1, from coordinate 230,977 downwards.
GACGGCTCGCCCTGTCTCTGGCAGGACGGTCTCGACATCCCGCTCGTCAACACCCTCGAAGCCAATTTCTACGCCGTCCATGAGGATCTGCAGCAGGCAGTCGGCTATCCCGTCGACGACGCCACGGGGACCTGGGGCAACCCGGGCCTGCGCCCTTACGGCACACAATGGGACAAGCCCTATTCGCCGCTGCTGAAATACGAATGGGCGCCGACCTACGAGGCACTGCAGCGTTACGCCAAGGTCACGGACGGCTCCGCCTTCGACGGCATCCTGATGAACTACGTCAATCCGGTAACCGGCGGGCCGGTGATGCAGACGATCGGCGCATCGATGCAGCTGCTGCGCCCCGGCGAGCGCACCAAGGCCCATCGCCACACCGGCAGCTTCATCTACCAGGCGGCAAAGGGCAAAGGCTACTCGATCATCAACGGCAAGCGCTTCGACTGGCAGGAGCGCGACATCTTCTGCGTGCCGGCCTGGGCCTGGCACGAGCACGCCAACGCCTCTGGCAGCGAGGACACCGTCCTGTTCTGCTTCAACGACATGCCGGTGATGAACGCGCTTGGCCTCTACCGCGAGGAGGCCTTCGGCGAAAACGGCGGACAGCAGCCCCTGACGGCCTGAGGACCTTCAATCATGCGTTTCGTGACCTATCGCAGCGTCGTCGACGCTGCGGCCCGCCTCGGCGTGATCGAGGACGATCTCGTCGTCGATGTCGAGCAGCTCGGTGCCAAGGCCGGACTGGGCTTCCCTTCCACCATGCTCGCATTCATCGAGCTCGGGCCGGCCGCCCTGGCGGCCCTGCGCCAGGCGCTCGACGATCAACGCGGGCGCTGGCTGGTGGGCGCGGCATTGCCGCTCGGCAATGTCCGGCTGCTGGCGCCGATCCCGCGCCCACGCAAGAACATCTTCGGCATCGGCCTGAACTATGTCGAGCATGTCGCGGAATCGGCTCGCACGCTCGACACATCCAAGGAACTGCCGAAGCAGCCGGTGATCTTCTCGAAGCCACCGACCAGCGTCATCGGGCCGGGCGATGCGATCGAGCACAACCGGGCGATCACCCAGCAACTCGACTGGGAGGTCGAGCTCGCAGTCGTCATGGGCCGGACCGCCCGGCGCGTCTCGGAGGCCGACGCCCTCGCCCATGTCTTCGGCTACAGCGTGCTGATCGACGTCAGCGCGCGCGACAACCGCCGCGCCGGACAGTGGATCTATTCGAAGGGACAGGACACCTACGCACCCTTCGGGCCCTGCATCGTCACCGCCGACGAGATCGGCGACCCGCACGCGCTCGACCTGTGGCTGACCGTGAACGGACAGATCAAGCAGAAGTCGAACACGCGCCACATGCTCTTCAAGATCCCGACGCTGATCGCCGACATCAGCGCCGCGATGACGCTGGAAGCCGGCGACATCATCGCCTCCGGCACGCCGGACGGCGTTGGGGCCGGCAGGACACCGCAGGAATGGCTCTGGCCGGGCGACATCGTGGAAGCCGGCGTCGACGGCATCGGCACGATCCGCCATCCGGTCGTGGCGGTGTGACGAGTCGAGACGGCTGATTTTATTCCAACGAAACAAGAGGGGACGGACTAGATGACAAGGATAGCCTTATCGCGCCCGGCCATCGCCGCGGCCTTCCTCGCCGCGACTCTGGCCACGCCGGCCAGCGCCCAGAGCGGCGCGGCGACGCCGACCACGATCGGCTTCATCACCACGCTCTCGACCCCGGCAGGCTACATCGGTGAGGACATCCGCGACGGCTTCCAGCTTGCCTTGAAAGACGGCACGCTCGGCGGCGTGCCGGTCAAGCTCGAGATCGAGGACGACAGCCTGAAGCCGGCCAATGCCAAGCAGGCGGCCGACCGCATGGTACAGTCCGGCATCAAGCTCTTCACCGGAGTCAATTTCTCGAACGTGCTGGCGGCAGTCGTGCCAGGCGTCCTCGAAGCGGGCGGCTTCTATGTCAGCCTCAATCCCGGGCCGTCGGTCTTCGCCGGCGAGAAGTGCAACCGCAACTATTTCGTCGCGTCCTACCAGAACGATGCCTTCCACGAGGCGGCGGGCCTGTCCGCCAATCGGCTGGGCTACCAGCGCGTCGTCCTGCTCGCACCGGCCTATCAGGCCGGGCGTGACGCGCTTGAAGGGTTCAAGCGGACCTTCAAGGGCGAGATCATCGCCGAAATCTACACGAAGCTCGACCAGACCGATTTCTCGGTCGAACTTGCGCGCGTGCGTTCGCTCCAGCCCCACGCGATCTACCAGTTCCATCCCGGCGGCGCCGGCATCAACTTCGCCAAGCAATATGCCAATTCCGGCCTGTCGAAGTCCGTTCCGATGCTGATCCCGAGCTTCTCGATGGATGCGCGCATGATCGGCGCCACCGGCGAGGCCGCCGACGGCATCTATGCTTCCGCGGTCTGGACCACGGAACTCGACAATCCCGCGTCGAAGGCCTTCGTCGAAGCCTTTCGCAAGGCCTATTCGCGCACCCCGACGATGTACGCCCAGCAGGCCTACGATACGGCCAACCTCATCGGCAGCGCGCTCAAGGCGGTCAACGGCGACATCGGCAAACAGGCGGAGTTCCGCGACGCCCTGCGAAAGGCGCAGTTCACGGCGGTACGGGGCAAGTTCTCACTCGGGCCGAACCAGCACCCGATCCAGGACTACTACCTGACGAAGTTCGCGAAGAACGCCTCCGGCGAGATCGTGCAGACGATCATCAGGAAAGTCGCCGAGGACTACGGCGACGCCTACGCCGCGCGCTGCAAGATCGACTGACGTCGCGCGCCGCCGGCGGTCGAGCGGCGGCGTTCTCAATCCATAAAGGGGCGGTCCGGGGATGATCCTCTTGATCGAGCAGGTCCTGAATGGCCTGCAATACGGCGCCATGCTGTTCATGCTGGCGTCCGGACTGACGCTGATCTTCGGTATCATGGGCGTCATCAACCTGACCCACGGCTCTCTCTACATGGTCGGCGCCTATTGCGCTGCCTTTGCGGTGCTGAAGAGCGGGTCCTTTCTCGTCGGCATCGCCGCTGCCCTGGCCGGCGCCGGGCTCTACGCCGTCGTGCTCGAGCTCGCTGTCGTGCAATGGCTCTATCGCCGCGATCATCTCTATCAGGTGCTGGCGACGCTCGGGCTGATCCTGTTCACCAACGAGGCGGTGAGCCTGATCTTTGGCCGCCGCCCGCCCCTGATGGACATCCCGCCTTTCCTGCAGGGTTCGGTGGCTGTCCTTCCCGGACTCGACTATCCACTGATGCGCCTGGCCTTCATCGGCGTCGGCGGCCTCGTCGCCATCGGCCTCTGGCTCCTCGTCAACCACACACGGCTCGGCATGCTGGTCCGGGCAGGCGCCGACGACCGCGAGATGGTGTCTGCGCTCGGCGTCGATATCCGCCGTCTCTACACGCTGGTCTTCGGTCTCGGCGGATTGCTCTGCGGACTGGCCGGCGTCATGGCGGCGCCGCTGCTCGCGGTCGAGATCGGCATGGGCGAGAGGGTGCTGATCACCACCTTCGTCGTCATCGTCATCGGCGGCGTCGGCTCGATCCGCGGGGCGCTCGTCGGGGCTCTGCTGGTCGGCATGGTCGACGGCCTCGGCCGCGCCTACCTGCCCCAAGGTCTGCAGATGCTGCTGCCGCCCTCGGTCGCCGATACGCTCAGCGCGGGCCTCGTTTCGGCGAGCATCTACGTCCTGATGGCGATCGTTCTGCTCGTGAGGCCCCTCGGCCTCCTGCCCGCGCGGAGCTGACAGATGCGCCTCCCCTTGCGCACGATGGCGATCCTGCTCGGCCTCGCACTCTTCCTGGCCGTTCCGCCCGCTGCCGATGCGAGCGGCAGCCCGGCCCTGCTCGGCCTTGCGAACCGCATTCTGATCTATGCGATCGCCGCGGTCAGCCTCGACCTGATCATCGGCTACGGGGCGATGGTCAGCTTCGGCCACGCCATGTTCTTCGGCCTCGGCGGCTACACGGTCGGGATCGTCGCTCACCACACCTTCGGCGGCGATCCGCTGTTCGGCTGGTCGGGCACGAACGCCGCCCTGATCGTCTGGCCGCTCGCGCTCCTTGTCTGCGCGCTCATCGCCCTGGTGGTCGGCGCGCTGGCGCTGCGAACGAGCGGCGTCCAGTTCATCATGATCACGCTCGCCTTCGCGCAGATGGTCTTCTTCGTCCTGGTCTCGCTGCAGATTTATGGCGGCGACGACGGGCTGATGCTGGAGCGGCGCAACCAACTGCCACTGATCGATCTCGCCCGGCCGCAGACCTTCTACTATCTCTGTCTGGCGCTGCTCGTGGCCTGGACGGCAATCTGCGCCTCGATCGTCAACTCGCGCTTCGGCCTCGTCCTCCAGGCGCTGCGCCAGAGCGAGCGGCGCGCCATCAATCTCGGCATCCGCCCCTTCCCGTTCCGGCTTGCGGCCTTCGTGATCTCAGCGGTCGGAACCGGGCTCGCCGGCGTGCTGTGGGCGAATTATGCGCGCTTCGTCACCCCGGACATGGCCGCCTGGAGCAAGTCCGGCGAGTTCATGGCGATCGTCGTGCTGGGCGGGCTCGGCACCCTGCTCGGCCCCATCGCCGGCACGGCAGTGTTCATCGCGCTCGAGCAACTCCTCTCGACCTGGACCGAGCACTGGATGATCGTGATGGGACCGATCCTGACGCTGGTTGCACTGTTCGGCCGACGTGGCATCACCGGCCGCCTGTTCGGAGGCCGTCGTGACTGATGCCCTTCCCCGGATCGCCGCGACGCCCGTCCTTGCGATCGAAAAGCTTCGCAAGAGCTTCGGCGCGCTGGTCGCGACCGACGATGTCTCGCTGGAAGTCGGCCCCGGCGAGTTGCACGCGCTGATCGGGCCCAACGGCGCCGGCAAGTCGACGCTGATCACCCAGATCTGCGGCGAGATCAGGCCGAATGCCGGGCGCATCCTGTTCGACGGCCGCGACGTCACCGGACTGCCGGCGCCAGCGCGTGCGCGGCTCGGCCTCGGCCGCACCTTCCAGATCACGCAACTCTGCCCCGACTTCACCGCGGTCGAGAACGTACTGCTCTCGATCGAGGCGCGGCATGGTGGCTCCTTCGACATGCTGTCCAATCCGCGCCGGAATGCCGCCCATCTCGAGCTGGCGCGGGACTGGCTCGATCAGGTCGGCCTTGCAGCGCAGGGCGACCGCACGGTCGCGGAGCTGGCGCATGGCGAGCGCCGGCAGCTCGAGATCGCGGTGGCGCTGGCCCGCCAGCCCAAGCTGCTGTTGCTCGACGAGCCGATGGCGGGGATGGGAGCGGAGGAATCGGCGAGCCTGACCCGGCTGCTCCAGAGCCTGAAACGCCGCTATGCCATCCTGCTCGTCGAGCACGACATGGATGCTGTCTTCGCGCTGGCCGACCGCATCAGCGTCCTGGTCTATGGGCGGGTCGTGTTCACGGGCACGGTCGAGGAGGTTCGCGGGCATCCGGAAGTCCGCGCCGCCTATCTCGGGGAGGATCGGCCATGCTGACGATCGAGGCATTGGAAGCCGGCTATGGACAGAGCCGGGTCCTGTTCGGCCTGTCGATGGTCGCGCGGGCCGGCGAGGTTGTCTCGCTCATCGGCCGCAATGGCATGGGCAAGACGACGACGGTGCGCGCCATCATGGGCATGACCCGTCCGACCGGCGGCAGTGTCAGCTTCGGAGGCCGCACGCTCGCCGGCCTCGCGCCGCACGCGATCGCGCGGTTGGGACTTGGGCTCGTGCCGGAGGGACGGCGGATCTTCCCATCGCTGACGGTCGAGGAGAACCTCGTCGCCACCGCGCGCGCCGACACGCAAAGCAGCGATGCGTGGACGCTCGAGCGGGTCGTGGCGCTCTTCCCGCGCCTCGGCGAGCGTCACCGGCAGTCTGCGCGGACGCTGTCGGGCGGCGAGCAGCAGATGCTGGCGATCGGCCGGGCGCTGATGACGAACCCGCGCCTGCTCATCCTCGACGAGGCGACGGAGGGACTGGCGCCGCTGATCCGCGCCGAAATCTGGCGCTGCCTGCACCAGCTCAAGCAGGCGGGGCAGAGCATCGTCGTCATCGACAAGAACCTCGGCGAGATGGCCGCGCTGGTCGACCGCCACCACATCGTCGAGAAGGGCCGCGTGGTCTGGTCAGGCACGCCCGGCGAGCTCGATCGCGAGGCGGATCTCGCCAAGCGCTATCTCGGCATCTGACGGAGGCGGAAGGATGACGCAGGCACCGATCCTCTATCGCGGCATGGACAGGGCGACCCTGGCGCGCGAATACGATGCGCGCGGCAGCGTCGCCTCCTTCGACGCGGAATATGCACGCTACCTCGCGAGCAGCGAAACGGCGCAGCGGGAGCATCGGCGCATCGCCGACATCGTCTATGACGAGGCCAGCGGCGAGACGCTCGACATCTATCCCGCCGAACCGGGCGCACCGCTCTTCCTCTGGATCCATGGCGGCTATTGGCGGGCGACCTCGAAGGACGACAATGCCTTCGTCGTGCCCGGCCTGAAGGCGCAAGGCTTTGCCGTCGCGGTGATGAATTACACCCTGGCGCCGCAAGCCTCGCTCGACGAGATCGTGCGCCAAACCCGCGCCGCCCTTGGCTTTCTCCATCGCGAGCGGGCGCGCTACGGCTTCGGCGGAGTTTCGGTAGGCGGTTCGTCGGCCGGCGGACACCTCACCGCAATGCTGCTCGCCGGCGGCTGGCATGCCGCTTACGGCATGCCAGAGGATGTGATCGAGGTCGCGCTCGACCTCTCCGGCCTGCACGAGCTCGAGCCGCTTCGTCACATCGAGGTCAATAGCTGGCTCTCGCTCGACGATGCGATGATCGATCGCAACAGCCCCATGCACCATATCCCCAGCCGCTCGTCGACGACGCTGATCAGCGCTGTCGGCGGGCTCGAGACCAGCGAATTTCGTCGCCAGACCTCAGCTTACGCCGCGGCCTGGGCCGATGCCGGACATCGCGGCGAAACGGTCGCCATGCCGCATCATAACCATTTCGACATAGCCCTCAGCCTCGGCGAGCGCGACAGCGTCCTGGCGGCGAACGTCGCGGCCGCGCTGAGGCAGCAGACCGCCTGACGACGGTAAGTCGGTCGCACACGGTCGTGCATCTCGAACCTGCTGGACATCGCCGCCGAATTGCGGAATCTCGCGGCGATGACCGAAGCACCGCAAGCTGATGTGCATTTCCATCGTGCCGAATGGCCGTTCTACTGGATCGCGCGCGTCACCGGCCGCTATTTCCAGACCATGGAGACAGCGCTGGAGCGGATCGGCATCGACGTTCCCAGCTATCGTGTGCTGATGACGCTCTACGAAGATCGTCGTGTCAGCGTTTCCGCCATCGCCGATGCCTGCGTGATCAAGCTCAGCACCGCCACGCGGATCGTCCAACGCATGGCGAAGGACGGGCTGGTCGAGACACGGCCGAGTCTAAGCGACCGCCGTGTCACCGAAGTCAGCCTGACGCCCAAAGGCGAGGCTCTGCGCCACCAGGCCTGGGCGATCGCCGAGAGTGTCCTTGCCCACGCTTTCGCTGGCATCGATGAGCTCGAGCGGCAGCGTTTGAACCACCTGCTCGCCAGCGTCTTCGATCGCCTGCCGGGCTGAGCGCCCCCGTTCGCGCTCCTCACCCCACGGGACTGGCGGGCGTTCCGGCGCCCTTTGTGCATATGGCCGAAGGGTAGCGGGAAGAGGGATTGCCAACGCGGTAGGGATGCGTCATATTACGTGAATAATCACGTAAATAATATTGAGGAACTCGCCCGCATGCCATCGACCGCCGTGCGGCCAAGCCGCTGACGTGGCCGGACAGGCGCAGCGCAAACTGTGGAGGGAAGAGCCATGAACAAGGCCTTGAACCCCGGCGCGGCTCGAGACGCCGTCCTGAGCGCACTTCTCGACGAGATCCGCGCGCGCCGCGACGAATTCGAGAAGCTGACCTATGTGCCCCTAGACATGGTCGGCAAGCTCAAGACCGTCGGAGCCTATCGTGCCTTCGTGCCGAAAGAGCTGGGGGGCGACGCAAGCAGCCCCGCCGAATTCTGCCGGCTCATCGAACGACTGTCGGAGGCGGATGCCTCGACCGGGTGGGTCGCGAGCTTCGGCGTCTCCGCGGTCTATCTCGCCGCCCTGCCGCCCGCGACCTTCAAGGCGATCTACGGCCAGGACCCCGACACCGTCTTCGCCGGAGCGCTTTTCCCACCGCAGGCCGCACGCGAGGTCGAGGGCGGCTTCGAAGTCCAGGGCCGCTGGCCCTATTGTTCGGGATGCATGGGGGCGAGCCTGATCGGAGCCGGCATCCGCGTCGAGGGAGGCTCATCCTCGGGCCTGCCGCGCATGGCGGTGATGCCGCGCGACAAGGTCCAGATCAAGCACAGCTGGGACACGCTCGGGCTGTCCGCCACCGGAAGCCATGACGTGGTGGTCGATTGCGTGGTCGTCCCGGAGGAATGGACCTTCATCCGGGGCGGGCGCGCCCTGCGCGACGAGCCGATCTTCCGCTATCCGTCGATGGCGCTGGCCGCCCAGGTGCTGGCGGTCGTCGGACTGGGAACCGCCCGCGAGGCGCTGAACTGGCTTCATCGCGAGGCACGCGACAAGCCGGCGATCACCGGCGCTCCGCCGATCGGCGCCCGCCCGCACATCCAGGCCGAACTCGGCCGGGCCGAGGCCAGGCTGCGGTCAGCCCGCAGCTTTTTCTACGAGGCGATCGAAGAGGCGTGGGACGATATTCTCGCCGGCGACGAACTCGAGCGCGATGTCCATATCCGCCTGCGGCTGGCTGCGACCGAGGCGGCCGCGGCCGGCGCCGAGGTCACCCGCATGGCCTTCGTCATGGCCGGGTCGGAGGCCATTCGCAGGGGCCATCTGATCTCGCGTTGCATGCTCGATGCCGCCGCCGTGGCGCAACATGCCTTCCTCGGCCAGGGCACCTGGACATCCGCCGGCGCGGCCTTGCTCGGCCAGCCCAATTTCCCCGGCTATCCCTAGAGCAGGATGCGAAAAAGTGGGAACCGGTTTTTCGCAAGAATCCTGCTCTAAACTCTTAGAATCGATCACATTTTATGATTTTGGACCGATTCTGTCCAAAATCATCGTGATCTAAGGAGATCGAAAATGACCCAAGCAAAGCCTATCCGCGTGCTCTTCTGCATCGCCGTGCAGCAGAATTTCTTCGACCTCCCCTTCTCGCAGATCGGCCCGGTCTGGAAAGCGTTCGGCACGATGATGAAGGGGATTTCGGACCTGCCCGGCGTCACGATCCTTGGCATGCTCGACGACGACGAAACCATGGTCGGCACATCTCCGGCCGGCTTCCCCTGGACGGCCTACATCATGGCCGACGTTCCGGACCGCGAGACCGTGCGGCTGGCCTGCAACCTCTTCCGCACCACGCCCGTGGGCGACACGGACGAGCGACTTTGGAAGTACTGCCGGGTCGAGGCCCGGATGGGCCGGGCCCTGGAAGTTCCGACCAATCTCTGAAGGCAGCCCATCGCCTGCACGGAGCTCGCATGACCGCCAGCGACACCCCCCACACCGCCATCGTCACCGGCGCGGCCTCAGGCTTCGGAGCCGTCGCCGTCCGCGCGCTGCACCAGGCCGGCCACCGGGTCGTCGTCACCGATATCGACGGTGACGCGGCACGGCGTCTGGCCATGGAGCTCGACCCTGCCGGGGCGAGCGTCATTGCGGCCGTACTCGATGTCCGCCGGCCGGAGGATTTCGAACGCGTCCGCGACAAGGCGATCGGCCACTGGGGTTCGGTCGAGATTCTCGTCAACAACGCCGCCGTGACGGTTGCGCGGCCGCTGCTGGAGATCGAGCCAGCCGAGTTCAACGCCGTGATGGCGACCAATGCAGGCGGGGTCTTCGCCGGCAGCCAAATCCTCGGCCGGCACTTCAAGAAGCGCGGCTACGGCCGCATCGTCAACCTCGCCTCGCTCGCCGGACAGAACGGCGGCACGGCGACCGGCGCCCACTATGCCGCGTCGAAGGGCGCGATCCTGACCCTGACCAAGGTCTTCGCGCGCGATCTGGCGCCCTTCGGCATCACCGTGAATGCGATCGCGCCGGGCCCCATGGACACCCCGCTCGTCCATGCGCTTGTGCCGGCGGAGAAGATGCAGGGCCTGCTCGCCAACATCCCGGTGGGGCAACTGATCGACCCGGGCTTCGTCGCCGAGATGATCGTGCTGCTCGCCTCGCCGGCCGCCGCCTCGGTGACGGGGGCCTGCTGGGACATCAATGGCGGGCTCTTCATGCGCTGAAGCGCGACGCGCCGGACAAATTCGAGGGAGAGAGCCGATGGATGTCAGCGCCACGAGCTTCCGTGAAGGCATGAGCTGCCTGGGCGCCGCGGTCAGTCTCATCACCTCGGGTGGTCCCGAAGGGCGCCATGGGATGACCGCCTCGGCCGTCTGCTCGATCACCGACAGTCCGCCGACGCTGCTGGTTTGCGTGAACCAGAAGAACCGCTCGCACGACGTCTTCAACGGCAACGGCAATCTCTGCGTCAACGTCCTCGCCGGCAGGCACGTCGCGTTGGCGGACACCTTCGCCGGGCGCGGCGATACGACCCGCTTCGAGACCGGCAGCTGGATGACCCTGGAGACCGGAGCGCCCGTACTGGTGGACGCGGTCGCCGCCTTCGACTGCCGGATCATGGAGCGTCGCGCAATAGGCAGTCACTCGGTCTTCTATGCGAGGGTCGTCGCCCTGCTCAAATCGACGCAGGCGGCCGAGACCGTGATCTGGTTCGACCGCCGCTATCATCCGCTGAAGGCGGCGCTGCCGGAGCAAAGTGGCCCGGCCTGAGGGGCGCTTCCGCGCCCCTTTCGGCGTCCGCCGCGATCAATCGCCCCAGCCCGCGGCTCTGGATATGGCGGCGGCGCGTGAACGCAGCGCCTCGGCGATCGGACCGGTGAGATCGTCGTCCATGGTGCCGATCGGTCCCATCAGGGTGATCGCCGCGATCATCAACCCGGTCTGATCGAGAATCGGGGCCGAGAGCGACGTGAAATTCGCCAGGAGCGCGTCACGGCAGCGGCTGATGCCTGCGGCGCGGATCGAGGCCAGCATCGTCTCGAGCTCGCCACGATCGCGCGGCGTGTCGTCAGGCCCTCCCCGCTCATGCCGCGTCCGCTCCTCCTTGAGCGCCGCCACAACGAGCTCCTCGCTGAACGCGGGCGGCAGATGCGCGGCGAAATTGCGCCCGAGCGCCGAGCGAAGCAGCGGCAGCACGCTGCCGACGCGAAGCTCCAGAATGGGGCGATTCCCGCCGGCCTCGACGCGGTAGATGATCGTCGGCCCGCGATTGCCCCAGACCCCGAGGAAGACGGTCTGGCCGATCTCCTCGGCGAGACCGGTCATGACCGGTCTCGCGGCCGTGAACACGTCGAACTGCTCGATTGCAGCCAGACCGAGCTTCAGCGCATAAGGGCCGAGAGCATAGCAGCCGGTGTCCTCCTCCTGCCGCACGATGCCCACCGCCTGGAAGCTGACCAGATAGTAGTGGACGTTGGCAGCCGACATGCCGGTGCCCGCGGCGATGGCCTTGAGTGGCACCGGCCGCAGCGCCATGCGCAGATGATCGAGGATGCGGAAGCCGATCTCGATCGACTGGATGCCGCGCCGAGCCGGGCGTGCGGCCTTGTCATCTGCACCCGCGAAGAACTGTTCCGCGGCCGGCCTGGGCCGCTCGGCTTGCGAGGATGAAGTGGATCGCGACCGGGCCAGGCGCGCCGCCGAATCGGAAGCGCCCGGCGAATTTCCCTTTTTCGTCAATTGAATAACCCCATTCGCGGCGTGCCTGAATTGTGGGCAAGGCGGGATGGAATTTCAAGCTTGCGACATTTGATAATATCAATCAGATTTGACTATAGAGAAAATGCAGGTGCTTCCGGCGTCGGCCTTAAGCACGACAACCGGGGAACGGGGGATATCATGGACACCGCGATGCGGGCCGGAGCGGCCCATCACGATCTGACACGCTCGGAGGAGAAGCAGGTCGTCCTCGCTTCGACGCTCGGGACGATCTTCGAGTGGTACGATTTCTTCATCTACGGCTCGCTCGCCGTCTTCATGAGTTCGGTCCTGTTCCCGCCGGACAATCCGACCGCCGCCTTGCTCGCATCGCTCGGGGCTCTCGCTGCCGGCTTCGTGATCCGTCCCATCGGCGCGATCTTCTTCGGCCGGCTGGGCGACCTCGTCGGCCGCAAGTACACCTTCCTGATCACCATTGTGATGATGGGCACGAGCACGGCGCTGATCGGCTTCCTGCCGAGCTATGCGGCGGTCGGCCACGCCGCCTGGATCTCGCTCGTCGTGCTGCGGCTCGTTCAGGGGCTCGCGGTCGGCGGGGAATATGGCGGGGCGGTGATCTATGTCGCCGAGCATTCTGCCCCGGCGCGGCGGGGACTGCTGACGGGCTGGATCCAGATCACCTCCTCGATCGGGCTCGCCCTCTCGATCCTCGTCATCCTCGGGACGCAGGCGGCGATGAGCGATGCCGCCTTCCGGGAATGGGGCTGGCGGCTGCCCTTCATCCTCTCGATCGCCATGCTGGCCTTCTCCGTCTACATCCGCGCCAGGCTGCATGAATCGCCGGTTTTCGCCCGGATGAAGGCGGAGCGGCGGCTGTCGCCTACGCCGGTCAAGGACACGTTCGGCCGCTGGTCGAGCCTGCGCCTCGTGCTGATCGCCTTGTTCGGCGTCACCGCCGGAATGGGCGCGACCTATTTCACCGGCCAGTTCTACGTGATGATCTTCATGCAGCAGGTCGCCAAGATCGACCTGCAGACCTCCTACACGCTGATGGGAATCGGGCTGCTGATCGGTTCCCCCGCCTTTATCCTCTTTGGATGGCTGTCCGACCGAGTCGGGCGCAAATGGCTGATGATGACGGGCCTGGCGCTCTCGGCGCTGCTCTACAAGCCGCTGTTCTCGTCACTGCTGGAAGCCGGCAATCCCGCCCTTCTCGCGGCGATGCGGACCGCACCGGTCACGGTCCATGCCGATGCCGCCAGCGACGCTTGCCGGTTCGGCCTCACCGCTTCGCTCATCAGTTCGCATCCCGACCACGCCAAGCCGTGCGTCCAGGCCAAGAAGCTGCTGATCGCGAGCGGAATCAACTTCCAGTACGGCACGCCGGTCGCCGGTACGCCAGTGGCCGTCAGCGTCGCGGGAACGACCGTTCCCGGCTTCGATCCGCCGGCGTACCGGCAGGCGCTGACCGCGGCGGGCTATCCCGCCAAGGCCGACCCGGCGCAAGTCGCATCAGGCCGGATCGTCGCGCTGATCGTCGCCATGACGCTGATCGTCGCCATGGTCTACGGCCCCGTCGCATCCTTCCTGGTCGAGTTCTTCCCTGCCAATATCCGCTACACGGCACTGTCCTTCCCCTACCACATCGGCGCCGGAATCTTCGGCGGGTTCCTGCCGTTCTTCGCGACCTGGCTGTCGCTGTCGGTCGGCGATGTCTTCGCCGGGCTCTGGTATCCCATCGTCATCACCGCGGTGGTGTGCGTGATCGGATCGCTGCTGCTGCCGAACCGTCCCGAGCTCGAGCCTGGCAACTGATCCCCTCAGCCACGCGGCGGCTCCGATCCGGGCTGCCGCGTGCACTCCCAATCATCGACTGAAGTGAGTTGATCCGATGCAGCAGCCACCCCTGCCACGCTACAAGGCTGCCGTCGCGCAGGCAGCCTCCGTTCCGGATGATGCGCAGGCTTCAGCGGCGAAGGCCGCCGGGCTGATCAGGCAGGCGGCGCAGGCCGACGCGCGCCTTATCGTATTTCCGGAGGCATTTCTCGGTGGCTATCCGAAGGGGCATTCCTTCGGTGCGCCGGTCGGCATGCGCAAGCCGGAGGGCCGGGAGGCGTTCCGCCGCTACTGGGAAGCGGCCATCGCGCTCGACGGACCCGAGGTTGCGCTGATCGCCGAAGCGACGGCCGAGACCGGTCTCTTCGCCGTCATCGGCTGCATCGAGCGCGACGGTGGCACGCTCTATTGCACGGTCCTGTTCTTCGACGGCGCGCAGGGTCTGGTCGGCAAGCACCGCAAGCTGATGCCGACCGCGGGGGAGCGGCTGATCTGGGGCTTCGGCGACGGCTCGACCATGCCCGTCATCGAAACCTCGCTCGGCCGGATCGGCGCTGTGATCTGCTGGGAGAACTACATGCCGATGCTGCGCATGCACATGTTTGCGCAGAACATCGGCATCTATTGCGCGCCCACCGCCGACGATCGCGACAGCTGGCTGCCCTCCATGCGTCATATCGCGCTGGAGGGCCGCTGCTTCGTACTGAGCGCATGCCAGCACATCCGCCGCGGTGCCTATGCCGGCGACTACGAATGCGCGCTCGGCGATGACCCGCAGACCGTGCTGATGCGCGGCGGCAGCGCCATCGTCGATCCGCTCGGCGCCGTCCTGGCCGGGCCCGACTTCGAAGGCGAAACGATCCTCTACGCCGAGATCGATCTCGGGCAGATCGCCCGCGGCAAATTCGATTTCGACGTGGCCGGGCACTATGCCAGGCCGGACGTGTTCCAGCTCACGGTCGATGACCGGCCCAAGCGCGCCGTCGCGACGCTCGGTGGCAAAGATATCACGTGGCAGGACTGACCTCGATGCTGTTCGACATGGAAGCGCTGCCGGCGCAGGAGCGCTACAAGATCCTGACCGCCACGATCGTGCCGCGCCCGATCGCCTGGATCACCACCCTGTCACGCGCAGGCATCGTCAACGCCGCGCCCTTCAGCTTCTTCAACATGATGGGCAACGACCCACCGACGGTCGCGATCGGCATCATGCCCCAGAACGGCAGGCTGAAGGATACCGCCGCCAACATCCTCGAAACCGGCGAGTTCGTGGTCAATCTCGTCGCGGAAGCGAATGCGGAAGCGATGAACGAGACCTGCATCGACGCGCCGCCCGAGGTCGACGAACTCGCGCTGGCGGGGCTGACGCCGCTGCCGTCGCACGCCGTCCAGCCGCCGCGCATCGGCGAGGCACCGGTCGCGCTCGAATGCAAAGTCCTGACCTCTCTGGTCACGGGACCGCTCCAAACCATCGTGATCGGCAGGGTGCTCAATGCCCATATCGACGACCGCTTCGTCATCGATGCCGAGCGCCGCTACATCGACACGCCGGGGCTGAAGCTCATTGCCCGCCTGCATGCGAGCGGGGGGTATCTGCGCTCGACCGACCACTTTCATATGGAGCGGCCGATTTGGGCGAAGCGGCAGGCAAAGCGTTCCGCAACGCGGGAAGCTTAACCCCCCCTTTGGCATGCCCCAATGAGCGGCCGGTTCAGGCTCGTCCATGGTTGGCTTGCGGCAAATCATTCCCACTCGATCGTGCCGGGGGGCTTGCTGGTCACGTCGTAGACGACCCGGTTGATGCCCTTGACCTCGTTGATGATGCGGGTCGCGGTGCGGCCGAGGAAGGCCATGTCGTAGGGATAGAAATCCGCTGTCATGCCGTCGACCGAGGTCACGGCGCGCAAAGCGCAGACATGGTCGTAGGTGCGGTAGTCGCCCATCACGCCGACGGTGCGCACCGGCAGCAGCACGGCGAAGGCCTGCCAGATCACGTCGTAGAGGCCGGCCTTGCGGATCTCATCGAGATAGATCGCATCCGCCTTGCGCAGGATGTCGAGCTTCTCCTTGGTGATCTCGCCGGGGCAGCGGATGGCGAGGCCCGGGCCCGGGAAGGGATGGCGGCCGACAAAGGCCTCGGGCAGGCCGAGCTCGCGGCCGAGCACGCGGACCTCGTCCTTGAAGAGCTCGCGCAGCGGCTCGACGAGCTTCATCTTCATGCGCTCGGGCAGGCCGCCGACATTATGGTGGCTCTTGATCGTCACCGACGGGCCGCCGCTGAACGAGACGCTCTCGATCACGTCGGGATAGAGCGTGCCCTGGGCAAGGAAATCGGCCGGTCCTTTGCCATCACTTGCGAGCTTGGCCGCCTCGGCATCGAAGACGTCGATGAAGAGCCGGCCGATGGTCTTGCGCTTGGCTTCCGGATCGGCACCGCACTTGGCGAGTTCGCTCAGGAAAAGCTCTTCGGCCGCAACATGGACCAGCGGGATGTTGTAGTGATCTCTGAAGAGGCGCACGACCTCCTCGGCCTCGTTCATCCGCATCAGGCCGTGATCGACGAAGACGCAGGTGAGCTGATCGCCGATCGCCTCGTGGATCAGCACGGCGGCAACCGCGGAATCGACACCGCCGGAGAGCCCGCAGATCACGCGGCCCGTACCAACCTGGTCACGGATCTTCTTGATCATCTCGGCGCGATAGGCCGACATGCTCCAGTCCGGCTTGCAGCCGCAGATGTCGACGACGAAGTTGCGCAGCAGCTGGGCCCCGTCCGGCGTATGCACCACCTCAGGGTGGAACATGGTCGAATAGAAGCGCCTCTCCTCGTCGCTCGCCACCGCATAGGGGGCGTTCTCCGAAGTCGCCTTGACGGTGAACCCAGCGGGGAGCTGCGTGACGCGGTCGCCATGGCTCATCCAGACCGGATAACGCCCGCCCTGCTCCCAGACGCCCGCGAACAGGGCCGAGGGGGTGACGATCTCGACATCGGCGCGGCCGAATTCGGCGGCATGACCACCTTCGACCGTGCCGCCGAGCTGATGGGCCATGGTCTGCTGGCCATAGCAGATGCCGAGCAGCGGCAGCCCCGCGGAAAACACCTCCTGCGGCGCGCGCGGCGAATTGCCGTCGGGTACCGAGGCCGGGCCGCCGGAGAAGATCACGCCTTTCGGCTTCAGGCGCTGGAACGCCTCGGAGGCCGACTGGAACGGCGCGATCTCGCAATAGACCCCGATCTCACGGACCCGGCGCGCGATCAGCTGCGTGACCTGGCTGCCGAAGTCGATGATCAGGATGGAGTCGTGATGGGCGGGGTTCTGGGGCTGAGCGCTCATCGCGCCCGGTTACGCCATCGCGCGCGAGCGCGCAACGGCGCTGAGAGCGGATCAGGCCGGCATTGCGAGAAGCCTCAGGACGAGACACGGTCGAGGAAGACCAGCCGCAGCGGCTCGGCCAGCAGATCACCGGCCTTGGCGGCGAAGGCCTGGAAATGCGGCGTCGCCTTGTGGAGGTCGAGGGCGGCAGAACTCGTGAACGCCTCGCGCATGTAGAAGGTGCCGGGTTCGTCGCGCAGTTCGAACAGCACATAGTCGAGGCAGCCCGGCTCGGCCCGCGTCGGCTCGATCAGCGCGAGCAGGCTCTCGCGCAACGCCTCTCGCTGACCCGGCTTTGCCTTCAGGATTGCGATGGAAACCAGAGTCTCGTCGATGGGGCTCGTCATGGTCGGCGCACCTTGCTGGGGAAGATGCCGGAGATATCGGCCCAGCCTGCCCCGAAGCAAGACGCACAAATCGCGCCCTTAGGAACAGGACTGATACCGTCGTCGAGCTGGGGCAAGGTTCAGCCCGGCGCCGCAAGGCAGCTCAGATAGAATCCGTCCGTCCCCGTCCGCCGCGGCGAGAGCTGCAGGCCAAAGCGCGTGGCGAAGCGGCCGAGCAGGCCGAAATCGACCTCGCCGGTGTCGAGCAGCGAGCGCGTCGCCACCGGCACGAAGCCGGCATGGCGCGCCAGGAAGGCCTCGACCGCGCCGTCGTTCTCCTCCGGCAGCATCGAGCAGGTGATGTAGGCGATGCGCCCGCCTGGCTTCACCAGGCCGGCGGCGCGCGCGAGCACCTGCGCCTGTTCCTTGACGCGCTCGGCCAGCGCGCCGGGGCGCACCCGCCATTTCGCATCCGGATTGCGCCGCCAGGTGCCGGAGCCGGTGCAGGGCGCATCGACGAGCACCAGATCGATCGTGCCGGCGAGATCGGCGAGCGCGTCATGGCCGCGGCTCCTGGGCACGCGGACCTCGACATTGGCGGCGCCGGAGCGGGTGAGCCGGTCATGCAACGGCGCCAGCCGGCGGCTGTCGAGATCGGTGGCGAAGATACGCCCTTCTCCGCCGAGCACCGCGGCGAGCGCCAACGTCTTGCCGCCAGCGCCGGCGCAGAGGTCGACGACACTCATGCCAGGCTGTGCGCCGGCGAGCAGCGTCACGAGCTGCGAGCCTTCGTCCTGGATCTCGAACTCGCCGTTGAAGAAGCTCGGCTCGCTCTGCAGCGACGGGCCGCGGCCATCGGGGCCTGGCAGGAAGCGCAAGGCATCGGGCGACCAGGCGCCCGGCTCCGGCTGAAGATGGCTCAGCGCTGCGCGCAGCTTGTCGCGATCAATCTTCAGCCGATTGGTGCGGATATCGGCCGGCGCGCGGCCCGCCAGAGCCTGCCCTTCGGCAACCGCATCGTCGCCGAAGCCAGCCATGAAGGAGGGCCAGAGCCAGTCCGGCACATCGGCCTGCATCCAGCCGGGCGCGGCGTTGAGATCGAAGGCGGCGAGCCCGGCGACCTCGAACTCGGTCAGCGGTGCGGGGGCGTGATTCTGCCCGCTGAAGAGGTCCGAGATTTCCTCGACGCCCAGGCCGCGCTGGCTGACCAGCATGCCGAGCACGAGCGCCCGCGGCGTCTCCTCACCAAGCGCATGCACCGAGGACGCGCGGCGGCGCAACGCGTCATAGACCAGCGAAGCGACGGCGGCGCGATCCTTCGAGCCGGCGAAACGGCGTGACAGCCCCCAGTCCTTCAGCGCGTCGGCCGCCGGGCGCCGGCGCTCGATCAGGTCCGCCAGGACTTCGATGGCGGCGCTGATGCGGGCGGCGGGAGTCATGTCCGGCAGTTCCTGTGCTTGCTTTGCATTGCGGCCCTCGAGCCCGGCGCCATTTGGAACGATTCCGAAGCGCGACAGCACCCTTGACGCCCTCGTCCCACAGGGCGCAAGACGATACAACTCCTTCCGCAACGCCAACCGCCCAGGAAACTCTGCAATGACCGCCCTCTCCCGCCTCGCGCTTGCCGGCCTGTTCTGCCTGTCGCTCGCCGCCTGCGCCACCCAGCCGGTCGACACCACGCCGCCGCCGGCCAAGCGCCTGGACGCCAAGACCTCGCTGGAAGGCCGCCGCTGAGCGTCCGGAGGCGCCCGCAGCCGCATGGCGAGCGAGCGCCTCGACAAGTTCCCGATACTCTCCTTCGCAGCGCCCATGGACGACATGTTCGAGGCGCTGCGCAGGGGCAAGAAGCCTTCACCAGCCTGTCATATCCGCCGAGCAGTTTCGCCGCCTTTCCGCAGGAAACGAGGATCGGACGAGATGAAGCCCCTGTTGCAGCCGGCGACCATGCTGGCGACCTTTGCCCTCGCACTGGCCGTGCCGGCCCAGGCGCAGAGCCCCGTGCCGACGCTCGACGGAAAGCCGGCCCTGATTGCCGGCCATCGCGGCGCCAGCGGCTATCTGCCCGAGCACACGCTCGAAGGCTACAAGCTCGCAATCGAGCAAGGCGCCGACTTCATCGAGCCTGATCTGGTCGCGACCAAGGACGGCCATCTCGTCGTCCGCCACGAGCCGATCATGTCGGGCACCACCGATGTCGCGACCCGGCCGGAATTCGCCGCGCGCAAGACGACCCGGAAGATCGACGGCGTCGACACCACCGACTGGTTCGCCTCCGACTTCACGCTCACCGAGATCAAGACGCTGCGGGCCAAGCAGGCCTTCGCCGATCGCGACCAGTCGCATAACGGCAAATATGAGATCCCGACGCTGCAGCAGGTCATCGATCTCGCCAAGGCCGAGAGCGCCCGCACCGGCCGCACCATCGGCATCTATCCGGAGATCAAGCACTCGACCTATCACTCGGCCCTGGGCCTGGCGATCGAGGACAAGCTGCTCGATCAGCTCAAGGCCGCCGGCTGGACGGAGAAAACCTCGCCGGTGATCATCCAGAGCTTCGAGACCGCCAACCTCAAATATCTGCGCGGCAAGACGCAATTGCGTTTGATCCAGCTCGTCGACGCCGACGATGTCGACAAGGATGGCGGCATCGTCCTCGCCGCCCCGTTCGACAAGCCCTACGACTTCGTCGTCACCGGCGACAAGCGCACCTTCAAGGACCTCGTTACGGCCGAGGGATTGAAGGAGATCAAGACCTATGCCGATGGCGTCGCCCCCTGGAAGCCCTATCTGATGCCGGCCAAGCAGGTGATCGGCGACGACGGCAAGCCGCGCGACCTCAACGGCGACGGCACGATCGACGAGCGCGACCGCGTGCTGCTGCCGCCGACCGACGTGGTGAAGAACGCCCACGCCGTCGGCCTGTTCGTCCACACCTGGACCTTCCGCAGCGAGCCCAAGCGCCTCGCCTCCGACTTCAAGGGCGACCCGGCGGCCGAGTACAAGGCCTATCTGGCGCTCGGCATCGACGGGCTGTTCTCGGACTTCCCGGACCAGGCTGTGAAAGCGCGCAACGCCAAGTAACCACGCCGCAAAACGAGGCCGCCGTACCAACTGGGTGCGGCGGTCTCGTTTACGCGACACAACTCAACGCGACTTAATCGCAGACCCGCACCGTGCGACGCACCTCCCCACGCGGGGTTTCGCGAATCCGCGTCTCGGTGCGGCAATCACGCTCGGCGCGATAGTCCCGGCGCCGCTCCCAGCGATCACGCTCGCGCCAGCGATCCTCGCGATCCATCGCGCGTTGCTGCGGCGTGCGCGGGTCGATCCTGACGCCGCCCGGTCCGATATCCACGGATTGCGCGAAGGCGCCGGAGCCGGCGAGCAGCAGGCCCGCGGCCAGGGTCGATGCAAGCAATTTCATCGGCTTTTCCTCCTGTGTTGGGAAAAGCAACGGCGAGCGCCGGCAAAGGTTCCCTTTCGACGCCGCCTCCGGATGTGATGTCACCAACGCAAACGGCGCCCGCAAAGGGCGCCGTCGTGGCCGGCAAGACCAGCCGGATCAGTGCAGGATCTGGCTGAGGAAGAGCTTGGTGCGCTCGTGCTGCGGGTTCTTGAAGAACTCGTTGGGCTCGTTCATCTCGACGATCTGGCCGGCGTCCATGAAGATGACCCGGTCGGCGACCTGGCGGGCGAAGCCCATCTCGTGGGTGACGCAGAGCATGGTCATGCCCTCGTCCGCCAGCGAGACCATGGTGTCGAGCACCTCCTTGACCATTTCCGGATCGAGCGCCGAGGTTGGCTCGTCGAACAGCATGATCTTCGGGCTCATGCAGAGCGAACGGGCGATGGCGACACGCTGCTGCTGTCCGCCCGAGAGCTGGCCGGGATATTTCAGTGCCTGCTCGGGGATCTTGACGCGCTTGAGATAGTGCATCGCGATCTCCTCGGCGTCCTTCTTGGGCATCTTGCGAACCCAGATCGGCGCCAGAGTCAGGTTCTCCAGGATCGTCAGATGCGGGAACAGGTTGAAGTGCTGGAAGACCATGCCGACATCGCGGCGGATCTCGTCGATCTTCTTGAGATCGTTGGTGAGCTCGGTGCCGTCGACGATGATCTGGCCCTTCTGGTGCTCTTCCAGCCGGTTGATGCAGCGGATCATCGTCGACTTGCCCGAGCCGGACGGGCCGCAAATGACCAGCTTCTCACCGCGCGACACCTTCAGGTTGATGTCGCGCAGCACGTGGAACTCGCCGTACCACTTGTTGACGCCGATCATCTCGACGGCGGTCGCGGTATTGAGCGCGGTCTGCTTCAGCGCGGACGGGCGCGAGCTGGTGGTTTCTGCCATAGCCATGATTTGATCCCCTCAACGCTTCTGGCCGGCGGCGAGCCGCTTCTCGACCGCGATCGAGTAGCGAGACATGCCCCAGCAACACAGGAAATAGAAAACCGCAGCGAATGCATAGCCCGTCGCGCGGGTGGTCGGCGTCGCCCAGGTCGGATCGACCAGGGTCGCCTCGATGGTGCGCAGGAAGTCGAAGATGCCGACGATGGTGACCAGCGTCGTGTCCTTGAACAGCCCGATGAAGGTGTTGACGATGCCCGGGATCACGATCCGCAGCGCCTGGGGCAGGATGATCAGCCGCATCATGCTCCAATAGCCGAGGCCGAGCGACATCGCGCCCTCATACTGGCCCTTGGGCATGGCCTGCAGGCCGCCGCGCACCACCTCCGCCATATAGGCGGCAGCGAAGAGCGCGACGCCGACAAGCGGGCGCAGCAGCCGGTCCGGCGAATATTCCTGCGGCACGAACAGCGGCAGCATGGTGTTGGCCATGAACAGCACGGTGATCAGCGGCACACCGCGGACGAACTCGATGAAGATCACCGAGAGCAGCTGGATGATCGGCAGCTTGGAGCGCCGGCCGAGCGCCAGGACCACACCGAGCGGCAGCGAGAAGACGATGCCGACCGCCGCGATCAGGAAGGTCACGGTCATGCCGCCCCAGAGGCCGGTATCGACCCTGGGCAACACAAACGCCGCAGGTCCCAAGACCACGGAGAGTCTGTAGAGCGTGTATTTTACATAAGTCGGGAAGTTGACGAACGCGACGAGAGCTTCGTCGGCAGCATCGGCCTTGGGTGGAGCCCAGGATACGAAAGCAAGCAGTCCGAACACGACAAGCGCGGCAAGCGCAATTCGTTTCTGGCCCGAGAAGCGCTTGGATATGGGCTTCGCTTTCTCATAGGAGAGCGCCCCCTCCCCGATGAGAGCACCTGCGAGGTCGGGAAACGCCGAGAGAACAAAGAGCGCGGCCACGACTGCAATGGATAGTGACAGGGCCAAGCTGGTCACGAACGCGGCATTGTTTCCGCCCAGCAGCAGGACATACGCGCTGATCGGCAGCAGAACGAAAAAGAAGAAGACTCCGACCTGCTTCAGCGGTGCCTTGTTCCAGAGCAGCCAGACCACGCCGAGCGCGAACATGGCGAAGACGATGTTCACACGCCAGCGCTGCGCGATCGGATAGGAGCCGTAGATGAAGTACTGGAAGCGATCGGCGATATAGGCCCAGCAGGCGCCCACGGGCCGGCCGACCTTGTCGGCGAGGCAGGCGTCGCGGCTGGTGCCGGACCAGACCGCATCGAGGAAATAGAACCTGATCATCCCCGGCACCGTATCGACGACGAGATAAAGGCAGATCAGCGTCAGCGCGATGTTGAGCGGGCTGGAAAGCAGGTGCAGCCTGACCCAGGCGAGCGGCCCGGCGACGGAGAGCGGCGCCGGCTGCTGCTCCAGCGTTTCCTTGCGGACGAAGGCGAAGGGGGCCATTTCGGTGGTTGCGTCGGTCATCGGGGCGCCCTCACCGTTCCACCAGCGCCATGCGCTTGTTGTAGATATTCATGAAGAAAGACGTGACCAGCGAGATGGTCAGGTAGACCGCCATGGTGATGGCGACGACCTCGACCGCCTGACCGGTCTGGTTCAGCACCGTGCCGGTGAAGACCTGGACGAGATCGGGATAGCCGATCGCGACCGCGAGCGAGGAATTCTTGGTCAGGTTGAGATAGTTCGAGGTCAGCGGCGGGATGATCACGCGCATGGCCTGCGGGATCACCACCAGCTTCAACGTCGGCCCAGCCCGCAGGCCGAGTGCGTTGGCAGCCTCGGTCTGGCCTTTCGAGACGGCGAGGATGCCGGCGCGGACCACCTCGGCAATGAAGCCCGCCGTATAGGTCGTCAGACCGACCAGCAGCGCGACGAATTCCGGGAAGATCTGGATGCCGCCGCGCAGGTTGAAGCCGGCGAGCTCGGGATAGACGAAGGTGATCGGCCGGCCGGTGGCGAAATAGACCAGCGCCGGCAGGACGATGACCAGGCCGAGGGCGGCGAGGCCGATGGGATATTGCTTACCGGTCGCGGCCTGCTGCTTGCGGGCCCAGGACCGGAACACGAAGGTGGCGACGAGGCCGATCAGGAACGCCCAGATGATCAGGTTGCCGCCGGGCCCGAACTGCGGATCGGGAACGTAGAGCCCGCGGTTGTTGAGCAGGAAACCGGCCGGCAGCACGATCGACTGGCGCGGGTTGGGCAGCGGCTTCAGCACCGCATTGTACCAGAAGAACAGCTGCAGCAGCAGCGGCACGTTGCGGATGACCTCGACATAGATCATCGCGATCTTCGAAACGATCCAGTTGCTCGACAGCCGGGCGACGCCGACGAAGAAGCCGAGGAAGGTCGCCAGCACGATGCCGATCGAGGCGACGAGCAACGTGTTCAGCAGGCCGACCCAGAAAGCGCGACCATAAGTACCGGTCGAAGCGTCGTAGGGGATCAGCTTCTGGTTGACGTCGAAGCCGGAGGCGTTGTGCCAAAAGCCGAAGCCGGAGGCGATTTTTTGCGCCCGCAGGTTCTCGATCGCGTTCGAAGCTGCAGACCAGATCAGGAAGCCCACAATGGCGAGCAGCAGGAACTGATAGACATAGCCCCGGATCTTCGGGTCGTAGAGCAGCGAGGCCTTGCCCGGCTTGATCTCTGCGGAAGTGGTCGACACGTCTGACGCCCTTTTCGAGTGTTGGCGACCGAGGGTCCGGCAGCGACCCGAGAGGGTCACTGCCGGCCGGTATTCTTATCCGGTTCGCCGGAACAAGACAGCTTCAAGGATCAATGCGCGGTGGATGCCGCGCATCGGTGGTTCTCAGCGGATCGGCGGCGCGTATTGCAGCCCGCCCTTGCTCCAGAGCGCGTTCTGGCCGCGCGCGATCTTGAGGAGCGAGCCAGAGCCGACATTGCGCTCGAAGCTCTCGCCGTAGTTCCCGACGTGCTTGATGATCCGATAGGCCCAATCATTGGTCAGGCCCATCGGCTCGCCGAACTTGCCTTCGGTCCCGACGAAACGCTTGATCTCCGGGTTGTCGGATTTGAGCATTTCGTCGGCATTGGCCTTGGTGATGCCCAGCTCCTCGGCATTGACCATAGCGAAGAGCGACCATTTGACGATATCGAGCCAGACATCGTCGCCATGGCGCACGACCGGGCCGAGCGGTTCCTTCGAAATGATTTCCGGCAACACCATGTGGTCGTCCGGAGTCGAGAGCGTCAGACGCTCGGCGTAAAGGCCCGAGGCGTCGGTGGTGAAGGCGTCGCAGCGGCCGGCCTCATAGGCCTTGACCGTCTCCTGGTTGGAGGCGAAGGCGACGACCTCGTACTTGATCTTGTTGCTGCGGAAATAGTCCGCGAGGTTGAGTTCGGTCGTGGTGCCCTGCTGGGTGCAGATCGAGGCGCCGGCGAGCTTCAGCACGGAATCGACGCCGAGCTTCTTGCGCACCATGAAGCCCTGGCCGTCATAATAGTTGACCCCGGCGAAGTTCAGGCCGAGCGCGGTATCGCGTGAGAGCGTCCAGGTCGTCGTGCGCGACAGCAGATCGACCTCACCCGACTGCAGCGAGGTGAAGCGGTCCTTGGCCGAGAGTGGGATGAACTTGACCTTGGTCGGATCGTTGAAGACGGCCGAGGCGACGGCGCGGCAGACGTCGACGTCCATGCCGCTCCAGTTACCCTGCTGATCAGGGATGCCGAAACCGGCGAGACCCGTGCCGGAGCCGCAGTGCAGGATGCCGCGATTCTTGACCTGCGCCAGAGTAGGCGACTGGGCTAGCGCTCCGCTCGCGCATATGGCGGCGGAGACGGCGATGAGCGCCGCGCCAATGATCTGTTTCATTGTTGTTGTCCCCTGTTTGGCGGAACGGGTTTTCCCGCTCTCGATTAGCTAGCAAGCTCCAGGCCAGTCCCCACCGGCCGCCTCCTCCTTTCCCATTCTCCCGGACAAAACCACCGCACCGATCCGTCGGCGCCTACGCCGCCGCAACCTCACCGGATCGGCGGCGCGTACTGCAAGCCCCCCTTGGTCCAGAGCGCGTTCTGGCCGCGCGACATCCTCAGCATCGAGCGGCTGCCGACGGTGCGTTCGAAGCTCTCGCCGTAATTGCCGATATGCTTGACGATCCGGTAGGCCCACTCGGCCGTCAGGCCGAGGCCTTCGCCGAACTTGCCGTCGATGCCGAGCAGGCGCCTGATCTCCGGGTTGGTCGAGCCC
Organism: Allobosea sp. P4_H5; assembly: GCF_056400825.1. NCBI lineage: Bacteria > Pseudomonadati > Pseudomonadota > Alphaproteobacteria > Hyphomicrobiales > Alloboseaceae > Allobosea > Allobosea sp. P4_H5. The sequence continues at coordinate 205,058 of NZ_JBFUKM010000001.1, read as the reverse complement.
CGCATCTGGTCGACATTGGCCTTGGTCACGCCGAGCTCTTCGGCGTTCAGCATGGCGAAATGAACCCAGCGCACAAGCTTGAACCATTGCGAATCGTTGTCGCGGGTCAGCGGGCCGAGCGGCTCCTTCGAGATGATCTCGACGAGGACCATGTGGTCGTCCGGCGCCGTCAGCTTCAGGCGCTCGGAATAGAGCGACGAGGCGTCCGTGGTGAAGGCGTCGCAGCGGCCGGCATCATAGGCCTTGAGCGTCTCCGGACCGGTGTCGAAGGATACGATCGTGTGGCGCAGGTTATTGGTCTTGAAGAAGTCGACGAGGTTGAGCTCGGTCGTCGTGCCACGCTGCACGCAGATCGAGGCGCCGGCCAGCTGCATCACCGACATGACGCCGAGCTTGCGGCGCACCATCAGGCCCTGGCCATCATAATAGTTGACGTTGGTGAAGAGCAGGCCGGGCGGGGTGTCGTTGCTGATCGTCCAGGTCGAATTGCGCACTAGTACGTCGACCTCGCTGGCCAGGAGCGCCTTGAAGCGGTCATTGGCCGAGAGCGGGATGAACTTCACCTTGGTCGGATCATTGAAGATCGCCGCGGCGATGGCGCGGCAATATTCGACGTCGAGGCCGCTCCAGTTGCCCTGCGGATCAGGCGCGCCGAAGCCGATCAGGCCGGTGTTGGAGCCACAGTTCAGGACGCCCCTGCTCTTGATCTGAGCAAGGGTCTGCTGCGCCTGCGCGCTCACGGAGCCGAACAACGCCGCGACGGCGAACAGTGCCGCGCTGATGATCCTGATCATGCATGTCCCCTGTCTGGCGTAACGGGTTCGTCCCGTTCTCGGTCGGTGGGTGGGCGGGCCGTGACCGGCACGGTCCCGCAAACCACCTTGTCCAGTACCCTGGAAAAGAATCGGGGCGGACGCTGAAAGCGCCCGCCCCGCTTGGGCTCTTAGCGAACCGGCGGCGCGTATTGCAGGCCGCCCTTGGTCCACAGCGCGTTCTGGCCGCGGGCGATCTTCAGCAGCGAGCCCTGGCCCACTGTGCGCTCGAAGCTCTCGCCGTAATTGCCGACATGCTTGATGATGCGGTAGGCCCAGTCCGTCGTCAGGCCGATGCTCTCGCCGAACTTGCCCTCGGTTCCGAGCAGGCGCTTGATCTCGGGATTGCTGGATTTCAGCATCTCGTCGACATTGGCCTTGGTCACGCCGAGCTCCTCGGCGTTCAGCATGGCGTAGTGGACCCACTTGATGAGGCCGAACCACTGGGCGTCGGTGTTGCGGGTCGCCGGTCCGAGCGGCTCCTTCGAGATGATCTCCGGCAGGACCATGTGATCGTCCGGAGCGGTCAGCTTCAAGCGCTCGGCGTAGAGGCCCGAAGCGTCGGTGGTGAAGGCGTCGCAGCGGCCGGAATCATAGGCCTTGACGGTCTCGTCCGAGGTGGCGAAGGCGACGACTTCGTATTTCAGGTTGTTGGCGCGGAAGAAGTCGGCGAGGTTGAGCTCGGTCGTGGTGCCCTGCTGGGTGCAGACCGAGGCGCCATTGAGCTGCATGGCCGAGGTCACGCCGAGCTTCTTGCGGACCAGGAAGCCCTGGCCGTCATAATAGTTGACGCCGGTGAATTGCAGACCGAGCGCGGTGTCGCGCGACATTGTCCAGGTCGAGTTGCGCACGAGCACGTCGACCTCGCCCGACTGCAGGGCCGTGAAGCGGTCCTTGGCCGAGAGCGGGATGAACTTCACCTTGCCCGGATCGTTGAAGACCGTGGCGGCGATAGCGCGGCAGAACTCGACGTCGAGGCCGGTCCAGTTGCCCTGCGCATCCGGCACGCCGAAACCGGCGAGGCCGGTGTTGGAACCGCAGTTCAGGATGCCGCGGCTCTTCACTTGACTAAGGGTCTGCGGCGCCTGCGCCTGTGCGCTCGCCGCCGCCAGCGCGAAGCCGAACCCGGCGACCGCGGCTGCCATGAATTTCTTCATATCGATTTCTCCCGTTGATGGCCCTGCCGGCGTTTGCCAGCCGGAACGTGCCGGTCCCCTCGCATCGTCGCGACTTGCTGCCCCGTTCGATGCCCAAAACTTATGCGAAGTTCGGCGCTGGCCGATTGCCAGAGCCATGCATGAGCGTCAAGCAAGGGCAGCTGGTATATCTGCCTCTTTTCACGGCTGACATCACATGCGACTTTCGGGGGGTGGTCAAGTGCGGCCACAACCTGCCCCATCCCGATCCCGCCCAGGCTCGTCTCCCGCCCCATGAAAAAGCTGTCCAAGCCCGAATTCGCGCGGCTGCGCGAGAAGACCCGCCTTGCCCTCGCCGGCCGCGACCCGTCCGACAGCTATGGCTTCGTCAACCCGCCGATCGTCCGCGGCTCGACGGTGGTCTACCCGAACACCGAGGATTTCCTCGTCCGCAAGGCGCGCTACAGCTACGGCACGTCGGGCAGCCCGACCATCGACGCGCTGCTTGCCGCCGCCGACACGATGGAGGGCGGCGCCGGCGTCCTCGCCTGCTCCTCCGGCCTGCTCGCCTGCACCTTGCCCACGCTCGCCTTCCTGAGGGCGGGCGACCATTTCCTCGTGACCGACAGCGTCTACCATCCGATGCGCAACTTCTGCGACCGGATGCTGCCGCGCTACGGTGTCGAGGTCACCTATTACGACCCGCTCATCGGTGAGGGCATCGCGGAGCTGTTCAAGCCGAACACGAGGGCGGTCTGGACGGAGTCGCCGGGTTCCCAGACCCTGGAGGTCCAGGACATCCCGGCGATCGTGGCCGCGGCGCATGCCCGCGATATCATGGTGATGATGGACAATACCTGGGCGACACCGCTCTTCTTCGATGCGCACAAGTTCGGCGTCGACGTCTCGGTCCAGGCCGGGACGAAATACTACGCCGGGCATTCCGACGTGCTGATCGGCACGGTGTCGGCCCGCACACCGGAGTACTATGCTCAGCTCAAGCTGACCTGGGACGCACTCGGCGTGATCATCGCCGCCGAGGACGCCTATCTGACGCTGCGCGGCATCCGGACCCTGGCCGTCAGGCTGAAGGAACAGCAACCTGCCGGGCTGGAAATGGCGCGCTGGCTGGCCGCGCGCCCTGAGGTCGCCCGTGTAATTCACCCGGCGCTGCCCGGCGATCCCGGCCACGCCCTCTGGAAGCGCGATTTCACCGGTGCCTGCTCGCTGTTCTCGATCGAGCTCGAACCCGTCTCGATGAAGGCGGTGGCCGCCCTGCTCGACGGGCTCGCCTTGTTCGGCATGGGCGCATCCTGGGGCGGCTATGAGAGCCTTGTGCTGCCCTTCGACTGCAAGCGCTATCGCACCGCGACCAAGCCCGGCTTCAACGGCCCGACGATCCGTCTCCATATCGGCCTCGAGGACCTGGAGGACCTGAAGGAGGATCTCGACGCCGGCTTCACGCGGCTGAGGGCGGCGAGCTGAACGCCACCTCGATGTCGGAACGGCCGATCGTCTTCGCCTATCTCGACGAGCCGCCCTTCTGCTGGCCGGCAGCCAGCGGCACTGCGCAAGGCTGCGACGTCGAGCTGGTGACGGCGGCTTTTCGGACGCTCGGCATCACGGAGTTCGAGCAGCAGCTGACGACTTTCGCCGAGCTGCTGCCCGGGCTCGCCAGCGGACGCTGGACCGTGACCACGCCGCTCTTCGTCACGACAGAGCGCCAGCGGCTCGTCGATTTCAGCCGCCCCGTCTGGACGCTTGCCGACGGGTTGTTGGTCCGGTCAGCCGATCATGGGCGGCTGACCGGCTATCGTGCCGTCGCGGCGGCTGGCGCCCGCCTCGTCGTCGTCGGCGGGCAGGTTCAGGAGCAAGCCGGGCTCGCGGCCGGCATCGCACCGGAGCGGACGATCCGCGTCGCGACGCAGGAAGAGGCCGTAGCAGCGGTCAGGGCTGGCCAGGCCGACGCCTATGCCAGCGTCGCCATGGCCCATCGCGGCTACCTCGCCCGCCAGCCGGATGCAAAACTGGCGGTCGTCAGCGTGCCCACCAGCGAAAGCACGCCAGCGGCCGGAGCCTTCGCCTTCGGCAAGCAGCACGCCGCGCTGCGGGAGCGCCTCAATGCCGCCCTCGAAAGCCTTATTGGCAGCGACTGGCACCGCGCCATGATGGCGCGCCACGGCTTCCCCGTCGGCGAATACTGACGTCTCGCCTCAGCCCGGCCCGGAATTCGTATCCTCGCCGCGCGCCTTGGCCCGCAGGACGAATTGCAGGTTGCGCAGATAGACGAACACGCCGAAGCCCTGGCCGAGGATGAAGACCGGATCACGGCGGTAGAGCGCGTAGATCAGGAGCAGCATGCCGCCGCCGATCGAGAACCACCAGAAGGTCATCGGCACGACCGAGCGCTGCGCCTTCTCGCTGGCGAGCCACTGCACCACGAAGCGCATGGTGAACAGGCCCTGCGCGACCACGCCGAGCAGCACCCACCAATCGACATTGTTGACGAAGACGTCGTGGAAATAGTTCCCGATCATGTTCTGCAGGTCGATGAGCATCAGCGCGCCTCCGTCACGATCTGCGGCACGCGCTTGCGGCGCCTGATCAGCCACCAGACCCCGACGAGATCGAGGATGCCGACCCAGAGCCGGTCGAAGAAGCCATAGTTCGAGACGCCGGTGAGGCGCTGGCGATCGCGTACGTCGTGATGCAGGACGGTGAAGCCTTCGCGCACGACCAGCGCCGGCATGAAGCGGTGCAGCGCGTCGAAATAGGGCAGCGCCAGATACATCTCGCGCCGGAAGCATTTCAGGCCGCAGCCGGTGTCGCGCGTGCCGTCCTTGAGGATGGCACCGCGGACCTTGTTGGCGATGCGCGATTGCATGCGCTTGAAGCCGGTGTCCTTGCGGCCGACGCGCTGGCCCTGGACCAGACCGGCCGAGGGACCGGCCGCCTCGATCTGCGCCAGCATCGCCGGGATGAAGGCCGGATCGTTCTGGCCGTCACCGTCGAGCGTCGCGACGATCGGCGCCCTTGCCGCCCTCACCCCGCTGCGCACCGCCGCCGACTGGCCGCAGGACTGGGCATGGCGGACGACCCGCAACCAGGGCCGCGTCAGTGCGAGATCGGCGAGTGCCGCGGCGGTGCCGTCGCTCGAGCCGTCATCGACATAGACCAGCTCGAAGGCGCCGATGCCGGCGCAGGCCGTCTCGATGTCGCCGACGAGCGGGGCGATGTTGCCCTGCTCGTTGCGGACAGGCACGACGATGCTGAGCCGGGGCTGGCCGTCTGAAGGCGCGGGTTCGGTCACGGATTGAAGTCTTTCTGCATGGCGGCGCGCAAACTGCGTCAAGCGTCGCGACGGGGCAAGCGCCGATCACTCGCGGACATAGACGCTCATCTCGAGGCGCTTGCCGCCGTTGAGGTTGAAGCCGGTGATCGTGGTCAGCAGCCGCGGCGACTGTCCCGAGGCAGCGAGGCCCTGCCGGAAACCGTCGAGGAAACGGCCCTCGACCAGTGCGACCCGGCAGCCGGGTTCGCGCAGGAAGGTGGCGGCAGTGCTGCCGTTGGCACCCATGCGCAGATTGGTGCCGACCAGGAAGACGAGGCTCGGCTCGCGATAGCCGACGGTCATGACCTCGGGATTCGGACAGGCGACGGCCTGCACCGCCTCGGCCAGCCGCGGCGAGAGCTTGAGGCCGCGCAGGCTCGGCGAGGCCAGGCCGTAGACGCCGGCGCCAAGCAGCAGGCTCGCGACCACGCCACGCCAGAGCGCGCCCTCGAAGGCGCCCTCGCGATAGGCCAGGAAGCTGCGGAAGGCGACGATGAGCGCCAGCGCCAGTACCGGCAAAGCGAGCCAGGGCAAGGTCCGGTCGAGCGTCCAGGTGCCGTAGAGCAGCACGCCGACCAGCGCCGCCGGCACAGCGACGACGAGGAAGGCGGTCAGGTCGGAACCACGGCGGAAGCGGTTGATGCCGCCATTGACCAGAGCGAGCAGGAGCAGCGCCGTGATCGCCGGATAGAGCGGCAGAACGTAGTGCGGCAGCTTGGTCGGCACCGCCTCGAAGACGATCCAGGACGGCACGATCCAGGCGAGGAGGAACAGGATCTGCGGCTCGCGGCGTTTCACCCAGGCGAAGGGGATCGCCATCGCTGCGAATGCGGCCGAGGGCCAATAGGTGCCGAAGAACAGCAGCAGATAGAGGCCGGGCGGGCCCCAATGCTTCTCCTGCCCCTCCCCGACCTTGGCGAGCATGTCCTTACCGACACTCTCGGCGAAGAAATCACCGCCGGTCTTGATCGCGATGGCGACGAACCAGGGCAGCACCACGACGAGGCAAAGCAACAGGCCGAGCCCCGGACGCAGCGGCGCGAACCAGCGCAGCGAACGCTCGCGAAGGCTGAGCACGATCACCGCGAGGCCCCAGACCATCGGTACGATCGGCCCCTTGAGCAGCAGGCCGAGCGCCGTCGCCGACCAGAACACCAGCCAGTTGTGGCGACTCGGCACGAAGGCGAGCGAGCGCGTCCAGTCGAGCCAGGCGCGGGCGAGCGCGCCCATGGTCGCGACCGCGCAGGCGGCGAGCAATGCGTCGGTCTTGGCAAAACGCGCCTCGACGCCGAGCAGCACGGCCGCCGCCATGAGGGCCCCGCCGAGAAGAGCGAGGCGGGCGCCGACGAAAGCGAGGAGCGCCCAATAGGTCAGCAGCACGGTCGCGACCGCGCCGATGAGCGAGGGCAGCCGGTAAAGCCACATCGTGGTCCGGGCCTGCGGCACGCCGAGCGCCTCGCCGGCGGCGACGCTTGCGGCCTGCAGCCAGTAGATGCCGACCGGCTTCTTGTGCCGCGCCTCGTCCTGGAAGCGGATGTCGACGAAGTCGCGCGTCTCCAGCATCTGCTTGCTGGCCTGCGCGAAGCGGGGCTCGTCGCGGTCGAAGGGCTGCAGGCTGGCGAAGCCCGGCAGGAACGCCGACAGCGACAACAGGACGAGCAGCAGGCAGGCGCGCCGGTGGCTCGCGGACGCGAAGCTAGCGAGCCGGTCGAGACCGGAGCCGAGCGAGATCATCGACACTCCTTGTGGCCGAACCATGCATGGCCCACCCCTTGCGGGCAGCGGACCGGCGAACAGGCAATCGGGTTGGCCGCGGCGCGTTTACGGCCTCGCATCGCTCGCGGCAAGCGCGCAGGCGCAATCCACAGTGACGCGGGTCGGCACGTTCCGACCCTGGCAGGCTCGCATTCGAGGCCAAGTTTGTCCTGAACATGGCGAAACGCGCGAAGGAACCCTAGATTGCGCCGGGGGTTGCTTGTGCGCACGGCGCGCCGGACGCCCGCGAGACCGTACACGCATCAGGAAGGCAGGAGCACGATGAAGATGCCGATCGCCGTTCACACCGATGAAGACTATGAGCGCGCCCAGCAGCGCGTGACCGAGCTCAACGCCGCGCCCGACAGCAAGGACAAGGAGCGCGAGCTGGAAGCGCTGGCAGACGCCATGCTCGCCTTCGAACTGCGCCGGGACGAGGCGGAGGGCTGAACTGGCCTAGTGAACCGCGAACTCTCATCGTCATTCCGGCTCGGACGGCCTCAACAACAGCGGAAGCCGCGCCTCCCGTCGGCACCACAGCGCGCGAGCTGACGCTCGCGGAAGAGCTCCGGACAGGTCATCGGCGTCTGGTCGGGCTTTCTTTGCAGAAAGTGCGGTCCGTCAGACGAACATCTTCTTCGCAAGCAAGTCTCCGTAGCGGTTCGAGCGTCCCTTCATGGTCGTCGGTTCGCTGGCATCAAATGTGAACGTCTCTCGGGTCGCACCGCCATCGGCGGGGTCCCAGTCGAATATGATATTGGTGCCGGCAATGGTGGTATCGCCGCTATTCAGGTGCACATTCATGTTCTTGATCGTGCTGTTTGCCGGCCGCGCCTTTGTATAGGAGACTTTTCCGCTCTTTCCATCGATGTAATAGTAGTATTGCTGGCCGTCGTTGACGTCCCACCAGCCGGCGAATCTCAGGGAATCCGTTCCCGAAAAGGCAGTCGCGCTGGAAGAGCCGATCCGCCAGAACCGAATCGGCTTCTTGCTCCAGACCCAGCCGGCGTCCATGACCATCGCACCGGAATCCTGGACGATGTTGTACTTGTTCCAAAGCTCGATATGGCCGTTGCCGAAGGTCATGACACCTTCGAGCCCCTGTACCATCGCCGTAAGCGCCGCGACATCGGCTCGGCTTGTACTGCGCGCTGCCCCCAAAACGATCGGCGGGCCGAAAGCGCCCGACATGTAGTTGATCATCTCGTCGACGGCCATGAGATAGTAAACGCCAGACTTCCGAGGGATTTCCTCTGCTACGCGCTTGGGGTCTCCAGGTCTGAAGTTGCCCGAAGGGACACGGATGCCAGATTTGTTGAACGCGTGACACACCTGCAAGCAGCAGGATGTGTTCGGCTTTTTCGGCAAATAGGGTTTGTTCAGGTCGTCTATCAGCTTCTGAAGCGCGGGTGGAAGCTGATTGTTTGCCGGATAATTTGCGAGGATCGTCGCGAAATCGACATTGATATGCACTTTGTCCGCTGGAGATAGCGACATCACGGCTCCTCCTAGAAAAGGTGGGCATCGTCAGCACATTTGGCGGAATGCAGGCCTCGTCTGCGAAGTGATATTAAACTGTGGGCTTGCGGTGCGACAAGCCAATCTGGTGGCCCGTCCGGCGCTTGCCCCGGGGCCATCGGGAACGGGCCAGCCTGAGTAGATGCGGACGAGTGAAGCGCCTCATCCGTGCCGCCGACCTCATCGATGAACTGTCGATCACATCGTTCCGACACGGCGACCTGACCGATCGCGAGATACTGGCACGATCGACGCAGATATCGCCGAAGGAGCTATCGCGGTACGTTCAAAGAGACCGTGAAACGGATTGTAAATGGCGCCCAAAAGCGCCGCGCCGTGCGAACGGACGGCGGCCGAAAGTCAGACCGACCAGCAGTTGGCGGGTCACGACGGAAAGCGGGAGAAAAATAAATTCATAACGAAAACGATGGCGAGCCCGACAGGATTCGAACCTGTGACCAGCAGCTTAGAAGGCTGCTGCTCTATCCAGCTGAGCTACGGGCCCTGAAGGGAGCGGCAGACTTGGTGTCCGCCGTTCACTTGAATTTCAATGCGTCCACTGGCCGACGCGGTTGAACTTGAAATTATCCGAGTAGGTCATGGCGCGGCGCTTGGCCTGATGCGGCTGCTCCAGGCGGTAGGCGATGCCGTTGCGCGTCGCGTAGGCGACGGCCTCCTCGGCCGTGTCGAACCAGAGCCTGAGTTGGCTCTTCATGTCGCCCGACGAGGTCCAGCCCATCAGCGGCTCGATCTCGCGCGGCCGCTCGGGCTCGTATTCCAGCAGCCAGCGGCCGGTCTTGGCCGTGCCGGACTGCATCGCGTTGCGGGCCGGCGAATAGATGCGTGCCGTCATGCTCCCCCTCGCCTTCCGGCAAAGCCCAAAATGGTCGGGGCACCAGGATTCGAACCTGGGACCCTCTGCTCCCAAAGCAGATGCGCTACCGGGCTGCGCTATACCCCGAATGTCCTGCAAGTGCATGGAATCACTTGCCGAACCGCCACAGCATCCTTGCGAGACGCAGCGACGCGCTACGCCATAGCATCGAACAGACGGGATGGGAACAGTTCGCGGCGTCGCAAAGCCGGATCATGTCCGCGTTTCCCCGAAACATGGAGATGATCCGGGTGCTTGCGTTATCGCATTTTCGCGCGAACCGGTGCCCGCTTCGCTCGAAAACGCTCTACACGACGATCAGATCGCGCGAGCTGCGCGACAGCAATTCACAGCCGCCCTGGGTGACGAGGACGTTGTCGATGAGACGCGCGCCCAACCCTTCCTCGTGCAGGAAGACCGGCGGCTCGACGCTGACGACCATGCCGGCGCGGAGCATGTAGCGGCTGCCACCGATCATATGCATCGGCTCGCCCCAGCTCGGCGGGAAGCCGGGCGCCAGCCCGTAGCCGGAGGTGTGGACGCGGCCATGCTCAAGGCCAGCCTCGCCGATCACGCGCTTGGCCGCCTCGTGTGGCGCGGTCGCGGGGGCGCCGTCGCGGATCTCGGCGATGCAGGCATCGCAGGCGCGGCGGACGATCTCGTAGAGCTCGCGCATTCTGGTGGTGGGCTGGCCGAGGCAGAATTGTCGGCCGAGCGTCGCGGTGTAGCGCCGGACCGTCGCGCCGTACTCGACACTGCCATAGTCGCCGGCCTGCAGTCGGCGCTCGGTCGGCGCGCCATGGCTGTAGCAGGAGCGCTCGCCGGAGACGAGGTTGATCGGGCTCGCCGACAGGCCGCTGCCGCGCGCCAGCAACGCGCCATAAACCTCGCCAGCGATCTCGAGCTCGCTGCGGCCGGGGCGTAGCGCCGCACCGAAGACGGTCAGCGTTTCGTCCGCGATCGCCGCCGCCCTCTTGATGTAACCGAGCTCGGCCGGCGATTTCACCAGGCTGAGGTCGTGGACGAGATTGGTCGCCTCGACGAAGCCCGAGCCGAACAAGTCGCGGATCGCAATGTGGTGATGCGGGTGGAGGTAATAGGCCGGCACCTCGACGCCAACGCGGCCCGCCAGCAGGCCGAGCTCGTCGACAAGGCGCGCGAATCGCGGGACCGGATCCTCGTTCTCGTTGCCGCCAAAGGTCTCCAACCGGTCGACCAGCGCATCGTCCAGGATCTCGGCGCGCTCGCCCTCGCGCGCCATCATCGCCAGCGGCCCGTCGGCCGCCGGGATCAGCAGGCACTGGAACTCCTGATAGCTCTTGGCGTCCGACCCGATCAGCCAGCGGATCGAGACGGGATGGAAGAGCACGAGCCAGTCCAGCCCTTGCTCCGCCATCGTCCGTCGCAGTTGGGCGCGCCGTTCGGCGAACTCTTCGACCGCGAAGTCGTGCCTCGACATCTCCCGCGCCGCTCTCAGAGCGCCGGCAGCGGCTGCATCGGCCCGCCGAGCCACTTCCTGTGGAGTTCGTCGAGATCGCCGTTCAGCGTGCTCTGGAAGATCAGTGTGTCGAGCCAGCGCAACAGGTCGTGCTCGCCGCGCCGGATGGTGATGTGGGCCGGAGCCCGCCGCAAAGCGAATTTGAAGTCGAACTCCTTGGACGGGTTCTGCTTGGCGAGTTCGACCACGACGACGCTGTTGGCCGCGAGCAACTGCGCATGGCCGGCCAGATAGGCCTGCACCGCCGTGGCATTGTCCTCGGTGCGCATGATGTCGGCCGAGGGCGCCAGCGCGGAGAGCACGAGATCCTCGGTCGTGCCCTTGGCGACCGCGATGCGGCTTTTGCCGAGATCGGCGCCGGATTTCACCGCCAGCGCCTTCGCGCCGTAGACGGCAAGTGCGGTGTCGGCATAGGGCGCGCTGAACATCACCTGGCGGGCGCGTTCGGCGGTGATCGACATCGCCGCGATGTTCATGTCGGACTTGTCGGTGAGCAGGAAGGGGATGCGGCTCGCCGCCGGCACCGGCACGAGCTCCAGCTTCACGCCGAGCGACTTGGCGACGAGCTTGGCCATGTCGACGTCGAAGCCTTCGAGCTCGCGCTTGGCGTTCATCATGCCGAAGGGCGGCACATCGGCGAAGACGGTGATGCGCACTACGCCCTTGGACAGGATGTCGTCGAGCTTGTCCGCATGGGCCTCCAGGCTGGCGACGAGCCCGGCAAACAGGGCAAGGGCGGCAAACAACGTCGATCTGAAACCGCGTCCCATGATGCTCCCCCGATTTATCGTTGGTGCCGACTGCTTCGCAGCCGGGCGGCCAGTCGCACCTGCCCTCCCCGGCAGCAACGGCAATGACCTAGCGGAATGCTATCGGTTTCGTATATGCAGTCAAGCTTCGCTAATAAATCAACCTGGAGACGTCAGATGACGGCCGAGACCGCCGCCGATGCCCGCTCCCGCCCCTATCCGGCGCCCGCTCTGGAAAAAGGCCTGGAGATCATCGAGTTGCTGGCGCTGGCGCAAACGCCGCTTTCGGCGCGGGCGATCGCGGAGCGGCTCGGGCGCTCGAAGAACGAGATCTTCCGCATGCTGTTCGTCTTGATCGAGCGCGGCTATCTCGATCGCGATCCGGCGACCGACGAGATCGCGCTCAGCAACCGCCTGTTCGAGCTCGGCATGCGGGTGCCGCGCGCCCGCGACCTGGTCGAGGTGGCAACGCCGGCGCTGGAGACCCTGAGCGAGACAATCGGCCAATCCTCGCATCTGGTCGTGTTGAGCAAGAGCGAGACCGTGGTGATCGTCGCCGTCGCCGGGCCGGGCGACATCAATTTCACGCTGCGGCTGGGCTATCGCCGGCCTGCTTGCGCCTCGACCTCCGGCCAGGTCATCCTCGCCTTCCGGGACGGCACCGATTCGGATCGAGGTCTGAAAGCCATCGCCGCGGATGGCTTCCTGATCGCCGACAGCCACGATGTCGTCGGCGTGACCGACATCAGCGCTCCGATCCTCGATCGCAAGGGGCAGGCGATCGCCAGCATCGTCGTGCCCTATCTGAACCGGCGCGAAGCGCGCCCGCAGCATCGCGAGGCGCTGGCGGCGTTGCTCGCCACCTGTCGCGCCATTTCCGAAGAGCTGGGCTGAGCCGGAAGCCCGGCCTAGAGCACGCGCCGATCAGGCTGCGTAGCAACCCGGTCGGATCACGCGTTCTCTATCAATAAGTTAGAGACGGATATCAGCGCTTGAACAGCGGGTGCTCGACCTTGTCGCCGGGCTTGATGCCGAGCTTCTCGGCGATACCCGCGTTGAGCTCGAGCACTGAGAGCACCGGCTCGCCCGAGGGAATCGTCCGGGTCGAGAGCGGCTCCGCCCGCTCGGCGACGCGCGCGACCGTGCCGTCGGCGCGGATGAACAGCATGTCGAGCGAGATATAGGTGTTCTGCATCCACATCGCGACCGGCTCGACCTGCTTGAAGTCGAAGAGCATGCCGCGATCGGCCGGCATGAACTGGCGGTGCATCAGCCCCCGCGCACGCTGATCGGGCGTACGCATCACCTCGACCTGGAAGGCGTGACGTCCGGAGCTCGTGACGATGGCGAGCGGCTCCAGCCCCGCAGCAGGCGCGCCCTGCGCTTCGGCGGATTTGGGCAGCATGGCGAAGGCGCCGACGACCAGCACGGCGGCAAAGACGCCCCGCAGCACACGTTCTACAACAGACATCATCGCGCCTCGCGCCCGACAGCCATCCCCGCGGCAGCCTTGCCGCGGCCTCGTGGCGGTTCTGGGGCCAATGGCACGAAGCTGCGCCCCGCCGTCAAGCTTTTCGCCGATCGAGGCCGCTCGCATCTTCCTTTCGCCGCCGCCTTGCGGCAGGGTCTGCGCCGACTTCCCAGCGGAAGCGAATTCGCCGCGCCGTCGGCGAATCCGCCTCTGACGCCGCCAATCGGAGCTTGGCCCGGGCTATGCGCTCGCGGGCCTCGACGATGCTTCAGGAGACCATCAATGACGATCTTGTCCGGCCGCCGCCTCGCCAGCTCCCGGCCGCTGCCCACGGCGGGGCTCCTGCTCCTCCTTCTGACGGGCTCAGCTTCCGCCGCCGACTTCCAGCTCGACAATCTGAAGCTCGACTTCGGCAAGTTCGTCGTGTCGATCCCGAAGCTCGATGTGAAGGGCACGCCGCTCGACCGCGACAGCTTCCGCGCGCTGCTCCTGTCGGGCACCAGCGCCCCCCCGGCCGGCGGCGTGGCCGGTGCGATCGCCGGCGCGAGCCAGGCGGTCCAGCCCGGCGAGAGCGCAATCACCCGGCTCGGCAAGCTCACAGCCAGCGAGATCAGCGCCCCGACGCTGGTGATGGAGCAGACTTTCGGCCCGCAGAAGCAGGTCACCACCTATCGCAACATCAAGTTCTTCGACATCAGCGAAGGCCGGATCGGGCGCGGCGAATCGAGCGACGGCACGATCAAGGTCGAGGGCGCGGCCACCGGCCCGATGAACGGCGAGATCAAGCGCACCAGCTTCGAAGTGCTCGACCTCATGCAGATCGCCCGCATCTTCGGCGAGAAGGCCAAGCCCGGCGAGGCCGCCCCGCTGCAGCCGATCATCGGCAAGATGGACCTGGACGGCTATGTCCTCGACCTCGGCGAGCAGGGCAAGGTCACCGCCGGCAAGGCCTCGATGCGCGGCTTCAAGGCGCGCGTCGCCTCCGAGCCGATGGGCGCGCTCCTGGCCCGCATCGCCGAGCTCAGCGACGAATCGGAGAAGGCCTCGCGTAATCTCAACAGCAAGGAAGACCCGGCGATCGGCGAGGCGCGCGACCGCAAGCTCCTCGTCGCCATGGCCGAGATCTTCGACGCCGTCGACTATGGCAGCGGCGAGGTCCGCGACATCGTGATGGCGCTGAAGACGCCGCCCAAGCCCGGCGCCAAGGCGGAGCCGGTCGACATGCGTTTCTCGCGCATCGCCTTCGGCGAGGACGCCCCCGAGAAGTCGGGCGTCGCCATCGAGGGGCTGCAGTTCGAAGGCAGCGGCGCCAAGGGCGTCATCGGCCTGTTCGGCTATTCCGGCTTCTCGCTGGAAGGTGTCATCCGCGAGGTCAAAGCCGTCGCCAACTCCGCGGTCGACATCAAGACGCTCGACTTCCGCCGCTTCATCCCGAAGCTCGGCACGGTCAAGATGAGCGGCGTGCAGATGAGCGTGCCGCAGGACGGCAAGCGCGGCCGCCCGGCCGGGCCGCCGATCCAAGTCGGCCTCGGCAATTTCGAGCTCAAGGCCGGCGAGCAGCTCAACGGCATCCCGACCGACATGACGCTGAGCCTCGACAAGATCACCTTCCCGATCGTCGAGAGCGCCGACAACCCCGCCGCCAAGGACCTGCTGGCGATGGGCTACCGCAATATCGACCTTTCGGCGAAGCTCTCGCTGGCCTGGCAGGAGGCGAGCAAGGAGTTCGCCATCCGCACGCTCTCGCTTGGCGGCGCCGGCATGGCCAGGCTCGACGCGACCGGCATGCTCGGCAATATCGGCAAGGAGGTTTTCACCGGTGATATCGCGCTCGCGCAGGTCGCGCTGCTCGGCGCCACCGCGAAGAATGTCGAGCTGAAGCTGCAGAATCTCGGCCTCGCCGAGAAGCTGATCGAGAACGAGGCGAAGAAGTCGAAGCGCAAGGTCGAGGACGTCCGCCGCGAATACGGCATGATGGCGAGCCTCGGTCTCGCCGCGATCCTCGGCCCGTCCGACGGCGCCAAGGCGCTGGCGAACGCGGTCGCCCGATTCGTCGCCAAGCCGGGCACGCTGACCGTCAAGGCCTCCGCCAAGACGCCGGCTGGTCTCGGCCTCGCCGATGTGATCGCGCTCGGCGAACCGACGGAGATCTTCGACAAGATCAATGTCGACGCCACGGCGGAGTGAGGTCGGCGCGTTGAGCTCGCCAATCCTGCCTGCTCCGGACGCCGACTGGCGTCCGGGTGCCCTTACCACCTGGTGGGCCGGTCTCCCGACCGGCCCACGCGGCTTTCTGCGCCGCTGGATCAACCCGCATAACCAGACGCGCCTTCATCTCGCCAATCTGGTGGCACGCCGGCCGGGCCAGATCACGATCGGCGCGTATTCCTATGGCAGGCCCAAGGTGCGCTTCGCCGAGAGCGGCGCGAAGCTGACGATCGGCCGCTATTGCTCGATCGCCGACGGGATCGAGATCCTGCTCGGCGGCAACCACCGCACCGAATGGGCGACGACTTATCCCTTCTCCGCCCTGCTCGGCCTCTGGCCCGACGCCGCGGGCCTGGACGGAGCCGATGTCACGCGCGGCGACGTCGTCATCGGCTCCGATGTCTGGCTGGGCTCGCAGGCGCTCATCCTCTCCGGCGTCGACATCGGCCATGGCGCGGTCGTGGCTGCGCGCGCAGTCGTGACCAGGGATGTGCCGCCCTATGCGATCGTCGCCGGCAATCCGGCCCGGATCGTACGCTACCGGATGAGCGAGGAGCACATCGCAGCGCTGCTGCGCAGCAGTTGGTGGCTGCTCCCGGAATCCGAGATCAGACGGCTCATTCCGACGCTTCTGTCCGAACGGATCGAGGACCTGCCCGGCGCTGCACCCTAGGTCATCGCGAGAGAGGGTCCGCACCAGCAAGGAGCGGCTGCTCGCTCAGCCCCTGTCGCGCCAGCGCGCTGCGGCCGGCCCGGCCGGCGAGCGCCCCCAGGGCCGAGCCGGCATGGGCGTACATCTTGTCGCGATTCAAGATCAGGCCGTAACCGATTGCCCTGGCGAGGTTTTCGGCGATCTTTCCTGAACCTGGCAGCGGCAGCCCCCATTTGCGCGCGACATAGTGTTCCGACCAGGCGAGGTGCCAGCGCGCCGTGAAGCGGCGTTGCGGCGATGGCGCGCTCGACTTGCCGCGTCCATGCCGGGCGTGGGCGGCGTCGACATGGACCAGCGCCTGGCCGGCCTCGCGCAGGCGACGGCAGAGATCGTCATCCTCGTAGAACAGGAAGATCGCGGGATCGAAGCCCCCGAGCCCCAGGAAGGCCTCCCGCCGCAGCAGCAGGCAGGCGCCCGACAGGAAGGGCAGGCAGGCATCGCCCTCAGGCAGGACGATCCGGCGCGCCCGGTTGAGATGATTAGGCGAGAGCAGCGAGCGCGGCTGCAGGAAGACCCGGCCCGAAGGCTCGACCAGCCGCGGCGCGAAGGCGGCCGCGTCGGGATAGGCCTGCGCCGCGGCCAGCAGGGCTGCGACCGCGCCGGGCTGGATTTCGAGATCGGGATTGACGATCAGGACGAAGGACGTCGTCGCCGCGCGCGCCCCCTGGTTGTTGGCGCGGCCATAGCCCTCGTTGCGCTCGTTGCGCAGGACCTTGGCCCCGTGCAGCGTCGCAATCTCGGCTGAAGCGTCGCTGCTGGCATTGTCGACGACGATGGCCGCAACGCCCTCGCCTGCCAGCGCGGCGAGGCAGGCCGGCAGCACTTGCTCACTGTCGAAGCTGACGACGATGGCGGTAACGTCGGTGGCGGAATGGCTCATGGCCTGCATCTGCGCGGGATGAGCAGCTTTCGGCAAGAGCCGATCAGCGCTTGGAACCCAGGCGCAACTCCGCCTGGAGCCGTTCGCGCTCTTGCGCCTCGCAGCGGCGCGGCGCGTTGTAGGACTTCACCGCATAGCTCGCATTGGCGGCGACGAAGCGGCCGCGCTGCTCGGCCGGCAGGCGCGCGATGATACGGCCGCGGTCGACCCTCAGCCCGCAATCATAGGCCCGCGAGACCTGCGCGGCCGTGAACTCGGGTGTGCCGGGCATCGGCCCCACGGTAGCGCAGCCGGCAAGGCTGACGGCCGCGAGTGCGACGAGACTGGGCTTCAGCGCAATCATGGACGGTCAGGGCGCTTCGAAGCGGCCGGCGCGGACATCGTTCATCTTGCCCCGCAGCGTCGCCCGCTCCTCGGCGGTGCAAGGCTGCGGGCGGATGTCCTGGTTGATCGTCTCGGCCTCGGAAATCGAGACATAGGCCGAGCGGGCCGCCGCAAGCTGGTCGTCGCTCGCCCCGCGCGCCTTCTCGGCGGCGAGGAAGCGGTCCAACGTCGTGCGCTGGGGCGAGCCGGCCTTGCAGGCGATGGCGCGCGACACGGTCGTCGCCAGCAGGGAGGCGCGTCCGGCGGCAGTCTCGGAGTGGCCGGCGACGCAGGCGCCGAGCGGCAGCGCGACGAAGCAGGCGAGCAGCAAGGCTCGCCCGGCAGGCAGGAAGGCCATGGGTCGCTCAGCCTTCCTTTTCGGGCAGGTTCACGCGCAGATGCGCCTCGCGCAGCTGCTTGGGCGTCGCCGGCGAGGGCGCGCCCATCAGGAGGTCGACGGCCTGCTGGTTCATCGGGAACAGCGCGACCTCGCGCAGGTTCGTCGCGCCGGCGAGCAGCATGATGATGCGGTCGACACCGGCAGCCATGCCACCGTGTGGCGGCGCGCCATACTGGAAGGCCCGGTACATGCCGCCGAAGCGCTCGATCACCGTCTCCTCGCCATAGCCGGCAATTTCGAAGGCCTTCACCATCGCCTCGGGGCGGTGGTTGCGGATGCCGCCGGAGGCGAGCTCGTAGCCATTGCAGGCGATGTCGTACTGGAACGCCTTGATCACCAGCGGATCGTCTTCCGTCAGCGACTTCAGGCCGCCCTGCGGCATCGAGAACGGGTTGTGCGAGAAGTCGACCTTCTTCTCGTCCTCGTTCCACTCGAACATCGGGAAATCGACGATCCAGGCGAAGGCGAAGGCGTTCTCGTCGATCAGCCCGAGCTCGGAGCCGACCTTGTTCCGGGCGCTGCCGGCGAACTTGTAGAACTTGTCGGGGTCGCCCGCGGCGAAGAAGCAGGCGTCGCCGGCCTTCAGGCCCATCTGGGCGACGATTCCCGCGACGCGCTCGGGGCCGATGTTGTTGGCGATCGGACCCTGCCCTTCGCCGCCTTCCTTGACCATCAGATAGCCGAGGCCGGGCTGGCCCTCGCCCTGCGCCCAGGAGTTCATTCGATCGCAGAAGGCGCGGGAGCCGCCGCCCGGCGCAGGGATCGCCCAGACGCGGTTCTTCTCGCCCTCGAGGATGCGGGCGAAGACCTTGAAGCCCGAGCCGCGGAAATGCTCGGAAACGTCCTGCATCTCGATCGGGTTACGCAGGTCAGGCTTGTCGGAACCGTATTTGCGCAGCGCCTCGGCATAGGGGATGCGCGGCCAGTTCTTGGTGACGGACTTGCCCTCGCCGAACTCCTCGAACACGCCGGCGATCACCGGCTCCATGGTGGCGAAGACGTCTTCCTGCTCGACGAAGCTCATCTCGACGTCGAGCTGGTAGAACTCACCCG
The DNA here is from genome assembly GCF_056400825.1 of Allobosea sp. P4_H5. Lineage (NCBI taxonomy): Bacteria > Pseudomonadati > Pseudomonadota > Alphaproteobacteria > Hyphomicrobiales > Alloboseaceae > Allobosea > Allobosea sp. P4_H5. The sequence goes on along the minus strand of NZ_JBFUKM010000001.1, from coordinate 186,298 downwards.
GCAGGCGGTCGGCGCGCGGGTCCTCGTCACGGAAGCAGGGCGCGATCTGGAAGTAGCGGTCGAAGCCCGCCATCATCATCAGCTGCTTGTACTGCTGCGGCGCCTGCGGCAGGGCGTAGAACTTGCCCGGATGCAGGCGGCTCGGCACCAGGAAGTCGCGCGCGCCCTCGGGGCTCGACGCGGTCAGGATCGGCGTCTGGAACTCGGAGAAGCCGGACGACTTCATGCGCTGGCGCAGCGAGTCGATCACCTTGGTGCGCAGCATGATGTTGCTGTGCAGCTTGTCGCGGCGCAGGTCGAGGAAACGGTACTTCAGACGGGTGTCCTCGGGATATTCGAGGTCACCGAAGACCGGCAGCGGCAGTTCGGCCGAGGGGCCCAGCACTTCGAGCCCCGTGGCGAAGACCTCGACGGCGCCGGTGGCGAGGTTGGCGTTCTCGGTGCCGGCCAGGCGCGGCTTGACCTTGCCGTCGATGCGGATGACCCATTCCGAACGGGCCTTCTCGGCATCGGCGAAGGCCGGCGAATCCGGATCGACCACGACCTGGGTCAGGCCGTAATGGTCGCGCAGATCGATGAAGAGCACGCCGCCATGGTCGCGGATGCGATGGCACCAGCCGGAGAGGCGCACGGACGCGCCGATGTCGCTCTCGCGGAGCGCGCCGCAGGTGTGGGAACGGTAGCGATGCAGGGTCACGGGTTCAGCTTTCCGGGCGTCCATGCGGCCGTGGTCGGGCGCGCAAGCGATTTGGCGCCGTAACCACACGCGCGCAGCGCGGTTGTCAAGAACGCAGGATCGTTGCCGAAGGGAACCTCCACCGTCGATGACAGGCGCAAGCCCTCCCCCCCGCTTGCGGTGGGGAGGGTTGGGTGGGGGGCAGTGCCGCTCGACGCTGAACTGGAAGAAGGCCCGGGCCTTTGCTTTGCGGCCCCCCATCCCTAACCCTTCCCCACCGCAAGCGGGGGGAAGGGAACGCGCACCACTTTCCAGCAATTGCCCTGATCAAGAACGCCCGCGACATGGCGCGCTTTCATCTGCTAAGAGCGCCTGCCATGAAGCTGATCAATACCACCGAAGAGCTGGCTGACGCCTGCTCCCGCCTCGCCGCGCACCCGTTCGTCACCGTCGACACCGAATTCCTGCGCGAGACGACCTATTATCCGAAGCTCTGCCTGGTCCAGATCGCTTCGCCGGACGAGGCCGTCATGGTCGACCCGCTGGCCGAGGGGCTCGATCTCGCCCCCTTCATGGCGCTGATGACCGACCAGAACGTGGTCAAGGTCTTCCATGCGGCCCGGCAGGACCTCGAAATCGTCTGGATGCTCGGCCGCGTGCTGCCGACGCCACTGTTCGACACGCAGGTCGCGGCCATGGTCTGCGGCTATGGCGACTCGGTCGGCTACGAGCAGTTGGTCAACGACCTCGCCAAGGCACGCGTCGACAAGTCCTCGCGCTTCACCGACTGGTCGCGCCGCCCGCTCAGCGAGGCGCAGCTGGTCTATGCCGAATCAGACGTCACCCATCTGCGCGACATCTACCTCGCGCTGCAGGCCGATCTCGCCGCCAGCGGTCGCGAGAGCTGGGTCGCCGAGGAGATGGCGGTGCTGAATTCGCCCGGCACCTATGAGGTCAAGCCCGAGAACGCCTGGCAGCGGCTCAAGGGCCGCCTGCGCAAGCCGAAGGAGCTGGCCGTGCTGATGGAGCTCGCCGCCTGGCGCGAGCGCGAGGCGCAGCATCGTGACGTACCACGCCAGCGCGTGCTCAAGGACGATGCGCTGATGGACATCGTCCAGCGCGCGCCGCGCTCGGCCGAGGCGCTCGGCGAATTGCGCTCCGTGCCGAACGGCTTCGAACGCTCGCGCGCCGGCGGCGAGGTGCTCGCCGCGATCGAGCGGGCGCTGGCGATCGATCCGCGCGACCTGCCCCGGCTGGAGCGCGAGCGCGGCCGGCCGGGCAACGGCGCCGTGCTCGACCTGCTCAAGGTGCTGCTCAAGGCGACCGCCGATGCCGAGCGCGTCGCGCCGAAGATCATCGCCTCCACCGACGACCTCGAGGAGATCGCCGGCGACGACGAAGCGGACGTGCCGGCCTTGCATGGCTGGCGCCGCGAGATCTTCGGCGAGAAGGCGCTGGCGCTGAAGAACGGCTCGCTCTCGCTCAAGATCGTGCGCGGGCGGGTCACGGTCGGCTAGACGATCGCCGGAAAAGACTGTTCTCCCCTATTCGGAAGGCGGGGCTTGTCCGCCGCGACGAAACTGAGGTCTGTTGCGATCGTTCGAGCGCAGACAGATTCTCGGGGGCAACGTGTTCATCCTGTTCCATCAATTGCCGCTGGCGGCGATGTTCCTCGCCGTGCTGGCGCTGAGCCTTGCGATCTGCTGGCTGCTGATCGGCCTCGTGCGCTTCGCCATCCCGCGGCTCGGCTACCGGCTGGACCAGCCGCTGCCGATCCGCGATTCCGTCATCAATGCCTGTGGGGGGTTGTTCGCGCTGATCGTCGCCTTCTCAGCCGCCGGCATCTGGAACGATGCCGTGTCGGCACGAACAGCGGTGCAGCGCGAGGCCGATGCAGTGGAGACCGCGCTCACCCTTTCGGTGGTGCTGCCGGAGGAGACGCGGTCCGAGCTGACCAGCGGGCTACAAGCCTATCTGCGCGAGGTCGTCGCGATCGACTGGCCGGCGATGGCCAGAAGCAGGCTGCTCAGCGACCCCGTCTTCGATCAGTCGGAAAAGCACCTGCTCGGCGCCATCCATCTGGTGTCCCGGCAAAATGCTGCGGCGGCCTATTCGCCGCTGCTCAACCAGCTTCTTGAGATCCGTCACGCCCGACAGGCGCGGCTGGCAGCCTCGATCGCCGGCATCACCTGGGCGCAGTGGTGCGCAATGTGGCTGATCTCGACGACGACATTGCTCGCAATCATCATCTGCAACAGCCATGCCTTCCGCATGCAGGTCGTCGCCGCGCATCTCTATCTACTGGTCGCCTCGGCCGCCTATTTCGTCATCCTGGCGCATGATCGGCCATTCGTCGGCCGGATCTCGATCCAGCCGACGGCCTTCCAAGGTCTGAAAACGCGCTAGAAAAGATCTCGCGGCTCAGCGGATGTCGATCTCACGCCCGAGCAGCTTGGCGAGCTGCTTCAGCCGCCCGGTGACGCGTTCGCTCGCCAGCGACTTCAGATCATCCGGCAGGCGCAGGACGAGCCGGCTGTCGACACAGGCCAGCGGCGCCCGCGACAGGATGCCCGGCATGCCGGCCGAGATCAGATAAGCGACCCTGAAGGCCGCGGCGAGGATGTGCATGCGTTCGAGCAGGCGCACCGTCAGCAGCCGTCGCAGCCCTTCGGCCGCCGGCGCCGAGGCCTTCAGGCCGGCATAGCGATAGAACGCCGTCAGCGCGAGGAAAGCGCGGCCAGCATGATCGACGCCGCTGAACGAGGCATGGGCGATGACGTTCAGCGTCTGCTCGCCGCGATAGTCGGGATGGGCGCGCCAGCCGATGTCGGAGAGCAGGCAGGCCGCGAGCTGCAGCCGCTGCAACGCCGGATCGTCGTGCGGATAGGCGCTGGCGACGAGCTTGTCGGTCCAGGCGATCAGGTCGGCGGCATGGCGCGGATCGCGGGCACGCAGCTGGTTGTAGTCCTCGGCGCCGCGCAGCAGCGCGTCGGCAGAGCGTTCGCTTTCGTCGAGCTGCTCGTGCAGCAGGCCTTCGCGGACGCCATTGGCGGAGATCACGACATTGCGCGGCCGGCCGCGCTTGATGATCTGGTCGAGCACCAGCGCGCCATAGGCGAGCAGCGGACGCCGTGCCGAGGAGACCGCCTCGATCGCTTCCAGCATCGAGGCGTCGGCGCGCTCGACCAGCCGGACGAAGTCGCTCGCCTCGCGCGCCGGCACGATATAGCCGTGCATGACGTTGAGCGGGTAGCCCGACTGGCGCTGATGCAGGGTCGCCAGCGCACGCCAGGTGCCGCCGACGGCATAGAAATCGCGCCCACGCATAGCGGCGAGCTGCGGATGATGGTCGAGATCGTCGCGGACGATCTTCTCGGCCGCCTTCATCGAGCTCCTCGAGCGGTCGATCAGCGCCAGGCCGCCGAGCGGCAGGCTGATCCCCTCCCCGACCTTGTCGCCGTCGACCGAGATCAATTCGAGTGAGCCACCGCCAAGGTCGCCGACGACGCCGTGCGGCTGGTCGAAGCCGGAGATCACGCCGAGCGCCGAGAGATAGGCCTCGCGGTCGCCGGAGATCAGCTCGATCTTCTGGCCGACGGCCGCTTCCGCCCGTGCGATGAAGTCCGGGCCGTTCGAGGCATAGCGGGCCGCCGCCGTGGCGATGACCCGGAGCTGCCCGACATGCATCGCCTCGCAGAGGATGCGGAAGCGCACCAGCGCCGAGAGCGCCTTGTCGATCGCATCCTGCGCGAGCATGCCGGTCGAGGCGACCTGCCGGCCGAGGCCCGCCATCTCCTTCTCGTTGAAGACCTGCGCGGGCGCCCGCGACAGGTTCTCATAGACGACGAGACGGACCGAGTTCGAGCCGATGTCGATGATCGCAATGGTGTCGTCGACGCTCAGCCGGCCCGAAGCCTGCTCAGGCCTTCTTGCCGGCGCGGCGGGAGAGGCTGCGAGGGCTCGAACTGGAGAGAGATTTGCCACGACCAGACAGGCTCGGATTCGTCATGAAATACTTGTGGGCGTTGAACGACTCTTCGGCCGATGGCGGGACAATGCGTCGCGAGCCGCCATCGGGCAAGATGGTCCAGCTCTGTTCGTTGTCGAGAAAGTTCGCCAGCATGATCTGCTCGAGCATCTGCTGGTGGACCGTCGCGTTCAGAATCGGCGTCAGCGCCTCGACGCGGCGGTCGAGATTGCGCGGCATCAGATCGGCCGAGGAAATGTAGAGCTTGGCCTTGGCCGAGGGCATGCCGTGGCCGGCGCCGAAGGCATAGACGCGGGTGTGTTCCAGGAAGCGCCCGACGATCGACTTGACGCGGATATTGTCGGAGAGGCCTGGCACGCCGGGCCTGAGGCAGCAGATGCCGCGCACGACGAAGTCGATCTGCACGCCGGCCTGGCTGGCGTCGTAGAGCGCGTCGATGATCTCCGGATCGACCAGCGAGTTGCACTTGCCCCAGATCGCGCCCTTGCGGCCAGCCTTCACATGCGCGACCTCCTCGGCGATGTCGTCGAGCAGGCGCTTCTTCAGGTTGACCGGCGAGACCGCCATGCGCTCGAGCTCGGCCGGCTCGGCATAGCCGGTGATGAAGTTGAAGACGCGGGCGACGTCCTGCGCCATCACCGGGTCGGCGGTGAAGAAGGAGACGTCAGTATAGATGCGCGCCGTGATCGGGTGGTAGTTGCCGGTCGCGATATGGCAATAGGTCGCGAACTGGCCCGCCTCGCGGCGCACCACCATCGAGAGCTTGGCGTGGGTCTTGAGCTCGATGAAGCCGTAGACGACCTGGACGCCGGCGCGCTCGAGGTCCTTGGCCCAGCGGATGTTCGCCTCTTCGTCGAAGCGCGCCTTGAGCTCGACCAGCGCGGTCACCGACTTGCCGGCCTCGGCGGCCTCCGCCAGGGCCTGGACGATCGGCGAGTTCGAGGAGGTGCGATAGAGCGTCTGCTTGATCGCGACCACGTTGGGATCGCGCGCCGCCTGCTGCAGGAACTGCACGACGACGTCGAAGCTCTCATAGGGGTGGTGGACGATCAGGTCCTTCTGGCGAATGGCGGCGAAGCAGTCGCCGCCATGCTCGCGGATGCGCTCGGGAAAGCGGGCATTATAAGGCTTGAACTTCAGGTCCGGCCGGTCGGCGCCGACGAGCTGGGACAATTCGTTCAGGGCGATCATGCCATCGACGACCACGATCTCGTCGGGATCGACCTTGAGCTCGCGGATGATCATGCTGCGCAGATGCGCCGGCATGTCGGAATGGAGTTCGAGACGGATAACGACGCCGCGGCGACGCTGCTTCAGCATGGTCTCGAAGACGCGGACCAGGTCCTCCGCCTCCTCCTCGATGTCGAGGTCGGAGTCGCGGATGATGCGGAAGGAGCCGGTGCCCTTGACCTCGTAGCCAGGGAAGAGCTTGGCGATGAAGAGCGAGACAAGGTCCTCCAGCATGATGAAGCGCTGGACGCCCTCGCGGGCAAGGTCAGGCAGTTCGATGAAACGGTCCACCTTCACCGGCACGCGGATCAGCGCGTCGAGCGCGCGCCCGTCGCTGACCCGCTCCAGCGCGAGCGCGATGGTGAAGCCGAGATTGGGGATGAACGGGAAGGGATGGGCCGGGTCGATCGCCAGCGGCGTCAGCACCGGGAAGACATAATGCAGGAAGCGGTCTTCCAGCCAGATGCGGTCCTGCGCGCCGATATCGGCGGGGCGCAGCAGCATGATGCGGTTCGCTTCCAGGTCCTGCTTCAGCTCGGTCCAGCGGATCTGCTGGTCGCGGGTCAGGGCCGCGACGCCCTCGCCCAGGGCCGCGAGCTGCTCGGCCGGGCTGAGGCCATCCTGGCTCGGCGTCACCACGCCCGCCTTGAGCTGCTCGCGCAGGCCGGAGACGCGGACCATGAAGAACTCGTCGAGATTGTTCGCCGAGATCGAGAGGAAGCGCAGCTGCTCCAGCAGCGGATGGTTGCGGTTGGAGGCCTCCTCCATCACCCGGCGATTGAACTGCAGCCATGACAGCTCGCGATTCATGAAGCGCTTCGGCGATTGCCTGAGCTCCTCGTCGAGATGCAGCACTGCTGCCGGGGGAACCGGGGCTACCGTCTTCGGGACCGGCAATTCCGCCACATCTTGGGTCATGCGCTTTGCTCTCGCTGTCGACGCCGCTCGTGCCACTGCCGGTCCTGTAGCTGTGCTATGTGTCGGTTTGCTTGCAGCCGAAGCGGCCGCCACCGCCTTGAAGCCATCGTAGCGTGACGGTTCGATGACAGGCGAGGCGCAAACGTCATGAACGCTCTTCGGTCACCGGATGTTTCAGCAGACCGGCAAGGAAAAGATCGAGCGAGCGTTCCATCACGTTCTCCGCTTCGTCCTCCGCGATACCCCAACTCGGGAACTGCCCGTCGATCAACATGCGCGCCAGACCGTAGACCAGCGCCCGCCCGGTGATCTGAATCAGCTGCGGATCGCCGACGCGCAGGAGCCCGCGCCGGCCCGCCTCCTCAAGCAGGCTCACCATTTGCGCCTGGATCTGGGCATTGTCCGCGCCCAGCGAGACCGAGCCGGCGAAATCGATCGCCCGGCGCGAGGAGATGATCTCGAAATGCGTCGGATTGCGCCTTGCCCAGTCGAGGAAGGCCTTGCCGATGGCGCGGATGCGCCGGATCGGGTCGTCGCTGGTCTCGCGAGCCAGCGCGGCGGCGATCTCGACCCGGAAGCGCGCCATCGCCTCCTCGGCCACCGCCGTCATCAGCGCGACCTTGTCGGGGAAATGCCGGAAGGGCGCCGCCGGCGAGACGCCGACGCGGCGCGCCACCTCGCGAATGCTGACCGCATCGAGCCCGCCTTCAGCCGCGAGCGCCATCCCTTCCGCGATCAGCGCCTCGCGCAGATTGCCGTGATGATAGGACGAGGCGCTCGCTGCGTCCCCGCTCGGTTCCGTCCGATTCGCTTTCGTCGTGTTCATCGCAGCGAGCCTAGCCGAGTTCCCCAGCCAGCAGCAGCCGAGCTTAAGCCGCCATACCGGGCCATCACGATCATGTAATCGCCGATTACATTCCATTGTCCCACTCTCACCAGCATGTAATCACTGATTACATGCTGAAGGCACGCAAGAGGGGAGCGACAATGTCGAACGAAACAAGGCGCAGCCCGGCTCTTCCGGCCGGCCTGGAAGGCTGGCCCCTGGCAGGCATGCTCGCGGCCATCTTGACGGTTGCAGCCCTTGCCGCCTTCGCCTCCATCGGCGGCAGCGAAGGTATCCGCATGGCGATCAAACTGACGGCGCGGACCTCGCTCGTCCTCTTCCTGCTTGCCTTCATCGCCTCCGCGCTGTTCCGCATCTGCCCGAATCCGTGGACGCGCTGGCAGTTGCGCAACCGGCGACAGCTCGGCCTCAGCTTCGCCGTCTCGCATCTGCTGCACGCCATCGCCATCGTCGCGCTTGCCGTCGCCGATCCGAAGCTGTTCGCGGAGCTTGGCGGGTCGAGCATGCTGGTCGCCGGCGGCAGCGCCTATCTCGTGATCGCGGTGATGGCGGCGACCTCCTTCGATCGGACGGCCGCATGGATCGGCGCGGTCGCCTGGCGCCGCCTGCACCTGTTCGGCGCCTGGTATATTTGGCTGAGCTTCATGGTCACGTTCGGCAAGCGCGCCCAGCCCGACATGGTGTACTGGCCGTTCATCGGCGTGCTACTCGGCGCCGCCGCGCTGCGCCTGATCGTCAGCTTCCTGCCATTTCCTGTGCTGCGACGCTGACGGCGCTTGCACCTGTCACGCCCCTGCTGTTTGGTCGGCATGTGAATCCCGCATGCCTTCAGACGTAGTCCAGAGAGCGAACTTGTCAGAGCAGAACCAGCACGCCGACGACCACGGCGACATCGTCTACCCCTCGGCCATTCCCTTCGTGCTGGCGCATCTGGCCTGCTTCGGTGCGCTCTGGAGCGGTGTCAGCGCGACCTCGCTCTGGCTCGCCTTCGGACTGTACTGGCTGCGCATGTTCGCGGTGACCGGCGGCTACCACCGCTATTTCTCGCACCGGACCTACAAGACCAGCCGGGCCGGCCAGTTCCTGCTCGCCCTTCTCGCCCAGTCGACGGCGCAGAAGAGCGTGATCTGGTGGGCCTCGAAGCACCGGCATCACCATCGCTTCTCCGACACCGAGCACGACGTGCACTCGCCGGTGCTGACCTCGTTCTTCTATTCCCATGTCGGCTGGATCTTCAGCAACGGCCATGATCGTTGCGACACCTCGACCGTCACCGACCTGACGCGCTTCCCCGAGCTCGCCTTCCTGCACAGGTTCGAATTGCTGCCGGCCTTCGCGCTGGCGCTGATCTGCTTTGCCATCGATGGCTGGAGCGGGCTGTTCGTCGGCTTCTTCTGGTCGACGGTCGCGGTCTACCACGGCACCTTCTGCATCAACTCGCTGGCGCATGTGCATGGCGACAAGGACTATGTCACCGGCGACGAGAGCCGGAACAACTGGTGGCTGGCGATCATCACCATGGGCGAAGGCTGGCACAACAATCACCACGCCTATCAGTACAGCGTTCGCCAGGGTTTTCGCTGGTGGCAGTGGGATCCGACCTATTACCTGATCCTCGGCCTGTCGAAGCTGCGCCTGACCTGGGATCTGAAAGCGCCACCGCGGGCGGTGGTCGAGCGCTCGCAGGCGCTACCGCCGCGCGTGATCGAGCGCTCGGCCGAGCGGCTCGCCGCCTCCGTCCCGGTGGAACGCATCGTCCAATCCGTGCGCGATGCCTATGCCAACGTGCCCGGCCTGCCCGAGCTGCACCTGCCGACGCTGACGCTACCCGAGTTCCGCGAGGCGCTCGCCGCGCTCCAGGCGCGGGCCAGCGAGCAACTGCATGCGATGCAGGCGCAGGCGCAGGACGCGATTGCGCAGTGGCACATGCCGACCCTGCCGAGCCGCGAGGAATTGGCCGAGAAGGCAGCCGCCATGTTCGTCAAGACGCCGTCGCTCGACGCGATCGCGGCGCGGGCGCACGACCTCCTGATCGAGACGATCCATGCCCGCCTGACCGGCACGGCGAATACGGCGAAGGCCTGAGCGGTCACTCGTCCGGGAAAAGCGAGGCGACCACCTCGGTGGCCATGGCGCGGGTGACGCGCCGGCCACGCTCGAGCGAGAGCTTGTCGAGTGCATCGACAAGATCGCGCGCCGCGGCGAAAGAGCGCTCCATCCGCAGCGCCAGCGCTTCGATCGTGCCGGTGTCGACGATGAGTTGGCGATCGACGAAGAGCTTGACCAAAAGCGCGCGCAGCAGCGCATCGTCCGGCGGTGCGATCTCGGCCTGCGGCGCGAGGCGCAGGCGCGAGAGCAGGTCCGGCACCTTCAGCCCCCATTGCCCTGGCTCGGTCCGCGCCGTCAGCAGCACGGAAGCGCCACGCGCCTTGGTGGCGTTGAGCAGATGGAACAGCGCCGGCTCGTCGAGCGGAGCGCGGTCGCAATCCTCGATCACCAATGCCCCGCCGGAGGCCAGATGCGGCACCTGCGTTTCGTCGAGCTCGGCGGCGGACAGCGTCCAGGCATGGGCACGCGCCGCCCAGATTGCGGCGAGATGGGTCTTGCCCGCCCCCTCCGGGCCAACCAGGCGCAGCCAGGAGGCCGGCCAGCCCGGCCAGCTCTCGATCAGCCCATAGGCCTGCTCGTTCGAGGGGCCGACGAGGAAATCCTCGACGCCGTGGCGGCTGTCGACCGGCAAGTCGAAGGCGAGCTGGCGCGGTTTCACCGACGGCTCAAGGTTCGGCATGAATCTTCGAAGCCTGGCCAGTCTGGCCACGGTAATAGGGGCTAGCGAGGTATTGCCGCAGCACGAAGCGGGCAAGCACGCCGATGATCGCCGCCAACGGCACGGCGAGCAGCAGGCCGACGAAGCCGAAGAGCGAGCCGAAGGCGAGCAGCGCGAACATCAGCCAGACCGGATGCACGCCGATCGAGTCGCCGACGAGCTTGGGCTGCAGGATATTGCCCTCGATGAACTGGCCGATGGCGAAAACGGCGAGCGTCAACAGCGGCATCGTCCAGTCCGGCCAGAACTGCACGGTGGCGACGCCGACCGAGAGCACGAGCCCGGTCAGAGAGCCGACATAGGGGATGAAGGAGAGAAAGCCGCTGATGATGCCGATCAGCGCGCCGAAATTGACCCCGACCAGCGACAGGCCGATCGCATAGAACGTCCCGAGCAGCAGGCAGACCAGTGCCTGACCGCGCAGGAAGCCGGCGATGGCGACGTCCATCTCGTGCAGCAGGCCACGGATCGTGTCGCGATGGTCGAGCGGCAGCCAGCTGTCGACGGTCGCGACCATGCGGTCCCAGTCGGCGAGCAGATAGAAGGCGATGACGGGCGTCAGCACCAAGAGCGAGAACACGCCGATGATCGCGGTGCCGCCGGACCAGAGCGAGCCCAGCAGCTTGCCGACCCAGCTCGTCGCCTCGCCGACGAGGTTGCCGAGCGAGCTCTGGGCATCCTGCGCCAGCTTGGCCCCGCCGAAGCGCTCGATCAGCGGCGCGCCACGCTCCATGATCAGCGCCTGCAATTTGGCAGCGTCGCCCGGCAGGCGCGCCACCAGCCCGGCGAGCTGCTGGCTGAGCAGCGGGGCGAGCAGCACCAGCCCGGCGACGAAGACGAGCAGGAACAGGCAGAGGATCGCGATCGTCGCGGTGAGCCGGCTGAGCCCCCACCGCTCCAGCCGGTCGGCCAATGGATCAAGCAGATAGGCCAGCGCCAGCGCCGCGATGAAGGGCAGCAGCACGTCCCGGAACAGCATCAGCGCGAGCACGAGGCTGGCGAGGGCGAGCAGCCAGAAGAGCAGTTGACGCTGAAGACTCATGCACTCGCCTCTACGGAACCTATCGGCCCTGATTATGGTGATCCGCGCCGAACCATCCAAGCTGTCGGTTCAGCCGGCCATGTGCCGCAGCCAGAGCGCGAGGTAGGCGCCCATGGAGGCGAGCGTCAAGGCCGCAACGATGATCTGCGCCGCCGGCATGATGGCGCCGACGTCGATCTCGAAGGATTTCGAACCGAGCACCAGAGCCGCGAAGACGAGCTGGGCCGCGGTATTGAGCTTGCTGACGACGATGGGCGCGATCGTCACCGGCTTCTCCAACAGCCAGGACAGGATGACCGCCGTGACGATCATCATGTCGCGCGAAACGACGACGATTACCAGCCAGACCGGGATGATGCCGATGATGGCGAGGGTGATGTAGATCGAGACGATCAGCGCCTTGTCGGCGAGCGGGTCGAGATAGGCGCCGAGCTCGCTCTTCATGTCGAAGCGCTTGGCGATGAAGCCGTCGATCGCGTCGGAGACGCCGGCCGCGACGAACAGGAAGAAGGCTTCGTCCCAGCGGCCGTTGACGATCATGACGATCACCAGCGGCACCAGGATCAGCCGGGCGATGGTGATCAGGTTCGGAAGCGTCATCGCGGGAAACCTGCCGACTGAATCGCAGCTCAGGGTAGAACATGGGCGGGAGAAGTGCGAAACGCTTTCGCAGAAGGGCTTGCCCGCAGCCCTGCCCTTGCCTATTCGCTCGCGCAGCATGAGCAGTATCTGGTCAGGTCAAAGCGACCTGAGCCGTAAAACAGGCTCTAAGGAGCGAAGCCGATGACCAAACCGGGCGCCAACGGGCTGACCTATGCGCAGGCGGGCGTCGACATCGATGCCGGCAATGCCATGGTCGATGCGATCAAGCCGCTGGTGCGCTCGACGCGCCGGCCCGGCGCCGACGCGGAGATCGGCGGCTTCGGCGGATTGTTCGACCTGAAGGCCGCCGGCTTCAGCGATCCGATCCTGGTCGCGGCCAATGACGGTGTCGGCACCAAGGTCAAGATCGCGATCGAGAGCGGCCGGCATTCGACCATCGGCATCGATCTCGTCGCCATGTGCGTCAACGACCTCGTCGTGCAGGGCGCCGAGCCGCTGCTGTTCCTCGACTACTACGCCACCGGCAAGCTCGACCCGCAGGCCGGCGTCGAGATCGTCCGCGGCATCGCCGAGGGCTGCCGCCAGGCCGGCTGCGCCCTGATCGGCGGCGAGACCGCCGAGATGCCGGGCATGTATGCCGGCAACGACTACGACCTCGCGGGCTTTGCCGTCGGCGCCGCCGAGCGCGGTACGCTGCTGCCGCGCGCCGATGTCGTCGCCGGCGACGTCGTGCTCGGCCTGCCCTCCTCCGGTGTGCACTCGAACGGCTATTCGCTGGTCCGCCGCATCGTCGCCCTCTCCGGCCTGGCCTGGGAGGCGCCCGCCCCCTTCGCTTCTGAAAAGACACTGGCCGAGGCGCTGCTGGAGCCGACCCGAATCTATGTGAAGAGCCTGCTGCAAGCGCTGAAGGCGGCGCCCGGCATCAAGGCGCTCGCCCACATCACCGGCGGCGGCTTCCCCGACAACATCCCGCGCGTCCTGCCCGACGATCTCGGCGTCGCGATCGACCTGCCGGCGATCGCCGTGCCGCCGGTGTTCGGCTGGCTCGCCAGCGTCGGCGGCGTCGCCGAGCGCGAGATGCTGCGCACCTTCAATTGCGGCATCGGCATGATCGTCGTCGCCGAGGCGGCGCAGGCGGACGCCGTCATGGCGGCGCTGACCGAGGCCGGCGAGAAGCCGGTGCGGCTCGGCGAGGTCACGGCGCGTGACGCCGAGGAGGCCGTCACCTATCGCGGGAAGCTCGCCCTGTGAGCACGGCAAGGCGGGTTCGGACCGCGATCCTGATCTCCGGGCGCGGTTCCAACATGATCGCGCTGATCGAAGCTGCCAAGGCTGCCGACTTTCCGGCGGAGATCGTGCTGGTCGCCGCCAATCTGCCGGATGCCGGCGGGCTGGAGCGGGCGGCCGCGGCCGGCATCGCCACGGCCAGCGTCGACCACCGCCCCTTCGGCAAAGACCGCGAGGCTTTCGAGCGGGCGCTGGACGCGGAACTGCAGGCCCACGGCATCGAGCTCGTCGTGCTCGCCGGCTTCATGCGCGTGCTGACCTCCTGGTTTGTGACGCGCTGGCAGGGCCGGATGATCAACATCCACCCCTCGCTGCTGCCCGATTTCCGCGGCACGCACACCCATGCGCGCGCGCTCGAATCCGGCGTCGCCGAGCATGGCTGCACGGTCCATTTCGTCGTGCCCGAACTCGACGCCGGGCCGACCATTCTGCAGGCCAGAGTGCCCGTGCTGCCCGGCGACGACGAGGCGAGCCTGTCGGCCCGCGTGCTCGAGCAGGAGCACAGGATCTATCCGGAGGCGCTGGCGCTGGTTGCGTCAGGAGCTGTGAAACTGGAAGACGGGGTGGCGGTCGGCGCTTAGCTTCCCCCATGCGTCATTCTCGGGCGGAGCGAAGCGCAAACCCGGGAATCTCGTAATGAGAAGACACCAACCGGGGCCACTTCCGGCCTGAGATGCTCGGGTCAAGCCCGAGCATTACGCGCATTCGGGCTACTGCACCGGCACCGCCTCTCCTTGCAGGGCCTGATGCTCCATCGCCCGGCGGGCGGCCGCCTCCTGCTCCTCCTTCTGCCAGCGCCGGAACAGGTCGGCGCGGCGGGCGGGATAGCGCTCCTCGCGGGCGGTGAGCTCGGCGATGCGGTCGGTGCGGAAATGGCGGAAGGCCTGCCTGAGCTCGCACCAGGCGATGACGACGCGGACCCGGTCGAAGAAGGTCATGCCGATCGGCCAGATCATCCGCCGCGATTCGGCCCCGGCCTCGTCGCGATAGGCGATGTCGAGCTTGCGGCCATTGCGGATTGCGGCGCGGATCGCGGCGGCGTCGACTTGGTCGACGATCGCCGAATCCTTGCAATAGGCCGGCGCGAACAGCGCGCCGTCGAGCAGGATCGGGCGCAAATGCGGCGGCAGCACCGCCGCGACCTTGGCGACGACGTCCTCGGCGGCGCGCGCCAGCGTCGGGTCGGCGCGCTCCGAGAGCCAGCGCATGCCGACCAGCACCGCCTCGATCTCGTCAGGCGAGAACATCAGCGGCGGCAGGTCGAAGCCGGCATCGAGGACATAGCCGATGCCGGCCTCGCCGCGCACCGGCACGCCCTGGCGCAACAGCGCGGCGATGTCGCGATAGACGGTGCGGACCGAGACATCGAGCTCGGAAGCAAGCGTCTCGGCCGTAACGGGGCGACGCCGGCGGCGCAACCCCTGAATCAGATCGAGCAAACGTTCAGCACGTTGCATGGCATAGTTCCGCTGATAGGAAGATGGCGTAAGCTGATCTTGCTCTACTCGCCCTGACATCAATTGTCAGGAGTGTGGCAGCAGCGCATGCTGCATACCGAATGCATCGGCCGGGAGGAAACATGCTGGAGCTTCACGTCTTCGGGCCCGCCTTCGGCCAGCCTGACCCGAGCCCGTTCTGCATGAAGGGCATCATCCTGATGGAGATGTCCGGCCTGCCCTACACCCGGGTTCGCGGCAATCTGCAGAAGGCGCCGAAGGGCAAGTTCCCGGTGCTGCGCGACGGTGACAAGACAATCCCCGACACCACCTTCATCCGGATGTATCTGGAGCGGAATTACAGGGTCGATTTCGACAAGGGCCTGTCAGCCGAGCAGCGCGGCACGGCCTGGGCGGTCGAGAAGATGCTCGAGGATCAGGTCTACTGGCTGGTGGTGCAGGAGCGTTGGGCCAATCCTGCCAATTTCGACCGCGGGCCGCGCCGCTTCTTCGACGCCGTGCCCGCGCCGCTGCGGCCGCTGGTCATCGCGATGATCAAGCGCCGGATCAGCCGCAATCTGCATGGCCACGGCATCGGCCGTCACAGCGACGCCGAGCGGCTGGAGCTGGGGCGGCGGGCGCTCGACGCGCTCGCCGGAATCCTTGGTGGCAATCCCTACCTGACCGGGCCCGATCCATCCGGGGCCGATGCGACGCTCGGTGCCTTCATGATCGCAGGGCTATGCGACGTCTTCGACTCGCCGATCCGTGGCGCGCTGCAGGAGCACGCCAACCTCGTCGCCTATGCCGGGCGCATGCGCTCGCGCTATTTCAAGGAAGCGGCGGCGTAGGCCGCCGTCCTGTCAGGGCCGCTTAAGCTTGCAGCGGTCGATGAACTCGAAGCCCTTCTCGCGGGCCGAGTCGTTGAAATAGCCGGTGTCGCGAAAGGCCTGGAGCTCGTCCTTGGTCATGGCGTTGACCGTGCCCTTGGCGTAGCAGCTGCACGGGGTGTGCACGGCCTCGCGGGTCGTGCTCATCAGCTGCGACTGGGTGACCAGGCAGGCGTCGAAGGCACGCAGCTGGATCATGTAGGGCGTCAGGTTCTTCGCCGTCGGATCCGGTGGCGGCAGGGAACTCGTGCTGCCGGCAGCCAACGCCGCTCCGGCGGAAACCAGCAAGGACAACCCAGCGGCCCAGAGGACCGCACCAACCCGCCGCTTGATCATTGTTCGCACTGTCCGTTTCCGCGGCTCAAGCCCGGGAGACCCGAATCTCCCCTTGACAGGCCATGCCGTCGCCCGGGCGCGGATGGTCCATAGCGCCAGCGAAAAAGCAATGACGCAAAGGTCACACCGCCTTGCGAATCCAGACCTTGTTGTCGTGGAAGGCGGCGCCGCCATAGGGCGCCGGCGAGTCGGCGCCGGTGATAGTGTTGATGCCGCGGCCGCCGCGATGGGCGCCGTTCGGCCAGATCGATTCGGCGATGGCGACACCACGCACCAGCCCGTCGAACAGCACCGCGTCGAGCTCGACCGTGCCGCGCCGGTTGCCGACCGTGACATGGTCGCCCGCGGCGATGCCGAGCGCCGCCGCATCGGCCGGATGCAGCATCAATGTCGGCGCGCCTTCCTTCTTCTGCGAGGTCGGCGTCTCGGTGAAGCTCGAGTTCAGGAAGTTGCGCGCCGGGCTGGTGGCGAGCCGGAACGGATGCTCGGCGTCGGCCGCTTCGATCACCGCCCAATGATCGGGCAATGAGGGCAGCGTCTCGTGCGGGCCGACCAGGCCGGCATTGCTGTTCGGCACCTTGGTCCAGTCCGGCTTGAAGCGGAACTTGCCGCCCGGCCAGCCGAAGCCCTTGAGATAATGCGCCGTCTCGAAATCCGGCTGGATGTCGATGAAATCATTGGCGACCAGCTCTTCGAGCGTGCCGCGACCGGTCTCCTGCAAGGTCCAGTCGACGATTTCACGCGGCGTCATGCTGAAACCGCGATGCTCGGCGCCGAGGCGCTGCGCCAGGGCGCAGATCAGCTCATGGTTGGAGCGGCATTCGCCCGGCGGGTCGACGAGCTTGCCGCCCCACATGATGTGCTGGTGGCCGCCGCCCTGATAGAGGTCGTCATGCTCCATGAACTGCGTCGCCGGCAGCACGATGTCGGCCATCTGCGCGGTCTCGGTCATGAACTGCTCATGCACGACGGTGAAGAGGTCGTCGCGGGCAAAGCCGCGCTTCACAAGCTCCTGCTCGGGCGCGACCGTGACCGGATTGGTGTTCTGGATGAACAGCGCCTTGACCGGTCCGCCCTGGCGCAGTGCCTGCGCATCGCCGGTGAGGACGCGGCCGATCTGCGACTGGTCGAGCTGGCGCACGCTGCGGTCGACTTTGTCGAGCCCCTCGATCAGGCCCTTGCGCCATTTGTAGATGCCGCTGTTCGAGTGGAAGGCGCCGCCGCCCTCGTACTGCCAGGCCCCGGTCACGGTCGGGATGCAGGAGGCCGCGTGGATGTTGACCGAGCCGTTGCGCTGGCGGGCAAAGCCATAGCCGAGGCGGAAGAAGCTCTTCTTGCGCGTGCCGACGAGGGTGGCGAATTCCTCGATCTCGGCGACGCTGAGGCCGGTGATCGCCGCCGCCCATTCCGGGGTGCGGGTGGCAAGATGGGCCTCCAGCTCCTCCGGAGCATCCGCGAAGCGGGCGAGATAGTCGCGATCGGCATGGCCGTCGCGGAAGAGCACATGCATGACGGCGCAGGCGAGAGCACCGTCCGTGCCGGGCTTGAGGACGAGCGGCAGATCGGCCTGGTCGAGCGTGGCGTTGCGGTAGATGTCGATCGCAACGATCTTCGCGCCCCGCTCCTTCCGCGCCTTGACGGCGTGGTGCATGACGTTGACCTGCGTGTGCACCGGATTGGTGCCCCAGATCACCACGCAGTCCGATTTCGCCATCTCGCGCGGATCGGGGCCGGCGAGTCGGCCGGTGCCGGCGATGAAGCCGGTCCAGGCCGTCGTCGTGCAGATCGTCGAGAACTGGCCGGAATAGCGCTTGGCGTGGCGCAGGCGGTTGATGCCGTCGCGCATCACGAGGCCCATGGTGCCGGCATAGTAATAGGGCCAGACCGCCTCGGCGCCATGTTCGGCCTCGATCGCAAGGAAACGCCTGCTGATCTCGTCCAGCGCCTCGTCCCAGGAGATGCGCTCGAAGGCGCCGGAGGCCTTCGGGCCGGCGCGGCGCAATGGATGCAGCAGCCGGTCCGGGTGATGGATGCGCTCGGCGTAGCGGGCGACCTTGGCGCAGATCACACCGTCCGTGTAGCTCTGGCGCTTATTGCCGCGGACACGGCCGATCGTCCGGCCGTCGATGACCTCGACCTCGAGCGAGCAGGCCGAGGGGCAATCATGCGGGCAGACCGAAGGCAGGCGCGCGATACGAGGAAGCTCTGTCATGCCTCCTTCCTAGAACAGGTCCAGGGTCGGCGGAAGCCGGGCGGTTGCATTGCCCTGCGGCGGCGGCGCAAGGTGCCTTTATCCGGCGGCTGGGGATTCGGCCGGGCCATCAGCCAAACGAGCAGCGATGCCGCAGGCGGCTGCTCGTCAACTCCGGGTTAAGACTAATGATTCAAGTTGACCGCATCCGAGTAGTCCAAGGCGCTCACGCGCCGGAGTTCTGACGATGCGTTGCGTTGCGTTCCTTGCCGGCCTTGCAGCCGCCTGCCTTTCCCTGGCGCTGACCGCGCCGGCGAAGGCACAGTCCTCCCAGTATGCGCAGTACACCTCGCCCGAGCAGGTGCAGAACTGGCATCTGACGCTGGGCGCCGGCCTGCGCTACCAACCGGACTATTCCGGCTCGAACGACTACGTCTTCCGGCCACGGCCGATCATCTCGCTGGGGCGCGGCACCAAGAGCACCTGGTGGACCTCCGAGGACGACGCGATCAGCATCGGCTTCTTCTCGGGTCAGGCTTGGCGCGTCGGTTTCTCCGGCAACCTGCTCTGGCAGCGCAAGGCCGACACCAATGTCGCCCTGCGCATCATGGGCGTGCCCGACACCAAGTTCGGTGCCGAGGCCGGCGCCTTCGTCGAATTCTACCCGACCTCCTGGCTGCGCACCCGCATCGACCTGCGCCGCGGCATCGTCGCCCATGATGCGATGGTGGCCGAGGCCAAGGTCGACGTCTTCCAGCGCATCGGCGCCTGGTCGCTCGGCGTCGGCCCGCGCATGACCATCGTCGGCGCCGACTATGTCCGCACCTATTTCGGCGGCACGACCGCAGGCACCGGCGGCCTGCTGCAGCGCTACAATGCCGGCGTGCACTCGGTCGGTGCGATCGCGCAGGCGACCTATCACTGGTCCGACAAGCTGCAGACCACCGCCTATGTCGAATACAAGCGCCTGATGGGCGATGCCGCCAAGACGCCGATCGTCAAGGCCTTCGGTGACCGCGATTCCGTCACCTTCGGCATCTCGGCGAGCTACGCCTTCGATCTCGGCTTCTGAGGCGCTTCAGCCAGGCAAAGAAAAAGGGCGGGTCCAGCGGACCCGCCCTTCTTGTTTCCAGAACGGACTATCGGCTCAGCCGACGATCTCGTTGCCAGCGAAGAACTGCGCGATCTCGATCGCGGCGGTCTCCGGCGCGTCCGAGCCGTGCACGGTGTTCTCGCCGACCGACTGGGCGAAGAGCTTGCGGACGGTGCCATCGGCGGCATTGGCCGGGTTGGTCGCGCCCATCACTTCACGGTACTTGGCGATCGCGTCCTCGCCTTCGAGAACCTGCACGACGACTGGGCCCGAGGTCATGAACTCGACGAGCTCGCCGAAGAAGGGGCGCTCCTTGTGGACGGCGTAGAAGGTCTGCGCCTGCGCCGTGGTCATCTGGATGCGCTTCTGCGCGACGATGCGCAGGCCGGCCTTCTCGATGACCGCGTTGACCGCGCCGGTGAGGTTGCGCTTCGTCGCGTCGGGCTTGAGGATGGAGAAGGTACGCTGGACAGCCATCGTTATTATCCTTGCGGGAAATCGGGGGAATGCGGCGCGCTTATAGCGATGCCCTCCCCCGGCCACAAGGCTGCGACCACCTTGTCGGCGCGCGATCTGCCGTTATGATCCGCGCCATGATCGCCGCAACCGCCCTCGTAATCCTGATGTCGACGCACCTGGAAGGGTGTGCGGGATCGGCGTTGCGCTAAGTACGCAGCGATCATCCCTCGCAAACCCTGCCGCGGCGAGCAGGGTTCGATGGAATTCGGCTCTCCCGGTCATCTCGGAGAGCAGCATGACACTGACAAGAGCCGATCAACCCGACCAGGCGAAACAGCTACCTGGCTCCAGCCGGCTGCTGATCCGGGCTGCGCGCAGCGATGACCTGGAAGCGCTGACAGCGCTGGTCAACCTGCCGGGCTTTCGTGCCGGCACCTTGCGCCTGCCCTATCAACGCACCGAAGTGACGCGACGCTGGCTGGAGGATCCGAACACCGATGGGCTCAACATCGTCGCGCTTCGCGACGGCGAGCTGGTCGGCCAGGCCGGCTTCGAGCGCTATCGCGGTCGAAGGTCCCATGTCGCGTATATCGGCATCGGCGTGCATGACGATCATCATGGCACCGGCATCGGCACGGCACTGCTCGGCGAACTCGTCGATTCTGCCGACAACTGGTTCGGCCTGAAGCGGCTCGAACTGACGGTCTACGCCGACAACGCGGCGGCGATCGCGCTCTACCGCAAATTCGGTTTCGAACCGGAAGGGCTTCTGCGCGCCTACGCTTTCCGCGCCGGCGCCTATGCCGATGCGCTCACCATGGCGCGGCTGCGAAGCTGAAGCTCAGTGCCGGGTCAGGAACCGGCGGGCCTCGCGCAGCGCCTCGGCGACCTCGTCGCGGCTCATCTCCAGCGCCAGCTCGGAACGATGCGAGGCGGCGCGAGCACAGCCCTTGGCGAAGGCGACGTTGAACCAGGTCTGCGCCGCGACCAGATCGACCGGGCCGGAGCGGCCGGACGCATGCATCAGGCCGAGCTCGTAATAGGCGTCGGCGGAGGCTTCCATCGGGATCGCCAGCGAGGCCGGGATCGCGCTCATTTCCATGCGTGCCATGACAAACTCTCCCTGTTTTCCTTCGATGCCAGCCCGTTTGGAGGCCGCGGCTTGTGAGGAGAGGTTCGGGCCGGGCGGTAAAACAACCCGCTAAATTTTGAGATGAATCGAAGCTCAACGAGTCGCAAACGAGCGGTTAAAGCAAGATTCGATTCAGACTCATTCTGCCAATTCACAAGCGATTTCAATATGATCGAAATTCGGCAGCGACTGGCGTGTCAACCCGCGATTCACCTTGCCCCAAGGTCAGCCTGACGAGCACGCCTTCATGAAGTGCCATCTTGGAAGCCAGCGCGGCTTCGGATATGGTTTATATCTGAACCATCTGAGCGACGAAGATCGCCATCACCGAGGAGGAACGCCATGGCCATTCGCCCCATCATCACCGCTGCCGGCCTGCTGCTCGCGCTCGCCGTTCCCGCTGCAGCGCAGGATGTCACCGGCACCTGGCTGCGCGACACCGGCGCTTCCAAGGTGCGCTTCACCAAATGCGGCGAGGCGATGTGCGGCACGATCTCCTGGCTCAAGGAAGCCAATGGCCCGGCCAAGGTCGGCCAGCGCATCTTCTACGACATGAAGCCGGCCAGTGCCGGCAAGTGGAACGGCAGCGCCTTCAATCCCGAGGACGGCAAGACCTATTCCGGCACGATGTCGCTCTCGGGCGACACGCTGACCACCGCCGGCTGCGTCTTCGGCGGGATGATCTGCCGTTCGGTGAAGTGGTCGCGCAGCAACTGATTGCTCAGGAGCGTCATCCTCGGGCGAAGCGAAGCGCAGACCCGAGGATTTCTCGTTCGGAGATGCTCGGGTCAAGGCCGAGCATGACGCTCGGCTCAGCGCGCCTTCTGGCCGAACAGAACAGCCTTTTCCTCCGGCGTCGAGATGCCGGCCGGGTTGCGCAATTCCTCGGCGACGGCGATGCCGCGCTTCACGGCGGGACGGGCCAGCACCGTGTCGAGCCAGCGCCCGACATTGGGGAACTGCTTGATGTCCTGGCCCTGGCGCTCCCAGCCGCGGGCCCAGCCGACGCAGGCCATGTCGGCGATCGAATACGCGTCGCAGATATAGTCGCGGCCTTCGAGGCGCCTGTTCAGCACGCCATAGAGGCGGTTGGCCTCGTTGGTGTAGCGATCGATCGCGTAGGGCACCTTCTCCGGCGCGTAGATGCGGAAATGGTGGGTCTGGCCGAGCATCGGGCCGAAGCCGCCCATCTGCCAGAACAGCCATTCGTCGACGGCGACGCGACCGCGCTCGTCCGTCGGATAGAACTTTCCGGTCTTGCGGCCGAGATATTGCAGGATCGCGCCGGATTCGAAGATCGAGATCGGCTTGCCGTCCGGCCCGTCGGGATCGACGATCGCCGGCATGCGGTTGTTCGGCGAGATCGCCAGGAATTCCGGCTTGAACTGGTCGCCCTTGCCGATGTTCACCGGGATCACATTATAGGGCAGCCCGGTCTCCTCGAGCATGATGGTGATCTTCCAGCCGTTCGGCGTCGGCCAGTAATGGAGATCGATCGGCTTGCCCTGCACTGCTGCCATGTCCCAGTCCTCGCGGGTTGTTGCGGGTCGAGAGGATATCTAGGTCGTGAGCCCCGCCAGCGTAAGCGCCGGGGCCGTGCGCCCGGAGCGGGCGCGGCATGCGGCGCTCACAGCACCAGCTTGAAGCCCTCATGGCTCTGGTTGAAGCCGATGCGGAGGTAGAAGCGATGCGCCGCCTCGCGCGCCTTGTCCGAGGTGAGCTCGACCAGGCCGGCGCCCTTCTGGCGGGCGACCTCGACGGCATGGGCGACCATGGCCTCGCCGACGCGCCGGCCGCGCAGGTCGGGGTGGACATGGACGCTCTCGAGCTTGGCGCGCTTGCGGCCGCGATAGGCCAGGCCCGGGATCAGGGTGAGCTGCAAGGTGCCGACGACCTTGCCGTCGAGTTCGGCAACGAAAAGCGTATTGTAGGGGCTGGCGTCGACTTCCGCGAAGGCGGCGAGATAGGCTGGATTCTGCGCCTCCTCCTCGATCTCAGCGAGCGTGCGCGTCTGCGTAGCGGCGCCCAGCATGATCAGGGTGGCGACGCGCGCGGCATCCTCCCGCCGCGCCTCGCGCATCGTCACGGCGGCAAGATCAGCTGCCTCGGTCATCATCGTCTCCATCGGGGATTCGCCAGGCCTGCGCTCAGATCATCACCAGGCGCTTCGCCATGATCAGCGTATTGGGCGTGTCCTCGCGCCCGTCGAAGCGGGCCTGGCGCTGCAGGAAGAAGCCCATGCGCTCGTAGAACGCGATGGCGAGCTCGTTCTGGCTCTCGACCTCCAACCGCGCCACCGGCGCATCGGGAAAGCAGGCGAGCGCGACCTGCAGCAGCGTGCGCCCGATGCCCTCGCCCTGCCTGGTCGGCGAGACATAGAGCCGGGTCAGCATGGCGGCGCGGTCGGCTTCGCGCCGGGCCGAGGCGGTGCCGACGACTTCCTCGCCCAGAAGCGCGACCAGGAAGATGCCGCTGTCGCGGCCGAGCTGGGCATTCAGCGCGTCGAGCGAATGCCAGGCATTGGTGATCTCGGCGACACGGCGCCAGCCATAGATGCCGTCATAGGTGTCGTGCCAGGTCTCAACCAAAAGCGAGCGGACCGCCGGCAGATCGGCGGCGAGCGCATCGCGGATGATCAAGTCCTTCTGCGTCACTCGATGCCTAGCTTCTTCTTCAGGATCTCGTTCAGCGCCTGCGGGTTGGCCTTGCCGCCCGAGGCCTTCATCGCCTGGCCGACGAACCAGCCCAGCATGGTCGGCTTCGCCTTGACCTGCTCGACCTTGTCCGGGTTGGCGGCGATGATCTCATCGACCGCCTTCTCGATCGCGCCAGTGTCGGTGACCTGCTTCATGCCGCGGGCCTCGACGATCTCGCGCGGGTCGCCGCCTTCGGTCCAGACGATCTCGAACAGGTCCTTGGCGATCTTGCCGGAGATGACGCCCTCGCCGATCAGGTCGACGAGACCGCCGAGCTGCGCCGCCGAGACCGGCGAATCCGCGACGTCCTTGCCTTCCTTGTTGAGGCGGCCGAACAGCTCGTTGATCACCCAGTTGGCAGCGGCCTTGCCGTCGCGCCCCTTGGCGACCGCCTCGAAATAGTCGGCCTGCTCGCGCTCGGCGACGAGGACCGAGGCGTCATAGGGCGAAAGCCCGTACTGCGCGATGAAGCGACCCTTCTTGGCGTCGGGCAGCTCCGGCAGCTGCGCCTTCAGCTCGGCGACGAAGGCGTCGTCGAACTCCAGCGGCAGCAGGTCCGGATCGGGGAAGTAGCGATAGTCGTGCGCCTCTTCCTTGGAGCGCAGCGAGCGGGTCTCGCCCTTGCCGGGATCATAGAGGCGGGTTTCCTGGTCGATCGTGCCGCCATCCTCGAGGATGCCGATCTGGCGGCGGGCCTCGACCTCGATCGACTGGCCGATGAAGCGGATCGAGTTGACGTTCTTGATCTCGCAGCGCGTGCCGAAGGGCGCGCCCGGCTTGCGCACGGAGACGTTGACGTCGGCGCGCAGGTTGCCCTTCTCCATGTCGCCGTCGCAGGAGCCGATATAGCGCAGGATGGTGCGCAGCTTCGAGACATAGGCCTTGGCCTCGTCAGCCGAGCGCAGGTCCGGCTTGGAGACGATCTCCATCAGCGCCACGCCCGAGCGGTTGAGGTCGACGAAGCTCATGGTCGGATGCTGGTCGTGCATCGACTTGCCGGCGTCCTGCTCGAGATGCAGGCGCTCGATGCCGACGCTGATCTGCTCGGTCGGCGACAGGTCGACCGCGATCTCGCCCTCGCCGACGACCGGGTGCTTGTACTGGCTGATCTGGTAGCCCTGCGGCAGGTCGGGGTAGAAATAGTTCTTGCGGTCGAAGACCGAGCGCTTGTTGATCTGGGCGTTGAGGCCGAGCCCGGTGCGGACCGCCTGGCGCACGCATTCCTCGTTGATCACCGGCAGCATGCCCGGCATCGCCGCATCGACCAGGCTGACATGGGCGTTCGGCTCGCCGCCGAAGGCGGTCGAGGAGCCCGAGAACAGCTTGGCGTTGGAAGTGACCTGCGCATGGATCTCGAGGCCGATCACGATTTCCCAGTCGCCGGTCGCACCCTTGATCAGCTTCTTGGGGTCGGCGGGGCGGACATGCGCATTCATGAGGGGACTTCCACGAGATGTTGCTGCTGACGCTGTCGCGTGCGTCCCTCAGGTAGAGCTTCGGCCCGTCGCCAGCAAGCGCCTGTTGTACCGGTTCCAGCCGGCGATGGAGCGAACATGGCCCGTTCGGGTGAAAATTGCAGCAAAATGTCGAGTGAAGAAACTTGACAATCGTCAGTGTGATGGAGTTGTTGCGCATTGGCCGGAAACCGTGAAGGTTGCGCCGCGCCCGCATTTTCGGAGTTTCACATGATCCGCCGCTCCAGCCGGGCCCTCGTTGCCCTGGCGGCCCTGCTCCCGGCCCTCTCAGCCGAGGCCCTCGCCCAAGGTGCGCCGCCGGCTCCGCCGGTCACGGTCGCGACCCCACTCGCCAAGCGCGTCACCAACTGGGACGAGTTCACCGGCCGCTTCGAAGCCAGCGAACAGGTCGAAGTCCGCGCCCGCGTCTCCGGATTCCTCGATTCGGTGCATTTCCGCGACGGCGACCTGGTCAAGGCCGGCGACCTGCTCTTCACCATCGACCAGCGGCCCTACAAGCTCGCCGTCGATGCCTCCCGGGCCGAGGTGGCGCGCGCCAAGGCGCAGGTCGACCTCAACCAGAACGAGGTCGAGCGCGCCGAGGCGCTGACGCAGAACCGCACCATCACCGCCCGCGACATCGACCAGCGTCGTGCCAACCTGAACGGCGCGATCGCCAGCCAGCAGGCGGCCGAGGCCAATCTGAAGACGGCCGAGCTCAACCTCGAATGGACGCAGGTGCGGGCGCCGCTCGCCGGCCGCGTCTCGAACAAGCGCGTCGACCAGGGCAACCTGATCGCCGGCGGCCAGTCGGGCGCGACGCTGCTGACCACGATCGTCGCCGTCGATCCGATCAAGTTCGTCTTCGACGCCTCGGAGGCCGACTATCTGCGCTATGCGAAGTCGCAGGATCTGCGGAAGCCCGGCACGCCGGTGCGCGTGCGGCTTTCGAGCGAAACCAAATGGGACCGCGAAGGCAAGATCGACTTCGTCGACAACGCGCTGAACGCCCGCTCGGCGACGATCCGGACCCGCGCGGTCTTCCCGAATCCTGACGGGCAGCTGACGCCTGGGACCTTCGGGCGGCTGCGGCTCTTCGCCGGCGAAGGCGACGCGTTGCTGGTGCCGGATGCGGTCATCGTCTCCGACCAGGCCAACAAGATCGTGTTCACGGTCGGCGCCGACAACAAGGTGGTGCCGAAGCCGGTTCAGCTCGGCGCGATCAGTGACGGGCTGCGCGTCATTACCAAGGGCCTGGCTGCGAGCGACAAGGTGATCGTGAACGGCATCGCCAATCCGATGGTGCGCCCGGGCGTCGCTGTGACGCCGCAGCCGACCGAGATCAAGGCGGCCGCCGCCAACTGACGGCCGCAACAGGCCGTACCAAAGAGCGGACGGCATTGTCCGTCCGCCCTGCCCAAGCCTTCGTGTTCGCCGCAATTCCGAACGGAAAACTGGTCTCCACTTTTCCTGGAATTGCTTAAGGCCAGGACCATCGCATGTTCCGCTTCGCCCATTTCTTCATCGACAGGCCGATCTTCGCGACCGTGCTCTCGGTGCTGCTGACGATCGCCGGCGCCATCACGCTGCGCACCCTGCCGATCGCCGAATATCCCGAGATCGCGCCGCCGACCGTCACGATCACCGCGAACTATCCGGGCGCCTCGGCCGAGGTCGTCGCCTCGACGGTGGCCGCGCCGATCGAACAGGAAGTCAACGGCGTCGACGACATGCTCTACATCTCGTCGCAGTCGACCGGCGACGGGCGCGTGACGATCAACGTCGTCTTCAAGGCCGGCACCGACGTCGACCAGGCCCAGGTGCTCGTCCAGAACCGCGTCTCCGCGGCCGAGCCGCGCCTGCCGCAGGAAGTCCGCACGCTCGGCCTGCAGGTCCGCAAGGCCTCGCCGGACTTCCTGATGGTCATCCACATGCTGTCTCCGGACGGCTCGCGCGACCAGCAATATGTCTCGAACTACACCACGCTGAACGTCAAGGACGTGCTGACCCGCGTCGAGGGCGTCGGCGACGTCCAGGTCTTCGGTGCGCGCGACTATGCGATGCGCGTCTGGCTCGATCCCGCCAAGGTCGCGGCGCGTAACCTGACCGCCGGCGACGTCGTCGCGGCGATCCGCGCCGCCAACATCCAGGTCGCGGCGGGTGCGATCAACCAGCCTCCGGCGAAGTCGGACGGGGCTTTCCAGCTCTCGGTCAACACGCTCGGACGCCTGACCAGCATCGACGAGTTCTACAACATCGTCGTCCGCTCTGATGCCGCCGGCGGTACGATCCGTGTGCGCGACGTCGCCCGGGTCGAGCTCGGCGCGCAGGACTATCTGTCGAACTCCTATCTCGACAACAAGGAGGCCGTCGCGATCGGCGTCTTCCAGCGCCCAGGGACGAATGCGCTGGCGGCCTCCGAGGCGCTCATCAAGACGATGCAGACGCTGTCGAAGAACTTCCCGGCCGGCGTCGAGTACACCATCGTCTACAACCCGACCGAGTTCATCAGGGAATCTGTCTCGGCCGTCGTCGCGACGCTGCTCGAAGCGATCGTGCTCGTCGTGATCGTCGTGATCCTGTTCCTGCAGACCTGGCGCGCCGCGATCATCCCGATCATCGCGATCCCGGTCTCGCTGGTCGGCACCTTCCTGATCATGAGTGCGGTCGGAATCTCCTTCAACACGATCTCGCTGCTGGCGCTCGTGCTGGCCATCGGCATCGTCGTCGACGACGCGATCGTCGTGGTCGAGAACGTCGAGCGCTATCTGGCGCAGGGAATGAGCGCGGTCGACGCAGCACACAAGACGATGGACGAGGTCGGCGGCGCGCTGCTGGCGATCGCCCTCGTGCTCTGCGCCGTGTTCATCCCGACCGCCTTCATCACCGGCCTGCAAGGCACCTTCTACCAGCAGTTCGCAGTCACGATCGCGGCCTCGACGGCGATCTCCTGCTTCGTCTCGCTGACCCTGTCGCCGGCCCTGGCGGCGATCCTCCTGAAGCCGCACAGCCATGAGGAGCCGAAGGGCTTCCTGGCGATGCTCAGCGCGCCGCTGCGCTGGTTCTTCAAGTACTTCAACAAGGCCTTCGACTGGCTTTCGCACGCTTACGGCTCGGCGACCTCGCGCCTGATCCGTTTCGGCGTGATCATGCTGCTGGTCTATGCGGGCTTGATTGCGGTCGCCGGCCAACGGCTCGCCGCAATCCCGACCGGCCTCGTCCCGCAGCTCGACCGCGGCTACTTCATCGCGGTCTTCCAGCTGCCGCCCGGCTCCTCCCTGCCCCGAACCGACGCGGTCATCCGCAAGGCGACCGATGTCCTGCTGTCGCGGCCGGGCGTCGCCCATGCCGTCGCCTTCGCCGGCCTCGACGGCGCGACCTTCACGCTTGCCCCCAATGCCGGCGTCGCCTTCGTCACGCTCACCGACTTCAAGGAACGGGCCAAGCAGGGTCTCACCACCCAGGGCATCCTCAACGATCTGCGTACCCAGCTGTTCTCGATCGGCGAGGCTTTCGCGCTGATCATCGAGCCCCCGGCGGTTCCCGGCATCGGCAATGGCGGCGGTCTCAAGGGTTATGTCCAGGATCGTGGCGGCAAGGGCCTGGCAGCGCTGGAAGGCGCGACCTGGGCCGTGGCCGGGACAGCGGGCCAGACGCCCGGCATCCAGCAGCCCTTCACGCTGTTCTCGACCAGGACGCCGCAGATCTATGCCGATATCGACCGGACCAAGGCGGAGATGCTCGGAGTCCCAGTGACGCGCGTGTTCGAGACGCTGTCGATCTATATGGGCTCGGCCTATGTGAACGACTTCAACATCCTCGGCCGCACCTTCCGGGTCACGGCCCAGGCCGACAATCCGCAGCGTCTCGATATCCGCGACGTCGCCGATCTCAAGACGCGCAATGCCGATGGCGAGATGGTGCCGATCGGCTCGGTCGCGACTTTCTCCGACACGACCGGCGCCTATCGCGTGCCGCGCTACAACCTCTATCCGGCGGCTGAAGTGCAGATGTCGATGGCGCGCGGCTACTCGACCGGCCAGGGCATCGCGGCGGTGGAGAAAATCGCGAGCCAGGTGCTGCCGGCCGGCTTCGGCTTCGAATGGACCGAGATCGCGCTGCAGGAGAAGCTCGCCGGCAATACCGCGATCATCGCCTTCGGCCTCGCCGTCGTCTTCGTCTTCCTCTTGCTGGCGGCGTTGTACGAAAGCTGGACCTTGCCGCTGGCGGTCATCCTGATCGTGCCGATGTGTATCCTCGCGGCGATGATCGGCGTCGGCTACAAGGACTTCGACCGCAACGTGCTCGTCGATATCGGCCTTGTCGTGCTCGTCGGCCTCGCGGCGAAGAACGCGATCCTGATCGTCGAGTTCGCCAAGCAGGCCGAGGACGAGGGCATGAGCCGGCGCGATGCCGCGATCGCGGCGGCCCGGACCCGGCTGCGGCCGATCCTGATGACCTCGCTCGCCTTCATCCTCGGCGTTCTGCCGCTGACGACTTCTGTCGGCGCCGGCGCGGAAATGCGGCAGGTTCTGGGTATCGCCGTGTTCTCCGGCATGATCGGCGTCACCTTGTTCGGCCTGCTGTTCACCCCGGTGTTCTACGTCGTGGTGCGCTGGCTCGCCGAGCTCGGCAGCCGCAAGAAGCCGGCCGAGCCGAAGCAGGCGACGCCGCAGGCACACTGACGAGGTAGCGCAATGAACGCCGCCACCATCATCGTCGGCATGGTGGTGGCGGTCGTTCTCCTGATCGTCGCGGGCAATGCGCTCGCTTCGTACAAGCGCCTGCGCCGGGCGGAATTCATCCGGCGCTATCCCTGGCCGCGCGGGCTGCTCGACAAGCTCGCCCAGCATCACCCGGGGTTCACCCGCAAGGAGTCGGCGCTGGTCTCCGAGGGCCTGCGCCAGTTCTTCCTCGCCTATCTCAATTCCGGGCGGCGCGAGGTCGCGATGCCCTCGCAGGTCGCGGACGATCTCTGGCACGAGTTCATCCTCTACACCCGCGACTACGGCCGCTTCTGCAACCAGGCCTTCGGGCGCTTCCTGCATCACACGCCGGCCGTCATGCTGCGTGAAGGCGCGCGCCGCGACAATTCGGCCCTGCGCCGCGTCTGGTGGCAATGCTGCCGCGACGAGAATATCGACCCGGCCCGCCCGACGCGCCTGCCCCTGCTCTTCGCGCTCGATACCAAGCTCAGGATCGCAAACGGCTTCGTCTATGCGCCCGACTGCGAGGCGCTCAGGCGCAATGGCGACCGTGGCACGCAATGCGGCGGCGACTTCTCGAGCTCATCCGTCGACGGAGGCACAGACGGCTTCGGCGACAGCAGCAGTTCCTCCGACGGCAGCAGCTCCGACAGTGGTGGAAGCGACGGTGGCGATGGCGGGGGCTGCGGCGGTGGCGGTGGCGGGGGCGACTGAGCTGCTGCTCAATTCTGCTTGATCTTCGAGCCCTTGATCACGACGTCGGAGCTCGCCGTCGCATTGATCTTGCCGCTTGCCCGGATCGTGACGTCCTTGCCCTTGAGATCGATGGATCCATCCTTCTTCAGAGCGAGATCCGCGGCACCCGCATCAAGCAGGATGGCGTCGGCAGCTTTCACCGCGAGCGACTTGCCGCTGGCGATCTCGAAATCCTTGCTGCTGTCGAGATCGATGCTGACCGCAGCCGCGACCTCGAAGGCGCGGGTCGCCAGACTGATCTCGCGATTGGCGCTCTGCTGAGTGCCGTGCCTGCGATGAGGTTGATGGCCGTGCCAGCGGTCGCCCGTATGCCGGTGCCGACATTGACGACATAGGCCGCCCCCACCACCGTCCGGAAATTGCTTCCGACCGTAAGCGCCAGCTCGGCCCCGACATTGATGGTGCAGGGACCGCCGGCGGTGATCGACAGTCCGAGCGGAGCGTTGATGGCGACCATGCCGCCGCGCCCGACAGTGACTGCCTGCAATAGGGCGGCAAGCTGCGCCTCGAGCGCAGCGACCCGACGACTCAAGGCCTCGACTTCCGGCGTCGCCATGGATGCGTCCCCCTTCTTTTGCGCGCAGCCGACCCAATCTATCACGAACAGGCGTGGCTCACGGCGGCACTATCCTTTTGCGCCATGAAACCAATCCAACCCCGGCGGCGTATCAGAGCATCGCATCGAGAAGGCCCGATCGAGTGACCGCACGCCCTGCCCTGCTCTGGTTCCGCGACGACCTGCGCCTGTCCGACAATCCAGCCTTGAGAGCGGCGAGCGAACACGACCCTCTCATCTGCCTCTACATCCTCGACACATCGGCGGAGCGCCGGCCGCTCGGCGGCGCTGTGCGCTGGTGGCTATCGCGCTCGCTGACGGCGCTGTCGAACGCCATCGCGGCGAAAGGCGGCGAACTGCTGATCCTGCGCGGCGATCCGGCGGAGCTGCTGCCCGATGTCGTTGAGCGCACCGGCAGTGGATATGTCGCCTGGAACCGGCGCTATGACAGCGCCGCGATTGCGCTCGACAAGGCGCTGAAGGCGAAACTCGCGGACACCGGTGTCGAGGTCGAGAGCTTCAACGCCAATCTGCTCAATGAGCCCTGGCAGGTAAAGACCAAGGCGGACGGGCCGTTCAAGGTGTTCACGCCCTATTGGCGCGCCGTGCGCGAAGCCGGCGAGCCCTCGGCGCCGCTCCCTGCCCCAACCAGCCTGAGCAAGGCGAGATTGCCGGCGGCACTGCGCGAACAGGCGCTCACGGTCGCAGATCTCGCTCTGGAGCCGACGACACCCGACTGGGCCGGCGGGCTGCGTGAAGCCTGGACGCCGGGCGAGGATGGGGCACGGGGTCGGCTCGACGCCTTCCTCGACGAGACAATCGCCGGCTATCGCGAGGCTCGCGACCTGCCGGATCGGCTGTCGACCTCACGGCTGTCACCGCATCTGCGCTTCGGCGAGATCAGCCCGCGCCAGATCTGGCATGCGATCCAAGCCGCACGCGAGGCCGGCAACACGCCGGGCTCGGCCGCCGATATCGAAAAGTTCTTCAGCGAGATCGGCTGGCGCGAGTTCTCCTACCATCTGCTCTTCCACAATCCCGATTTCGCCAGCGTCAACTATGATCGCCGCTTCGACGCGATGTCTTGGGAGAAGGACGAAATCGGGTTGAGCGCCTGGCAGAAAGGCCTGACCGGCTATCCGATTGTCGATGCCGGCCTGCGCGAGCTCTGGCAGACCGGTTGGATGCACAACCGCGTCCGGATGATCACGGCCTCCTTCCTGATCAAGCATCTGCTGACCGACTGGCGCGCCGGCGAAACCTGGTTCTGGGATACGCTGGTCGATGCGGACCCCGCCAACAACCCGGCGAGCTGGCAATGGGTCGCCGGCTCCGGCGCCGATGCGGCGCCGTATTTCCGCGTCTTCAATCCGGTGACGCAGGGCGAGAAATTCGATCCGAAGGGCGCTTATGTCAGGCGCTTCGTTCCGGAACTGGCAGAGCTGGACGACAAGCTCATCCACCGTCCATGGGATGCACCTGCGGGCGAACTGAAAAAGGCTGGGATCGTCCTGGGCAGCGACTATCCGAAACCGATCATCGCCCTCGACTTCGGCCGCCGGCGCGCCCTCGACGCCTTCGCCGCCCTCCGTTCGGACTAACTGATCACCATGGCATCGCCTCTCGCCTCCTTCGTCACGCGCGCTTCGCTTGCTGCCGACCTGTCCCGGCTCGGCCTTGCGCCCGGCGACGTCGTCATGGTCCACGCCGCCGTGAGCAAGGTCGGCCGCCTGCTCGACGGCCCCGACACCATCATCGCCGCTCTGTGCGACGCAGTCGGCCCCCAGGGCACGGTCCTCGCATATGCCGACTGGGAAGCGCGTTACGAGGACCTCGTGGACGACGAAGGCCGCGTTCCGCTGCAGTGGCGCGAGCATATCCCGCCCTTCGACCCGCAGCGTTCGCGCGCGATCCGCGACAATGGCGTGCTGCCGGAGTTTCTGCGGACCACGCCGGGCGCGCTGCGCAGCGGGAATCCCGGCGCCTCCATCGTTGCGCTCGGCGCAAGGGCGGAGTGGTTCACCGCCGACCACCCGCTCGACTACGGCTATGGTGCGGGCTCGCCATTGGCGAAGCTGGTCGAGGCCGGCGGCAAGGTGCTGATGCTCGGGGCGCCGCTCGATACGCTGACCCTGCTGCACCATGCCGAGCATCTGGCCGACATCCCCGGCAAGCGCATCCGGCGGATAGAGGTGCCGCTGGCGACATCGATCGGCACGCAATGGCGCATGATCGAGGAGTTCGACACCGGCGACCCGGTCGTAGCCGGGCTGGACAATGACTATTTTGCGGGAATCGTCACGGAATTCCTTGCCGCCGGCCAAGGCCGGCAAGGCCGGCAAGGCCCGATCGGCGCCGCTCATTCCGTACTGGTCGAGGCTGCTGCGATCACCGCCTTCGGCGTCGATTGGCTGGAGTCGCGGTTCGGCTCGTCCTCACCTCGACTATGAGCTTCCTGGCGCAACCCATTGGGTCAGGAGTCTTCTGCGGTTACACCGCGCCGTCACGGCGGCCGCCACGATGCTCGCCGGCCAGCCTGCGCACCATCCAGAAATAGACCGGATAGGGCAGCAGCCGCAGCGCCTTCATCAGCCAGGCGAGTCGGCGGGGAAAGGTGATTTCGAAGCCGCCGCGGGCGAAGCCGTCGACGACCCGCATCGCCGCCTCGTCGAGCGGCAGCATGAACGGCATCGGGAAGCTGTTGCGTTGGGTCATGGCCGTGTCGACGAAGCCGGGATTGACCAGTTGCAGGCGGATGCCGTGCCGCTCGCAATCGAACCTCAGTGCCTCGCAGAGATGGATCGCGGCCGCCTTGGAGGCGCCATAGGCCGCCGCGCCCGGCAAGCCGCGATAGCCCGCCAGCGAGGCGTTGACCGCGATCTGGCCCTTGCCGCGCGAGGCCATGCGCGCCGCAACGGCGGCCGCCCCACGCACGACGCCCAGAAGATTGACCGCGAAGACCTGCTCGAAGGCTGCGACGTCGATCAGGCCCGGCCCATTGCGCGGTGCGATGCCGGCATTGAGAAAGGCGAGCGCGATCGGCCCATGCACGCTCTCGATGCCTTCGACCACCGCCGCCATCGCGGCGGGATCGACGACGTCGCCGACATGGGCGACGATCCGCCCCGGCAGCCCGTCTGCGCTGAGCGCCAGCGCCTCGAGCTTGTCGAGCCGGCGCGCGGTCGCTGCGACCGTCCAGCCGCACCGTGCCAGTTCGAGTGCCACAGCCGCGCCGATGCCCGAACTCGCCCCGGTCACCCAGGCGACGCCGTCCTTGGGTTGCATGCGCGGCGGGGTCATGTTGCGATCGGGCCTCCATGCCGCGGCAGTCCTGGCCGGACCCTAGTGATGCGGAAGCCGCAGCGGAAGCCCTGCCAGCGGCATCTCCGCTTGGCTACCCACCATCTTTTCCGCACCGGCCGCGCCTGCGATAAGTTCAGGCGATGAAGGAGATCGCGATGCCGACCGAATTGCTGTTCCGAGACGACGCTTATCTGACCGAGACGCCCGCGACCGTCGTCGCGATCAACGAACGCGGTGGCATCGAGCTCGACAGGACCGTATTCTACGCCACTGGCGGCGGCCAGCCGGGCGATGCCGGCGTGCTCGTCCGCAGCGATGGGTCGCAGATCACAATCGGCACGGCGATCTACAATCCCGAGGACAAGAGCCGCATCCTGCACGTCCCGCTCGAAGGCCAGGCGGCGCCGATTGTCGGCGACAAGGTGATCGCCAGGCTCGACTGGGAACGCCGGCTGAAGCGCATGCGCATCCACACCGCACTGCACCTGCTCAGTGTCATCCTGCCCTATCCGGTCACCGGCGGCGCGATCGGCGATAGCGGCGACGGCCGGCTCGATTTCGACATCCCCGAAGGCGGGCTCGACAAGGCGGAGCTGACCGAGAAGCTCAGCGCATTGGTGGCGAAGAATGCGGCGATCAGCGAACGCTGGATCACCGACGAGGAGCTCGACGCCAATCCCGGCCTGGTCAAGACCATGTCGGTCAAGCCGCCGCGTGGTTCAGGCCGCGTCCGGCTGGTCTCGATCGAGGGCATCGACCTGCAGCCCTGCGGCGGCACGCATGTCCGCAACACCTCGGAGATCGGCGCGGTCGTCGTCACCGATGTCGAGAAGAAGGGCAAGCAGAACCGGCGCGTTCGCATCGCGCTCGCTTGAACATTCCGCCATAACAGCCTGAGAACAGACTCTTTCGAGGACACGCGCATGGCCCGCAACGACATCTTCGTCTCCACGCAATGGCTGGCCGAGCGGCTCGACGCCCCCGACATCGTCGTGGTCGAGGGCTCGTACTACCTGCCGGCCCAGAACCGCGACGCCAATGCCGAATATGCACAGCAGCGCATTCCGGGCGCAGTGCGTTTCGACATCGATGTGGTCAAGGACAAGGGCTCGAGCCTGCCGCACATGCTGCCGCGGCCGGATGCCTTTGCCGCTGCGGTCGGCGCCATGGGCATAGGCGATGGCATGCGCATCGTCGTCTATGACGGCCTCGGCCTGTTTTCGGCGCCGCGCGTGCGCTGGACCTTCCAGACCTTCGGTGCCAAGGACGTGGTGATCCTCGAAGGCGGCATGCCGCAATGGCTGGCGGAAGGCCGGCCCGTCGAGGACGGCGCACCGCGACCACGCGCACCGCGCAGCTTCACCGCCAGGCTCGACCATTCCGCCGTCGCCGATGCCGATGACATTGCGCGCGCCATCGAAAGCAATTCGGCCCAGGTCATCGATGCGCGCGCCGCCGACCGCTTCCGCGGCGAGGCGCCGGAGCCGCGCGCCGGCCTGCGTTCAGGCCATATCCCCGGCTCGCTCAATGTGCCTTCTTCGGCGCTCGTGGCGGACGGCAAGCTCAAATCGCCCGAGGCCATCCTCGCCGCCTTCAAGGACGCCGGCGTCGATCTCGACCGGCCGGTGATGACGACCTGCGGCTCGGGCGTCTCCGCCGTGATCCTGTCGACGGCGCTGGAATCGATCGGCAAGCCGACCCGCGCCGTCTATGACGGCTCCTGGTCGGAATGGGGCGCGAGCGACCGTCCCGTCGCGACCGGGCCGGCGAAGGGCTGAGCCTTCAAAAGACAGACCAGCCGGTGCGCTCGACCAGGCGTTCGAGCGCCAGCGCGCCGACATGCGAGGTGCCGGCGGCGTTGAGCCCCGGCGACCAGACCGCGATCGCCGCCTGCTTCGGCACGATGGCGAGGATGCCGCCGCCGACGCCGCTCTTGCCGGGCAGGCCGACCTTGAAGGCGAATTCGCCCGACGCGTCGTAATGGCCGCAGGTCATCATCAGCGCCTTGACGCGGCGCGCCCGCGCCGGACGGCAGACCACGGCGCCGGTCAAGGGATCGACACCGTCGCCGGCAAGGAAGAGGCCTGCGCGGGCGAGCTGGGCGCAACTCAGGCTCAGCGCGCATTGATGGAAATAGACGTCGAGCACCTCGGCGACCGGGTTCTTCAGATTGCCGAAGGCGCGGATGAAATTGGCGAGGCTGGCATTGCGGAAGCCGGTCTGCGCCTCCGAGCCAGCCACCTCCTGGTCGATCGCGACCGTGCGATCGCCCGAGCACTTGCGCAGAAAGGCGAGGATCTCGGCCGCCGTCTTCTTCGGCGTCCGGCCGGTCAGCAGCGCATCGGTGACGACCAGCGCTCCAGCATTGATGAACGGGTTGCGCGGCACGCCGCGCTCCTGTTCGAGCTGGACGATCGAATTGAACGGTGATCCCGACGGCTCGCGCCCGACCCGGTGCCAGAGCCGGGCACCGACCCGCTCCAGCGCCAGCGTCAGGGTGAAGACCTTGGAGATGCTCTGGATCGAGAACGGCACATTGGCGTCGCCTGCTTGCGCATGCTCGCCGGAGCAGGTGACGACGGCGAGCCCGAAACGGCGCGGATCGACCCGCGACAATGCCGGGATGTAGTCGGCGACCTTGCCGGCGCCGACATGTTCGGCGAGGTCGTCATGAACGGAAGCGACGATGTCCGACAGGTTGCGCATGTCCGAACTCCGCCACGGCCTGATCGAAGGCGAACTTGGCATTCGCCCGACCATGTCGCAATCGCGACGGAGAGAGCTTGGCAAAGCCCTTGCCCCTGCGCATGCTGCGCCCGTGCCGAGGAGCTACCCATGACCTATTGCCTCGGGATCCTGCTGCCGTCGGGCCTGATCCTCGCCTCCGATTCCCGCTCCAGCGCCGGCGTCGACCAGATCGCGGTGGTGAAGAAGCTCGCTTTGTTCGAGGTGCCGGGCGAGCGCGTGATCGCGATCCTCTCGGCCGGGAACCTGGCGACGACGCAGGCCGTGATCACCATGATCCGGCAGTACACCAGACATAAGCAGGACAGCGCTGCCGGCGGCGAGAACCGCGACATCCTGGCGGCGCGCACCATGTTCGACGTGGCGCAGATCGTCGGCGGCGTGCTGCGCGAGGTGCTGCGCGCCAATCGCGCCTTCGTCGAACCCTATGGCGACCCGAACGGCTCCTTTCTCGTCGCCGGCCAGATCGCCGGCGAGCCGCACCGGCTGTTCCAGGTCTATTCGGCCGGCAACTTCGTCGAGGCCTCGGGACGCACCCAGTTCCTCCAGCTCGGCGAGACAAAATACGGCAAGCCAATCCTCGACCGGGCGCTGCAGGAGGCGAGCGGTCTCGACGAAGCGGCCAAGCTCACGCTGCTGTCCTTCGATGCGACGGTGCGCTCGAACCTCTCGGTCGCGCCACCGATCGACCTGCTGCGCTATGAGGCCGACAGTTTCTCGACCCGGCATCTCGCCAAATACGACAGCAACCACCCCTATTGGGCCGATTTGCGCCAGCGCTACAGCGACGGACTGACGGCGCTGGTCGCAAGCCTGCCCGCGCCGGACTTCCCCGCCTGACTACTGCAGCAGCGCGACCATCGCCGCATAGCCGCGGCGGCGGGCATGTTCGAGCGGGGTAGAGCCCTCGCGGTCGGCGAGATCGCGGCGCGCACCGGCGCCGACCAGCGCCCTCACCGTCTCGACATGGCGCGGCCCGCCATTGCCGAGGATCACCGCCTCGATCAGGGCGGTCCAGCCGAGATTGTTGACATGGTCGAGCGGCGCGCCGGCCGCGATCAATTCGCGCACCACGCCGTCATGGCCGAGATGGGCGGCCGCGATCAGAGCCGTGCCGAGATAGGGGCTGGTGATGGCGCGCGGGTCGCCGCCGATCGCGAGCGCGGTGCGCATCGTCTCGATATCATCCGCGACCGCCGCGATGGTGATCGCGTCATAGGCGCGGTTGTCGAGCGCGCGCGGATCGGCACCCGCCTTGGCGAGCTCGCGCATCGCCTCGCGCTGGCGGGCATGGGCAGCGGTAAGCAATGCGGTACGGCCCTCGCCGTCGCGGGCTTCGAGGCCACGGCCGGTCGCGATCGCCTGCCGAAGGGCTGCAAGATCGCCGCGATAGGCCGACAGATGCAGCCCGTCATACGCGGACACCTCGGCCAACGATGGCGGAACCTGAGCGCCGGCGGCCCCGGCCGCGTTCATTGCCACAGTGATGAACAGTGCCGAAAATCCATTTCGGCAAACGTTCGCCCCGCGTCGTTTCGTCTCAGGCATTTGCTTTTCACCCGCCATTTCGTCCGATCGGCGCGAAAAAACGCAATCTGCTCAAAATAAGGTCAGCTTCGCTGTCCCTTCCCCCTTGCAGCCTGGCCTGGGGCGCCCTATCTCTTGTGCACCGCAGCAGCGATGTTGCGGCGCCCTCCTTGGGCGTTTCCTCCCTAGACTTGGGCCTGCGCTCCGGCGTGGGCCTTTTTCTTTGCGGGAAGGCTAACGCGGCCGGCATCGGCCACGCAACGATCAATCGATCGCGATCATCACGTCGGAGGCCTTCACCACGGCATAGGCCTGCTGCCCGACTGCGAGCTTGAGCTCGTCGACCGCGGCATTGGTGATCGCCGAGGTGACGATGGCGCCGCCGACATCGAGCTTCACATGGGCGGTGGTCGCGCCCTTCACGATCTCGACGATGGTGCCCTTGAGCTGGTTGCGGGCGGAAATCTTCATATCGGTCTCCTTAATCTGACAAGCTTGCGAGCCGGCTCTTGCCGGACTCGACCTTTGGTCACTCGCCGTTATATTCGGCCGCACATAGCGACAGCAACCGCAGCGAGGACCCTCATGACATCGAACCGCCGTCACGCGGGCTTCAGCTTCCTGGGCTTCACCGCCGCACTGCTGATCGGCGTCGCTTCCTTCACCGGTCCGGCTTTCGCCCAGAGCAAGGAGCTGGTGGTGTTCGCCGCCGCGAGCCTGAAGAACGCGCTCGACGAAGCCACGGCCAACTGGGTCAAGGAAAGCGGCAAGCCGGCGCCGAAGATCTCCTATGCGGCGAGCAATGCGCTGGCGAAGCAGCTCGAACAGGGCGCGCCGGCCGATCTCTTCCTCTCGGCCGATCTCGACTGGATGGACTACGCCCAGCAGAAGAACCTGATCAACAAGGAGAGCCGCGTCAGCCTGCTCGCCAACCGGATCGCGCTGATCGCGCCGGCCGATGCCACGACCACTGTAACGCTGGCGCCCGGCGTCGATCTCTCCGCCGCACTCGGCTCCAGCCGGCTCGCCATGGGCAATGTCGATTCGGTGCCAGCCGGCAAATACGGCAAGGCGGCGCTGGAGAAGCTCGGCGGCTGGGACAAGGTCAAGGACAAGATCGCGCAGAGCGACAATGTCCGCGCCGCGCTGCTGCTGGTCTCGCGCGGCGAAGCACCGCTCGGCATCGTCTACACCACCGACGCGGCCGCCGATCCGAAGGTCAAGGTGATCGCGACCTTCCCCGAGGACACCCATCCGCCGATCGTCTATCCCGTCGCCATCACCAAGGATTCGGCCAATCCCGACGCGCAGGGCTTCCTCAGCTATCTGCGCGGCAATGGCGCCAAGGCGAGCTTCGAGAAGCAGGGCTTCACGGTCCTGAACAAGCCCGCCAGCTCCTCGTAGGGACTTGTTCGTGAGCGATTGGCTGTCCCCGGAGGAGTGGACGGCCGTCCGCCTCAGCCTTGTCGTCGCCACCACCGCCATGCTGGCGAGCCTCCCCTTAGGGCTCGCCATCGCCTGGCTGCTGGCGCGCGGGCGCTTCTGGGGCAAGTCGCTGCTCGACGCCGTCATCCACCTGCCGCTGATCCTGCCGCCGGTCGTCACCGGCTATCTCCTGCTGATCGGCTTCGGCCGGCGTGGGCCGATCGGCCAGTTCCTCTATGACTGGTTCGGCATCGTCCTGTCCTTCCGCTGGACGGGCGCCGCGCTCGCCTGCGCCGTGATGGGTTTTCCGCTGATGGTCCGGGCGATCCGGCTCTCGATCGAGGCGATCGACCGCAAGCTCGAGGATGCGGCCGGAACGCTCGGCGCCGGGCCGTTCTGGGTGTTCCTGACGGTGACGCTGCCGCTCGCTCTGCCCGGCATCCTCGCCGGCATGATCCTGTGCTTTGCCAAGGCAATGGGCGAGTTCGGCGCGACCATCACCTTCGTCTCCAACATTCCCGGCGAGACGCAGACCCTGCCCTCGGCGATCTACACCTTCACCCAGGTACCGAACGGCGATGCCGGCGCGATGCGGCTGACCCTCATCTCGATCGCGATCTCGGTCGCGGCGCTGTTCGCTTCGGAGTTCCTGGCGCGATTGGTCGGCCGGCGGATCGCCGTCGAATGAGCGCGGTCATCGAGGTTTCCGTGGCGCACCGGCTGGGCGCCTTCGCGCTCGACGCGGACTTCGCCTCGGATGGACGCCTGACGGCGCTGTTCGGCCGCTCCGGCTCGGGCAAGACCTCGCTCGTCAACGTGATCTCCGGGCTGATCCGGCCGCAGGCCGGCCGCGTCGTCATCGACGGGCGGGTGATGGTCGACAGCGCCGCCGGCCTCTTCGTACCCAAGCACAAGCGCCGCATCGGCTATGTCTTTCAGGAAGCGCGGCTCTTCCCGCATCTCTCCGTCCGGCAGAACCTGCTCTATGGCCGCTGGTTCGCGCCCAAGGCCGAGGATGGCGGCAGCACGCTCGACGACGTGCTCGACCTGCTCGGCATCGGCCATCTCCTGCAGAGGCAGCCGGGCGCGCTCTCGGGCGGCGAGAAGCAACGCGTCGCAATCGGCCGCGCCTTGCTGGCCAAGCCGCGACTGCTGCTGATGGACGAGCCGCTCGCCTCGCTGGACGAGGAGCGCAAGGCCGAGATCCTGCCCTATATCGAGCGCCTGCGCGACGGCTTCGGCATCCCGATCGTCTATGTCTCGCATTCGATCGCCGAAGTGGCACGGCTCGCCACCCATCTCGTCATCCTCGACCAGGGCAAGGCCTCGATGAGCGGGCCGACCCCCGAGCTGATGTCCCGGCCCGACGTGCCGATCCTCTCCGCCTCGGCGGAGGCCGGCGCAATCCTCGAGGCGCGCGTGCTGCGGCATGAGCCGGAGCACGGCCTGACGATCCTGGAGACTACGGCCGGGCCGTTACAGATCGCCCGGCGCAAGGTGCCCGAAGGGACGACGCTGCGCGTGCGCATCCTCGCCAGCGACGTGATGCTGAGCCTCAAGCCGCTCGATGGGATCAGCGCGCTCAACGTCCTGCCGGGGCAGATCTCGGCGATCGGCGCCCGGCATGGCGATGGCGGGGCGCTCGAAGTAAGGCTCGACTGCAATGGCGCCGGCCTGCTCGCCCGCCTCACTGTGAAATCGGCCGAACAATTGCAGCTGAAGCCCGGCAGCCCTGTCTATGCCGTGATCAAGAGCGTCTCGATCGATACGCCCTAGGCGCTCAGGCCTTCTTGCCGGGCTCGCGCTGTGGA
Organism: Allobosea sp. P4_H5; assembly: GCF_056400825.1. Lineage (NCBI taxonomy): Bacteria > Pseudomonadati > Pseudomonadota > Alphaproteobacteria > Hyphomicrobiales > Alloboseaceae > Allobosea > Allobosea sp. P4_H5. Next base: position 144,364 of record NZ_JBFUKM010000001.1, on the reverse strand, counting down.
GCCGTCAGCGAGACCGCCGCACGCAGCGCCGCGATCTCCTCTGCCCCCGCCGCCAGCGTCTTCGCCTCGATGGCGCGATAATTGGCGACGATCTCGCGGCCGAGCGCCGTCAAATGGGCGCCACCGCCCTTGGCGCCGCCGGGCTGCGCCTCGACCAGCGGCGCACGGAAGATGCGGTTGAGATCGTCGACGAGCAACCAAGCGCGGCGATAGGACATCTTCATCGAGCGGCCGGCGGCCGAGATCGAGCCGGTCTCGCCGATCGCCTCCAGGAGCTGCACCTTGCCGGGGCCGAGTCGTCCGCCCGGCGTGAAGTCGAGCCGGAAGCTGAAGCGCGTCGCCGGCAAGGACTGGTCAGCCTTGGACATGCCCGGCCCTCCGCGGCCGCGCGCGCTCAATAGAGCCGCGTGCGATAGCCTTCTTCCATATTGGCGTCGGCTTCGGCGGCGTCGATTGCCTTGGTCTGCTCGGCGACGATACGCCCCAGCGTCGGGAAGCTGCCCCGCTCGACCTGTGACTCCTGACCCCAGAGCTTCGAGCGGATCAGTGCCTTGCCGCAGTGGAAATAGGCTTCGTCGACGTCGACGATCAGGCCGAGCTTCGGCGCCTTCTCCTGCATGGCCAGGGGCTCCAGCAGCGCCGCATCCGTGGTCATCCGCGCCCGGCCGTTGACGCGCAGGGTCTCGTTGATCCCTGGCACGAAGAAGACGAGGCCGACACCGGGAGCGCTCAGGACATTGCCGAGGGAATCGACCCGGTTGTTGCCGCGCCGGTCGGGGATCAGCAATGTCCGCTCGTCGAGCACCTGGACGAAGCCTGGCCCGTCGCCGCGCGGACTGGCATCCGCCCTGCCCTCGCTATCGGCACTCGCCAGCACGAGGAACGGCGAGAGCGCGATGAAATCGCGGCAGAACTGGTCGAGCCGATCGAGCACCTTCTTCTGCGCGAGCGGATGCACTTCACCGACCAGTGAGCGCAGTTGCGCCGGATCCTCGACAGTCAGGCTCGGCTTCTCGCTGATCGCGCTCATCTCACTCTCCGAAGGCATGCCGGGCCAGCCGGCGAAGGAGGCATAACATGGCTTCGAGATCGGCCGAAGCCTCGCCGGGCAACCTCAGGTAATGCGCCTGACGCTGTCGGCGATCTCGCCCGGCTCGAACAGGCGTTTCCAGTCCGGCCGAAGGATGGTCTCCTTGCCGAAGACGATCGCCTTGTTGCAGGCGTCGGAGAACACGCCCTGGACCTCGCCGAAGGTCACCGCCGCCAGGATGTTCATGTGGCCGAGCAGGAAGTCGCGCGCCGCCTCGCGCGGCACGCCGCGGGCGATCGTCTCCTCCATCGCCTCGCGCATCGCATCGAGCAGCGTCGCGCAGACGGTTTCCGACAGGCCGGGCTCGAGGATCGCCATCTGCTCGACGGTGACGCGATGCGAGCGCATCACCGGCGCCCAGACCGCCCGCGCGACCTCCTCGCCGAGGGCGTAATGCGCCTCCGGCCCCTGCATCAATGCATTGACGATATGCTGCTTGGCCGCGATGCCGCCGAAATGATCCGCCCGTGCAGCTTCCTCGGTCTCGTCGTTGAAGATCGGCGGATGGCAGGGATGGGTAACGAAATAGGTGATGTCGGCCCGCACGGGCAAATGGCCGGCATGGGGCGCCGCTGCATCGAGGATGACGACGATCGTCCCGGCCGCCAGCTTCGGCACGAGGCCGGCGGCCACCGCGCCAACAGCGGTATCCGGCACGGCCAGGATCACGACCTCCGCCCCCGTGATCGCGGCATCCGGCTCGATGCAAGCGACACCGAAGGCCTCGCGGATGCGCTCCCGGCCGACCGGGCTGATCTCGACATGGCGGGTCTCGAAGCGCGAGCGGGCGAGATTGCGGCCGAGGCGCATGCCCATCTTGCCGCCGGCACCGAACAGTGCGACCACCGTCATCGTCATCCTCCGGGCTTCCGCGTCCGTTGCCGACGCTGTCCCGCCAAGCTCGCAGGGCTTTCCGCCGGAGGTCAACGCCGATTTTCCGCTACTCGCCACCTCCCGTCGTCCGGCTGGCGCATGGCTCATCTGCCGATCTTGCATGCAAGATGAAGCTAAAGATTGACGCCCCGGGACGATGACGGGATAGTCGCGGCCCTTGTGACGCATCCGGATCATCATGCCTCGCCCGAAGCCGTCGACCGCCCTCGAAGCCCTGCGCGTGCTCGATCTGACGCGCGTACGCGCCGGGCCGACCTGCGCCCGCATCTTCGCCGATTTCGGCGCGGACGTGATCAAGATCGAAAGCCCGCCGGGTATCGATCCCAATGAGAACATGAGCGGGCCTCGGCATGGCTACGACATGCAGAACCTGCACCGGAACAAGCGCTCTCTGACGCTCAACCTGAAGAAGGAACCGGCCAAGGCGATCCTGCGCAAGCTGATCGCCGATGCCGATCTCCTGGTCGAGAACTTCCGGCCGGATGTGAAGGAGCGGCTCGGCCTCGATTTCGAGACGCTGCATGCACTCAATCCGCGCCTGATCCTGGTCTCGATCTCGGGCTTCGGCCAGAGCGGCCCCTATCGGCTGCGCGCGGGCTTCGACCAGATCGCGCAGGGCATGGGCGGGATGATGTCGGTCACCGGCCTGCCCGGCCAGGGGCCGGTGCGCGCCGGCATCGCCGTCGCCGATTCTGCCGCCGGGCTCTATGGCGCGATCGGCGCATTGGTGGCGCTGCAGGAGCGCGCCGTCTCCGGCAAGGGACAATGGGTGCAGACCTCGCTGCTCGAAGCGCAGATCGGCATGATGGACTTTCAGGTCGCGCGCTATCTGGTCGAGGGCAAGGTGCCGCCGCAGGCCGGCAACGACCACCCCTATGCGACGCCGATGGGCGTCTATGCGACGCGCGACGGCCATATCAATCTCGGCGTCGGCGCCGAGGGGCACTGGCGCTCCTTCTGCGGCGCGCTCGGCCGGCCCGAGCTCGCGACCGATCCGCGCTATGACAATATGGAGAAGCGCTTCGCGGCGCGGCCGGAACTGCGCGCGCTGCTCGAGGAGATCATGTCGACGCAGGACAGCGCCTACTGGCTCGCAGCCTGCGAGAAGGCTTCGGTGCCGGCCGGGCCGATCTACGCGGTCGATGCTGTCTTCGACGACCCGCAGGTCCAGCACCTCGGCATCGCGCAGCCGGTCCGGCATCCCAAGCTCGGCGACATCCGCGTCGTCGGCGAGCCGGTCAGCCTGTCGCGCACACCGTCCAGCATCGCGACGCCGACGCCGGACGCCGGCGACCACAACCTCGAAATCCTCACCGAGCTCGGCTTCGACGAGGCGGCCATCGCCGACCTCAAGGCCGAAGGCGCGATCTGAAAGGCAGCCGATGAACGACGAGATCCTCTATGACGTCGCCGAAGGGGTCGGCACGGTCACGCTCAACCGGCCGCAGGCGCGAAATGCCCTGACCTTCGCCATGTATGAGGGACTGGCCGAGATCCTCGGAAATCCCGAAAAGCACGGCGCACCCAAGGTGTTCGTGGTGACCGGCGCCGGCGAAAAGGCCTTCGCCGCCGGCACCGACATCTCCCAGTTCCGCGAGTTCAAGACGGCGGAAGATGCCCTCGCCTATGAGAACCGGATCGAGCGGGTGATCACCACGATCGAGAGTTGCCCGGTGCCGACCATCGCGGCGATCGCCGGCGCGGTCACCGGTGGCGGCGCGGCGATCGCCTGCGCCTGCGACCTCAGGATTGCAACGCAATCGGCCCGCTTCGGCTTCCCGGTGGCGCGCACGCTCGGCAACTGCCTGTCGATGGCGAACTACGCCCGGCTCGCCAGCCTGCTCGGCCCGGCCCGCGTCAAGGACATCATCTTCACCGCGAGGCTGGTCGAGGCTGAGGAGGGCCATCGCATCGGCCTCTACAACGAGCTCGTCGCCGACCATGCCGCGCTGATGGCGCGGGTGAAGGAGCTGGCGGAGACGATCCGCGGCCACGCGCCGTTGACCATGCGCGCCACCAAGGAGGCGCTGCGCCGGCTGACACAGGCGGCCAGCGCCGATGTCGACGGCGATGACCTCGTCACCCTCTGCTACACCAGCGCCGATTTCCGCGAGGGCATGGAAGCCTTCCTCGGCAAGCGCACGCCGAACTGGCAAGGCAGATGAGCGAGACCATCGGCTTCATCGGCCTCGGGCTGATGGGCGCGGGCTTCTGTAAGCGCCTGATCGCGACCGGCCGCAGCGTCGTCGGCTACGATCTCGACCCGGCCCGGCGGGCTGAAGCCGAAGCGCTCGGCGTCGTCCTCGCCGCCTCGCCTGCCGAGGTGGCCGAGCGCGCCAATCCCGTCTGCATCGCGGTGACCACCACCAAGGCGGTGCAGGCCGTGGTCAGCGGCGACGGCGGCATCCTCTCGGCGAAGCTGCAGCTAGGCGCCATCGTCATCGATTTCTCGACCACAGAGATCGGCGTGACCAAGGCGCTCGCGGCGGCGCTGGCGGAGGCTGGCATCGGCTTCATCGACGCGCCGGTCTCCGGCGGCCCACCGGCGGCGGAAGCGGGCAAGCTCGCGATCATGGCCGGCGGCGCGCCCGAGATGATCGCCGCGGTGCGGCCATTGGCGGAGAGCCTCGGTCTCTTTACCCATATGGGCGCGGTCGGCGCCGGCCAGGCGACCAAGCTGGTCAACCAGGTACTGTGCCTGACCAATTACGTGGTCGTGGCGGAATCGCTGCGGCTGGCCGAAGCCTATGGCGTCGACGCCGGCAAGATCCCGGCCGCGCTGGCACCCGGCCTCGGCAATTCGGCGGTGCTGCAGGCGATGATGCCCCGCATGGTCGCGCGCGACTTCGCGCCGAAGGGCTATGCCCGGCAGGTGCTGAAGGACTTGGAAATGCTGATGGAGGCCGGGCGCGAGCAGCATTTGGCCATGCCGATGGTTGCGCAGGCGACGACGCTTTATCGGATGCTGGTCGCGCAGGGCGATAGCGAACTCGACGCGATCGCAGTGCTGAAGATGCTGCCGGAGGTTGGGAAGCCCTCTCACTGACCCGCGATCAGGCGCTGCCCGGTTTGGCAGCTTCACCCCTCTCTTTCAGCGCCGCGACGAGCCCTGACAAGCCGTTGCGGACATGCTCGCGCAGGCGCTGGCTCGCCAGTGCGGCATCCCCGGCGGTCAGCGCCGCCAGGATCTGCTCATGCTCCTGGATCGCCATCTTCCAGCGCTTCGGCCAGAGATTCGACGAGTAGCGGGCGCGGTCGACCCGGAGCGCCAGCAACTCCCAGATCCAGAGCAGGACCGGATTGCCGGCGAGCTCGACGATCCGGCGGTGGAAGGCTTTGTTGGCCTCGAAATAGCCCGGCAGCTCGTCGCGGGTGTGATGCAGCATCATCCGGTAGTGCAGCATGCCGATCTCGGCGACTGCCTCATCGGTGGCGCGCGCTGCGGCGAGCTCGCCGGCCAAGCCCTCGATCGTCGAGACGACATCGATCAGCGCTTCGATCTCGCCGACATCGAGCTCGGCGACCACCGAGGACTTGTTTGGCAGCGCGCGCAGCAAACCGTCCTGCGTCAATGTCTTGATCGCCTCGCGCACCGGCGTGCGCGAGACGCCGAGCTGGAGGCAGAGCTCCCGCTCGTTCAGCTTGGCCCCCGGCGCGAGCGCGCCTGTGACGATCAGATTACGCAATTGCGCAACCGTGCTGCCGTGCAGGGCGCCCTTGCGCCGGCCCGGCTCGGGCTGCGGAACTTTGGCGAGAAGCGCTGCGAGCGGGGTCGTGTCGGCCGGACTATCCATGACGCTCTGTATATCGCGTGGCCGCTCCGCTGTCGAAAAATTCTTGCATACAAGAATTTCGGCCCCTAGAACGGAGCCGCCGGGTTGCCGGCGTCCCTTTCCGCAATCCGGACAGCGCCATGCACATCGTCGACCTTTCCATGCCGATCGCGCCGCATTTCCGCTGGCCGGTGGAGCTTTCGATCAAGGGCGACATCGCGGCGGGCGACCAGTTCCGGGTCTCGAAGATCAACGGTCCCTGCCATGGCTTCTCGCATGTCGACGCCGCCGCGCATTTCGTCGCCGGAGCGCCGACGATCGAGGCGACGCCGCTCAGCCAGGTGGTCGGCCCCTGCCGAGTGCTCGATCTGAGTGCGCGCCCGGCCAATCAGCCGATCGGCCCCGAGCATCTCGCCGCCGCCGATCCCGGCGGGGCCGATGGCGAGATCCTGCTGCTGGCGACGCAGTGGAACGACCGGCGCGATTACAACGACAAGAGCTTCTGGACTGAAGCACCCTGGCTGACGCTGGAGGCGGCGCAGTGGCTGGCGCAGCGCAAGCCGAGCGCCGTCGCCTTCGACTTCCCGCAGGACTACCCGATCCGGCTCCTGCTCGAAGGCAAGGAGGTGCCAAAGCCCGAGCATGTGACGCACCATGTCCTGCTCAGCCATGGCGTCACGCTGATCGAATACGTCGTCAACACCAGCAAGCTGACGGCGCCGCGCAACCTGTTCTCGGCGGCGCCGCTGCTGATCCCGAACGCCGACGGCGCCCCTGCCCGCATCTACGCCATCGAGGGCCTGGCCGTCTGACGGCCGCCGCCCTGCCCTGCCTGAACGAAAGCGACCCCAGTGAACATCGAGAACCTGTTCGCGCTGAAGCCCAGCGCGCCCGACCGCGTCATCTCCGCTGCTTTGGTCGGCGCCGGCGAATTCGGCGCGAGCTTCATCGGCCAGGCCCGGCGCACCCCGCATATCGAGCCGCGCGTCGTCTGCGACCTCGATATCGGCCGCGCCCGCAAGGCAGCGCTCGCCGGCGGCCTCAGCGAGGCCGAGATCGTCGACTGCCATAGCGCCGCCGAGGCCAAGGCCGCGCTTGATCGCGGGCTCGTCGCGCTGATCGGCGATGCCGCCCATCTCGAAGGACTGCCGGTCGACGTCGTTGTCGAGGCGACCGGCGATCCGGAAGGCGCGGCCATGACTGCGCTCGCGGCGATCGAGGCCGGCCGCCATCTCGTCATGGTGACCAAGGAGGCCGAATGCATCATCGGCCCGATCCTGGCCCATCGCGCCAGGCAGAACGGCATCGTGCATACCCCGGTCGACGGCGACCAGCCGAGCCTGCTGATCGGCCTGATCGGCTGGGCCCGCGTGCTCGGCCTGCCGATCGTCGCCGCCGGCAAGTCGAGCGAATCCGATTTCGTCTGGGATCCCGAGGCCGGCACGGTCACGGCCTGGGAGAAGGTGGTGCCGGCCGCCGATTTCGCCGCGGCCTTCGGCAAGTTCGGCAGCGATCCGCGTGGCCTGCTCGACGCCCGCGCCCAGCTGCCCTTCCCGCGCGCCACCGTGCCCGATCTTTGCGAGATGGGTATCGTCGCCAACCATACCGGGCTGATGCCGGACGTGGCGGCGATGCATGCACCGATCGCGCGCACGACCGAGCTGCCAAGCCTGTTCCGGCCGGCGGCCGAGGGCGGCCTGCTCTTGGGCACCGGCCGCGTCGACATGTTCAACTGCCTGAGAAGGCCGGACGAGCTCTCCTTCGCCGGCGGCGTCTTCGTCATCGCCGAGACGCCGGACCTCGCCACCGGCAAGCTCTTTGCCGGCAAGGGAATCCCCTGCTCGCCGGATGGCCGCTATGTCCTGCTGCATAATCCCGTGCACCTGCTCGGGGCGGAAGCGCCGATGTCGGCGCTCTCGGCCGCTCTCCTTGGCCAATCGACCGGCGGGGCCGAGATCCTGCCGCGCGTCGACCTGACGGCGCGGGCGAGCCGCGACCTGGAACCCGGCGAGACCCTGACCATGGGTTATCGCCACGTCATCGAAGGGCTGGAGCCGCAATTGACCCCTGCCCGTCCGCTCGGGCCGAGCGAGCCTGTCCCCTACTACCTCACTTCCGGTCGACCGGTTGTGCGCAAGGTAGCGCGCGGCGCCGTTGTCACCTGCGCCGACATCGCGCTCGACGAGACCACCACGCTGGTTCGCCTGCGCCGCGAGCAGGACGCGCTGTTCAACCCGGGCGCGCTTTGACTTTGCGGCAACATTCTGTATGCAGCATACAATAGTCAAACAAAGCTAATCGAAAGCGGGCGACCGCTGAGGAAACGATCGGGAGGCAGGGATGACGGGCGCGAGCACCGGACCGGCCGGACACAGCCTGACTCACACCCGCCTTCCGCAGCGGCGGAGCTGAGCCATGCCGGCAAGTTCCGACCAGCGTGCCCGCTTCCTCGCCTCCGGCGCCGATGACGACCTGCCGATCATCGACGCCCACCACCATTTCTTCGACCTCACCCGCAATTATCACCCCTGGCTCAGCGACCACCCGGTCGCCTTCCGCTATGGCGACTACAGCGCGATCAGGCGCGACTTCATGCCGGCCGATTATTGCCGCGCCATCGACGGGCATCTCGTCGTCAGCAGCGTGCTGATGGAAGGCGAATGGGATCCGCGCGATCCGGTCGGTGAGATGCGCTGGGCTTCCGAGGTCGCGCGCGGGCATGGCCTGCCGAGCGCCGCGATCGGTCAGATCTGGCTCGACCGCGACGATGTCGGCAAGGTCGTCGCGGCCTATCGCGAGATGCCTCTGGTCCGCAGCGTCCGGCACAAGCCCAAGGCGGTCGCCCGCGCAGATCACCGTCCGGATTTCGCCGCGCCCGGCTCGATGCGCGATGACAAATGGCGCGACGGCTATGCCCTGCTTGCCGGAGCCGGGCTCAGCTTCGATCTGCAGACGCCGTGGTGGCATCTGGGCGAAGCCGCCGAACTCGCCCGCGATTTCCCTGAGACCACGATCATCCTGAACCATGCCGGCCTGCCGGCCGATCGCAGCGCCGAGGGCCTTTCCGCCTGGCGCGTGGCGCTGGACCGGCTCGCCCGCGAGCCGAATGTCGTCGCCAAGATATCTGGCATCGGCATGCCCGGGCAGGCCTGGACGCTGGAGCTGCAGGCTCCGGTGATCGATGGTGTCATCTCGGCCTTCGGCGCCAGTCGCTGCGCCTTCGCCAGCAATTTCCCGGTCGACAGCCTCTGCGCCCCGTTCGGCACGATCTTCGACGTGTTCAAGACGGCGGTCCGCGAGCGGCCGGCAACTGAGCGCCTCGCACTGTTCCATGACAACGCCGCGCGCTGGTACGGGCTCGCCGCCAAGGGAGCCATTTCATGAAGTTACGCGCTCTGCTCCTGCGCCTGACCGAAGACGTGCTGATCGCCGGCTTCGTCGTGATGATCGCGATGGTCTTCGGCAATGTCGTGCTGCGCTACGCCTTCAGCTCCGGCATCATCTCCTCGGAGGAATTGTCGCGACTGATCTTCGTCTGGCTCACCTTCGGCGGCGCCTTCCTGGTAGCGAAGGACGGCCAGCATCTCGGCATGACCACCGTCGTCACCATGCTCGGCCGCAATGGCCGCTGGTGGTGCCGGCTCGCAGTCGAGGCGATGTCGCTGTTCTGCATGGGAATGCTGGTCGTCGGCTGCTGGCAGCAGGCTTCGATCAACATCGAGAACCACCAGCCGGTCACCGGCGTGCCCGTGGCGGTGACCTATCTCGCCGGCCTCGTCGGCGGCATCGGCATCGGCGCGCTCAACCTGATCGCGCTCATGCGGCTCCTGAGCGGCCGCATGCCCGATGACGAGCTCGTCGTCGGGGCGGAATCGGAAGAGCTCACCGCCTTCGAAAACCAGCAGGCGGCGGAGAAGCGCTGATGACCGTCTTCATCTTCCTGGGCTCGCTGATCGGGGCGATGGCGCTCGGCATGCCGATCGCGATGGCGCTGCTGGTCTGCGGCGTCGCGCTGATGCTGCAGCTCGGCACCTTCGACTCGCAGATTCTGGCGCAGAACCTGATCGGCGGTGCCGATTCCTTCCCGCTGATGGCGGTGCCCTTCTTCATGCTCGCCGGCGAACTGATGAATGCTGGCGGCCTCTCGCGCCGGATCATCGCCCTGGCAGTGACGCTGATCGGCCATGTCCGCGGCGGCCTCGGCTATGTCGCGGTGCTGGCGGCGCTAGTGATGGCGAGCATCTCCGGCTCGGCCGTCGCCGACACTGCGGCGCTCGCCGCGATCCTCCTGCCCATGATGAAGCAGGCCGGCTACAACCTGCCGCGCGCCGCCGGGCTGATCTCGGCCGGCGGCATCATCGCGCCGGTGATCCCGCCCTCGATCGGCTTCGTCGTCTTCGGCGTCGCCGCCGGTGTCTCGATCACGCGGCTGTTCATCGCCGGCATCGTGCCCGGCATCCTGATGGGCGTCGCCTTGCTCATCACCTGGTACATCGTTGCCCGCGACGAACCGGCTGCCCGCGTCAAGCGCGCCTCCTTTGGCGAGATCGGCCAGTCCGTCCTCGACGGACTCTGGGCACTCGGCCTGCCGGTGCTGATCATCGGCGGCATGAAAGCCGGCGCCTTCACGCCGACCGAGGCTGCGGTGGTCGCCGCGGTCTATGCCGCCTTCGTCGGCGGCTTCATCTATCGCGAGTTGAAGTTCGAGCATCTGCGCCCCGCCCTGCTCGCGGCGCTGAAGACCTCGGCGGCGGTGATGTTCCTGGTCGCGGCGGCGATGGTCTCGGCCTGGCTGATCACCATCGCCGACATCCCCGCCCAGGTCTCCGCCCTGCTCGGCCCGCTGATCGACAACAAGACGCTGCTGATGCTGGCGATGATGTTCCTCGTCGTCATCGTCGGCACCGCGCTCGACTTCATCCCGACCGTGCTGATCCTGACGCCGGTGCTGATGCCGATCGTCAAGCAGGCCGGCATCGACCCGGTCTATTTCGGCGTGATGTTCATCATCAACAACGCCATCGGCCTGCTCACCCCGCCGGTCGGCACGGTGCTCAACGTCGTCTGCGCTGTCGGCCGCATCCCGATGGATAAGGTCATTCGCGGCGTCATGCCTTTCCTGCTCGCTCAGCTTGCCGTGCTGCTGCTGCTTATCTTCGTGCCCGAGATCATCACGGTCCCGGCGCGCTGGCTCTACGGGCGCTGAGGCGCCCGCCCCCACAACAAAACAGGGAGGACAAGCTCATGACCATCACCCGCAGGACTGCGCTGACCGGCGCCGGCATCACCCTCTTCGCCATCGGCCGCCCGGCCCTGGCGCAGGCGGTGAAGCTGCGTTTCGCCCACCCGCATCCGGAAGCCGATAGCTGGCACAAGGCCGCGCTGCTCTTCGCCGAGCAGGTCAAGGCCAAGAGCCAGGGCCGCTACGAGGTCCAGGTCTTCGCCAACGGTGCGCTCGGCTCGGACGCGCAGACGATCAGCGCGGTGCGCGGCGGCTCACTCGACATCTGCCTGACCGGCAACCCGTTCTTCACCGGGCTTGCGCCCAAGCTCAACGTGCTCGACCTGCCCTTCCTGATCCAGAGCCGCAAGCACGCGGCCGCGGTGATGGACGGCCCGATCGGCGACGACCTGCGCAAGGAGCTCGAAGGCTCGAACCTCAAGGCTCTCGCCACCTGGGAGATCGGCTGGCGCAACCTCACCAACAACCGCCGCCCGGTCGCGGCCGCCGCCGACCTCAAGGGCCTCAAGATCCGCACCACGCCGAACCCGGCTCATATCAAGGCCTTCCAGCTGCTCGGCGCGATCCCGACGCCGATGGCCTTCACTGAGCTCTTCACCGCGCTGGAGACCGGCACGGTCGACGGCCAGGAGAACCCGGTGACGCTGATCCTCAACGCCAAGTTCAACGAGGTGCAGAAGCATCTCTCGCTGACGCGCCACGCCTTCACCACCGGCCCGGTCGTGATGAACAAGAGCAAGTTCGACGCAATGCCGGCCGATATCCAGCAGATGCTGGCCGCCATCGCGCTCGAATGCGCCGGCATTCAGCGCAAGATGAACGAGGACACGGAAGGCTCGAGCCTCGCCGAGCTGAAGAAGGCTGGCATGCAGGCGGTCGAGACCCCTGACCGCGACTCCTTCGCCAAGGTCGTCACCGCCGAGGTCGAGAAGGAGTTCGTCGGCAAGTACGGCAGCGAGACACTGGACGCGATCAAGAAGGCTGCGGTCTGAGGGCCGCCTGAGGCGGTAGATCGATTGCGTTTTCGACACTGGCTACCAGGAGTATTTCTTCTCTCCTGGGGCCGGTGTCGGAGATTGTCTTTGGCTTTTTGCGCGGCGCCATGGCGCAGCGGCGGACGCAGGCATAGCTCAGCTTCCACTGAGCAACCGCCTGCCGAGGCCAGCCATGACGACCGCGCGCCAGCTTCATTTGGGGGCCTTCATGCGCCCCGTCAGCATCCATACCGGCGCCTGGCGCTATCCCGGCGCCTATCCCGATGCGAACTTCAATGTCGGGCACCTCAAGCGCTTCGCCAGGAAGCTCGAGGCCGGCAAGTTCGACGCCTTCTTCATGGCCGACCATCTCGCCGTGCTGAACATGCCGGTCGAGGCCCTGAAGCGTAGTCACACGGTGACCTCGTTCGAGCCGTTCACCCTGCTCTCGGCGCTGGCCGGCGCGACCGAGCGCATCGGCCTCGTCGCCACCGCCTCGACCACCTTCGACGCGCCCTATCACATCGCCCGGCGCTTCGCCTCGCTCGACCACATCAGCGGCGGCCGCGCCGGCTGGAACATCGTCACCACTTCCAACCCGGACGCTGCGCTGAACTTCGGCCTCGACGCCCAGGTCGACCATGGCGAGCGCTATGACCGGGCGCGCGAGTTCTACGACGTCGTCACCGGGCTCTGGGATTCCTTCGCCGACGACGCCTTCATCCGCGATCGCGACAGCGGGCTCTATTTCGACCCGGATAAAATGCGACGCATCGATCACAAGGGCGAGCATCTCTCGGTCCGAGGTCCGCTCAACATCGCTAGGCCGCCGCAAGGCTGGCCGGTGATCGTCCAGGCCGGCGCCTCCGAGCCCGGCCGCCAGCTCGCGGCCGAGACGGCAGAGGTCGTGTTCGCGGCGCATGGTACGCTCGCGGCCGGCCAGGCCTTCTACGCCGATGTGAAGGGTCGGATGGAGGCGATCGGCCGCAATCCCGACCATCTCAAGATCCTGCCGGGCGTGCTGACCGTCGTCGGCGACAGCGTCGACGAAGCCCGCGAGAAACGGGCGCTGCTCGATTCCTTCGTGCACTATGACAGCGCCATCGCCTCGCTCTCGATCGCGCTGGGCCATGACGCGACCGGCTTCGATCCGGATGGGCCACTCCCCGAGATCCCGGACACCAACCACAGCAAGAGTGGCCGCGAGCGGACGATCGCGCTCGCCCGCCGCGAGAACCTGACCGTCCGCCAGCTCGCCCAGCGCCTCGGCGGCTATGGCGGCCTCGCCTTCGTCGGCACACCCAAGACGATCGCCGACGAGATGGAGCAATGGCTCACCGAGCGCGGCAGCGACGGCTTCAACGTGATGTTCCCCTACCTGCCGGAGGGGCTCGACGACTTCGTCGACAAGGTCGTGCCGGAACTGCAGCGACGCGGCCTGTTCCGCCGGGAGTATCAGGGGTCGACGCTGCGCGACCATCTCGGCCTGCCGCGGCCGGCCAACCGGCATTTCGCCTGAATATTCCCCGGCGGGCCGCCGCCGGGGACAATTCCGCCTGCTGTCATCAAATCTTTGAACAGCCGTTTCATTGACCCCGCAGCGGTGATTGCGAATGATTTGAAGATCGAACCGCAGCGATGCGGGCCGGTCGCGGGATTTGCTGGAGCAGCTTGCACCGCGTCACCAAAGCTAAAAGCGCCACGAGACTTTCGTGGGCTCCCAGTCTGGAGACGCATGATGGTCTACGTGCTCTATTTCGCCACACGGCAATTGCGGCGGCTCTCCGCCTTCCTGCTCTGGACGCGCAGCTGCCCCCCGCCCTCCGACCGGCCATAACCCTCGCAAAATCCGCCCAGGCGGCGCATATCCAGCCTCGACTTTACGGAGGCGACGATGTTCCAGGCGGCGACGATCTCAGCCAGCGACAAGCCCGGCTTCTACAGAGAGCTCATGCAGCAGCTCGAAGGCCTGCTGCATGGCGAGCGCGACGCGATCGCCAACGCCGCCAACCTCTCGGCGCTGCTTTACGATGCGATGCCGGCTCTCAATTGGGCCGGGTTCTACCTGATGCGCGGCGGCGAACTGGTGCTCGGCCCGTTCCAGGGCAAGCCGGCTTGTGTGCGCATCCCGGTGGGACGCGGCGTCTGCGGCGCGGCAGGCGCCCGGCGCGAGTCGATGCTGGTCGAGGACGTGCACGCCTTCCCCGGTCATATCGCCTGCGACGCCGCCTCGCGCTCGGAGTTGGTCGTGCCGCTGATCCGTGACGGCGAGGTCATCGGCGTGATCGATCTCGACAGCCCGGAGCCCGGCCGTTTCGACGCCGACGACCAGGCCGGCATCGAAGCGATCGCCAGCCTCTATCTCGAAGCCAGCGACCGCTTCTGAGAGCTCAGCCCACCCGGCGCGGATCAGGCTTGCTGCGATTGGCGCCCTGGCGCTCCAGCATCCAGCCCGGATATTCCTTCGGCAGAGCGCTGACGGCGTCGAGCTTCACCAGCTCTTCGGCTGTAAACGAGATCTCGCTCGCGGCAATGTTCTCCGCGAGCTGCTCGGGCCGCTTGGCGCCGACGATCACGCTGGTCACGGCCGGCTGGTGCAGCAGCCAGGCGAGCGCCACTTGCGCGACGCTGGCCTTGTGTGCCTCGGCGATCGGACGCATCGCGTCGATCACGTCATAGCCGCGCTCGCGCTCGACCGGCGGGAAGTCGAAGCTGGCGCGCCTGCCCTCGCCGCCCTGCTCGTTGCGGCGATCGTATTTGCCGGAGAGCAGGCCGCCGGCGAGCGGACTCCAGACCATCAGCCCAACCTTCTCGGAGAGCAGCATCGGCGCGATCTCGCGCTCGAGGTCGCGGCCGGCGATGGTGTAATAGGCCTGCAGCGAGGCGATGCGGGCAAGATGCCGGCGCTCCGAGATGCCGAGCGCCTTGGCGACCTGCCAGGCCGCCCAGTTCGAGACGCCGACATAGCGAACCAACCCCTGCCGGACGAGCGCATCCAGCGCTTCCAGCGTCTCCTCCATCGGCGTGACGCTGTCAAAGGCATGGATCTGGTAGAGGTCGACATGGTCGAGCTGGAGCCGCTTCAGGCTGGCCTTGGCCTGTTCGAGGATGTGGTAGCGGCTGGCGCCTGAGCCGTTCCGCCCCTGCCCCATCCGGCCGAAGACCTTGGTCGCGACGACGACCTCGTCGCGGGCGATGCCGAGATTGCGCAGGGCCTGGCCGGTGATCTGCTCGGAATTGCCCTCGGCGTAGACATTGGCGGTGTCGATGAAGTTGATGCCGGCATCGAGCGCGGTCTTCACCAGCGCATCGGCCTCCTGCTGGTCGAGCCGGCCGATATTGCCCCAGATGCCGGTGTCACCGCCCCCGAAGGTCATGGTGCCCAGACACAATTCGGAGACGAGCAGGCCGGTCTGGCCAAGCGTTTGATAGCGCATGACGTGTCTCTTTCGACGATAGGATTTTTTTGACTGACGCGGCCGCGGCGGGATCGCCCATATGGCGCGGGGCGGCCTTCACACAGGATAGGAGCCCACCCCCGCGGCGCGCAACGCGCCGGTGCTCACCGTTGCGTGATCAGCCGGCTACGATCAATTCGCAGCGGGTGTCGCGGATCATTTGTGCAGTCGCAGGAGCCGGCTGTCGGTCCGTGACCAGCGTCGAGATCTCGCTGAGATGCGCCAGGCGCGACATCGCCACCCGGCTGAACTTGGTGTGGTCGGCGAGCAGGACCGAACGGCGCGCGTTGCGCAGCATGGTGCGCCCGACCACGGCCTCGTCGTCGCGATATTCGAGCAGGTTCCCCGCCGCGTCGATGCCGCCGATGCTCGTCATGTGCAGGTCGCAACGATAGTTCTCGATGAAGGCGGCGGCGTGCATGCCGCCGCAGGCGCGGTTCGGTCCGAGCCAGTGCCCGCCGGTGATCAGGATCGAGATCTCCGGGCACTTGTCGAGAATCGCAGCGGCAGCCGTGCTGTTGGTGACGACACGCAGGCCGCGCGGGCGGCGTTCGGCGATCGCCTTGGCGAGCGCATCCATCGTCGTGCCCGGCGTCATGAACAGCGAGGTGCCCGGCGTCACCAGCTCGGCGGCGGCCTGTGCCATCGCGGCCTTCTCGCCCGCCGTCTCGACGACACGAAGGCCGTAGTCGGTGTTCGCCGTCGAGAGATTGGCGCTCGCTCCGCCATGATGGCGTCGCAGCAGGCCGCGGTCGGCGAGATCCTGCAGATCGCGCCGCACCGTCTGCGGCGTGACGTTGAAGGCGGAAACGATCTCTTCGATCGCGACATAGCCGCGCTTGCCGAGGATATCGAGAATGTCGGCGTGACGTTTGCTCAGCGGTTCCATTGCAGGCCTGCTTCAGAGCCGAACCCGGATGGGTTGTATCAACCTATCGATGAAACCGTCTCTACGACCAGTCGCACTCTTCACGCAATGCGCGTTTGCGAAAATGGTGTTGCGAAAGTGAAAGCGTAGGGCATCATCTCCTTCGCCGCGCAATCGGATCCTGCCGGCACGACAGAGAACGAGATCCGGCGGGACGGAATATGCTGACCACGCGGCCAGGAAGCCGGCGGATACGCCTCGTTGAATCGATCGCCTTTCCCGGCAAGGGATGCTGGGCATGAGCCGCCGCCTGATCGTCTGTGTCGGCAATCTCGTCCAGGACGAGGTCTTCGAGGTCGAGGCCCTGCCCTCGGCCGGCATCAAGACCGGCGTGCTCGGCTATACCGAGCGCTTCGGCGGGCCGGCCGCGACGGCCGCCGTAGCGATCTGCCATCTCGGCGGCGAAGCGGCCTATTGGGGCCGGGTCGGCGCCGATGCTGCCGGCGAGACGGGCCTGCGGCTGCTGCGCGGCCACGGCGTCGACTGCAGCGGCGTCGCCATCCTGCCAGAGGGGCGCACGCTGCGGGCGATCGTCCTGGTCGACCGGCGCGGCGAGCGCAGCATCGTCTCGAACCGGCGCAGCCTGTCGCAGGATACGAGCGTGCTGCCGCAGGAGGGGCTGGACCAGGCTGGCGCGGTGCTGGCCGATACGCGCTGGCCGGGCGGCGCGGGAATCGTCCTGGATCGCGCCCATCAAGCCGGCATCCCGAGCGTGCTCGATGTCGACGGCGGCACGCCGGAGGATAATCGCCGCCTGATCGCCAAGGCCGATCACATCGTCTTCTCAGCCGAGGGCCTGCGCGATTTCGCCGGGGACGGCCCGGCCGAAGAGCTGCTGCGACGCTGCGCCAACAGTTCCGGCAAGGTCTTCGCCGTGACGCGCGGCAGCGCCGGCAGCCTCTGGCTGATCGATGGCGAACTCGTCAGCGTTCCGGCTTTCAAGGTCGCGGCGAAGGACACGACGGGCTGCGGTGACGTCTTCCACGGCGCCTATGCGCTCGGGCTGTGCGAGGGGCAAAGACCGGTCGAAGCAGCGCGCCTGGCGGCGGCCGTCGCGGCCCTCAAGGCCGAGCGCGCCAATGGCTGGGACGGCATGCCCGATCGTGCTGCCGTCCAGGCCTTGCTGGCAACCGGCGAGACATATCCGAACTGAGGGGCGGAGCGATTGCGCATTGCAACATGACTTATGCTGCAATGCGCGAAAACGATAATATGACTTGCGATAACGAAAACACCATGCATTGATTGCGAACGTGATGAGGCGGGCTTCCAGCCCGCCCTGCCGGAAGCCCGGAAGCCCGCCGACGCTCTCCGTTTCGAAGCCGTTTTCGAAGGTATGACCCATGGCATGCGCCTCGCTCGCTGAGCTGACCGACGACCTCAAGACGATCGGCGTCGACCTCGCCGGTTCCTCGCCCGACTTCAGCAAAAGCAAGCGGCCGCCGGATGCGATGATCGACCGCTGGGCCGAGACGGCGGCGCTGGCCGAGCCGGAGACGCGCGCGGTGGCGATCTGGGCGATCCGCGAGGCTGCCCATGCCGCCGGCATCGTGCCCGCCTCGATCCAGGAACTCTACCTTGCCTGCGCCGCCGGCAAATGGTCGGGCAAGACCGTGCCGGCGATGAACCTGCGCGGCTGGAGCTACCACACCTGCCGCTCCGTCTTCCGCGCCGGCAAGGAACTCGATTCCAAGCTCTTCATCTTCGAGCAGGCGGTCGGCGAAGCGCTCTACGCCCAGCAGCCGCCGCTCGAATACGCCGCGGCGGTGCTCGCCGCGGCGCTGCGTGAGGGCCACACCGGCCCGGTCTTCCTCCAGGCCGACCACGACCAGATCAACGCCAAAGCCTATCTCGCCGACCCGAAGGCAGAGGTCCGCAAGCTTGAAAACATCATGCGCGAGCAGGTAGCGGCCGGCATGTACAGCATCGACATCGACGCCTCGACGGTGGTCGACCTGTCGCTGGCGACGGTCGAGGACCAGCAGCGCGTCAATGCCGAGCTGACAGCGCATTTCACCGAGTTCGTCCGTGGCATCGAGCCCAGGGGCGTCTCGATCTCGCTCGGCGCCGAGATCGGCGAGGTCGGCCATGAGAACACCACGCCGGAAGAGCTGCGCGCCTTCATGAAGGTCTATCTCGAGGAAATGGCCAAGCGCAGCGCCAAGCTGCCGATCGTCAGCAAGATCTCGATCAATTCCGGCACCTATCACGGCGGCAAGGTGCTGCCGGACGGCACGCTCGCGCAGGTCAACGTCGACTACGAGCTGCTGAAGACGATCTCGACGATCTGCCGCAAGGACTACAACATGGCGGGCGCGGTCCAGCACGGCGCCTCGACCCTGCCGGGCACGCAGCTCGCCAAGCTCCCCAAGGCGGAGGCGGTCGAGGTCCATCTCGCGCTCGGCTTCAACAACCTGATCTTCGACCACCCTGCCCTGCCGCAAGCACTGAGGGACCAGATCCGGGACTACACCTTCGCCAATCACCTCTCGGAGAAGGGGGCGGGTGAGACCGACGCGCAGTTCTTCTACAACACCCGCAAGAAGTCCTGGAAGGTGATGAAGAAGCCGTTCTGGGAGATGCCGAAGGAGGCAGAGACCGCGATCATGGCCTCGCTGCAGGAGATGTTCCGCAACATGTTCAGTTGGATGAATGTGGGCGGGACGAGCAAGCTGGTCGACGACAACACCACGCTGGTCAAGGTCGCCCCGCCGGTGCCCGAGGCCCTGCGCAAGGCGCGCGCAGCCTAAAAGCTACCTCGCGACTACGGCGCGCCCGCAACGACGGATGCGCCGCTCAAGCCCAAAAACGACAATCAACCGGGAGGAAACGCATATGGATCAGCATCGCAGGTCTTCCTTGCTGACGCTCGCGGCAATGGCGCTCGCCTCGGCGATCAGCCTGCCGACGCTCGCTCTCGCCCAGCAGAAGGAGGTTCGCTGGGGTCAGTGGAAGGGCACCGAGGTCGGCGAGAAGTTCATGGGCGAGCTCAAGGCCGCCTTCGAGAAGGACCATCCCGACATCAAGCTGACGCCGGTCGACTCGCCGTTCACCGGCTTCCATGACCGTGCCATCGTGCTGCACCAGGCCAAGAAGCTGCCGGACGTGCTGCTAGTCCAGGTCGACTGGGTCGCCGAATTCGCCGATCTCGGCATGATCGAGCCGATCGATGCGCGCATCGCCAAGGAGCCGGCGGCGTTCTTCTCGAACATCCCGGAGACCTTCCATGCGAAGTGGAAGGGCAAGCAGTACTATCTGCCGATCGAGAGCGGCGCGGTCGCGCTGTTCTGGAACACCGACCGGTTCAAGGAAGCCGGACTTTCCGGCCCGCCCAAGACCTGGGACGAGTTCGCCGAGTACGCGCGCAAACTGACCAATCCGGACAAGCGCCAGTTCGCGATCACCGGCACGCTCCAGGCCGAGCCGCCGACCAACATGACCTACGACATCTACCCGCTGCTGCTGCAGGGCGGCGCAACGCTCATGGATCCGGCGACCAACAAGGCCGTGTTCAACAGCCCGGAGGGCGTCGCCGCGATCGAGTGGTACATCGACCGGGTGAACAAGGACAAAGTCTCGGTGCCGGGCGTGCTGAGCAATGGCGAGAAGGAAAAGCGCGCCAACTTCGCCTCGGGCAATGTCGCGATGATGTTCGAGGGGCCGTGGGGCGTCGCCATCCAGAAGCAGCTCAACCCGAACCTCAACTACGACATCGCCCCGCTGCCGAAGGGCAAGAGCACCGGCACCATGGTGCGCGGCTCGCTCAACACCATCAGCAGCCAGGCGCAGGACAAGGACGCCGCCTGGACCTTCATGAAGTGGCTCTCGGGCCCGAAGGGCATCGAGATGTGGGCGAAGGGTTCGGGCGGTTTCCCGGCCCGCACCGACGTCGCCAACCAGGACTGGTTCAAGGAGCGCAAGCTCTTCCAGGCCTTCGTGACGCAAATGGCGCAGCCGAACGCACAGTCGCCGTTCCTGTCGATGCCCAACGCCGTGCAGATGAACAAGGTGATGAGCACCGAGATCCAGAATGCAGTGCAGGGCAAGAAGACCGCAAAGCAGGCGCTGGATGACGCCGCGGCCGAGTGGAACAAGGTCCTCTCCGCGGCCAAGTGACGCCAAGACACTCGTCGTCCCGGGCGACCGAAGGGAGGCCCGGGACCCATGCCTGAGCCTTCATCTATGGGGCTCCGGCATGGATCCCGGATCGGCGCGGCTACGCCGCTTGTCCGGGATGACTCGGATCATTCTGAGAGGTGGCGATGTGCTGCCGCCCCGCAACGATCGGCGAGTCATGCTGCTTACGCTCAAACGCAAATATCGCGAGGAACTGCTGGCCGCGTCCTTCCTGTGGCCGTCCCTGCTCATCCTCGTCGCGCTCCTGATTTACCCGCTGATAGACGTGGTCCGCCTGAGCTTCCACGACAGCAACCTCCAGCGCGAGGTCTGGGTCGGCTTCGGCAACTATATCGCGCTCGCCAATGACCCGCTGTTCTGGCGCGCCTTCTGGCAGACCGTCGTCTTCACCGTCTTCAGCGTCCTGCTGCATCTGGTGATCGGGCTCGGCCTGGCGCTGCTGCTCAACATGAATCTCGACCCGGCCTTCCGCACCGTCGCACGCGGCCTCCTGATCGTGCCCTGGCTTCTGGCGCCGACCGTCGCAGGCATGATCTGGGTGCTGATGCTGCAGCCCTTCGGCGTGCTCAACGGCTTGCTCGCCTCGCTCGGCATCATCGACACCAACTTCACCATCTCCTGGCTCGGTGATCCCTCGACGGCGCTGGGATCGGTGACGGCGATGAATGTCTGGCGTGCCTTCCCCTTCTTCATGGTGATGCTGCTCGCCGGCCTGCAGGCGATCCCCAAGCAGCTTTATGAGGCCGCCGAGATCGACGGCGCCTCGCTGTTCCGGCAGTTCTGGCACATCACTTTGCCGCAGCTGCGCGGCGTCATCACCACGATCGTGCTGCTCGACTCGATCTGGACCTTCCGCGCCTTCGACCCGGTCTATGTGATGACCGGCGGCGGGCCGGCCCATTCTTCCGAGGTGCTGGCGACGGCGATCTACTTCGACGGCTTCCAGAAGCTGAAGTTCGGCTACGCGTCGGCCGAGGCCGTGGTCATGTTCATCGTGCTCTTCATCGTGAGCGCCATCTATGTCCGCCGAACCATGAGCAATCAGCAATGACCGTCGCCCAGTACGGCGCTGTAGCGCACACACGGCCCTATCTCGGCAAGATCGGCATTCGCGGGCGTGAGCGACTGATCAACGCCGCCTCCTATCTCCTACTGCTGATCGCGATCGCGATCGTGTTCTTCCCGCTCGCCTGGATGCTGACGGTCTCGGTCAGGCCGAACATCGAGGTGATGCGGATGCCACCGACATGGCTGCCGCAGGTGTTCACGCTGGAGGGCTACCGCAAGATCTTCGCGAGCCCGCGCTATCTCCTCGTCTTCGCCAACACGATGGTGGTCTCGCTGGTGGTGACCGCCCTCTCGCTGATCCTCGGCGCGATGGCGGCCTATGCGCTGGCGCGCTTCAAGTTCGCCGGCCAGCGGGCGGTGCTGATGTTCCTGATCACCACGCAGATGTTCCCGCTCGTGCTGCTCTGCATCCCCTATTTCCGGATCTTCATCACGCTCGGGCTCTACGACACCCGAACCTCGCTGATCGTGGTCTACCTGACCTTCACCCTGCCCTTCTGCATCCTGATGCTGCGCAGCTACTTCATCAATATCCCGCGCGACATCGAGGAGGCGGCGATGGTCGATGGCTGCTCGCGGCTCGGCGCGATCTTCAGGACGCTGGTGCCGATGTCCTACCCCGCCTTCATCGG
This sequence comes from Allobosea sp. P4_H5, assembly GCF_056400825.1. Taxonomy (NCBI): domain Bacteria; kingdom Pseudomonadati; phylum Pseudomonadota; class Alphaproteobacteria; order Hyphomicrobiales; family Alloboseaceae; genus Allobosea; species Allobosea sp. P4_H5. Next base: position 122,168 of record NZ_JBFUKM010000001.1, on the reverse strand, counting down.
CGCCGGGCTCTACACCTTCCTGCTTGCGTGGAACGAGTTCCTGTTCGCGGTGGTGCTGATTGAATCCTGGGAGAACCGGGTGCTGACCATGGCGATCTACAGCCTGATGGCCGAGTTCGTCACCGACTGGAACACGATGATGGCCTTCTCGGTTCTGGCGAGCCTGCCCCTGGTGATAGCCTTCATCTTCCTGCAGAAGTTCATGGTCCAGGGCATGACCGCGGGCGCGCTGACGTCGTAAGGCGGCGCCTCATCCCACCGGCACGCTAAGCCCCGTCTTGACCCGGTCCATCGCAACGAAGGTCCGGAACTTGCGGATGTTGGCGTCGGCGAAGAAGAGCCGGCGGGTCAGCGCCTCATAGGCCGTCATGCTCGGCACCAGCACGACCAGCATGAAATCGACCTCACCGGTGACGTAGTAGCATTGCTGCACCTCCGGCGCGGCGAGGAAGGCGCGCTTGGCGGCATCGATGTCCTTCGCCGTCTCGCTGACCAATTCGACCTCGACGAAGAGCGTGATCGGATGACCGAGCGCCGCCGGCTCGACGACCGCGACATTAGCGGTGATGACGCCGTCCTTCTCCATCCGGCGGATGCGACGCTGCACGGCCGGCGCCGACAGGTTGACCTTCTCGCCGATCACACGCTGCGGCGTCGTGTTGTCCTGCTGCAGGATGGCGAGGATCGCCCGGTCGAAGGCATCGAGGGCGGAAGCGGACGTTTCACTCAAGCGCAGCTCCAGGGGCAATGATCGTGAAACAAACTTGCAAGGCCGATGGGTGATTGCAGCGCCTTTTTCGCGAAGCTTGCAATATCTCTTCACCTGGACATCTCAATGAGGCAAGCCGTGCTCCTGCTCAACCAGCTCCCGGACTTCCGCCAGCCGCTCCACCCGGTCGATGCGCTGACACTCGGCCCCACCGGTGCCGACGCGATCGAGCGGCATCTCGCAGGCAGAGCCGAACATGTGCCGACACCGCTCTGCGCCCTGCCCAGCCTTGCCGCCGCGCTCGGCATCGGCGCGTTGCATCTCAAGGACGAAGGCCAGCGGCTCGGCCTCGGCAGCTTCAAGGCTCTGGGCGGCGCCTATGCCGTGACGCGCCTGGTGCTGGAAGCGGCGAGCGAACGGCTCGGGCGGACGCTTGGTGAGGCGGATCTGACCTCGCCCGAAGTCCGTGCGGTCGCGGCCGGGATGACCTTCGCCTGCGCTACCGACGGCAACCATGGCCGCTCGGTCGCGCAGGGTGCGCAGCTTGTCGGGGCTCGCTCAGTGATCTTCATGCATGGCGGCGTCAGCAAGCCGCGGGCTGCGGCGATCGCCCGCTTCGGTGCCGAGATCGTGCGCGTCCCCGGTACCTATGACGATTCCATCGTCGAGGCCGCGCGCGTCGCCAATAAACAGGGCTGGACGACCGTCTCCGACACCTCCTGGGACGGCTATGAGCGCATCCCCGGCCTCGTCATGCAGGGCTATACCGCGATCATCCGTGAGGCCTTGCGACAATTGCCGGAGGCGCCGACGCATGTCTTCGTCCAGGCCGGGGTCGGCGGCATCGCCGCGGCGATCGCGGCGCAGCTGTCGTTGGTGCTCGGCGACAGCAGGCCGATCTTCACCGTGGTCGATCCCGCCCGCGCCGCCTGTGTATTCGAGAGCGCCCGCGCCGGGCAGCCGACCAAGATCGCCCATGGCGCGCCGACGGTAATGGCGATGCTGGAATGCTACGACCCCTCGCCGCTCGCCTGGCGCGTGCTGTCGCGCACGGCCGATGCCTTCATGACGGTCGAGGACGAGGTCGCGGTCGAAGCGATGAACCGGCTGGCACGCCCGGCCGGCAGCGATCCGGCGATCGTCGCTGGCGAGAGCGGCGCGGCCGGCTTCGCCGGGCTGCTCGCGGCGCTACGCGATCCGCAAGCGCGCGCCGCGCTGAAGCTCGACGCGTCCTCCCGCGTCTTCGCTGTCGTCACCGAGGGCGCGACCGATCCGGAGCGCTACGCCGAGCTGGTCGGGCTGACCCCGGCCGAAGTCGCCGGGACGGCGTGATGTCCGACAAGCTCACCCTGCTCTACCAGAGCCACTCGCCCTATGCCCGCAAGGTCCTGGTCTGCGCGCATGAGCTCGGGTTGGTCGAGCGCCTCGATGTGGTCCACCACGAGACCAGCCCGACCAATCGCAACGATGCCGTCTTCGCCCGGAACCCGCTCGGCAAGGTGCCGGTGCTGCTGACGCCCGATGCCGGCGCCCTCTTCGATTCCGTGGTGATCTGCGATTATCTCGACCGGCTCGCCGGTGAGGGTTCGCTGATCCCGCGCGAGGCACCGGCGCGCTACGAAGCTCTACGCCTGCAGGCGCTGGCGCAAGGCCTGTGCGATGCCGGCATCGCGGTGCGCTGGGAGACTGAGCGCCGGCCGGAAGCGCTACGCTATCCGCCGCTCGCCGAGGGGCAAACGACCAAGCTGCTCGAGGCCTATGACTATCTCGAAGCGCAGGCCGATCTCGACGGGCCGGTGACTGTCGGCCAGATCGGGCTCGCGACGGCCCTCGCCTGGCTGAGCTTCCGGCGTCTGCCCGATTTCCGCGCGCGAGCACGAAGGCTCGCCGGCTGGTATGACCGCTTCAATCAGCGCCCGTCGATGCGCGCCACGCCCTATGAGGGCGAGACGCAGGACTGATCATCAGCCCGCGGTCGGCACCATCGCGGCGACGACCAGATCGCTGGGACGCTCGCTCGCGGACAGCCCCTCGGCAACGCCGACACGATCGGCCAGCGGGCGGTTCTGGCTCATCTTGCGCTTGCCTTCGAGCCGGGTGATTGGGATGCGCAAGCCGACGATGCCGCGAAGCTGCGCCTGCACGAAGGCGGGCGGCGCATCATCGACCGCCCAGGGCTGCGCCCGCGTGCCCTCATGCAGATTTGTCAGGCGCGTGACCGCTTCGAGCAGGCGCTCGGGATCGTCGAAGAATTCGGCCTGCCCATAGGCGTGCACCGCCTGGTAGTTCCAGGTCGGGACGACCTTGCCGGTCTCGCGCTTGGTCTCGTACCAGGACGGCGTGACATAGGCGTCGGGCCCGTTGAACAGGACCATGGCCTCGCCGATCGCCGCCTTCTGCCATTGCGGATTGGCGCGGGCGAGATGGCCGTGAAGCACGCCGAACTCGCCCTCCTCCTCCGCCAGGATCAGCGGCAGCGGCGTGGCGAGCAGCCCCTCGGCCGTCGCCGTGACGAGGGTAGCGAGCCGGCAGGCGCGCATCATCGCGTGGATCTCGGCGCGGTCGTCGATGCGGAAGGCCGGCGGCGTGTACATCGTATGGGTCTCCTTGCGGTCGCCGCTCTGATGCCGCTAATCTGGCCCGTATGAAACGGCCAGTTTCGAGCATTCCAACTGGACCAGTCGAAAGCGAGATTGGCGCCCAGCGCCGGGTCATCGCGGCGATCAAGCGCGAGATCGCCGCCGGTATCCATGCGCCCGGCTCGCGCCTGCCATCGACCCGGGCGCTCGCGGCCGAATGGGGTCTGTCGCGCACCACCGTCACGGCCGCCTTCGAGCAATTGGCAGCCGAGGGCTATCTCGAAACGAAGGCTGGCGCACGGGCCCGGGTCGCAGCTGGGTTGGCGCAGGCAGAGCCGGCAGCAAGAGACGCTCCTTCACCTCGCACGACCGAGCTCTCCGCCTATGGCCGACGGCTGGCGGCCGCCGCGCCGATTCCGTGGAACCCGCAGCCCTTCGCGCTCGATTTCCGCTATGGCGAGCTTGCCGGCGGCGACTTTCCGACGCTGGCTTGGCGACGGGCGCTGACAAATGCGGTGACGAAGCGACCCGCCCGCCTGCGCTATGGCGATCCGCGCGGTTTGCCAGAGCTGCGCGGGGCGCTGCAAGGCTATCTCTGGCGCGCCCGCGGGATGCGCTGCGAAATCGATGACATCCTCGTCGTCAATGGCTCGCAGCAGGGCTTCGATCTCTGTACAAGGCTGCTGCTCGATCCCGGCGATCGCGTCGTCATCGAGGACCCCGGCTACAATCTGGCCCGCCAGGCCTTCCTGACGGCCGGCGCCGAGCTTTGGCCGCAGCCGGTCGATCGCGAGGGCATGCAGACCGCGACGCTGCCGCCGGCACGGCTCGCCTTCGTCACGCCCTCGCATCAATTGCCACTCGGCAGCATCCTGTCGGCGCCGCGCCGGCAGGAACTGCTCGCCTGGGCGGCGCGCCATGGCGCCTTCGTCATCGAGGACGATTACGACGCCGAATATCGCCATGGCGTCGGCCCGGTGCCGCCTTTGCGCTCGCTCGATCGGGCCGGCAGCGTGATCTATCTCGGCACAGTCTCGAAGACGCTCTCGCCGACCTTGCGGCTGGGCTATCTCGTCCTACCGCCGGCGCTGCGCGAGGTTTTTGCCAGGGCCAAGCGCATGGTCGACCGGCATACGCCGGAGCTCGAACAGGCCGCATTGGCCGAGCTGATCGCGAACGGCGCCTATGAGCGGCATGTCCGCCGCATCCGGCGCCGCAATGGCGAACGGCGAGCCGCCCTGCTGAAGGCCCTGCGTGAGCGGCTCGGCGAGCGCGTCAGCATCGTCGGCACCGATGCCGGCCTGCATGTCCTCGCCTGGATCAACCGGCTGCCGCAAGCACGCGAGAGCGAGCTGACGGAGCGGGCTGCGGCGGTGGCGCTCGGCCTCTATGGCGTCAGCGGGCTCTATGACCGGCCTGATGATCCCGACCGCCGTGCCGGCCTGGTCATCGGCTATGCGGCGCTCGACGAAGCACAGATCGCGGCCGGCATCGCGCGGCTGGATGGCTTGCTGTTGGAGCTGGGCTCCTAGCCCTCAATCCCGATACACCGGCTCTTCCGTATCGAGCTGGCGGCGGATCGAGGCCAGGTGCAGGCGCGCCGATTCCGGATCGCCCTCGCGCATCTGCTGATAGGCCGCCTCGGCGATCTCCGGCTTCACCGGCAGCACCTGGCGGCCGGTCGAAAGCGCCAGGGTCTGCACCTCGCAAGCACGCTCGAGATAATAGAGATCGTCCCAGGCCTCGGCGATGTTGGGGCCGAGCACCATCACGCCGTGGTGCTTCATGAAGACGATGTCTGCATCGCCGACCGCGCCGGCGATACGGTCGCCCTCGCGCTCGTCGAGGGCCAGACCGTTATAGTCGCGGTCGAACGCTGTTCGGCCATAGAACTTCAGCGCCGTCTGCCCGGCGAAAATCAGCGGATCGCCCTCGGTCATCGAGAGCGCCGTCGCATAGGGCATGTGGGTGTGGAAGGCGACGCGGGCGCGCGGCAGGTTCTTGTGGACGCGGGCGTGGATGTAGAAAGCAGTCGCTTCGGGCTGGCCCTCGCCGGCGACGACATTGCCGTGAAAGTCGCAGATCAGCAGCCTGGAGGCGGTGAGCTCGCGAAAGGCCCAGCCATAAGGGTTGACGATGAAGAGGTCGTCATAGCCCGGCACCAGCGCCGAGAAGTGGTTGCAGATGCCCTCCTCGAAACCATAGCGCGCCGCCATACGGAAGCAGGCGGCAAGATCGCGCCGGGCCTCCCAGACCGCGTCGGAATCGAGGTTCGGCTGGTTCAGGCCAGCGGAGACGGCTGCCGGCGTCGCGCCGGCTTTGAGGGAGTGTGCCATGGCACCAGTCTAGGGCTGCTCCGAAGCGAGGCAAGCGAGCTGCCCTGCGCCTGGCGAAGAGGCTGACGGTCATCCCCGCATATCGGCCGCGGGCCCGGCCGCCCGATCGAGTTTCGGCAGCAGCAGCGTTACCCGCAGGCCGCCCTCTGGCCGGTTCTCCAGCGTGATCGAGCCGTCATGCGAGCGGGCGATGGCCAGCGCGATGGTGAGGCCGAGGCCCGAACCGCCGGTCTGACGGCCGCGCGATTCCTCCAGCCGCACGAAGGGATGGAACACCCGCTCCCGATCGGCCTCGGCAATGCCGGACCCTTTGTCCTCGACAGTTACGGCGAAGCTGTCGCCGGCATCGGTGATGCTGACCTTGGCCTCCTCGCCATACTTCACGGCATTTCCGATGATGTTGGAGGCGGCGCGCTTCAGGGAGAGCAATCTGCCCAAGACCGGGGCGGAGTTCAGCCCGACCAGCAGGACGAAATGGCCCTGGTCGACATGCTCGTCGACGATGGTCTCGATCACCGAGGCGAGGTCGACCGGCCGCAAGGGCTCGTTCGAGGTGCCACCGCGCAGATAGTCCAGCGTCGAGTCGATCATCGCCTCCATCTCGCCGAGATCGGCGTCGATCAGGGCGCGGGTGGCATCGTCCTCCAGGAATTCGGACCGGAGCCTGAGGCGCGTGATCGGCGTGCGCAGATCATGCGAGACCGCGGCCATAGCCTGCATGCGCTCGGTGACCAGGTTTCGGATGCGCTCGCGCATCGTGTTGAAGGCCCGCGCGGCGCGGCGCACCTCGATGGGCCCGGTCTCGGGAAGAGGTTGGAGGACCTGATCGAGGCTGAAGCGCTCGGCCGCCAAAGCGAGATCGCGCAGGGGCCGCGTCGCCCAGCGCAGCAACAGCAGCGCAACGACGACGATGGCGACGGCGAAGCAGATCATGATCGCCGTCAGGCCCCAGTCGAGATGCTGCGAGGCGCCGAGCGCCGACGAGGAGAAATTGACCCAGGAACCGTCGTCGAGACGGACCGAGACCAGCATCATGTGCTTGTAGGCATTGGCCTCGCCGGCGCCGAGCGCGCCATCGTCGGCGAAACCGACCCGGAAGGATTCCGCCGCCAGCTCCGGCGCCAGTTCCTTGAGCCGGGCTTCCATCGCCCGGGTCCGCTCGGTCATCGGGGCGGTGCCGAGAACCAGGCTGACCTTGCTCCAATGCACTTCGAGGCTGGCGCTCGACAGGTCGTGCGCGACGCGGTCGCGCTCCGGAGCCTGCGGCAGGCTCGCGATCGCCCGCTTAATCGAGACGATGCGTTCGGCGAGGCCGCGATCCTGGCCTGCCGTCGCAAGGTTTTCGACGCCGACGCGATAGGCCCAGTAGCCGAGCAGATGGAAGGCGAGCAGCGCCGCGACCAGGATCAGGATGGCGCGGCTGGCGACGGTGTCGGGCCAGAGCCGCTTGGCGAGGTTCGTCAAGCGGACTGTCCTTGCTGATGGTCGACCTGCGAGGCGAATAGATAGCCGGCACCGCGGACCGTCTTGATCAATTGGCCGCCCCTGGCATCGGCTTCGAGCTTGCGGCGCAGGCGGCTGATCTGGACGTCGATGGTGCGGTCGAAGGGATCGTCGCTCATCCGCGCCTTGGCGAACTGCATCAACGCCTCGCGCGACAGCACCCGGTTGGCGTGCTCGACGAAGGCGACGAGCAAGTCGAACTCGCCGGTCGAGAGGTCGATCAGCGTTCCCGACGGCGATTGCAATTCGCGCCGCCTCAGGTCCATGTGCCAGCCATCGAAGCTCACGATCGCATTCGTCTGCGCGATGGCCGCACCCTGCCCTGCCCTTGCCCGGCGCAGCAGCGCCCGGATCCGGGCCAGCAATTCGCGCGGGCTGAACGGCTTGGTGACGTAGTCGTCCGCCCCGCCCTCCAGGCCGGTGATGCGGTCGCTCTCCTCGGTCCGCGCCGTCAGCATCACGATCGGCACCTGCGATGTCGCGCGCACGTCGCGGCAGAGCTCGACGCCGGAGCGGCCGGGCAGCATCAGGTCGAGCACGATCAGGTCGATGGCGCTGTGCGCCAGCGCCTCCAGCATCGCCCGCCCGTCCGGTGCGCCGGTAACCTGATAGCCGTGCCGCTGCAGGAAGCGCGCGACGAGCAGCCTGATCTGCGGATCGTCGTCGACCACCAGGATATGGCCGTGGTCGTCGACGGTCGTCGCGACGGGAGCCTGCTCCATCTCTGGCTGTGCTTGCGTTGGAATGTCCGTGTCCCCGCGAGCGGGCTCCTGTCATCTCGCCAGCACAATAGCGCGCTCGTCGGCCAACCGCCCGCGCCGCTTTGAAACAATTTGTAACGGACGCCCGCGAAAGGCCGCTGCTACCCCTGCTGCATCGAAACAGGGGATGCCGAGTCGTGAGGTTGGTGAAGTTGCCGTTGCTGATGGCGGTTGGTCTGGCGCTGGGCGCCTGCACCGCAACGATCCCAGACCATCTGGCGCGGCCGGCCGATCCGAACGCCCGCGTTCCGGCTGTCGGCTATCGCAGCGTGACGGCCGGCGCCGCGAGCTTCCGCCCGGCCGAGCCCAAGGACTGGCGCGAGCTCAACCGCCAGGTCGGGCCGAAATCATGACGCTGCCCGTCCAACCGATCACTTCGCTTGCTCCGTCGCTTGAAAGGCCGACCTTGATCGCTCCGACCATGCCGAATGCCCGCCGCCTGCTGCGCTGGGGCCTGCTCGCCGGCACGGCGGCGCTGCTCGGCGGCTGTGCCGGCTTCTCGCCCGATGGCGGGATGGCGCCGATCCAGGCGGCGACTTACGCCGATATCGGCAAGGACGTGGTCAAGATCGGCGACGACAGGATAGCGCTCACGGCGAAGGCGCGTGTCGACCAGCTGCTGCGTAAGCCGCTGACCGCGGACAGCGCCGTCCAGGTCGCGCTGCTCGGCAATCGCGGGCTGCAAGCATCCTTCAACGAGCTCGGGATTGCCGAGGCGCAGATGGTCGCCGCCAGCCTGCCGCCCAATCCGCGCTTCGGCATCTCCAAGCTCTCCGGCCGCTTCGAGGTTGAGGTCGAGCGCCAGATCGTCGGCAGCCTGCTCGCGCTCATCACCTTGCCGGCGAGGGCCGAGATCGCCGGCGATCGCTTCAAGACCGCGCAATTGCGCGCGATCGAGGCGGTGCTTCGGCTCGCAGCCGATGCCCGCCGCCAGTACTACCGGGCCGTCGCCGCCAATGCGCAAGTCACCTTCTATCAGGAGGCCAAGGCCTCTGCCGACGCCGCCTCCGAACTGTTCAAACGGCTCGGCGAGTCCGGCGGCGTCAACAAGATCGACCAGGCGCGCGAGTTCGCCTTCGAGGCCGAATTGACGGTTCAACTCGCCCAGGCGCGCCAGCAGCAACGGCAGGAGCGCGAGCGCCTCGTCCGCCAGCTCGGGCTTTGGGGTGACGACCTGAAATTCCGGCTCGGCAGCTTGCCTCCGCTGCCGCGACTGCAATCGGTCAAGGCGATCGAGGCCGAAGCTCTGCGCAAGCGCGTCGACGTCCAGATCGCCCGGGCGGAGCTCGACACGTTGGCGAAGTCGCTCGGCCTCGCCAATGCGACGCGCTTCGTCAACGATATCGACCTGCTCGGGCGCCGCACCTATGACCGCGGCCGCAGCGTCGACGCGGAGGGTCATGTCGAGCGCGAATCCAGCCGCAGCCGGACGCTGGAGCTGGAGATCGACATCCCGATCTACGATTTCGGCCAGTCCAAGGTCGCGCTCGCCGAGCAGACCTACATGCAGGCGGCGAACAAGCTGGCAGAGAAGGCGGTCAATGCCCGCTCCGAGGCGCGCGAGGCCTATACCGCCTATCGCGCCAATTACGACATCACCCGGCAATACCAGAACAACGTCCTGCCGCTGCGCAAGATCATCCAGGAGCAGTCGCTGCTGCACTACAGCGGCATGCTCAACGACGTGACCGACCTGATCACCGATGCCCGCAACCGCATCCTCTCGAATGTCGCGGCGATCAATGCCCGGCGCGATTTCTGGATCGCTCATACCGACTTCAAGCACGCACTGATCGGTGGCGGCAGCGGAGGCGGAGGCGCGGCCACGGTAGCCGCAGCGGGCGGCGGCGATGCCGGCGGCGGCGGGCACTGAGCGGGCGGAAGGAGCGGAACAATGACCACGCTATCGCGCAGAGGCTTCATCGGCTCGTCCGGGCTCGTCCTGGCCGGAGCAACCGCAGTGTCGGGACGCACAGCCTTCGCCGCTGTGCCGGAGGCACCCACCATGGCCGAGGCGACGACGCAGGCGCCTCTGGTTCCGACGACGGGGCCGGATTACCAGCCGGTCGCGACGCTGAACGGCTGGTCGCTGCCCTGGCGCATGAACGGCGACTGGAAGGAGTTCCATCTCGTCGCCGAGCCCGTGGTGCGCGAGTTCGCGCCCGGCATGAAGGGCTATCTCTGGGGCTATAACGGCCAGTCGCCCGGCCCGACCATCGAGGCGGTCGAGGGCGACAAGGTCCGCATCTACGTCACCAACAAGCTGCCGGAGAGCACGGCGGTGCACTGGCACGGCCAGCGCCTGCCCAACGGTATGGACGGCGTCGGCGGGCTGACGCAGCCGCATATCCCGCCGGGCAAGACCTTCGTCTACGAGTTCCAGCTGCGGCGCTCGGGCACCTACATGTACCACCCGCACTCGGACGAAATGGTCCAGATGGCGATGGGCATGATGGGCTTCTTCGTCGTCCATCCGAAGGACCCGGCCTTCCGCCGTGTCGACCGCGACTTCGTCTTCCTGCTCAACGCCTTCGACATCGAGCCCGGCTCCTATGTGCCGCGCGTCGCCGAGATGACCGAGTTCAACATGTGGTGCTGGAACAGCCGCGTGTTCCCGGGCATCGACCCGCTCGTCGTGGGCAAGAACGACAAGGTCAGGATCCGCTTCGGCAACCTGACGATGACCAATCACCCGATCCACATGCATGGCTACGAGTTCAAGGTCTCGTGCACGGATGGCGGCTGGGTCGATCCGGCGGCGGCCTGGGACGAGGTCTCGATCGACTGCGCCGTCGGCCAGATGCGCGCCTTCGACTTCGTCGCCGACGAGCCCGGCGACTGGGCGATCCACTGCCACAAATCGCACCACACCATGAATGCGATGGGGCATTCGGTGAAGAACTATATCGGCGTCAACAAGAAGGACCTGGCCAAGCGCATCGCCAAGATCGCGCCGGGCTACATGCCGATGGGCTCGAACGGCATGGGCGAGATGGGCTCGATGGAGATGCCGCTCCCCGAGAACACCTTGCCGATGATGACGGGCTTTGCCCAGTTCGGCCCGGTCGAGATGGGCGGCATGTTCTCGGTGGTGAAGGTCCGCGAAGGCCTCGCCAAGACCGATTACAAGGACCCCGGCTGGTTCAAGCATCCGGAAGGCACCGTCGCCTTCGAATACAAGGGCCAGAAGCTGGCCGAGGCGCCGCGCGGCACCTCCCCCGATAGCGGCGTCGAACCGACCGAATGGCGGGTCAAGGACCCGCGCAAGCCGAGCCTGGGACCGGACGGCAAGCCCCGGCCTGCGGCCAAGAACTCCCACTCCAACCACTGAAGACACCAACCTCCAGCAGGAGAGCCTCATGACGACAGCATTCAAGCTCGCCGCAATCGCGGTCCTGTTCTTCGCCGGCTCAGCCCTGGCGGGCCCCGGTGGCGCCGGCCATGGCCATGGCGACGAGACCGCCTATGGCAAGCCCGGCGATCCCAAGAAGCCGGCGCGCATCATCGCGGTGGCAATGGCCGAGCGCGACGGCAAGATGTCCTTCATCCCCGACCGGATCGAGGTGCGCCGCGGCGAGCAGATCCGCTTCCAGCTGCGGAACAATGGCGAGCTCGACCATGAGCTCGTGCTGGCGACGCTGGAGGAAAACCTCAAGCACGCCGTCGAGATGCAGAAGAATCCCGACATGGAGCATGACGACCCGAACGCCAGGCGCCTTCAGCCGAAGAAGACCGGCGAGATCGTCTGGGCCTTCACCAAGACGGGCGAGTTCGATTTCTCCTGCCTGATCCCCGGTCACCGCGAAGCCGGCATGACCGGCAAGATCATCGTCAAGTGAAGCTCAAGCGAAAGGAGCACCCCATGCTCAGGACGACAGCCACCCTCGCCCTTCTCCTCCTTGCCCTGCCGGCGGCGGCGCAGTCGGTCAGCGGCACGGTCACCAAGGTCGACGAGCCCCAGGGCAAGCTCACCATCAATCACGGCGCGATCAAGAACCTCGACATGGACGCGATGACCATGGTGTTCCGGGCCGGCGATCCGGCCATGCTGAAAGGGCTGAAAGCGGGAACGAAGATCAAGTTCGACGCCGACCGGGTCAACGGCCAGATCACCGTCACCAAGCTCCAGAAGGCGAAGTGACCCTGCATCATCGGGGTGGATCACGCCGATCCGCCCCTCTGCGCCGGGCCGGTGTCCCGGCGCTGGCGCTTCTGGGCGGGTTGTCCGCTGCGTTTGCTTCCGATGGCGATCTGCAGCGCGTCCTGCTCGAACGCGGCTGCATCAAGCCGCGGATCGAGACCGTTCTGAAACAAGGCTCGCTCGTCGCTTACCGGGCCAATTGCTTGGGCACCTCGCACAAGGTGCTCGATGTCGTCTGCACCGACCATGGCTGCAGCGCCGCTGCTCCAAGGCCTCCTCAGGCGGAGAGCCAGTGAAGCGCGCCCGGAGCGAGCCTCAGGCTGGCGTCGCTGTCGACTTCCAACAGCTCGCGCCCGGACTGGAACGGCATGTCGACCGCCACCTCGGCTGAGCCGATCCGGGCGCCGTAGCGCACGCTCGCGCCGAGGAATTCGCGGTTGGCGATGACGCAGGGCAAGGCAAGCGCGGCGTCCTGCGAGCCGGCCCGGTCGACGAGGCTGGCATGCTGCGGGCGGAAGACCAGCGCCGCGCCGTCGGGAACGGGCATCCCCTCGCCGATCGGGAATTTCGCACCGCCCTCGATCTCGAAGCAGCGCTCCGCGCCGCTGCCGACCACTCGCCCCTTCAGGATGTTGGCTGTGCCGAGGAAACCGGCGACGAAGAGGTTGGCGGGGCGCTCATAGAGCTCCATCGGCGTGCCTACCTGCTGGACGATGCCGTCGTTCATCACCGCGATGCGGTCGCAGATCGAGTTCGCCTCCTCCTGGTCGTGGGTGACGAAGATCGTGGTCAGGCCGAGCCGCTGCTGCAGGTCGCGCAATTCGCGCCGGACCTGCACGCGCATCTTGGCGTCGAGATTGGAGAGCGGCTCGTCGAGCAGCAGCACCTTGGGCTCGACCGCGACGGTGCGCGCCACCGCGACGCGCTGCTGCTGGCCGCCGGAGAGCTGCGAGGGCCGGCGCTCGGCGAGATGGGCGAGCCCGACGAGGCCAAGCGCCGCCTCGACCCGGCGGTCGATCTCGGCGCGTTTTACGCCGCGCTCTTCCAGCCCGAAGGCGACGTTGCGGCGCACGCTCATATGCGGCCAGAGCGCATAGGACTGAAAGACCATGCCGACATCGCGCTTCCATGGCGGCAGGTTGGAGATGTCCTGCCCGCCGATCGTAACGCGGCCGGTATCGGCGCGGTTGAAGCCGGCGATCAGCCTGAGCAGCGTGGTCTTGCCGCAGCCGGAGGGGCCGAGGAAGGCGAAGAACTCGCCGGGCTCGATCGCGAGGTTCACGTCCTTCAGCACATGGTTGTCGCCATAGGACAGGTTGACGCCCTCGATCGCGACCGAGACGGCCGGCGTGGTCAGGGAGACGTTTGCGTTCATGTCAGTGGCCCATTCCCTTGGCCTTCTGGCTGCGTTCGACGATGAGGTGCGAGAGGAAGGTGCAGGCGGCGACGAGCACGACCGCGACGACGCCGAGCGCCGCGCCCGGCCCCCGTCCGGCGGCCGACTGCATGAAGACGTAGAGCCCATAGGCCAGCGGCGCATCGGAATTGGACTGCACCAGCATCAGCGTCGCCGAGAGCTCGACCGCCGCCGTCGCGAAGGAGGTGACGAAGCCCGCGAGGATGCCGCCCGTCATCAAGGGCACGACGATGCGGCGCACCGTACGGGCCTTGGTGGCGCCGAGGTTTTCGGCCGCTTCCTCCAGCAAGACCGAAATCTGCTGGAGCGCGGCATGGCAGGCGCGCAGCGCATAGGGCAGGCGCCGGATCGCCAGCGCCATGACGATGGTGATCCAGAGCGCAGCGAGCGGCGTCCCGTCCGGCAGGGTGATGCCGTAGAAGGTCCTGAGGTAGCCGATGCCGAGCACGACGCCGGGGATGGCGAGCGCGGCCGTCGCCATCCAGTCGAGCCATTCGCGGCCGATCAGCTTGGTGCGCAGCACGAGATAGGCGACGGCGACGCCGAGCACGACGTCGATACCGCCGGCGAGCGCGGCATAGATCAGCGTGTTCTTGATGTAGAGCGAGCTCTCGCCGAAGACGCGGCCATAGTGCGCGACGGTGTACGCGTCCGGCAGCGGCGAGAACGACCACACCGTCGCGAAGGAGAGCAGCAGCAGGGCCAGATGCGGCGCCAGCACCAGCGCCAGGATCAGGATGACCACGCCGTAGCCGAGCAACGCCTCGTGCGGTCGCATGACGCGCCGCGCGAGTCCGCCGCCACCGCGCTGTGTGGTCGCGTAGTCGCGGCCCTTCAGCGCCAGCGCCGACAGCCACATCGCCAGGACAGAGGCGACGATCAGTACGACCGATATGACATAGCCCATCGGGTCGGCGATGCCGATCGAGGTCACCCGCAGATAGGCTTGCGGCGCCAGCATGTCCTTGACGTTGAGCAGGAGCGGCGTGGCGAGATCGTCGAAGACCTTGACGAAGACGAGCGAGGCCCCGGCGAGATAGCCCGGCAGCGCCAGCGGGAAGACAATGCGCCGGAACAGTCTGAAGCCGGAGGAGCCGAGATTCTGCGCAGCCTCCTCCATGGCGCGGTCGATATTGCGTAGCGCCGCCGAGAGATTGATCAGGATGAACGGGAAATAGTGGACCGACTGGACGAAGATGACGCCGTTCAGTCCCTCCATGAAGTCGATCTTGAAGCCGAACCAGTCGTCGAGCAGCAGGTTGATCGAGCCGTTGCGGCCGAAGAAAAGTTGCATCGCCACGGCACCGACAAAGGGCGGCATGATCAGTGGCAGGAAGCCGAGCGTCTGGACGATCGCGGCGCCGCGAAAGGCGAAGCGCGTGGTGAGGTAGGCGAGCGGCAAAGCGAGCACCGAGGCCCAGACCACCGACATCGCAGAGACATAGAAGGAGTTCCACAACGAGCGCATGAACAGCTCGGTGCGGACGAAGTCGTAGAAGTTAACCAGCGTGAAGGTCGAGGTGCCCTTCTGCGTGAAGGCGACATAGATCACCGTCGCCACCGGCAGCACCAGAAAGACGAGCAGGAAGGCCGCGATGGCGAGCGCCAGCGCGATCTGGCCGGGCGTGGCGGAGAACGCGCGGGCGCGAGGTGGGGTGGCGGGGACGGCGGTCATGATGAGCCTTGCGAAAGGGCGTCATGCCCGGGCCTGACCCGGGCATCTCCGGACGAGTGGCGCAGCATCAGCGGCGCCATATCCGGCATGAGATTCCCGGGTCGGCGCATGCGCGCCGCCCGAGAATGACGCCGATCACTTTGCCGCCTTCAGCGCCTCCTCGGCCTTGGCCTTCGCCTTGGCGTAGTTGTCGCGGGCAAAGCTCGCCCACTGACTCTCGACCTCGGCCTGGCGCGCGCCCTTCTCCTTGGCGCCGGTGAAGGCGCCGCGCAGCTCGGGGCTCGCCGCCTGCACCTCGGTTACCGGCAGGGCGGCGATCAGGGTACGGGCCTCGTCGGCGAGCGCCTTGGCCTGGGCGTTTGGCTTCTTGGCGAGCGCAGCGTCGACCTCGTGCAGCGTCTTGGTGACGCCCTTCAGCGCGTCAAGCTGGAACGAGATCAGCTGGTCGAACAGCGTGTCGACCACGGCGGTGCGGGCTTCCGACTTGTCGACGTCGAAGCCGATCATCTTCTGGAAGCGCGGGTCGGTGAAGGGGTTCGGATAGTCGGCGCCGGCCTTGGCGTAGACGGCCGGATTGACCGGCAGGCGGCGGATGCCGGGCTCGAGCAGCACCTCCTGCCCGGTCGGCGAGAGCAGGAACTCGATGAAGGCCTCGGCCGCCGCCTTGTTCGGCGGGTTGGCGAGGATGCCGACATTGGCCGGCACGACCGTGGTCACGCTCGGATAGACGAACTTGACCGGGAAGCCGGAGGCCTGCGCCGAGAAGGCGAAGAAATCGATGACGATGCCGACGCCGACCTGGCCGGAATTCACCGCCTCCGGCACGCCGAAGGAGCGATCGGTGATCGAGCGGAAATTGCCCGACATCTCCTTCAGCGTCCGCCAGCCCTTCTCCCAACCCTCGCCCTGCAGGATGGTCTCGACGGTCAGATGCGTCGTGCCGGACCGCGCCGGCGAGGCGATCGAGACATGGTCGTAGAAGACGGGCTTGGCGAGATCCTGCCAATCCTTGGGATCGGGCAGCTTGTTGGCCTTGGCGTAGCGCTCGTTCCACATGATGCCATAGCCCGAGGCGGCGAAGCCAAAATAGAAGCCGGCGGGATCGTTGATCGGATAGGAGCCGATCTTCTCGGGGATGCCGGACGCCTTGGGCTTGTAGGCCGAGAGCAGCTTCTTGCCCTTCAGCACCTCGAAGGCGTCGGGCGCCGAGGCCCAGAACAGGTCGACCTGGTTGTTGGCCTTGGTCTCCTCGACATATTTCACGCCGGCATTGGTGTTGCGGTTCTGGACCTCGAGCGTCACGCCCGGCACCGCCTTCTCGAAGGCCTTCTTGATCGGGTCGGTGACATCCTTCGAGAACGAGGTCACAACCGTGACCTTGCCCGACGGCGCCTGCGCGTGAACGGCCGAGGCGGACAGAGCTAAGCCTAGCGCCGAAACCAGCGCGATCCTGCGTGTAAACATGTCAGTCCTCCCTATCGTGTTCTGCGCACGCCGGCGTCGAGGCCAACGGGGGCAAAGCCGGAATCCGGATTGCCGTTGTCGCAAAACTGTCACAAAAGGCGCAGGCGTGTCATCCCGCTCTTTGCCGCGGGGCGGACTAAGTTGGTGAGAGGCCGTTCCGATGCTGGGCTGGTTCCAGAAGCTGCTGCCGAAGGAAGACAAGTTCTTCGTGCTGTTCGAGCGTCATGCTGAGACGCTGAAGGCCGGAGCGGCGGCGCTCGACGGCCTGCTCAGCGGAGCGACGCCGATCGAGGCAGGCTGCGCCGAGATCTTCGCCGAGGAGAACCGGGCCGATGCGATCGCCGGCGAGGTGATGCTCGAGGTCGGCCGCACCTTCATCACGCCCTTCGACCGCGGCGACATCGAGGAGTTGATCGGCTCGATGGACGACGCCATCGACCAGATGCAGAAGACGGCCAAGGCGATCCGGCTCTTCGAGGTCGAGAGCTTCACACCCAGCATGCAGGAGCTCGGCAAGACCGTCGTCGTCGCGGCGATCAAGGTCGGCGAGCTGCTGCCGATGCTGCGCGACATCAAGAAGCACGCGGTCGGCATCGGCGCGCTGGCCAAGGAGATCGGCGCGATCGAGGAGCGCTCCGACCAGCTTTATGACCAGGGCCTCAAGGAGCTGTTCAAGGCCCATCGCGGCACCGACGCGATGGGCTTCATCGTCGGCGCCGAGATCTACGACCACTTGGAAAAGGTGGTCGACCGTTTCGAGGACGTCGCCAAGCGCGTCAGCCGCATCGTCCTCGAACATCTCTGAGAAGCGTCGCGCGCCGTGGATGTCGCCAGCCTCGCCCCTGCTCTCCTCTTCCTGATCGCCGTCGCGCTGCTGTTCGATTTCCTGAACGGCCTGCACGACGCCGCCAACTCGATCGCGACCATCGTCTCGACGAGGGTTCTGGCGCCGCAATGGGCGGTGCTCTGGGCCGCCTTCTTCAACTTCATCGCCTTCCTGTTCTTCGGCCTGCACGTCGCCCAGACGGTCGGCTCCGGCATCATCCAGGCGGCGATCGTCGACGACCGGGTGATCTTCGGCGCGCTGACAGGCGCGATCGTCTGGAATGTCGTCACCTGGATCGCCGGCATCCCGTCGAGCTCCTCGCATGCGCTGATCGGCGGGCTGGTCGGCGCCGGCCTGTCGAAGGTCGGCCTCTCGGCAGTCGTCTGGTGGGGGCTCGGCAAGACCTTCGTCGCGATCTTCATGTCCCCTGCGATCGGCTTCGCGCTGGCGCTGCTACTAGTGCTGATCGTCTCCTGGACTTTCCTCAAGGTCGCGCCGATCAAGGTCGATTCGACCTTCCGCCTGCTGCAATTCGTCTCGGCCTCGCTCTATTCTCTGGGGCACGGCGCCAATGACGCGCAGAAGACGATGGGCATCATCGCCGTGCTGCTGTTCTCGCACGGCATGATGGGCGAGACCTTCTCGGTGCCGTTCTGGGTGGTGATCTCCTGCCAGGCGGCGATGGCACTCGGCACGCTCTGCGGCGGCTGGCGCATCGTCCACACCATGGGCTCGAAGATCACGCGGCTCTCGCCGCAGCAGGGCTTCTGCGCCGAGACCGGCGGCGCGATCACCCTGTTCCTGGCGACCTATCTCGGCGTCCCCGTCTCGACCACGCACACCATCACCGGCGCGATCATCGGCGTCGGCGCGGCACGTCGGGTCACCGCAGTGCGCTGGGGCGTCGCCCGCGGCATCGTCTTCGCCTGGATCGTCACCATGCCGGCGGCGGGACTGATCTCGGCGCTGGCCTATGCCCTGTCAGGCTTCTTCCTGACCGGCCGTTGAGGCGCTTCCGCCTCTAGTTGGAACCACACCGTCTTTCCGGGGCAGGCCGAAGGCCTGAGCCCGGAACCCAGAACCGATGCCCTCTCCGGAAAAGCGCGTCGGCCACAACGCCATCCTGACAACCGGCATCGGTTCTGGGTTCCGGGCCCTTCGCTGCGCGAAGTCCCGGAATGACGGCGTGGTTCCGCATGAAATCGGCATGCTCTAGCCGAGCAGCGGGAGCGCATAGGTCGGGCTACGTCCGGCGCGGGCAAAGAGCGCAAGACAGCTCAACGGGTCCATCACCGCGCCGTTCCAGCTGATGTCACCACGATGGATGCCGCCGCCGATGAAGACGCTGTCGATGCCAGCGCCTTGCGCACCCGCAATGTCATGCTCCAGTGAATCGCCGATCGCGACGACGCGGCTACGGTGGAGCCCGAGCTTCGCCAGGCAGGTGCGATAGATCCGCGGCTGCGGCTTGCCGTGATAGCGAACCGTGCCGCCCAGCTGCTCATAGGCACGTGCGACGAAGCCGGGCGCCTCCTGCAGACCACCATCCGGGCTGGCGCGATGCAGGTCGGGATTGGCGCAGACCAGCGGCAGCCGGCGCGCGCTGGCCGCTTCGAGCAAGTTAATCCAGCCGGCGACCGACTGCCGGGGTGGGTCCATCGTCATCAGCAGGATGAAGTCGGCCAGGATGACATCATCGACCAGGTCGAGGCCGAGCCCCTCCGCCAGGTGCGCCTCGCCCTCGCGCGCCAGCAGCAGGCAGCGGCGGCCGAGCGCGCGGTGGAACGGCTCGTCGCGCGCCGCCAATGCATCGCGGGCGTCGTCCCCGGCCGAGATGACCTCGTCATAAAGCTCGCCTGCGAAGCCCATCTTCGCCAGCAGCGCTGCGTTCTCGGCTCCGCGGCGCCCGGAATTCGAGAGGATGATCACGCGCTTGCCCGCCCGGCGCAGCATCTCCAACGCGGCCACGGCACCGGGATAGGGCCGGACGCCGTCGTGCAACACGCCCCATTGGTCGAGAAGGAAATCGTCATAGCGCGGCATCAACGCCGCCAGATTGTCCGGAAAGGTTGTGGGAGGAAGATTTTGCATCGCTTGGGTTGGTGCGCGGGTCAATCGTCGCGGTGGACAAGGCCACTATAGTCGTAAGACGAGACGTCCTGCCCGGCTGGAATATGACAGTTTTGTGTCACATACTATAGCCAGCTCATAATCAAGATCGACCGGGAGAGACGCCGACTATGACCAAGACGCTGACTTGCCTGACCGCCACGACCTCGCTGCTTCTGGGCCTCGGGCTCGCTGGCGCGGCACAGGCACAGGACGCCTGCCCCAATCGCGGCCAGCTCGACACGATGTATTGCGACGCCAACAAGGACCTGGTCGCCGACGTGCCGACCGAGGCCTCGAAGCTGAAGGACCCGTCGGCGCTGGTCTGGGCCTATACGCCGGTCGAGGACCCCGCCGTCTACGCCAACATCTTCAAGCCGCTGACCGACCATCTCGCCGCCTGCACCGGCAAGCGCATCGTCTATTATCCCGTGCAGTCGAACTCGGCCGAGATCGAGGCGATGCGCTCGGGTCGCCTGCATTTCGCCGGCTTCTCGACCGGCCCGACCGGCTTTGCCGTCAACCTCGCCGGCGCAATCCCGTTCGCCGCCAAGGGCTCGGCCGCCGGCGTGCGCGGCTACAATCTCGTCGCGGTGGTCAAGGCCTCCAGCCCCTATCAGAAGCTGTCGGACCTCAAGGACAAGAAGGTCGCTCACACCTCGCCCTCGTCCAACTCGGGCAACCTCGCCCCGCGCGTACTGTTCCCCGAATTCGGGCTCGAGGCCGACAAGGACTACAAGCCGCTGATGTCGGGCGGCCACGACAAGTCGATCCTCGGTGTCGTCTCGGGCGACTACGACATGGGCGCGGTCGCCGGCGACGTCTATGAGCGCATGATCGTGCGCGGCACGATCAAGAAGGACGATACTCGCGAGATCTATCGCAGCGCTATCTTCCCGACCTCGTCCTTCGCCTATGCGCACGATCTGAAGCCCGAGCTCGCCAAGAAGCTGACCGACTGCTTCTTCTCCTTCCGCTTCACCCCGGAAATGACCAAGGAGTTCAACGGCGACGACCGCTTTCTGCCGATCACTTACCAGAAGGACTGGGCGGTCGTGCGTGACGTCGCCGAGAAGTCGGGCACGCCCTACAACAAGTCGGCCTACGACACCGAGGCCAAGCGCGAGGCCGACGAGCTCGCCAAGAAGAAGGCGCAGCAGCCCGTGCCAGCCAAGGCTCCCTGACGCGAAAGCCATAGCAAGCTCATGAGCGCGCTTCCCGCCGCAGAGGCGCCCGGCCATGGCCGGGCGCTCGTCATCCGCAACCTCGTCAAGGAGTATCGCAAGGGCCAGCCGGTCCTGCGCGACATCTCGCTGAGCGTCACCGAGCCTGGCATCGTCGCGATCATCGGCCCCTCCGGTACCGGCAAGTCGACGCTGATCCGCTGCATCAACCGGCTGGTCGACCCGACTTCCGGCTCGATCATGCTGGGCGGAACCGACCTGGCGAAGCTGCAGGGCGAGCCTCTCAGGGCTGCGCGCCGGCGCCTCGGCATGGTCTTCCAGGAGTACAATCTGGTCGAGCGGCTGACGGTGATCGAGAACGTGCTCTGCGGCCGGCTCGGCTATGTCCCGGTCTGGCGCGCCTGGACGCGGCGCTTCCCCGAAGAAGACATCGCCCGCGCCTTCGCGCTGCTGGAATCGGTCGGCCTCGGCGACTTCGCCACCCGCCGCGCCGACCAGCTCTCCGGCGGCCAGCGCCAGCGCGTCGGCATCGCCCGCGCGGTGATGCAGGAGCCGGACCTGATCCTCGCCGACGAGCCGACCTCCTCGCTCGATCCCAAGACCTCGGTCGAGATCATGGAACTGCTCGCCAAGGTCGGCCGCGAGCGCAATATCCCGGTGCTGGTCAACATCCACAACGTGGCGCTGGCTCGCCGCTATGCGCTGCGGATGATCGGCATGTCGAAGGGCCTCGTGATCTATGACGGCCCGCCCGCCGGGCTGCAGGACAACCATCTCGCCGAGATCTATGGCGGCGAAGGCTGGATGGAATGAGCGCTCCTCCCGTCAGCGAAGGCCTCAGCCTGCGCGCCCGCGCCTTCCCGCCGAACTGGCCGCTGCGCCTCGGCGCGGTGCTGTTTGTCGCCTATGTGATCTATGCGGCGGGGATCGTCGACATCCGCTGGGAACGCTTCGTCCAGGGCCTCGGCAATGGCGCGCGCTTCCTCGGCCGCATGTTCCCGCCGAACCTGGCGCACGACAAGATGCAGCTGCTCGCGCAGGGCATGCTGGAATCGCTGCAGATCGCCATCATCGCGACCGGCGCCGGCGTGCTGCTCGCCCTGCCCGTCGGCCTCTGCGCTGCCCGCAACCTGATGCCCCTGCCGGTGACGATCCTGGCGCGCGGGCTGATCGCGCTCTGCCGGACCTTCCACCCGGTCATCGTCGCCATCCTCTTCGTCAAGGCGGTCGGCTTCGGCGCGCTGGCCGGCATCCTGGCGCTGATCGTCGCCACCATCGGCTTTATCGCCAAGCTGATCGCCGAGGCGATCGAAGAGATGTCGATGAAGCCGATCGAGGCGCTGCGCGCCGCCGGCTCGCCCTTCCTCTCGGTCGTGGTCATGGGCGTGGTGCCGCAGGTGCTGCCGCGCTTCATCGGCTTTGCCGCCTACCAGCTCGATTCGAACCTGCGCAATTCCGCCCTGGTCGGCCTCGTCGGCGGCGGCGGCATCGGCGCCACCCTGTTCACCGCCTTCCAGCGCTTCGACTACGACTTCGTGCTGACGATCATCCTCGCGATCATCCTGGCGGTGATGGCCGGCGAGATCCTCTCCGCCTTCATGCGCCGGGTCTATCAGGACGAGGCGCCAAGCGGCGAGGTCAAGGCCGGTGCAAACGGTCCGGTCTGGCATCGCTTCACCGCGGCCGAGCGTGGCATGCGCCTCGCCTTCTGGGCCGTGGCGGCGCTGGCGTTGGGCTGGTCGGTCCAGACCATCGAGGTGATCCCGGAATTCCTCTACGACGCGCCCGAACAGACGGTCGACCTCTTCGCGAGAATGTGGCCGATCGACTGGGCTTACTTCCCCAAGACCGTGCAGCAGGCGCTGGTCGAGACGCTGCACACCGCAACGCTCGGCACGGTACTGGCGATCCTGCTGGCGACGCCGGTCGCGCTGATGTGCGCCCGCAACATCTCCTCTTCGGTCTGGGTCAACACGCTCGGCCGCTTCATCCTGGTCGCGACCCGCTCGGTGCATACGCTGGTCTGGGCGCTGCTCTTCGTCGCCATTTTCGGCCCCGGGGCGCTCGCCGGCGTGATGGCGGTGGCGGTGCACTCCATCGGCTTCACCGGCAAGTTCCTGGCGGAGGCGATCGAGGAGGCCAAGCCCGGCCCGATCGAGGCGCTGCGAGCCGCGGGGGCACCGTGGCGCTCCGTCCTGCTCAAGGGCTTCTGGCCGCAGGTGAAGCCGGCCTTCCTCGCCGTCAGCCTGTTCCGCTGGGACATCAATGTGCGCGAGAGCGCCGTGCTCGGCCTGGTCGGCGCCGGCGGCCTCGGCGTCGCCCTGCAGGCGGCGATGGACAATCTCTATTGGGATCAGGTCGGGCTCGTGCTCGTCGTGATCTTCGCAGTGGTGGTCGTCACCGAGATCGTCACCGCGACGCTGCGCGCGAAGGTGATCTGAGCGCAGGACCGACCGGCCCGAGACGGGAGGCAGGCGCCTCCCGCTTCAGCTCCGCAGCAAGGGCAGCAGCTGGCCGCCCTGCCGCCTGATCTCAGGCAGATAGGGTGTGTCCGACAGGACGAAATGGCTGATGCCGAGGTCGCGATACTTGCGCAGCGAGCGCGCGACGTCTTCGGCCGAGCCGACCAGCCAGGTGGTGCCGGCCCCGCCGCCGCCGAACTTGCCCGGCGTGGTGTAGAGATTGTCATCGAGCACCTCGCCGCGGCCCTGCAGGTCAAACAGGCGCTGCTGGCCCACAGCGACGCCGCGCCGGTGGTCGTTCCAGCCGCCGCCCTTGCCTTGCGCCATTTCGGCGACCTTGGCCTGCGCTTCAGCCCAGGCCTGTTCCGTAGTGTCGCGGACGAAGGTGGTGATCCGAAGCCCGAATTCGAGCGGCGGCAGGTCGCGGTCAAGATCGCGGCTCAGGGCCTTCAGCCGCTCGATCCGCTGACGCACATCGTCGAGCGGCTCGCCCCAGAAGAGCTGGACGTCGGCTTCGGTCGCAGCCACCCGCTCGGCTGCATCGGAAGCGCCGCCGAAATAGAGCCTGGGATGGCGCCGCTCACCGCGCCGTTCGATACGCGGCACTACGGTCGATCCATCGACGCGGAAATGCTCGCCGGCGAAGTCGACATTCTCTTCAGTCCAGAGCCTGCGAACCAGGCGCATGAACTCCCGCGTGCGACCATAGCGATGCGCCTGGTCACCCTCGCTGTCGCCATAGGCGGCGAGATTGTCCTTGCCGGAGACAATGTTGATGCGTACGCGCCCGCCAGTCAGGTGGTCGAGCGTCGCCACGGCGGAGGCGAAGTTCGCCGGCCGCCAATAGCCCGGGCGGATCGCGATCAGCGGCTCAAAGCTGGTGGTGCGTGCCGCGAGCGCAGCCGCCACCGTGAAGGTGTCGGGCCGGCCCCAGCCGGTGCCGATCAGCGCGCCCTTCCAGCCATGCTCTTCCAGAGCCCTGGCGTGGCTGGTCAGCGTCTCCAGGCTGTTATGGCCCTCACCCGCGGAATCGCCGCGATGACCGGGCTCGACGACATTGGGGATGTACCAGAGGTATTCGGATTCAAGGCTCATATCGTCGTGTCGCAGTCGGCTGGTCAGCAAGTTTGCGGCTCACCCGAAGACAGCATCGGGCGGCATTTGCGCGTGCCCCAGACTGCGCGCCCGCTCAGCGCCACGTCAATGAAACATTCTTTCAAAAGAACGATACAGATGGAATAACGACCTCCGCTTTTGCCCGAAGGGAGAAAGCCGTCCTCAATCGTTTCATTTTTCGGCGAATGTCGGGAAAGCGGGCTCCGGGAACGCGATCTGGAGCGCCGGTGCATCCCGGCAATCTCCCAGCGCTCGCAGGTGTTAAGCCGCAAGGCACCCCGCTTCAGATGGGCGCAAACAGGCCGCCGCAGAGGTGCCCGGCCGTGGAACCTTCGGCGAGGATCATGCAGCCATGGCCGAGCTGAGCGCTGCGCTCACTGCCGAGCAGGGCTGCAGACACGTTGAACTTCGCCAGCAGATCGGCATCTGCCAAAGGACGCCCCCGGTCGCCGCGGGCGGTCATGGTCTCGGATTCGACGATCTGCCCCGATTTCAGGACGATGCGCAGGCGCGCCAGTCTCTCCGCAGGGAAACGCCGGGAGAACTCGGCCGCTTCGACCAGCCTTATGCGTTGCAGCATATCCTGGATCGCGGGATCGGCGAGGCCACCGCCGCCGATCTCCTCGGCGCCAAGCCGCCCGCGGACGATGAAGGCGGCCAGCGGGAAGCCGATCGCGTACTGTGCCATCTCCGTCGATGCAGGCAGTTGCGCGCCAAGGCGTACAGCTTCGTGGAACGTCTCGACCTCGATCAGATCGATGTCCGATGCCTCGAAGTCATGCCTGCCAAGAAGGCTGCTCGCCGCCTCGATCGCCGGCTGCGCCCAGCGGCAGACCGGCCAGGGCTTGAAATACTGGTCGAGGATCAGCCAGCGCTCGCCAAGATCGGCCCAGATCGCCGCCTGCCCGGGTGCCTCCATGGTGATCGCCGGTGCGCCCGTGAAGCCGTCCTTCGCCAGATAGGCAGCGCTGACGCCGGCGAGCGCCCCCCAGCCCGAGCCATCCTTGACCATGGTCGGATGGTCGATGCAGCGCATCATCTGGCTACGCGGACCGTGATATTCGGCGATGCCCAGCGCATGGCGGGTGCGCTCGCGGTCGAGACTCAGCAGACGAGCCGCGACGGCAGTACAGCCGAGCGCATTCCAGGCGCCGGAGGTGTGATAGTCGCAGGCGCTGGCATGCAGGGCGATGCCGGCGCGCGTCGCGATCTCGTAGCCGAGGACGAGGCCGGTCAGCAGAGCCTCGCCATCGAGACCCTTGTCCTCGAGCAATCCCTCGGCGTCGGCGATCGCGAACAGTGCCGGCAGGATGGCGACGCCGGCATGGCCCTTGGTCAAGGCGTGGCCGTCATGGGCGTCGAAGGAATCGATCGTCGTTGCACCGGCGAAGGCCGCGCCGGCCGCGCTCGCCCGGCGCCCGTCGAACAGCAGGCGTGCGCCCTTGCGCCCGGCACCAAGATGATCAACCGCGAAATCATACGCGATGCGCGAGAGTTCGGTTTGCCGACCACTGACGGCGACGCCAACGAGATCGAGCAGGCAGCGGCGGGCCGGGTGAACCACTTCGGGCGGCAGCTGCGCGAAACTGAGGCCGTGGATGAAGTCGATCGGGCCGGTCATGAGCTGATACTTTCGCTTTTCGAGATCAGGCTGCGCAGCAACGCCTCGACCAGTGCGGGGTCGCTGTCGCGGGCGGTCGGCAGGCGACGCCGCGCCGTTTCGCCGTTGGATTGCGAGAGCTCCGCGACGATCAGCTCGGGGCCAGTTCCCGCTCGCGCCAGCTCATGGCCGGACGCATCGAGGATGCGCGATCCGCCCCAGAACGCCGCACCGCCGCGCCTGCCGCAGTGATTGGCGAAGAGCGTCGGCAGGCCATAGGTCATCGCGGTATGAGCGAGGTTGATCGCCCAGCCGTGCGGATTGTCAAAGCCGTCGCCGACCGCACCGAGCGCCGAGGCGGCCGGGAGCAGCAGCAGATTGGCGCCGCCGAGCGCGGCGAGCCAAGGCAGTGCCGGGTTCCAGGCATCGGCGCAGATCAGCGTGGCGGTGCGCCAGCCCGATGCCAGCTCGATCGATGAAAGATCGCCGCCTCGGGCATAGACGCGGTCCTCGCGCAAGGCGCCATAGCCCGGCAGGTTGAGCTTGCGATGGATCGCGAGCAACTTGCCGTCGCGGAAAAGGCCTTGGCTGTTGAAGAAGCGGCCCTGCTCGCCGCGCTCGATGAAGCCGGCCGAGACCGTGATACCGTCAGCCGCCTCGGCGAGGCGCGCGAGCAGGTCGGCATCTTGCCCGAAGGCTAGCGCCTCGCAGTCGGGCGCTGCGAGATAGTCGGTCAGCGACAGCTCGGGAAAGAGCAGCAGCTCTGCGCCCTCCCCGCGCGCCCTCGTGATGGCGTCAAGATGTGCGGCAAGGTTGGCGGAAAGATCGGCCGCCTCGCAGTGGATCTGAGCGACTGCGACCTTCAGCGTCGACATTGAAGCCTCGCGGAGCAGCCGGAGGCACAACGAGCCTCCGGCCCCGGTCAGGGGTGGGTCAGACCAGCGACTGCGCCTTGAGGAAGCCGGCGGCGACCTCCTCGATGCTCTTCTTGTCGACATCGACGGAGGCGTTGAGCCTGGCCATCGTCGCATCGTCGAGCTTGGCGGAGAGCCCGTTCAGCAGCTCGGCCAGCTTCGGGTTCTTGTCGAGCGTCTCCTTGCGGACGACAGGGGTCATCGCATAGGTCTGGAAATAGCCCTTGGTGTCGGTCAGGATGACGAAATCGAAAGCCGGGACGCGCCCATCGGTAGCGAAGACGAGGCCGACATCAACCTGACTGTCGCGCAGCGCCTGATAGATCAGGCCGGTATCCATCCGCACCACGTTCTCGCGGCCGAAGTCGAAGCCATAGGTCTTCTGCAGCGGGGCGAGCCCGTCGGGACGGGCGTAGAACTCGGCGTTGCAGCCAAGCTTCAGGGCCTGGCCGGCCTTCAGCTTGCTTGCGAGATCGTCGAGCGTCTTGACGCCCTTGGCCTCGGCGTCCTTCTTGCGCATGGCGAGCGCATAGGTGTTGTTGGCCGTGGACGGGTTGAGCCAGACGAGCCCCTTGGCGGCGTCGAGTTCCTTGACCTTCGCATAGGTCGCGGCCGCATCCATCTTGTCGGAGACCTTGTTGAAGGTGATCAGCGAGGTGCCGGTGTATTCCCAGTAGAGGTCGATCTGTCCGGCTTCCTGGGCCTGGCGCAGCGGCGCGGTGCCTAAGCCGGCGCGCTTGTCGACGGTGAAGCCCTTGGCCTTGAGCAGCTGCGTCGTCATCTCCGACATGATCTGCTGCTCGGTGAAATTCTTGCCGCCGACGACGATGGTCTGCGCCTGCGCGGCGAGCGGCAGGGCGGCGAAGGCCAAAGCGGCGGAAGCGAGCCTCAGGAAACTGCGCTTGTGCATGGTCGTACTCCCCTGTTCTGGTTGTGTTGACCGCTGCTCAGCGCAACGGGTTGACGCCTTTCGGAACCAGCCAGAACTGGATCTGGCCGATCAGGAAATCGACGAGCACAGCAAGCAGCGCCGTCGGGATCGCGCCCGCCAGCAGCATGCTCGGCTCCATCAGGTCGATGCCGGTGAAGATGAGTTCGCCGAGGCCACCGCCACCGATCAGGAAGGCCAGCGGCACGGTGCCGATATTGATGGCGAAGGCGGTGCGCACGCCTGCGAGGATGACGAAGACGGCGTTGGGCAGTTCCACCCGCCGCAGGATCTGGCCGGACGTCATGCCCATGCCGCGCGCCGCCTCGATCAGATGCTGCGGCACCGAGCGCAGGCCGGCGATGGTGTTGAGCACGATCGGCAGCAGCGTCAGCACGAACAGCGCGAACACCGCGGGCGGCGAGCCGATGCCGAGGAAGGACATCGCGATCGCGAGCAGAGCGAGCGTCGGGATCGTGGTGCCGAGATTGACGACCTGCGTCACCGCATCGGCGAAGATCTCGAAGCGCGGGCGCGTCAGCAGGATGCCGAGCGGGATGCCGACGGCGAGCGCGATCGCGCCCGACATCGCGGCGAGCGCGAGATGCTGGCGGATGAGATAGGTGACGTCCTGCGCATGGCCGAGGATGGCGGGGATGGTGCCGCGCGCCTGCAGCCAGGCGCCGAGCGCGAAGGCGCCGAAGACGACGAGCCAGCGAAGCGTCCCTGCCAGGCCCGCGCGCGCCATCTCAGCTTTCCCGATAGGTCGCGCCGAGCACCTGGGTGATGCTCTTCTGGGTGACATAGCCCTTGTAGAAACCGTCATCGTCGACGCAGGCGAGCCAGGTCACGCCATGGGTGAACATCTGCGAGACGGCGGTGCGCAGGTCGTCGCGGATGTTGACGACGCCGGGCAGCGGCTCCTGGTGCTCGCCGACTGTGCCCTTGCGCTCGCGCACCTCCTCCAGCCGCACCACGCCGCGAGCCCGACCGCGCGGCCCGACCATCACGATCGCGACATGGCCGTGCTCCTCCATCAGCCTGACGGCGGTGTCGAGCGTATCCTCGGCGTGCACGCGCGGCGGCTCGGCCATCATCGCGTCGGTGACCTTGATCAGCCGCAGCCGCTTCAGGGTCCGATCGGAGCCGACGAATTCGGAGACGAAGGCATCGATCGGATGGGCGAGGATGTTGTCGGGCGTGTCGTACTGGATCAGCTTGCCGTCACGGAAGATCGCGATGCGGCTCGCCATCTTCACGGCCTCGTCGATGTCGTGGCTGACGAAGACGATGGTCTTCTTCAGCTCCGCCTGGAGCTTCATGAACTCGTCCTGAATCACCTCGCGGTTGATCGGGTCGATCGCGCCGAAGGGCTCGTCCATCAGCAGCACGGGCGGGTCGGCCGCGAGTGCGCGCACCACGCCGACGCGCTGCTGCTGGCCGCCGGAGAGCTGCTTGGGATAGCGCTTCAGGAAGACGGACGGATCGAGATTGACCATGTCGAGCAGCTCGGAGGCGCGCTTGCGCGATTTGCCCGCCGACCAGCCGAGCAGGTCCGGCACGACGCAAATGTTCTCCTCGATCGTCATGTTGGGGAACAGGCCAATCTGCTGGATGACGTAGCCGATCGAGCGGCGCAGCGTGACCTCGTCGACACCGGCCGTATCCTTGCCGTCGACATAGATCCTGCCCGACGTCGGCGGGATCAGCCGGTTGATCATCTTCATCGTCGTGGTCTTGCCGCAGCCCGAGGGGCCGAGCAGGACGCAGACGGCGCCGGCCGGCACCTCCATGTCGATGCGGTCGACGGCGATCATCGTGCCGAAATGCTTGGAGACCTGCTCGAGACGGATCATTTCAGCTTCAATCCCGGCGAGGTGAGCAGGCGCTGTGCGAAGAGCAGTCCGTAATCGGCGAGAATCGCGAGCAGGCTGACGGCAATGGCGCCGGTCAGGAGCTGGCGGATGTCGGTCTGCGAGATGCCGCGCGAGATGAAGGTGCCGAGTCCGCCGGCGCCGATATAGGTCGCGATCGCGGCGATCGCGATGTTCAGCACCACGGCGCTGCGCACCCCGTTCAGGATCACCGGTAGCGCCAGCGGCAGCTCGACCCGGCGCAGCCGCTCCAGCGTGGTCATGCCCATGCCGCGCGCGGCCTCGCGCAGCGCCGGATCGACATTCATGATTGCCGTATAGGTGTTCCGGATGATCGGCAGCTGCGCGTAGAGGATGAGCGCGATCACCGCCGGCAGGTAGCCGATGCCGTGACCGATGGTCGAGAGCAGCGGGATCAGGAGGCCGAACAGCGCGATCGAGGGGATCGTGATGATGATCGAGGCGATGTAGAGGACGAGGTCCGCCGCGCGCTTGCTCTGGGTGATGGCGATGCCGGTCGGCACGCCGGTCAGGATCGCGACGCCGACCGAGACGGCGACCAGCGAGACATGCTCGAGCATGCGCTGCCCGATCACCGGAAGGTTCGCCATGATGAAGGCGATCGTCTCCACTTTCGTCCCCTCGCAGCGGTTTTCCGCCTTTTCGAGGGAAAGTGTCGATCAGAACCGTTCCAGCCTCGGGCCGGGAATGCGACATCGCATGTCGCGCTTGCGACCTGCCGTGCTCAGCTGGTCAAGGCCGGCGCCGCCTCCTCGCTCGTCGGCCGCCCGCGCAGCTGGCTCGGCCGCACACCCTGCAGCTTCTTGAACCAGTGGGCGAAATGCGAGGTCGAGGTGAAGCCGGCCGCGATCGCGACCTCGAGGACCGGACGGTCGGAATAGAGCAGCAGCTCGCGCGCACGGTCGATGCGCAAGGAGAGATAGTAGCGCGCCGGCGAAGCCTGCAGATAGCGCAGGAACAGCCGCTCGAGCTGGCGCGGGCTCATGCCGACCTTCTCGGCGATCTCGGCGATCGAGATCGTATCCTCGACATGGCGCTGCATCAGCTTGAGCGCGTTGCGCACGGCCGGCGGCAGGCTCGACATCCGCTCCAGCCGGCCGCCGCTCTGGTTGTCGCGCTCGTCGCGGATGCGGTCATGGTGGAACTGGTTGGCGACGCGGCGGGCGAGATCGGCGCCATGGCGCTCGGTGATCAGGTGCAGCATCAGGTCCATCGCCGCAGAGCCACCCGAGCAGGTCATCCGATCGCGGTCGATCTCATAGAGCTTGTCGGTGCAGACGAGATCGGGGAACTCCTCCTGGAAGGCGGGGCGGTTCTCCCAGTGGATCGTCGAGCGATAGCCGTCGAGCAGGCCGGCGCGCGCCAGCAGATAGGTTCCGGTCGAGAGCGAGCCGACACGCACGCCGCTGCGCGCCGCCTTGCGCAGGATGGACAGGTAGCGCCGCTCATCGACCGACTGGATGCGCAGGCCGCCACAGACAAAGAAGTAGTGCGAGCCCGGCAAGGCGGTCTCGGCCGCCTCGGCCGGGATCGGAATGCCGTTCGACGCGGCGAGGACGCCGCCATCGAGGCTCGCCAACCGCCAGCGCCAGGCCTCGCGGTCGACCAGGCGGTTGAGCGAGCGCAACGGCTCGATGGCCGAGGCGACGCTCATCATCGAGAAGCCCTCGACGAGCAGCAGCGTGACGATCTGGGTACCGGCGGGCGCCTCGCTCATCATGCCTCGACCTCCTCCCCTGATGATCCCGCCTGGAACCGATCCAAGGAAAGCGGATTTCCGACATTGTTGCAATGAAAGCGACATGCCCTCGTCGCAAAGCTTGCCGGCGAGGTCGGAATGCTCCGGCCTCCTTCCCCTGCGGCGGCGCAAAATCACGGCTCTCCTCCGCAGGGTCTTCAGCCCATGATCGATCGCGACCGCATCCGCCAGCTCCTCGCCGAGCGCCGCGAGGGCTTCAGCCTGCCGCAGGCCTTCTATGTCGATCCGGCGATGCACGAGACCGACATCAAGGCGGTGTTCGAGACCGACTGGCTCTTCGCTTGCAATGCCTGCGAGATCAGGAAGCCGGGCGACTACCTGACCCTGACCATCGGCGAGAACCCGGTCGTGGTGCTGCGCGACCGGGACGGGCAGGTGCGCGCCTTCCACAACAGCTGCCGCCATCGCGGCTCGCGCATCTGCGGCCTTGAAAAGGGCCGCGCCAACCGGCTCGTCTGCCCCTATCACCAATGGGTCTACGAGCTCGACGGCTCGCTGCTCAACGCCCGCCAGATGCCGGCTGATTTCGACCGCTCGGCCCATGGGCTGAAACCCGTCCATGTCGAGGTGATCTGCGGCATGGTCTATATCTGCCTCGCCGAGAGCCCGCCCGACCTGACGCGCTATCGCGAGGCGGTGACGCCCTATATCGCGCCGCACATGCCGGAGCGCACCAAGGTCGCCTTCGAGATGACCCTGATCGAGGACGCCAACTGGAAGCTCGTCATCGAGAACAACCGCGAATGCTATCACTGCGCCGGCAATCATCCGGAGCTCCTGGTGACGCTGGTCGAGTTCGCGCTGCCGGACGATCCGCGCGGGCCGGCCGAGTTCAAGGGGCTGATGGAGCGCAAGACGGCGAAATGGGATGGCCTAGGCCTGCCCCATGCTCCTGTCGATGGCGGCCAGGAGTTCCGCTGCATCCGCTTGCCGTTCCATGAAGGCGCCCTCTCCTTCACCATGGATGGCGGGCCGGCCTGCAACAAGCTGCTCGCCGACTTCACCGAGCCCGATCTCGGCTCGGTCCGGATGTTCCGGGTGCCGAACAACTGGAACCACTTCCTCGCCGACCACATCCTGCATTTCAGGGTGCTGCCACTCTCGCAGGACAAGACGGCAGTGCGCACGACCTGGCTGGTGCACGAGGATGCGGTCGAGGGTGTCGACTACGACATCCAGCGACTGACCGAGGTCTGGATCGCGACCAACGCGCAGGACGCCGAGCTCGCAGCGGTGAACCATGCCGGTATCCGCTCGATGGGCTACCAGCCCGGTCCCTATGCCCCAACCGAGTTCATGCTGACCAATTTCACCAACTGGTATGCCGGCAAGATGGCCGCCTATGCCGGCGAGCCCGCGCCGTTCAGGATCGCCGCCGAATGAGCCTGGACAGTCTCGAAGCCCCAGCCGCAGCTGCCCCGGCAGGCGATCTGCTGCAGCTCACCGTCGCCGAGATCCGCGACGAGACACATGATGTGAAAACTTTCACCTTCAGGCCGGAGGGTGGCGTACCGCGCTACGCTGCCGGCCAGTCGATGACGCTGAAGCTTTCGATCGATGGCGAGACGCTGTTCCGCACCTTCTCGCTCGCCTCGGCACCGGATGCGTCCGGCACGATCGCGATGACGATCAAGGCGCATGCCAAGGGCCGCGCCACTCGCTGGCTGCACGATGAACTCGTGGTCGGCGCACGGCTCGAAGGCCGGCCGCCGAAGGGCCGCTTCACCATCGACAGCCGCACCACCGACAGGATCGCTCTGGTTTCGGCCGGCTCCGGCGCAAGCCCGTTGATGGCGATGCTGCGCCACCTCGCTGCGACCAAGCCGGATATCGATCTGCACTGGCTCCATGCCGCACGGACGCCACGCAACATCCTGTTCGCCCGCGAGCTTGCCGAGCTGCAGGCGCGGATGCCCAATCTCAAGGTCGCGATGCTCGCCAGCCGGCCGGAGCCCGGCTGGTTCGGCTTCGCCGGCCGGCTCGGGCGGCGGCTGGTCTCGGTCGCACTGCCGGATTACGGGCGCCGCGAGGTCTTCTGCTGCGGCCCGGCCGGCTTCATGGAGGAAGCGCGGCTGATCCACGCTGCCGAGGGCGGCGCCCGCGAGCTCTTCCATGTCGAGCATTTCGGCGCCGTCGCAGCCGTGACGCCGCCGCCAGCACCGGTCGATGCACCGGCCGGGGGTTATGCAGTCCGACTCGGCGACAAGCGCTTCAACGCTCAGCCGGGCGAGACGCTGCTGCAGGCCGCGACGCGCCAGACCATCGTCATCCCCTGCGGCTGCGCCTCGGGGATGTGCGGCACCTGCCGGGTCACTCTCGTCGAGGGCTCGGTCGAGATGCGGCACGACGGCGGGATCTCGCCGGACGAGGAGGCGCAGGGCTACATCCTCGCCTGCTCCTCGCGCCCGCGCTCGGATGTTACGATCGCGTTGTAGGACGCGCTGCTGGCGTTACGGCGAAGCGCCCCAGAGGCATGGATCGCCCCTTTCAACGCGATGACTGAAGCCCTTGGCGCACCGAGCCTCCTGCGCACAGGCTGACCGGCGTACCAGCACCACTCGGGATTGCGCAGGAAGCTGGGGATTGGCCTGCTGCTCCGCGTCGCGCTCGGGTAACATAGCCATTGGCAAAGTCCTTGGCCGGCACCTTCGCAGCCTGCCGAACGACAGGTGGAGGCCGGCAGCACGGCATGAAGACGCTCATCGACTCCACCCATGCGCTGATCGGCGGACTGGCCGCGATCCGCCGGCAATTCAGCGTAGCCGCCCAGTTTCCACCTGAAGTCCTCGCCGTAGCGAACGCTGCAGGCGGGCGCGTCCCGACCGAGCATGCCGATCGCACCGAGCGGCGCTTCGTCACGCTGGACCCCGCGACCTCGACGGATCTCGACCAGGCCTTCGCGATCGAGCGCAGCGGCAACGACTTGCTGCTGCACTACGCCATCGCCGATGTCGCCTGGTTCGTCGACGATGGCGACGCGGTCGACCGGGAAGCCTGGCGCCGCGGCACGACGATCTACCTGCCGGACGGCAAGGCCGGGCTGTATCCGCCGGCCCTGACCGAGGGCGCAGCGAGTCTGCTGCCGGCGGTCTCCCGGCCGGCCGTGATCTTCACGACCCGGGTCGACGCGGACGGCAATGTCCATCTCGACGGCGCCGAGCGGGCCGTCATCCGCAGTACGGCCAAGCTCGCCTATGACAGCGTCCGCGCCGCCGACCTGCCACCCGATTTCGAGGAGCTGTCCCGCCGTATCGAGGCTGCTGAAAGCCGGCGCGGCGCCGCGCGCGTCGACCCACCCGAACAGGAGGTCAGCGCTCTCGGCGACGGCCGCTACCAGCTGACGTTCCGGCCGCGGCTGCGAAGCGAGGAGCAGAATGCGGCCTTGTCGCTGGCCAGCAATCTCGCCATCGCCGACGCGCTGCTGGCAGCCCGTACCGGCCTGTTCCGGGTCATGCCGGAGCCGGATGAGAAGGCCGTCCAGCGCCTGCGCCACACCGCGCAGGCTTTGGGATTGTCATGGCCGGAGATGGAGCCCCTCGTTCAGTTCGAAAAGACGCTGAACCTCGCCGACAGCAGACATGCGGCCTTCATGCTGGCGGTGAGGAGGGCCAGCGGCGGCGCGAGCTATGTTCCCTACCGCGAAGGCACCCTGCCCTGGCATGCGCCGATGGCCGCGAGCTATGTGCATGCCACGGCGCCGCTGCGCCGGCTGGCCGACCGCTATGTCGTGCGTGCCGCCCTGGCGGTCGCAAACGGCCAGCCGGTGCCGCCGGCGGTATCGGCCGCATTCGAACAATTGCCCCAGGTGATGGCGCGGGCCGACGCCCGCGACGGCCAGATCGACCGAGCCGTGATCGACCTGGCCGAGGCTGTGATGCTGAAAGGCAGTGAAGGCACCACATTCAAGGCCGTGGTGACCGATGCGGACGAGCACGGCCTGCGCATCCAGCTCTGCGACTTGCCCGTTGTCGCGCGGGTTCGCGGGCAAGGTGGCAGCCCGGGCGATGCGATCCAGGTCAAGCTGACCGCCGCCGATCCCGCGCGCCACATGGTCACCTTCGAACGAGAGGGTTGAGCGCGAGCGCCTCGCCCCTTGGGCTGCGCCGGATCAGCCCTTGGCCAGCCAGGCGTTGAAGCGCTCGTTCAGCGTCTCGAGATTGTCGTTCCAGAACTGCTCGTCGTAGCGAACGTTCTGCTCGAGATTCTTGCCGACCGGCATCATGGGGATGCGGTCAGGCGCAAGCAGGCCAACGGATTTGCCGTTGACCGGCGCGACCGGCTGGATCGCCGAGAAGGCCGCCTGCGCCTCCGGCGAGGTCGCGAAATTGATGAACTCGTAGGCCCGCTCGATGTTCTTGCCGCCGCTGACGATGGTCCAGTAGTCGATCGTGTAGAAGGCGTCCTGCCAGCCATAGCCGAGCGGCGCCCCTTCGGCGCGGGCCTCGAGGATGCGGCCGATGAAGGAGGTCGACATCACGACATTGCCCGAGCTGAGCCAGTCCGAGGGCTGCGCTCCCGCCTCCCACCACTGGATGCTCGACTTGATCTCGTCGAGCTTCCTGAAGGCGCGGTCGATGCCGGCGGGCGTCCGCATGACCTTGTAGACGTCCTCGCGCGTAACGCCGTCCGCCAGCAGGGCGATCTCCAGCGTCGCCTTCGGCTGGCGGCGCAGCGCGCGCTTGCCGGGGTATGTCTTCAGATCCCAGAAATCAGCCCAGGTCTTCGGCTGTTCGCCGGTCAGCTTGCTGTTGTAGGCCAGCACCAGCGACCAGCCGACGGAACCGATGCCGCAGGGCGTGATCCCACCCGGCGGGAAGTCGGCGGCGTGCGTCAGTTTCGACTTGTCGAGTTCGACGATCGCCCCCTCGGCGCAGGCGTTGATCGTCTCCGGGGAACCGAGCGTGATCACGTCCCAGATCGTGTTCCTGGCTTCGACCATCGCCCGGATCTGGCCCAGGCCTCCGGTGTACACAGCGTCCCGCACTACGGTACCTGTTTTCTTGGTATAAGGCTCCATCATCGCCGAGCGCTGCTTCTGGGTGTAGCTCCCACCCCATGTCGCAACTGTGAGGTTGTCGGCTAATGCGACTGATGACGCTAAAGCGATCGCTGAAAATCCAGCCAGAGCGGCGAGGCCCTTCATGATGATTCCCCTTCTTGGTTTCGCGATCCAATGGCCGTCGTGTTGAGCTCAGATGCCATTTTTACGAAACGATGTTTCTTTATAAGAAACGTATATTCCCTCACTTTCTCTGTCAACGGAACCACGCGTCGACGCAGAGGCGCGTGCGCGGGCGAGCCGACGCTGGCGCCGACAAGCAGGGATGGCGATGGCGGAGGTCGTCAGGGCGCAGCAGCGGCCGGCGACGGATGCGGCGCTATTGCCCGGAACTGTCTAGCTGGCGTCTTGACGCCCGGCGCGGCCGTCAGGCCGGGCGGCGCAGCGGAATGATCGAGCCCTTGTAGCCGAGATTCCACGACGCCTTGATCGCGGCGCGCAGGACGGCGTCAACCTGTGCCTTGTCCGGCTCGGCCTTGATGTACTGGATCGAGCCGACGATCGCGATCGAACCGATCGCCGTGCCGGTCTCGTCGAGGACGGGGGCCGCGAGCGCGTTGATGCCGAGCGTGTCCTCGTTCGGGGCCACGGCATAGCCGCGCTCCCTGACGCGATCGAGCTCGCGCGCCAGCGCATCGCGCGACGAGATCGTATGTTCGGTAAGGATGTCGAGCTTGCGGCGGTCGAAGGCCTGGACGATCTGGGCGGAGCCGAAGGCAAGCGTCACCTTGCCCTGCGCCGTCGCGTGCAGCACCAATTCGCTGCCGGCGCGCACCCCGATCTCCAGCGGGGATTTGCCGAGGGTCGTGCTCAGGACGACGAGATCGGGGCCGACGCCGCCGCTGATGACGACGGTTTCTCCAAGCTCCTCCCGCAATTCGCGGGCAGGAACCTCGCAGGCGGAGAGCAGATTCAGCTGGCCTGTCGCGCTACGGCCGAGGATGTGGGCCCGCAAGCCGAGCTTGTAGCGCGAGGTCGCGGCGTTCTGCTGGCAATAGCCGCGATCGACGAGCGTCTGGAGATGACGGAAGATCGTACCCTTCGTCGTCCCGAGCGCGAGAGCAAGCTCGCTGACGCCGACCTCCCCTTCCGTCGCCGCGATGGCTTCAAGGACATCGAAGGCAAGCTGCACGGATTTGACCCCGGCTTCACCCCGTTCCGAATCCGACGCCATTCCTCGTCTCATCCTTCTGCACGCCAGCTACCGATCGCGCGCGGAAGCCCGTCAGAGCATACTGCCGGCACAACCTCAATAGCGTGTACCGCTTCGAGGTCGCGCGCCGGGCGCTCCCGTCAGCTCTCCTGCAAGCCGCGCGCTTTGGCGGATCGGCGCCGCAGCGCCTCCACGCAGATCATGCCGCCGACGGAGACGAAGAGCATGATCGTCGCTGCCGAGATCACCACCGGCGTCAGCTCGTCGCGAATGCCGTCGAAGAGGCGGATCGGCAGCGTCACCTGCTCCGGGCTGGCCAGGAACAACGAGATCACCACCTCGTCGAAGGAGACGACGAAGGCGAACAGGGCTCCCGCCACGATGGCCGGCTTAATGATCGGGAAGACCACGCGCCGCTGTGCGCCCCAGGGCGAGGCGCCCAGGCTCTTGGCGGCGCGCACTAGCGTCGTATCGAAGTTCTGCAGCGCCGCGTTGACCGAGATCATGACATAGGGCGCGCCGACGATCGTATGCGCGAGCACCATGCCGGCGAGCGAGCCGGTGAGGCCGAGCTTCGAGAAGAACAGGAACAGCGCCACCGCCAGGATGATGATCGGCACCACCAGCGGCGCGATGAACAGCCCGTAGGCAAGAGCCCGCGCCTTCGGCGGCAGCGAGGTCAGGGCCAGCGCCGCGCTGACGCCGAGCACCGACGACAGGGCCGCGGCGCAGACGCCGACGATCGCGCTGTTCTTCAGGGCGAGCAGCCATTTGTAGTTATGGGCGAGCTCCTCATACCAGCGCAGCGACAGCCCCGGCATCGGATAGGTCAGGAAGGAGCCCGAGCTGAAGCCGAGCGGCAGGACGACGATGATCGGCAGGAGCAGGAAGGCATAGACCAGCACCGAGATGACGATGGTCAGGATGCGCCAGGGCGATGGGCCGAGGTGCTGGCGAGGCGCAGTGGATCCGGACATCTCTCACCCCTTGACGACGATCTTCTGGCGCCGACCGACCAGGGCATAAAGGCCGGTGACGAGCAGGATGGACAGGCTGAGGACGATGGCGAGCGCCGCGGCGAGCCCCCAATTGACCGTCTGCTTGGTGTAGAAGGCGATGAAATAGCTCATCATCTGGTCGGTGTTGCCGCCGACGAGCAGCGGCGTGACGTAGTAGCCGGAGCAGACCACGAAGGTCAGCAGCGTGCCGGACCAGATGCCCGGCCAGACCAGCGGCAGGTAGACCTTGAAGAAAGCTCGCGGGCCGCTCGCGCCGAGGCTGAAGGCTGCGCGCAGATATTCCCGCGAGATGTTCGACATCACGCTGTAGAGCGGCAGCACCATCAGCGGCAGCAGCACATGGATGAAGGAGATGTAGACGCCGGTTCGGTTGAAGATCAGGCGCAGCGGCGTCTCGATCAGGCCGGCGCGGAGCAGCACGCTGTTGATCATGCCGTTGTCCTGCAGCAGCACGACCCAGGCGCTGGTGCGCACCAGCAGCGAGGTCCAGAACGGCAGCAGCACGAGCAGCAGCAGCAGATTGCGCCAGCGCGGCGTGCTCGACGCGATGTGATAGGCGACCGGGAAGGCGAGCAGCAGGCAGCTCACGGTGACGACGAGCGAGATCCAGAGCGTGCGGCCGAGCACGCCGAGGAAGATGGCGCTGTCCTGCGGGGCCGCACCGATGCTGCCGTCGGGCCGGACCTCCAGATCGAGCGCAGCGAGGAGATAGCGCGGCGTGATCGGCGACGCGGCCCGGCGCAGCGCCAGCCAATAGCTGTCCTCGCCCCATTTGGGATCGACGGCTATGAGGCCCGCCTTGCCCTGCGTGCCGGCAGCGCGCGCGGCGGTCTTCAGGATCAGGGCGCGGTAGCCGGGGATCTCGTAGTTGAGCCTGCGGCCCGCCTCGGCGACGGCACGCCGGTCCGCGGCGCGCAGGTCGGCAATGAGCGCTTCGAAGGCAGCATCGTCCGGCAGCCCCTGCCCGTTCCAGGCCAGAGCGGCGCGGCTTGTCTGCGGCAGCGCCTGCGACACCTCCGGACTGTGGATTCCCCCCGTCAGCAAGGAGAGGATCGGCCAGACGAACAGGCCGAGCATGAACACCAGGCACGGCAGCAGCAGCCCATAGCGGCTGATCGGCGCGCGCAGGGCCTGCGGCAGGGATAGTCCGCTCATGGCTTCCTCCGCCCGTTCAATGGCGCAAGGCTTCGCTCTCGACATCGAGAGCATGGCAATCGTCCTCGTCCCAGCCGACGGCGACCGAACTGCCGGCGACGGGAACCTCGATGCCCACGACATTGGGAAGCTTGGCGATGAAGCCGTCCTGGCCGGCGACCTGCATGGCGACGCGGACATGGTCGCCATGAAAGACGACATTCCTGACCAGTCCCTCGAAGCGGTTGGCGCGGCTCGCAGCCGCAGCGCCGAGCACGACGCGCTCGGGCCGGACCGACAAAGTCGAGGGCGAGCCGACCGCGCCGGCATTGACCGGCCGTGCCCGCAGGCGCGCTCCGCCGGCGAGCGTCACAGCGCAGGAAGAGCCGTTCCGCTCGGTCACCTTGCCGACGAGGCGGTTATTCTCGCCGATGAAGCGGGCGACGAAGGCATTGGCCGGCGCCTCGTAGATCTCGCGCGGCGGCGCCAATTGCTGGATGACGCCGGCATTGAACACTGCAATCCGATCCGACATCGTCAGCGCCTCGGACTGATCGTGTGTCACATAGACCACGGTCACTCCGAGCTCCTGCTGGATGCTCATGATCTCGTACTGCATCTCCTCGCGCAGCTGCTTGTCGAGCGCCCCGAGCGGCTCGTCCATCAGCACGAGACTCGGCTGGAAGACGAGTGCGCGGGCGAGCGCCACGCGCTGCTGCTGGCCGCCGGACAACTGGCCCGGGAGTCGGCTGGCGAAGCTCTCCAGCTTGATCATCGCGAGCGCGCGCTTGACCTGCGCCTCGATCTCCGCAGAGCGCAGCTTCCGGCAGGTGAGCGGAAAGGCGATGTTCTCGGCCACTGTCATGTGCGGGAACAGCGCATAGCTCTGGAAGACCATGCCGATATTGCGCTTCTGCGCCGGGACGTAGCCGATCGAGCGCCCGTCGACGAGGATATCCCCCTGCGACAGGGCCTCGAATCCGGCGAGCATCAGCAGGCAGGTCGTCTTGCCAGAGCCGGAGGGCCCGAGCAGCGTGATGAACTCGCCGCGCTTGATGTCGAGGTTCAGGTCATGGACCACTTTCGCGGCCCCGAAGGATTTCTGCACGCCGACGAAGCGGACGAAATGCTCGTCCATGGTGGAAGAGGTCATGCCAGGTCCATCGCAGCCAGCCGGTGGAATGGGTGATCGCCGCCGCCCGCTCAGCGGGCGAGCCAGGCGTTGAAGCGCTCGGTCAGGGCGTCGATGTTCTCGACCCAGAACGTGTCGCTGAACACGGCGCCCTGCTTCAGGTTGTCGCCGATCGGCATGATCGCCAGCCGCTCGGGCTTCAGCAGCGCAGCGGCCTTCTGGTTGACCGGAGCGACCGGCTGGATCTCGGAGAACGCCGCCTGGGCCTTGGCGCCGGTCGCGTAGTCGAGGAAGGCATAGGCGTCCGGCTGGCGCTTCGTGCCGTCGACGATCGCCCAGGAATCGACCGAGTAGAACGAGCCGCCCCAGCCGAAGGAGACCGGCGCCTTCTCGGCGCGGGCTTCGAGCAGGCGCCCGACATAGGAGGTCGCCATCGCAACCTCGCCACGCGCCAGCCATTCCGGCGGCTGCGATCCTGCTTCCCACCACTGGATATGCGGCTTCAGCGCGTCGAGCTTCCGGAAGGCCCGGTCGACCCCCTCCTTCCTGGCGAGCGTCGCATAGAGCTCCGTCGGCGCGACGCCATCGGCAAGCAACGCCGCTTCCAGCGCATATTGCGGCGAACGGCGCATGGCGCGCTTGCCGGGAAAGGTCTTCACATCCCAGAAGTCGGTCCAGGACTGCGGCGCCTGCTTCACGAGATTCGAGTTGTAGCCGATCACGATCGACCAGCCGACCGCGCCGACCCCGCATTCGCTGGCGCCGCCGGGCCCCAGATCGGACAGGTTGGCGAGCTTGCCCTTGTCGAGCCGCAGGACCAGCCCCTCGGCGCAGGCGGCGATCAGGTCGGGCGCCTCGAGCTGCACCACGTCCCAGGTGCTGTTGCCGGCCTCTCGCATCGCCCGCAGCTGGCCGAGCCCGCCGGTATAGGGTGCATCGAGCACCCGCACGCCCGCCTCCTTCGCAAACGGATCTATGATCGTCGCCCGCTGCTTCTGGGTATAGGTCCCGCCCCAGGTCGCGACGGTGAGCTGGCGCTCCTGTGCATTGGCCCCGGCTGCTCCCGCAAAGA
Source organism: Allobosea sp. P4_H5 (assembly GCF_056400825.1). NCBI lineage: Bacteria > Pseudomonadati > Pseudomonadota > Alphaproteobacteria > Hyphomicrobiales > Alloboseaceae > Allobosea > Allobosea sp. P4_H5. Next base: position 80,221 of record NZ_JBFUKM010000001.1, on the reverse strand, counting down.
GGAACAGAGCAGCAAGCGACGTCCTGCCGTAAGTCATGATCCTATTCCCCTTGCTTTCGATCCAGCCCCGGAGCGTCGCCTCACAATCGCGAGCCTCAGACCGGAACGACGTATTGTTTTGCGAAACGCTATTGTCTTGCCGCAAACACGTCAATGCCCAATTTCCGCGAACGAGGCGGCAGGCGCGATTGGAGCGGAGTTTCTATCGGAAGCACATCTTCACCGGAGCGCCCGCCCGCCTGAAACCAACAGGAAAAAGTCGGGTACTGCTTTGTAATAATTGAATTATCAGAGTCGCGCTAACGCAGATCGCAACACCGGGCGCGCAACTCCCGGCAACTCGCCGGAGGTGCGCCGTTCACACCTCGAATATCGCCGTGTCGTATCTTAATCCAAAACATTGTCACGCTATACGGTAAGTGATAGCCTGACAGGAAGGTACCCTCAGCGCATTGCGCCGATGGCTACCGCCCGTTGCCAGGAGATCGACATGTCGCCTCAACCCCAGTCGAACCGTGCGCGCGACATCGCGTATCACATCCACCCGCAGACCAATCTGCGCCAGCACGAGAGCGCGGGTCCGATGGTCATCGAGAGCGGCGACGGCATCCATGTCATCGACGATGAGGGCCGGCGCTTCATCGAGGGCATGTCCGGCCTGTGGTGCGCCTCGCTCGGCTTCAGCAACAAGCGGCTGGCGGAAGCCGGTGCGCGCCAGCTCCACATGCTGCCCTACCAGCAGGTCTTCGCGCACCGCTCGAATGGGCCGGTGATCGAGCTGGCCGACGCCCTAACCTCGATCGCGCCGGCGGGGTTGACCCGCGCCATGTTCCAGTCCTCCGGCTCGGAGGCTATCGACACGGCGATCAAGTTCGTCTGGTACTATCATGACGCGATCGGCAAGCCGGAGAAGCGCAAGATCATCGCCCGGCTCGGCGCCTATCACGGCACGACGATCGCGGCCGCCAGCCTGACCGGCCTGCCGAACATGCATCGCTCCTTCGGCCTGCCGCTGCCGGGCTTCCTGCACGTGACCGCGCCGCACTTCTACCGCAACGGCCAGGAGGGCGAGAGCGAAGCGGCCTTCGTCGAGCGGCTCGCCGCCGAGCTCGAAGAGCTGATCCTGCGCGAGGGTCCCGAGACGATCGGCGCTTTCTTCGCCGAGCCGGTGATGGGTACGGGCGGCGTCATCGTGCCGCCGGCCGGCTATTTCGAGCGCATCCAGGCCGTGCTGCGCCGCCACGACATCCTCTTCGTCGCCGACGAGGTCATCTGCGGCTTCGGCCGCACCGGCAATTACTGGGGCTGCCAGACCTTCGGCATCTCGCCCGACATGCTCACCTGCGCCAAGGGCCTGTCGGCGGCCTATGCCCCGATCTCGGCGCTGCTGGTGAACGACAAGATCTATGAAGCCATTGCCGACCGGACGAAAGCGCTCGGCGGCTTCGGCCACGGCTATACCTATGGCGGGCATCCGGTCTCGGCCGCGATCGCGGTCGAGGCCCTGAAGATCTACGAGGAGGAGCGGATCGTCGACCATGTCCGCACCGTCGCGCCACGCCTGCAGGACGGGCTGCGCCGCCTCGTCGATCATCCCCTGGTGGGCGAGGTGCGCGGCGTCGGCCTGATGGCCGCGGTCGAGCTGGTCGAGGACAAGTCCAGCCGGCGCTCCTTCCCGATCGAGCGCGGGGCCGCGCAGGCCCTGTCGAGCGCCCTCGCCCAGCGCGGCATCCTGCTGCGTGCCCTGGGCCACACGCTCGTCTTTGCCCCGCCGCTCATCATCCAGGCGGCCGACATCGACATGATCGTCGCGAGCGTTGCCGACAGTCTCGACGAGATCGCCGGCCCCCTGCGGAATGCGGCATAGCGGGCTTCCTCGCCCCGAACTCGCGCTTCGAGGTCCGGCGACGACGCCGGGCCTCGTCTTGTACCGCAAGAAGAATGTCGAAGGCGCAAGCGCCTATCGGAGCACGAAATAGGCGATCGCAAGAAGGAGACATGCGCCGCCGAGCGTCGCGGCGAGAAGCCGGGACAGATGCCTGTCTGCCTCGATCGGTATGCCCGCTGCTTTTGCGGCGTCGCGGAAGCTCGTCGCCTCTGCCTCGGAGGCGAATGTCACACGCAGCTCCCGCTCGTCGACGATCACGTCGCAGAACGGGCGGCCTCCGCTCCGGCCGAAGACACAGCCAGTCGCTCGCGGCAGCAAGATCGACGGGTCGCGCTCCCACGAAGAGCCGTGTTCATTCCTGGCCGTCATCGTGACCCTCCAGCTCCGCGAGCCATGTTCCGAAGCGGCCGGGAGCATCGCGTCGCTCTCAACCACGCAGGATGAAGTCGGCACAGCGTTCTCCGATCATGATCGCCGGCGCGTTGGTGTTGCCGCTGACGATGCTGGGAACCACTGAAATGTCGGCGATGCGCAGGCGCGGCACGCCGCGCACCCTCAGCGTGGGATCGACGACGGCGAGCTCGTCCGTGCCCATGCGGGCGGTACCGGCGGGGTGATAGACCGTCTTGGCGACGGTGCGGATATGGTCCTCGACGACGCTGTCAGGCACCTCCTCGTCGCGTGCCGGCGCGATCTCGTGGCTGACCAGCTTGGCGAGCGAAGGCGCCCGCAGGATGCGCCGCGCCAGGCGCACGCCGCGCACGAGCGTCGCCATGTCCTCCAGCGCACTGAGATAGTTGCCGTTGAGCACGACGGGATCGTCCGCCCCCTTGCCGCCGAGACGAACCGTCCCGCGCGATTTCGGTCTGAGGTCGCAGGGGTTGATCGAGATGCCGTGGCCGCCAGGCGGCAGGCGGTCGACGTCCCCGACCAGATTGGGCACGACGTGGAACTGCACGTCCGGCCTGCCGGTGCCGGCCGTATCGACGAAACCGCCGCTCTCGACCACGTTGGAGGTCAGAAGACCATGCCGGAGCGCGATATAGGAGAGGCCGTGACGGAGCGCCTTCAGGCCCTTGTCGTTGCCGAGCAGGCTGATCTCCTCGCGGGTCTGGCCATAGACCGACGCCGAGAGATGGTCCTGGAAATTCTCGCCGACGCCGCGCAATTCGCGTCGCACCGGGATGTCGAATTCCGCGAGATGCTCGGCCCGGCCGATGCCGGACAGCATCAGGATCTTCGGAGTCGAGAGTGCGCCGGCGGAGAGGATCACCTCCTCGCGCACCCGCGTCTCGATCTCCTGCCCGTTGTCGTGGCGCGTACGCACGCCGACCGCCGCGCCGTTCTCGAGCACGAGGCCGAGCACATGCGCGTTGGTGACGACCTTGAGCAGCTTGTTGCCGCGCACTGCGCGCAGATAGGTCGCGGCCGAGCTGGCGCGCCGCTCCGCGAAGGTGGTGGTCTGGAAATAGCCGACGCCCTCTTGGTTCGCGCCGTTGAAGTCGTCGTTATAGGGAAGCCCGACCTCCTGCGCTGCCCGCAGGAAGGCGGCGCTCAGCGGGTGTCGATGCCGGACATCGCTGACCTTGAGCGGCCCGTCCGTGCCGTGGAGCGGGCCTGACAGCCGCTCATTGCCCTCCGCCTTGCGGAAGAAGGGCAGCACGTCCTCATAGCCCCACCCAGTGCAGCCGGCAGCGCGCCAGTCATCATAATCCTGCGCCTGGCCGCGGATGTAGATCATCGCATTGACCGAGCTGCCGCCGCCGAGCGTGCGCCCCTGGGGCACATAGACCTGGCGGCCGTTGAGCTCAGGCTCCGGCGCCGAGCGGTACATCCAGGTCCGCGCCGTGCCGTGCACCCGGATGAAGGTCGCCGGGATATGGATGTAAGGATGGTTGTCCTTCGGCCCGGATTCGAGCAGCAGCACCGACTTTCCCGCCTCGACGAGGCGGGAGGTCACGGTGCAGCCGGCCGAGCCGCCCCCGACGACGATGTAGTCGTAGGTGTCCATCAGGGCCGCCGCGGCTCGGCGCCGATCTGGCTGACGAACTTCGTCGAGAGATAGGCGTCCAACCCCTCCGAGCCGCCTTCGCTGCCATAGCCGGAGTCCTTGATGCCGCCGAAGGGCGTCTCGGGCGCTGCGAGGCCGAAATGGTTGATCGAGACCATGCCGCTCTCCAGCTCATCACCCAGCTGCGTGGCGCGGGCGACCGAGCTGGTGAAGGCAAAGGCCGCGAGGCCGAAAGGCAGGGCGTTGGCCTGCGCGATCACCTTGTCCAGCCTGTCGAAGCGGTTGACCGCCGCGATCGGCCCGAACGGCTCGTCACGCATCAGCCGCGCCTTGTCGGGGACATTGGCGAGCACGGCCGGCGCATGGAAGAAGCCGTGATTGCCCGGCCGCTCGCCGCCATAGGCGAGATCGGCTCCGGCATCGACCGCATCGCGCACGAAGCCCTCGATGGCATCGACGCGGCGGGCATGGGCGAGCGGGCCCATCTGCGTGCCCTCGGCCGCGCCGTCGCCGAGCTTCAGCGCCTTCGACGCCTCGACGAAGCTGCCGAGGAAGGCGTCGAAGACGCTGTCCTGCACATAAAAGCGCGTCGGCGAGGCACAGACCTGCCCGCCATTGCGGAACTTGAGCGCTGCGCCGAGCTTGGCGGCGGCGGTGACGTCGACATCGTCGCAGACGATGAAGGGGGCGTGGCCGCCGAGCTCCATCGTCGCGCGCTTGACGTGGCGGGCGGCGAGCGCACCGAGATGACGGCCTACCGGCACCGAGCCCGTGAACGACACCTTGCGGATGATCGGCGAGGCGATCAGGTGCTCGGAGATCTCGGCGGGTACGCCGAAGACGAGGTTGACGACGCCCGCCGGCACGCCGGCATCATGGAAGGCGCGGATCAGCTCGATGCAGGAGGACGGTGTCTCCTCCGGCGCCTTGGCGATGATCGAGCAGCCGGCAGCCAAGGCCCCGGCGACCTTGCGCACGAGCTGGCCGGTGGGGAAGTTCCACGGGCTGAAGGCGGCGACGGGGCCGACGGGCTCGCGCAGCACGATCTGGCGGGCGCCGTATTGTCGGGGCGGGATGACACGGCCATAGGCGCGCCGGCCCTCCTCGGCATACCAGTCGATATGGTCGCCGAGGCCACCGGCCTCCATGCGCGCCTCGGACAGCGGCTTGCCCTGCTCGTGGGTGATGAGCTGGGCGATGGTCTCGGCGCGCTCGCGCGTCAGGTCGGCGGCCCGGCGCAGGATCTTCGAACGGTCATAGGCCGAGGTCTTGCGCCAGATCTCGAAGCCCTTCTGGGCGGCGGCGAGCGCACGGTCGAGATCGGCGATCTCGGCGAAGGGCACCTCGCCGATCTGCTCGCCGGTCGCCGGATTCAGCACTGCGCCGCGGCGGCTGCCCGAGCCGTCGGTCCACTGACCGTCGATAAGGAATGAAGGCATGGATGATCTCCTGGACGGGCGGCAGGCCGCGCCATGCGCGGCCTGCGAAAGGCATCAGTTGGCGGCGGGCGTGAGGCCGGCGAGATCGGCGGCGTTGCTAGCCGTCATCTGGCGGATCTGGGCGTCGGAGAAGCCCGCGTCGATCAGCATGGCAATGATCTGCTCGAAACCTTCCACCGGGGTCGGATTGTTGTTCTGGCCGAGATCGGAGCCGAAAAGCGTGTTCTCGATGCCGGCAGCCTCGATCACCGCCTTGAGATGGTCGGCGTCGAACAGCAGGAAGGTCGAGGGCACGAACATGCAGATCGAATGCTCCATCTTGACGCCGAGCGAGGCGAGATGGCGCACGTCCTGCAGCGAGCATTCGTTGACATAGGTCGGGTGGTTGAGCAGCAGCCGCTTGACGCCGCGCGCCTTGGCCTCCTCGTAGAAGGGCAGCAATTCGCTGACATGATGGTGCCCGCCGGAGACCACCGCATCGGCGGCGGCGACGAGATCGAGGATCGCCTTGACCTCATCCGAGATCTTGCCATCGGGGCCGAGCAGCGAGAGTGGCGCCGGCGCCAGCGTCTTCTGCGTCGCGACCGGGAACTTGGAGTCGAATTTCGCGTCGGTCTTGTAGTGGTCGAGATGGTTGTTGGCATGTGCCGTCGGCATCCAGACGACGCGGGCGCCCTGCTTCAGCGCGTAGTCGACGGCCGAGGGGTTGATGCTGCCGAGCGGGTTGTTGAGCACGATCGCGCCCAGCACCTTCACGCCCTTCGAGATGTGCGTCTCGAGGATCGTGGCCAGCGGCATGGTCGGGTAATAGTGATCCTTGAGCAGGATCGCGGCGAAACCGGCCTCGTCGGCCTGCTGGACGGCCTCGACATGATCGATCTTGCGCGGCATCAGCGAGGGGCCGCTGTGGATGTGGAGATCGACCGCGCCCTTGAGCAGGGCCTTGATGCGGGCGTCCTGCGACGTTGCAGTTGCGTCGGTCATGATCATTCTCCTGCGATGGTCCGCGCCTGCGGCACGTAGTTGCGCCAGTTGTCCTGGCGCAGGGGCATGTCGGCGAAGGTCTTGCGGTGGTTGACCGCGACGCCGACGAGATCGGCAGCATCGATGCCCTTGGCATCGAGATAGTCCTGGAACTCGCCAAGTGACCGGCCGAGCAGCTCGAAGCCGCGCAGCATCACCGGCGAGGCGATGCCGACGGCGGAGGCCCCAGCCAGCATCATCCGCGCGATGTCGAGCCCGCTCTGCGCGCCGTTGATGCCGATCAGCGGCCGGTCAGGACCGAGCGCGAGCCGCGAGGTCGCGAGCCAGTGGCAAGTCAGCGGCAGGTTCCAGAAGCCGCCGATGCCGAGGCTGGTGCCGAGGAAAGGCTCCATCGTCTCGACATCCGGCAGGAAGCCGAGCAGCCGCCCGGCCATGACGACGGAATCGGCGCCGGCATCAAAGGCGGCGCGCGCCAGCTCCGGCACGCGCTCGCTCTGGCCGGTGACCTTGATCCAGAGCGGCAGCGAGACGGCCCCGCGCATCGCCTGGACGAGATGGCTGATGCGCTCGGGCAGGAGCTCGGTCGAGACGGCGCCCTTCGCCGCCTGGCTGGCATAGGGCGTGCCGATGTTGAATTCGAGCACCCGCAGGCCGGCCTGCTCGACCTTGCGCGCCATGGCGAGCGCATGGTCGAGATCGCCGAGGATCAGGCTGGGGATCGCATAGGACTCCAGCGCCCTCGCCTCGCGGTCGAGCATGGCGGTCTGCTCCAGCCATGGCTCGAAGCCGAGCGGATGCAGGCCGGAGCGGCAAGCGATGGTGGCGCCGCGCGGCGCGTCCGGCCCCCAGGGCACCGGCCGCCAATTCTCGTCGAGCACCATGTATTCGGCGCGCTGGAGCTGGTCCTTCGCCGCCTGAACCTCGTTCGTCGACTTGACCACCACGGCCCCTACCCCCGCCTTCAGGGCGGCGCGGACGCCGGCGGCATCGATCAGATGCTCGGCCGAGGCCGCGATCAGCGGATTCTTGAGTTCCGTGCGGCCGATGCGCGTGGTGAGCGAGCGTGTCATGCCCCTGTCCTCATTTCACCAGGAGATTGGGCAGGAACAGCACTAGCTCCGGCACGAAGGCGATCAGCATCAGCAAGGCGAGCGCGATGCCGATCATCGGCAGGGCCTGCATGGTCACCTTCTCGATCGGCGACTTCGCCACCCCGGAAACGATGAAGAGGCACAGGCCCAGCGGCGGATGCACGAAGCCGATGATGGTGTTGAAGGTGACCATCACCCCGAGATGGACCGGGTCCATGCCGATCGCGGCGCCGATGCCGACCAGCGCCGGTACGGTGAGGATGAGCACGCCGGCCACGTCGAGGAACATGCCGAGCACCAGCAGCGCGAGGTTGACCATCAGGATGATCAGCACGCGGTTGTCGGTAAGCTGCTGGATGCCGGAGACGATGTTCTGCGGCAGCCGCTCCAGCGCGAAGACGAAGGCGGCGATGTTCGCCATGGCGATCAGGAGATAGATCGCCGAGGAGATCACCGCGGTCGCGATCAGCGCATGGCGCAGATGGGCCCAGGTCAGCACCCGGTACCAGAATGCGGCCACGACCAGGGCATAGATCGCCGCGATGGCAGCCGCCTCGGTGGCGGTGAAGGCGCCGCCGCGGATGCCGACCACGATCAGCACCGGCAGGAACAGCACCGGCAGCGCGGTCAAGGTGAGCCGGCCGATCTGCGCCAGCGAGGGCGGTGCCAGGCGCGGATAGCCGCGCTTGTGCGCGACGTAGACCGCGTAGGCCGTCAGCGAGAAGGCCAGCAGAATGCCCGGCACGATGCCGCCGATGAACAGCTTGGCGATCGAGGTCCCGCTGAGTGCACCATAGATGATCATGGTGATGCTGGGCGGGATCAGCGGGTCCATCAGCGACGCGACCGCGATCAGGGCGGCGGCGTAGTTCACGTCGTAGCCCTGCTTCTTCATGTCGGGGATCAGCACCGAGCCCATGGCGGCGGCGTCCGCCGCGGCGGAGCCTGAGATGCCGCTGAACAGGAAGCTGCCCCAGATCGCGGTCAGCGATGTGCCGCCGCGGAAGCGGCCGACGAAGGCGTTGGCGAATTCGAGCAGGCGGCGCGTCAGGCCGCCGGTGTCCATCAGCGCGCCGGCGAGCACGAAGAGCGGGATCGCGAGCAGGATGAACTGGTCGACGCCGGCGAACATGCGTTGCGGGATGACCAGGAGATATTGCGTCTGGCCCGTGAGGACGAAATAGGCGAACGCGCTGATCCCGAGGACGAAGATCACCGGGATGCCCATCAGGATGGTGAAGACGAAGGCGGAGAACAGCCAGACCATGCGGGCGCGCCTCAGAGCGAGTGCGAGGTCTCTTCCTTCGGCAGAGCCGAACGGAAGAGATCTGCGAAGGCGACGTGGACAGCGAGCAGCAGGCAACCGACGGGGATCGCCGCATGCAGCCAGCCGAGCGAGATTTCGAGCGAGACCGCTTCCTGCTCGCTGGTGCGCATGGTGAAGAGCCAGCCATACCAGGCGACCACCAGCAGGAAGAGCACGATCAGCACACGGCCAGCCACGTCGATCTTGGCGGTGAGAGAGGGCCGCAGCCCGTCGACGACGAAGCGCATGCCGAGCATCTCGCCGCGCGAATAGGCGATGCCGGCGGAGAGGAACGCGATCCAGACCATCAGGGAGCGCATCAGCTCCTCGGACCAGAACAGCGACTCTCCGACCACGTAGCGGAAGAAGACCTGCAGCGCGGCGACGACCACGAGGGTCGCGACGCCGGCCATCGCCAGATAGTGCAGCGCGCGCAGATAGAGCGACACGGCGCGCAGGAGCCGGGGATTGTGGCGGGACATCCTGGATGGATCCATGGCTTGGAAGGAGCCCCGGCCGCCGCTGCGGCCAGGGCTCGGGCTGCGATCAGGGACGGAGCTTCTCGGCCGCGGCCACGAAGGCGGCGATCTCGGGGCTCTTCTTCACATAGGCCTCGACGACCGGGCGCGTGCGCTGCTTCAGCGCCTCGAGCAGCTCCTTGGAGGGCTCGGTGATCTTCACCCCCCGGCCCTTCAGCTCGCTGATCAGCTTCTTGTCGAGCTCGGCGACGGCCATGACCTGTGGCGCGACCGTCTCGTCGGCGGCCTTGCGGATTGCGGCCTTCTGCTCGGCGGTCAGGCCGTCGAACTTCGCCTTGTTGATCAGCAGGTAGCTCGGCCAGAAATACTGCCCGGTCAGGCTGACATTCTTGCCGACCTCGTAATATTTCTCGCTGTCGATCGAGGTGAGATTGATCTCGACGGCATCGAGCGCGCCGGTCTCCAGTGCCGAATAGACCTCGCCATAGTTGAGCGGGGTCGGGTTCACGCCGACAGCGCGCCAGGTGTCGAGGAAGAGCCGATTCGGCGCGATGCGCGTCTTGAGCCCCTTGAAGTCATCTACCGCGGCGACCGGCTTCTTGACCGACAGGAAGTGCCGCTGCCCGCCATCATAGAGCGCCAGCGCGATCATGCCGTGCTTCTCGAGCCCGGCCGCGACGGCCTTGGCCTCGGGCGAGACGGCGAGCTTGGCGAAGGCATCATAGCTGCCGATCACGAAGGGGAGCTGCAGGGCGTCGGTGGCCGGGACCAGCGTGGACAGCGCCGATGTCGAGTTCACGGTCATGTCGACGGTGCCAAACTGGACCCCTTCCATCAGCTCCTTGACGTCGCCGAGTTGGCGCGAGGGGTAGATCTGGATCTTCACCGAGCCCTTCGACTCGCGCTCGACCGCCTCTTTGAAGCGGACGGCGGAGTCATGGTTCGGGTGGCTCTCGAACACGGCATGGCCGAGCTTGAGCGTGACGTCCGCAGCCAGGACTGGGGCGGCAGCCCCCAGCACGGCCGTGAAGGCGACGGCAGGCGCAAACATCTGGCGAAAACAGCGGAACATGAATCCTCCCTCGATCGTCTGCCTGTGAGACATGCTTGTTCTCACTGTGCGTTTATGGTTCTCTTACCGAGAACGGTTATAGTCACAGCGAGAACCGCCGGTCAATGCTGCACCGAGCCTGCGCAAAGCTGCGCTCCGCTCGGCCGGCATCGGGAAAGAACAAGCTCCGCGCTTTTGACAAGCCGCAGGGAAGGCTCCAAATAAGTGCGGAGCTGGAACTGCCCCCGTAAAACGAGAATGAGAGGGATGGGAACGTGGCCACAGGCCAACCTGAGAAACAGGAAAGATCAGAGAACGCTGTTCGCGCTGGAGAGACAACACTCCTCGTCCTGGAAACAGTCGCATTCGCGGACGAGCCGATGGGCGTGACGCAGATCGCCAACCGTCTCGGCATCGCCAAGAGCGCCATTCACCGGCATCTGCAGGGCCTGACCGAGCGCGGCTACCTGACCCAGAACCAGTCGACCACCCGCTACTCGCTGGGCCCGAAGGCCTATCTGATCGGCCGTCTCGCACCTGGAATCGAGGATGTCGCCACTGCGGCGGACGGCCCGATGCGGGAGGCGCGCGACAAGATGGGACTGACGACGGTCCTGACCGCTCCTTCGATGAGCGGGATGGTGGTCCTCAAGACGGTGCACGGGACGACGTCCATCGCCATCGGCGCGCGCCCCGGCAGCGAACTTCCGATGCACGCCTCGGCGCAAGGCCATGTCGCCCTGGCCTTCGGCCCGGGCCTCCATCTCGAACGGACGCTCCGGCAGCCGCTGGCGCCGCTGACCGCCCACACCATCACGGAGCCGGAGAAGCTCAAGGCGATGGTCGAGACGGTTCGCCGGAACGGGCACGCGAGCGCACCCGAGCAGGCGCTTCTCGGCATCAACGCCCTGGCTGCTCCCGTCTTCAACGCCAATGACGAGTTCGTCGCCGCAGCGGCGATCGTGAGTTCGATCCAGTTCGTTCCCGCCGAGCCCGATGCCGGGATGATCGCCGCGGTCGTCGAGATGGCCCGCCAGATCTCGCGCAATCTCGGCCACGGCTACGCCGGCCAGCGCCCCGCCCAATAGCGGCGGACGGCCTGCAAGCAGCACCCTTCGGAAAAGGAGAGAGAAATGACCGTCCATCATGTCGACTGGGACGCCATCGAGTGGAAGACGATCCGCCACGGCGTCGAGCAGAAGGCCTTCTCGGGCGACGGCGCCACGATGGCCCTGCACCGGCTCTGGCCCGACCACGAGCCAAAGCCGCACTCGCATGTCCATGAGCAGCTGGTCTACATCCTGTCCGGCGAGGTCGACTTCCATGTCGGCGACGAAATCGTACGCCTGCGCGGCGGCGGCCTGCTCGCCGTGCCACCGAACGTCGTCCATTACGCCGTCGTCGTCGGCACCGAGCCGGTGCTGAACCTCGACGTCTTCACGCCCTGCCGACCGGAATATGCGATCAGCGCCTCGCAGGCCGTCGGGGCAACATCGTGAGCGCATTGCGCGTGGGCGCCGGCCAGTCCCGGACCGGCACCTTCATCAAGACCCCTCACCCGATCATCGCCGAGCTTCTCGGCGGTGCGGGGCTGGATTTCGGCGTGGTCGACGCCGAGCACGCGCCCTTCGACCGGGCCTCGCTCGACATGATGCTGATGGCCGGGCGCGCCGGCGGGCTGCCTTTGCTCGTCCGCATCCCCGACGGCACGCCCTCCTTCATCATGTCGACGCTCGACATGGGGGCGGACGGCATCGTCGTGCCGCGTGTCGACAGCGCTGCCGATGCACGCGCGATCGTGGCCAGCGCCCGCTTCGAGGGTGGCCGGCGCGGCCTGTCGAACTCGCCGCGCTATGCCGCCTACGGCAAGCTCAGCCCGGCCGAAGCCGCACGCCACGGCGATACCGCCATCGTCATGTGCCAGATCGAGAGCGCGGGCGGGCTGGCCGAGGTCGAGGAGATCGCGGCGACGCCCGGTGTCGACGGGCTCTTCATCGGCCGGGCCGATCTCAGCCAGGCGCTCGGCGTCTCCGACATCAGGAGCCCCGAGGTCGCCGAAGCCTGCAAGCGCATCGTCGCGGCCGCCCTGCGCCATGGCAAGATCGCCGCGATCTTCCTGCCCTCGGTCGAGGAACGCGACGCCTTCGCCGCGCTCGGCGTGACCTGGTTCATCGTGAGCTCCGACCAGGGCCTGATGAAAACCGCGGCCGCGAAACTGCAGGGCAAGTGACAAGGCCCGATGGTTGCGGGCAGATGGCGGGATGACGACTCAAAGCCCTGCCCGCGCCTATCTCTACCTTCTGGTCGCGACGCTCTTCTTCGGAAGCAATGTGGTCGCCGGCAAATTGTCCGTCGGCGAGATGTCGCCGATGGCGATCGTCATGCTGCGCTGGATCATCGCCGCGACGTGCCTCGCCTTCATCGCCAGGCGGGCGCTGCTCGCCGAATGGCGTGTCCTGCGTGGTCGCTGGCCGTATATGCTCGCCATGGGTGGCATCGGCTTCACCATCTTCAACATCCTGTTCTATGCCTCCGCGCATACGACCAGCGCGATCAACATGGCGATCATCCAGGGCGCGACGCCGATCGTCGTGCTGCTGGTCTCGGGTGCGCTGCTCGGGACCTGGCCGCCTGCCCTGCAATGGCTCGGCGCGACGATCACCGTCCTCGGCGTCGTCGTTGCCGCCTCGCACGGCTCCCTCGCCGTTCTGGTCGAGCTGTCCTTCAATCGCGGCGACATCCTGATGATCGTGGCCAGCATCATCTATGCGGTCTACACCGTCGGCCTGCGCTGGCGGCCGCAGGTGTCGCCGCTCGTCTTCATCGCCGGGCTCGCCTTGGCGGCCCTGCTCACCTCGATTCCGCTCGCGATCGGCGAAGCTGCCCTCGGCCAGTTCCAATGGCCGACGCCCAAGGGCTGGGCGATCCTGCTGTTCATCGGGCTTTTCCCGTCGCTGCTGTGCCAGCTGCTCTATCTGCGCAGCGTCGAGCTCATCGGCGCCGCGCGGGCCGGCGTCTTCTACAATCTCGTCCCGATCTTCGGCATCGTCCTGTCGGTCGCCGTCGCGCACGAGCCGTTGCGGCCCTACGCGGTCGTGGCCATCGCCCTCGTAATCGGCGGGATCGCCGTCTCGGAGATACGCAAGGGCGCATGAGAACGACGTCTCGATGCGTGATGACCTGAGACCCTGATCCTCCTCCAGATTTGAGTAGAGTCCGTTACTCACGGAGACGGACGATGCGCCCCTCACGATTCACGGAAGAGCAGATTATCGGGATGCTGAAGGAGCAGGAGGCTGGAGCTGCGACGGCGGATGTCTGCCGCAAGCACGGCATCTCCTCGGCGACCTTCTACAAGTTCAAGGCGAAGTATGGCGGGATGGACGTGTCGGATGCGCGCCGGCTGAAGACCCTCGAGGATGAGAACGCCCGCCTCAAGAAGCTGCTGGCCGAACAGATGCTCGACAACGCGATCCTGAAGGATGTCGCCGCAAAAAATGGTGACGCCCGATGCGAAGCGGAAGGCGGTGGCTCATGCCTGCACGGTGCATGCGGTGAGCCAGCGTCGGGCGTGCCTGACCTTGACGATCGACCGCTCGACGGTGCGCTACACGAGCACCCGGCCGGACGATGCCCTGTTGCGCGAGGCGATGAGGACCGTGGCAGGAGAGCGCCGGCGGTTCGGCGACCGCAGGATCCACATCATGCTGGACCGCCAGGGCATCGTGATGAACCAGAAGAAGCTGCGGCGGCTCTATCGCGAGGAGAAGCTGCAGGTGCGCCGGCGCGGCGGCCGCAAACGGGCACTGGGCGCGCGCAGGCCCATGCTCGTGCCGGATCGGGCCAATGCGCGCTGGAGCCTCGATTTCCTCTCCGACACGATCAGAGACGGTCGCCGCTTCAGGGTGCTCGCCATCGTCGACGACTACACACGCGAGTGCCTCGCGCTCGTCGCCGACACCTCGCTCTCGGGCCTGCGCGTCGCTCGCGAGCTGGATGATGTCATTCGCCTGCGCGGCCGGCCGGAGACGATCGTGTCCGACAACGGCGCCGAGCTCACCTCATTGGCAATCCTGCGCTGGTGCCAGGAGACCGGCATCGCGTGGCACTACATCGCCCCCGGCAAGCCGACGCAGAACGCCTTCGTCGAGAGTTTCAACGGGCGCTTCCGGGACGAGTGCTTCAATGACACGCTGTTCTCGACGCTCGCCGAGGCCCGCAGCGCCATCGCCTCATGGAAGGAGGACTACAACCGGCACAGACCCCACTCGGCCCTCGGCAACATCACGCCCGCCGAGTTCGCAATCAAATCCGCGTTGGAAAAACAGGCCGCCTGAGCCCAGAAATCAAACCCAGGACTCTCCCTCAGACCGGAGGAGAAAAGGGGCTCAGGTCACACCGGACAAAAGCTACGACGGCGGCCTGATCGGAATCGCGTAGCCACACGCAACCATTGGCGTGCGGCTCCGGGAATGCGGAGAGTTTGTTGGTCGCGGCCGTTATGAGCGGCCGTCAGCTCCAGCTTCCATCCATCTTCTCAATCATGATGTGGCCATTGGGCTCCAGCGTGGCGAGACGCACGTCATGTTCGCCCTTGCAGCCGGCTAGGCGCATGGCATTCATGAAATCAACTTCTGCGACAAGCTGGCGACGAAGCATCGCCCGATCGATCTGACCGTTAACCGCGAGTACGGCAGGCTTGCCCTCGGCTAGCCAGCGGAACCATTGGGATCGGGCAGACGCCCACGCCACCAGCAAGTTGAGAACTATGAGCGTAGTTGCCATGATGAGAGCACCAGTGAGAGAATTGTCGCCTCCGTTGATGCCATTCTGAACCGTGTTTCCGATCAAGATTAGAAGGATAAGGTCAAACGGCGTAAACTGTCCCATAGCTCGTTTTCCGGACAGGCGCATCAAGAGGGTAACAAGAGAATATATCGCAACTCCTCGTACAATAAAATGCCACCAAGGTGCAGATAGAGACAAGAGTTCCACTGTCATTCTCCTTGATAAAGTAGGTCATATTTTAACGAATAACTTGGTTTTAGAAAGTACTTGCCGACTGCGTGAACCTCATAGAATCCACCCCTCACAATGCAATGACGAATCCGCGACGTCCATCATCTGGGAGCGGGACAATTGAAGCGCTACGAAGCGCCTCCAATCCAGACTATGAATTGCTCAGAAAACCACGCTATCGCTTAGATGGAAATATTGCCGGGCCACATCGGCACTCGTCAGAGCGGTCGCTACGCCATTAAAAAACGCGCGGCCGGCCGGATCTTTGATGCGAGTATTCAAGGGTGCAAAAGCCACCGCCCGCGACCCGGGCTAGCGCAAATAGCCGAACAGGCCGCTTGGAGCGTCACCAAAAAGAGAGATTGAGCCTGGACCAGCGGCAACCAGGGCGAAGAAGCCCCCCGCCATAGTCACGTTTTTCATAAGTTCGGTGATATTGTTTCTGTGGGCATCATAGCCTGTCAGGAGACACCAGAAGCCAAGCAGGACGCTTGCGGTGCGCACCGGATACCCAAGGATCACGGCCACCCCTCCTATAAGTTCGCATACTCCGACCAGATAAGCGAAGAAAACAGCGTCGGGTAGACCGAGCGCCTGAAGGCCTGGAACGAGCTTGGCCTCCCCGCCTCGCAGTTTCAGGATTCCCCAAATCACGAACGGTACGCCTAGAAACAGCCGTGCGATGACAAGACCTTCATCGTACATCTTGATTCTCCAGCATTTGTCGAATTCCGTAAGGGAAGAGTGGCGGTCTCCGAGGTCAGCGCCGACGATGACGATATGATGCTCCGCGCCGGTGCTCATCGGCTGCGCGGCAAAAGGGCTACCCCAGCCTCGGACGTCAGCATGCGGAAGGTGAAGCTTTCCTGCAGGTAGAGCTCGACCGTCGTGGCATCATGGCTGAGATAGCCGATCGAGATGTCCTGGCCGAGATCGAGCTCGAAATCGCCGCCGCGGGTGGTGAGCACGAACCCGCCCTCGATCGCCGGCGCCCAGATCACCCCGCCATCGATGATGCGCTCGATATGGTGGAAGATCGGATAGCCCTCCTCGTTGCCGCCGCTCGCCGCCAGATAGGCGTCTGCCCCCAGCACCAACGCATAGGGACCGTTGCAGCCGGCGAGCTTGAGAACGTTCAGCGCCTTGGCGATCGCCTCCGGATAATCATCGAGATTTTCAGGCAGCGGCACCGCGGTGTTGCTGCTGCCCGCGCGGATGCCCCCGATCCCGGCGGCAGCATAGCCTTCGAAGACCGCGCGGTCCTCGGCGAAGGCGATCGTCTTGGCGGCGTCCTTCAGCGGCTGCCAGTCGGAATCGTCCGAGCCGCGCTCGACATCGTCGATCGCCTGCCGCGTCAGCCTGAAAGGAACGCGCAATTCGACCAGGGGCTGGGCTTCGCGCAGCAGGGAGCGGATGCCATCACCCGGCGCTTCGATCGGGCGCGCATGGCCCGTGCCGGCAGCAGCGTAGGCTGCCCCCTTCGGCCCGTCGACATCGACGACCCGGCGCACCGCCAGATAGCGCTTCAGCGTGCGTGACGCCTCGTCCTCGATCTGCGCCCAGGCGGCGTCGGAGATGGGAGCGAGTTCCCGGTGCAGATTATTCATGGCCTGCCTCTTCCTTCAGGGAGCCGATGCCGAGCGAGCCGTCACTCGGGGATCTGGTTGGGGATTGCGCCGCAGTCGGCTCGGGAGCGGCAGGAGCCGGTGCGCCAGCCTCCGAGGCGGCCTTTTCGGCCGTCACGGCGTCGAGGAACGTCGCCGTCGGCACGAAGAACAGCGAGCCCGTCACGGCGCGACTGAAGTCGAGCAGCCGATCGTAGGTGCCCGGCGGCGAGCCGATGAACATGTTCTCCAGCATGCGCTCGATCCGGCGGGGCGTGCGGGAGTAGCCGATGAAATAGGTGCCGAACTCGGCGGTTCCGACTTTGCCGAAAGGCATGTTGTCTCTGAGGATGTCGACCGGCTCGCCATCCTCGGTGATGCTGGTCAGGACATTGTGCGCATAGGGTTTCTTGATCGCGTCGGGCTGCTCGATATCGGAGAGCTTGTGGCGGCCGACGATGTTCTCCTGCTCCTCGACCGGCACCCGCTCCCAGGCCGTGAGGTCATGCAGGTATTTCTGCACGATGACATAGCTGCCCCCGGTGAAGGCGGCGTCCTCGTCCCCGATGATTGTGGCTTTGACCGCATCCGGGCCGGCCGGGTTCTCGGTGCCGTCGACGAAGCCGATCAGGTCGCGGTCGTCGAAATAGTTGAAGCCGTGGACTTCGTCGACGGTGGTGACGGCACCGTCAAGCCGGACCATGATCTGCCTTGCCAGTTCGAAGCACAGATCCATCCGCTTGCTCGCGCGGATATGGAACAGGATATCGCCGGGCGTCGAGACCGCATGGTGCACGCCGCGGATTTCGCGGAACGGATGCAGCTCCTTCGGCCGCGGCCCGTCGAAGAGCCTGTCCCAGGCCTGCGAGCCGATGGCCATGACGCAGGACAGGTTGCCCTTTAGATTGCGGAACCCCACGGCCCGCAGGAGCGAGGAAAGATCGGCACACAGACCCCGCACCGCCGCCTCGGCTGCACTGCCGGGATTGATCGCCGCGACGAGAAAGATCGCCGAACGGGTCAGCGTCGCCGCGACCGGCTGCGGGACGACGGATGGCACGCCTGAATCCATGGACGATCCTGCTGGTAACCTTCGCTCGGAATTATGCCGGTCGCCCGGACAGTCACGTTGATCATCGCGCGGTGCGGCGGCCACGGGATGGGCGTCGCCTCGCGCGACTGACACGCCGCCTGGGAACTCAATCCATGTCGCGGAAGGCGTGGCCGGCGCTGGCGACGCCTTCGATGACGCTCGGCGGCAGCAGATCCGCGGCCGCCGTTCCGTCGAACAGCCATTCCTTTGGATTGGCGAAATCGGGAAGCTTGGCGCCGCTGGCGACATAGAGGCCGATCGCCGGCTTCTTCGCGTTGATGTAGAGGTCATAGAGCTGCATCGCGCTGATCCTCCTGAAGTCGAATGGAACGGCCGCAGCCTGCAGGAACTGCGGCCGGGATCCTCACAGATCGACCGGCTTGCCCGTGGGCTCTTCCTCCAGCGTGACGGCGATGTCGGCATTGGCCGAGAGACGCACCTTGTCGCCTTCGACGCCGGCGACGAAGCCGAGCTCGATATAGTGGTGATGGCCCTCATGCCGGCCGTAGGAATCGCTCTTCTTGAGCTTGATGCGCTCGCCCTCGACGCGATCGACCGTCCCGACATGGACGCCGTCGGCGCCGATGATTTCCATGCCTTCACTGACCTTGGCGTTCATCCTGGAGTCCTCCTTGGTTGAAATCTGTCGGTTGCGGACATCACCGGCGTAAGACGGCTCCTGCTCGGCAGGCAGGAACCTAACCGCCGGCGCTCACGTCAGTTCCAGCTCGTCCTCGTCCACCATCGCCGGCTTCTTGCCGTTGAAGGTCAAGCCATCCTTGCCGGCCGAGATTTTTACGGTTGCGCCGTCGCGCACCTCGCCCGAGAGGATCATCTCCGCCAGCGGATCCTGCACATAGCGCTGGATCGCGCGCTTCAGCGGGCGGGCGCCATAGGCCGGGTCCCAGCCCTTGGTGGCGAGCCAATCGCGGCCCTTCGCGTCGAGCGAGAGCATGATCTTGCGTTCGTCCAGGAGCTTGCGCAGCCGCCCGAACTGGATCTCGACGATCCGGCCCATGTCGTTCTTCTGGAGACGCTGGAACAGGATGATCGCGTCGATCCGGTTCAGGAACTCGGGCCGGAAATGCGCGCGCACCATGGTCATGACCTGCTCGCGTACCGCGCTGGTCTTCTCGCCTTCCGGCTGGTTGACGAGATATTCGGCACCGATGTTCGAGGTCATGATGATCAGCACGTTGCGGAAATCGACCGTGCGGCCCTGGCCGTCGGTGAGGCGTCCGTCGTCGAGCACCTGCAGCAGGACGTTGAATACGTCCGGATGCGCCTTCTCGACCTCGTCGAACAGCACGACCTGATAGGGCCGGCGCCGTACGGTTTCGGTCAGCACGCCGCCCTCGTCATAGCCGACATAGCCGGGAGGCGCGCCGATCAGCCGGCTGACGGAGTGCTTCTCCATGAACTCCGACATGTCGATGCGGACCATCGCCGTCTCGTCGTCGAACATGAATTCGGCCAGCGCCTTGGCGAGCTCGGTCTTGCCGACGCCGGTCGGGCCGAGGAACATGAACGAGCCGATCGGCCGGTTCGGATCCTGCAGCCCGGCGCGAGCCCGGCGCACCGCCGTCGACACGGCCCTGACTGCCTGCTCCTGGCCGACGACGCGCTTGATCAGCTGCTCCTCCATCTTGAGCAGCTTCTCCTTCTCGCCTTCGAGCATCTTGTCGACCGGCACGCCGGTCCAACGCGAAACCACCTGCGCGATGCTGTCGGCCGTCACGGTCTCGCTGGCGGAGGAGGCGTTGTCGTCGGTCTCGATGGCAGCGAGCTTCTTCTCCAGTTCGGGGATCCTGCCATAGGCGAGCTCTCCGGCCTTCTGGAACTCGCCCTTGCGCTGGGCATTGGCGAGCTCCGTGCGCAACTGGTCGAGTTCGGTCTTCATCTTCTGGGCGTCGGAGAGTTTGCTCTTCTCCGATTGCCATTTCGAGGTCAGGTCGGCCGATTTCTTCTCTAGCTCGACCAGCTCCTTGTCGAGCTTCTGCAACCGGCTCTTCGAGCCGGCGTCGTGCTCCTTCTTCAACGCCTCCTGCTCGATCTTGAACCGGACGATCTCGCGGTCGAGCGAATCCAGCTCTTCCGGCTTGGAATCGACCTGCATCTTCAGCCGGGCTGCCGCCTCGTCGACGAGATCGATCGCCTTGTCCGGCAGAAAGCGGTCGGTAATGTAGCGGTTCGACAGCGTCGTCGCCGCGACCAGCGCGGAATCGGCGATGCGCACGCCGTGATGCAGCTCGTATTTCTCCTTGAGGCCGCGCAGGATCGAGATCGTGTCCTCGACCGTCGGCTCGGAGACGAAGACCGGCTGGAAACGCCGTGCCAGCGCGGCGTCCTTCTCGACATGCTTGCGGTATTCGTCGAGCGTGGTCGCGCCGACGCAGTGCAGCTCGCCGCGCGCCAGGGCGGGTTTCAGCAGGTTGGAGGCATCCATGGCGCCATCGGTCTTGCCGGCGCCGATCAGCATGTGCATCTCGTCGATGAACAGGATGATGCCGCCGGCGGCTGAGGTCACTTCCTGCAGCACCGCTTTCAGCCGCTCCTCGAACTCGCCGCGATATTTCGCGCCGGCAATCAGGGAGCCGAGGTCGAGCGACAGCAGCTTCTTGTCCTTCAGGCTCTCCGGCACGTCGCCATTGATGATGCGCAGCGCCAGGCCCTCGACGATCGCGGTCTTGCCGACGCCGGGTTCGCCGATCAGGACAGGATTGTTCTTGGTCCGGCGGCTCAACACCTGGATGGTGCGGCGGATCTCCTCGTCGCGGCCGATGACGGGATCGAGCTTGCCCTCGCGCGCCGCCCTGGTCAGGTCGCGGGCATATTTCTTCAGTGCATCATAGGCGTTCTCGGCCGAGGCGCTGTCGGCAGTGCGGCCCTTGCGCAAAGCCTCGATGGCCGCGTCGAGATGCTGCGGGCTGATGCCGCCGCGGGCGAGCAGCTTGCCGGCGTCGCTGTCCTTGTCCGCGGCCAAGGCCTGCAGCAGCCGCTCGACCGTGACGAAACTGTCGCCAGCCTTGTCGGCGAGCGTCTCCGCTGCGGTGAAGACGCGCGCGAGGTCCGGCGCGAGATAGACCTGCCCAGACCCTGCACCCGACACCTTCGGCAGTTTCGCCAGCGCCGCCTCGGTCTCGGACAGGATGGCGCGCGAATTGCCGCCGGCACGGTCGATCAGCCCGGCGACCAGACCTTCATTGTCGTCGAGAAGTACCTTGAGGAGGTGCAGCGAGGTGAACTGCTGGTTGCCTTCCCGTGAGGCCAGCGACTGGGCGGACTGGATGAAGCCTCTGGCGCGATCGGTATATCGTTCAGCGTTCATCGAACAACCTTCCGGAACAATATCTGATCAGGGCCGATACCAGTCCCGCGAGGCCACCCTGTCAATCTCGGAACGGCAAGCCGTGGCGAGCGTCGGCAACCCTGCCGACGCTTACGAGCAACCGACATGCCAAGACGGAAAGCCAATGAAATCAGCATGATGAAAGACAGGTCACTCAAGCGCCGGACAATCTGTCGATGCCCGGGCGGACAATCTGTCCGTAAGCCCCGGCAGTCTCAGCGGGCTGCGGGCAGCCACACGGTGAAGGTCGTCCCCACGCCCGGTTCGCTCTCGACCGAGATCCTGCCGCCCTGCCGCGTCACCAGCATCTGGCTGATCGACAAGCCGAGCCCGGTACCCTCCCGCCGCTTTGTCGTGAAGAAGGGGTCGAAGACCTTCTGCATCACCTCGGGGGTCATCCCTGCGCCGGTATCGGCGATCCGGATTGCGACGCCGATCTGCCCGTCCATGTCGCTGTCGACGCTGTGCAAGATGAGCCGCCCGCCATCGGGCATCGCGTGGATGGCGTTGACGATGAGGTTGACCAGCACCTGCTGGAGCTCGGTACGGTTCATCATGATCGGCTGGAGCGCCCGATCCTCTCGCTCCACGGAGACCGTGCTCCGCTTGAGGAGATGCTGCACGAGCGGCAGCGTGTCGGAGATGATGCCGGCCACGGCATAGTGCTCGGTATAGCCCGAATATTCCTGCGGCTTCGCGAATTGCAGCAGCTTGGTCACGATCTCGGTGATCCGGTCCATCTGCTGCTCGATCAAGCGGAACTCCGTCTGCGCCTGCCCGGCATCGGCGCCCATGATCTGGCGGATCACCTCCAGGTTGCCCTGCATGACGGCGATGGGGTTGTTGATCTCATGGGCGACGCCAGCGGTGATCTCGCCGATGGCCGCGAGCTTCTCCGACATGACGAGCTGCCGGGTCGTCGTCTCGAGCTGCGTCGTGGTCAGTTGCAGGGCGCGCGCTCGTTCTTCGACACGCTGGTTGAGCTCCTGGTTCCACTGTCGCAGTTCGGCATCGCGCTCCTGAACCTGATCGAGCAGATGATCGAGATGAAGCGCGACCTGCCCGATCTCGTCCCGCTTGGTGACCACGCCGGTCCGCGCCGCGAGGTCGCCACCCTCGACCTGCGCGATCACCCCGTTCATGCGCTCCAGCGGCCGGAAGATGTTGCTGGCCCAGTGCAGGAACAGCGGCACGGTCGCGAACACGGCGATCAGGAAAGCCGCGGCGATCGCGATCAGGGTTTCCTGCTTGGCCTGAAAGAAAGGCTTTTCGAGAAAGCCGGCATAGAGCATGCCGACGCGCCTGCCCTGGCTGTCGACGATCGGCTCATAGGCCGAGACGTACCAGTCGTCGACGACGAAGGCGCTGTCGCGCCAGACGCGGCCTTGGTCGAGCACTGCGCTGCGAACCTGGGCCGAGACCCGCGTGCCGATCGCTCGCTGTTCCTCGAACATGCGCACATTGGTGCTGATGCGCACATCATCGAGGAACAGGGTCACGGTGCCGCGGCTGCCTTCCGGCAGTCCCGAGCCGTGATAGATCAGATCGTTGATGCCATCGACGAAGGCGAGGTTGCGGTTGAGCAATATGCCGCCGATCAGAGCGGCAGCGCGGCCATCGGGCAGTTTGACGGGGCTCGCGGCCTGCAGGACGAGCCCGCGTGGCTCGACCAGGCGATCACTGGGAGCGCTGCCTGCGGTCGGAACGATCTCGATGCGCGCGCGCAGCGCCAGCTCGGGCGAGAGCGCGGCCAGGTCCCTTTCCTCGAAGAGGTCGATCCCGGCCTGAGCTTTCCCCTGCAAGGCGGAGCTGACGACCGGCCCGTTCGAGCGGATGAAGCCGGACGTCATCTGCCGCCAGGCGACAACGACCCGTCCGTCGTCAGCGACCACATAGAGAAAATCCAATCCGCGTCCTGCCGCGACATCCGCCAGGAAAGCCGCGAGATCGCCATTGTCGCCTTCACCTTTGCGAAGCAGCTCCTGGAAACGGGCGGCCTCCGTCACCGCTGTGAGATGATCCCCGGTGTTCTCCCGAATCCGCGCCAGATACTGGTGCGCGATGGTCAGGTCGTCATTGACCTTGGACAGCATCATCGCATTGAAGCGGACGTTCCAGCGATAGATGCTGATGCCGAGCAGCAGCGGCAGGATGATCAGCATCGGCACGAGTGCAATCGCCAGCAGGCGGTAGCGTACGGACCGTCCCCGCGGCCGGCCACTCGCAGCGTCGCTAGACATTCCAGCTGACGCATTTGCGGTCGATGGTCTTGCGCGAGATGCCCAGCCGGCGCGCCGCCTCCTCGCGGTCGCCACCGGCCTCGCGCAGCACGGCGAGGATATGGCGTCGCTCGACATCGGCGAGGGTCTGCCGCCCGTCCTCGCTCCCCGTTTCGTGGCGCTCAAAGCTGTTGCCGAGCACCGCCGGAAAAGCCCCGAGGATGACAGCGCGCTCGATCAGATTACGAAGCTCGCGGATGTTTCCCGGCCAGTCATAGCGCCTCAGCGCAGCCCGCACGCGCTCGTCGATCGCGACGGGCGGCATGCCGAGCTGCCGGGAGAACTCGCGCATGAACATCGTCGCCAGCTCCAGGACATCGTCGCCCCGCTCCTTGAGCGGCGGCAAGGCGATCTGCACGACATTGATGCGGAAATAGAGGTCGGCGCGGAACGATCCTTCGTCCACACGCCGCGCCAGATCCGCGTTGGTGGCGAAGATGAAGCGGGCATCGAAGGGCACCTCGCGCTCCGAGCCGACCGGTCGGACGCGGCGATCCTCCAGCACGCGCAGCAGCTTGCTCTGCAGCAGGAAAGGCAGGTCGCCGATCTCGTCGAGGAACACGGTGCCGCCGTGAGCGTGCATGAACAGGCCTTCGCGCGCCCGGCCTGCACTGGTGAAAGCCCCTTTCAGATGGCCGAACAGCTCGCTCTCGATCATGTCCGCGGGGATGGCTCCACAATTGATTGGCACGAACAACTTGCCTGCCCGGCTCGACAGCGAATGGAGCGAGCGCGCGACGACCTCCTTGCCGGTGCCCGACATACCCGTCAGCAGCACGGATGTCGGCAACGGCGCGACCTTGGCCACCGTGTCGCGCACCGACTGGATCGCCGTGGAACTTCCGACCAGCCTGTCCCGCAGAAAGGACTGGTGCCCCGGCGAGTGCAACTCGTGCCGCAGCACATCGTTCTCGCGCTGCAGCCGGGCGCGGTCGAGGCAGCGCGACACTGCATTGAGCAACTGGTTCGAACGGAACGGCTTGATGATGAAATCCACCGCGCCAGCGCGCAGGGCGCCGATGGCCGTCTCCAGATCGGCATAGGCCGTCATCAGGATGACATCGGCGAAGAAGCCGGCCGCCCGCTGCTCGGCCAGCCAATCCAGCCCGTTCTGGCCGGGCATGATGTTGTCGAGGATCACGACGTCGAAGGGATGTTCCTCGACCTTGAGCGAGGCCTCCTTCGCGTTGGCGGCCTCGTCGATCCGCTTGCAGCGTGGCCCCAGCAGCTTGACCAGGAAGTTGCGCATGCCGGGCTCGTCGTCGACGATCAGGATCGAGGCTCCGGCCAGCCAAGGGCCGAATTCCGGATCGGCAGCGGGTTCTCCGCGGGCCAAGTCTTGCTCCAGCGACATCCGATGCGTCCCGCTTGTTTTGGCCTTTGCGAGGCCCTTCCACTCGTCATCCGGACGAGTGGCAAGAACAACCCCTTTTTGCGGCGCAGACGCCTGCAGCGGCCGTCCACGATGCGCGGCAAGAGTTACCGCTGACCCAGGAAGGCCGGTGCCAGATCCTGTGCGACCATGCTGCGGGCCGCCTGATCGGTTTGCTCGCTGCCGACTTCGTTCATCTGTTTTGCCGCCTCGAACAACAGCGCTTTCACGTCGTCCGACGACAGCACGCCCTTCTCCACCAGCTTGCGGACGAGGGCGCGCAGCACGAGCATATCGATCTCGATCCGGCCCTGGCCGGGAAAAGGTTCCGTCATGGCATCCTCCGTACGGTCACGCCTCGAGGCCGTGTTCAGGGCGGCCGGAAACTAGCCGTTACCTCCACCGATCTGCTGGCGCAGCTCGACCAGCGCGCGCCGCAGCCCGTGGACTTGGTCCATGAGGTGCAGGATCACGTCGATCCCCTCTTCATTGGCGCCGAGATCGTCCTTGAGCCCACGGATGAGATGGGCGCGTGCGATGTCGATGTCCTGGAAATGCAGCTCGCCGGCCGATTCCTCCGGAATCAGCCAACGCTGCTCCAGCCAGAATTCCAGCACCTGCACCTGAAGCCCCGACGAGGTCAGGAATTCCTGCTTGGTCATCTTCATGACGCTGTCCCCTCGCGCGGATCGTAATCCCGGCCCTTCCAGGTCGATACGAAGGCTTCGAGCTCAGGATCCAGCGTTTTCGGCAGGACCACCGTGAGCCTGACGAACTGATCGCCCTGGCCGCCGCCGCGGCGCGGAGCGCCCTTGCCGCGCAGGCGCAGCTTCGTTCCAGTGTTCGATCCTTTCGGCACCGACATGGTGACGTCGCCCGTCGGCGTCGGCACCCGTACCGGGCCACCGAGAACCGCCTCGGTCAGGGAGATCGGCAATTCGAGCGTGATGTCGTCACCCTCGCGGGTGAAGCGCCGGTCGGGCCGGACCTCGATCTCGATCAGGGCGTCACCCGGCCCGCCCTTGCCGGTTCCCGGGGCGCCCTTGCCCTTCAGCCTGAGCGTCTGGCCGTCGACGAGTCCAGGCGGAATCTTCACATCGATCGTGCTGCCGTCCGGCAGGTTCAAACGCTGGGTCGCACCGGTGATCGAGTCCACGAAATCGACCGCCAGATGATAATGCAGATCCTGCCCGCGCCGGTTTGCCCGCGTCCTCTGGCCGCGGCGCAGGAACTCGGCGAGAGCATCGTCCTCGTCCATGAAATCGGCGAAGCCCGACGCATCGGCGTAAGGGTTGCCCTGATCCGACGAGGCGAAATCCCGATAGTAGTGATGCTGCGGCCGCTCGGCGCCGGAGGCGTCGATCTCACCGGCGTCGAAGCGTTTGCGCTTGTCGGCATCGCTGAGCAGGTCATAGGCGCCCGCCACCTCCTTGAACTTCTCCTCCGCCGCCTTGTCGCCGGGGTTGAGGTCGGGATGCAGCTTCTTCGCCAGCTTGCGATAGGCGCTCTGGATCTCGGCAGCGGAGGCCGCCGGGGCGACACCGAGAACCTCGTAGGGATTTTTCACGGGCTACTCCGAAGGCCTGTGCAGCGGCGAAGCACATGTCGAATTCTGTCACTTCGCCTGAAATTTGATAGCGGCATGCGTACCATCGCAGAACGGCTTGTTTTCGGAGCTGCCGCAACGGCACAGGGTCACGCGCTGACGAACCTCATAGTCCTCGCCATCGGCTGAGATGACGGCGATCCCGCCACGCAACCAGATCGGGCCGCTGCAGCCTTCGGCCGGATCCTCGATGAATCCGATCAACGGCTCGACCTCAGGCTCGATCGCCGCCTGCCTGGCCTTGTCCCAGGCGACGAGGCGTCCCGAGGGACAGTTCTGAGCCTGATGGATGAAGGTTTTGCGCATCTCCGGATCAGCTGTCGCGGCGACCTCGTTCCAGATCCGCCCGTTAGCATCGCAGAAGCGCGCGAAAGCACAGAGCTTCTCGACATCGAGGAGCGCGAGCTCCGGGCCGTCGAAGGCTTGCGCCCGATCGAGATAGGGCGTCCTGCTTGCGACCTCGGTACCGTCGAAGCCCATCCTTGCGTGGGAGCCGTCGCAGAACGGCTTGTTGTTCGAGCGCCCGCATCGGCAAAGCGCGATGGTCGCCTTCCCATCAGGACGGTCGCGCCCGACCCATTCCTCCGACACGCCCTCTGCATCGGTCGCAATCGTCAGATCGGAAAGCCGGACACGACCCGCCACGAGATAAGGCCCGTTGCGCGTGACTGTCACACGCACGCCATGCTCGATGCTCTTCATGACACCTCTCCTGTCTGCGGCACGGCATCCCTTGGTCGAGCCCGAGCCGAACCGCGTTTTGCCTGACGTCACCCCTTCTTCTTGTCCTCGTCGATCTCGGTGAAATCGGCATCGACGACGCCATCCCCATCGGCTTGCGTCGAGCCTGGGCCCGTGTCCGGCCCGGCCTGCGCCGAGGCTTGCATGGCCTCAGCGAGTTTCATCGAGGTCTGCTGCAAGGCGTTCGTCTTCGCCTGGATCGCCGCGATATCGTCGCCCTTGGCCGCCTCGCGCAGATCGTTCACGGCGTCGCCGATGCCACGTCGATCCGGCTCGGCCAGTTTGGCGCCGTGCTCCGACAATGTCCGCTCGGTCGCGTGTGCCAGCGCCTCGGCCGAGTTGCGGGCTTCGATGACTTCGCGACGCTTCTTGTCCTCGGTCGCATGTGCCTCGGCATCCTTCACCATCTTCTCGATATCGCCCTCGGAGAGGCCGCCGGACGCCTGGATCTGGATGCGCTGTTCCTTGCCCGTGCCCTTGTCCTTGGCGGAAACGTTGACGATGCCGTTGGCGTCGATGTCGAAGGTCACCTCGATCTGCGGCATGCCGCGCGGCGCCGGCGGAATGCCGACGAGATCGAACTGGCCGAGGAACTTGTTGTCGGCCGCCATTTCGCGCTCGCCCTGGAAGACCCGGATCGTCACGGCTTGCTGATTGTCCTCGGCGGTGGAGAAGGTCTGGCTCTTCTTCGCCGGAACCGTGGTGTTGCGCTCGATCAGGCGGGTGAAGACACCGCCCAGCGTCTCCAGGCCGAGCGAGAGCGGGGTCACGTCGAGCAGCAGCACGTCCTTGACGTCGCCCTGCAGCACGCCGGCCTGGATCGCAGCGCCGATAGCGACGACCTCGTCGGGATTGACGCCCTTGTGCGGTTCCTTGCCGAAGATCTTCTGCACGACTTCCTGGACTTTCGGCATGCGGGTCATGCCGCCGACGAGCACGACCTCGCCGATCTCCTCGGCCTTCAGCCCAGCGTCCTTTAGCGCGTTGAGGCACGGCTCGATCGTCCGCTGCACGAGGTCTTCGGTCAGCGCTTCGAACTTGGCCCGGGTGATCTTGATCAGCAGGTGCTTCGGGCCAGAAGCATCCGCGGTGACGAACGGCAGGTTGACGTCGGTCTGGGTGACGGTGGAGAGCTCGATCTTGGCCTTCTCGGCCGCTTCCTTCAGGCGCTGCAAAGCGAGCTTGTCCTTGCGCAGGTCGATGCCCTGCTCCTTCTTGAACTCGTCCGCCAGATACTCGACCAGGCGCATGTCGAAGTCCTCGCCGCCGAGGAAGGTGTCGCCATTGGTCGACTTCACCTCGAAGACGCCGTCGCCGATGTCGAGGATCGAGATGTCGAACGTGCCGCCGCCGAGGTCGTAGACCGCGATCTTCGCCTGCTTCTTCTTGTCGAGGCCGTAGGCCAGCGCGGCCGCGGTCGGCTCGTTGATGATGCGCAGCACTTCCAGGCCGGCGATCTTGCCGGCATCCTTGGTCGCCTGGCGCTGGGCGTCGTTGAAGTAGGCAGGCACCGTAATGACCGCCTGGGTCACCTTCTCGCCGAGATTGGCCTCGGCAGTCTCCTTCATCTTCTGCAGGATGAAGGCGGAGATCTGCGAGGGCGAATAGGGCTTGCCTTCCGCTTCGACCCAGGCGTCGCCATTGCCCGCCTTGACGATATTGTAGGGCACGAGCCCCTTGTCCTTCTCGACGACCGGATCGTCATAGCGACGCCCGATCAGGCGCTTCACCGCGAAGATCGTGTTGGTGGGGTTGGTCACCGATTGCCGCCGCGCCGGCTGGCCGACCAAGCGCTCGCCATCGGAGGTGAAGGCCACGATCGACGGCGTCGTGCGCGCACCCTCGGCGTTCTCGATGACGCGCGCATTCTTGCCGTCCATGACGGCAACGCAGGAATTGGTCGTGCCGAGATCGATTCCGATGACTTTGGACATCGCTTTGCTCCCTGTCGCGGTTTGGTTGTCGTGTTCGTTTCCTGCTGCGCCTTACCGAGCCGCCCCCGTGGATCCGGGATCGACGGAGGTCGGTTGAACCGAGGCGTCGGGCTCCGCGTCTCGCTTGCCCGCACCGCCGATCGGAATCTTGCGGCTCGTGTCCTGCGTTCCGGCTCTGGGGAACGTCACGATCAGGACGCCGTTGTCGAAGCGCGCCTGGCTCTGATCGCCGACGACCGAGCAAGGCAGCTTCACCGTTCTCTGGAACACCCCATAGGAGCGCTCGATGATGTGGTAGCTGTCCTTGGGATCGACGCTGTCGACCTTCTTCTCGGCACGTACCGTGAGAAGGTCGCCGGCGAGCGAAAGGTCGATATCGTTGCTGTCGATCCCCGGCAGCTCGATGGTGACGCGAACCTGCTGGTCGTTGGCGCAGACATCCGTGACGGGGCTGATCGGCGCATCCTGGCGGCCACTGCCTGCCAGCCTGCCGTGAAACAGGTCGTCGAAGAGGCGGTTCATGTCCCGGTGGAGCGCATGAAACGGCGTCTCGACGCCTCGCTCCAGCAGGCTGGGAGCACTCGGCGGCCGGCCGGGAGAGGAGACATCCTGTGCCATGAGATCACCTCGTTCGCCGCCATCAGGGAGTGCCCCCGATATGCCACAGCAACCGACATGCCAGCCGATACAGCTTGCGATATCAGTACCTTAGACCGTTATCCCGCGCTCCAGCAGACAAGCTGTCCCGCTCCGCCCGGACAGAATGTCCATGACACCGGAGCTAGCGAATGGCGGTTTCGACTGTCTGGCCGATCCAGGCCTCCAATGAGAGACCCGCCTTCCTGGCGCGTTCCGTCGCTGCCTCTGCCACGCCCGGCTTGAGGGGAACATCGTAGATGACGGCGTCGACATCGTTCTGCGCGTAGACGAGGCGCGTCGCCTTCTGGGCAAAGCGCATCACGCGGGTCCGCTTCTCGGCGTCGGACAGGCCCGTCTCCGCCGCCACCGCCGGACAGAAGAAGGCAATCAGATGGTCGGTCGTGTTGCCCGGCGACATCCCATGCTCGCGCAGCAGCGTGATCGCGGCGGCGAGCTTGTCGCTCTGCTCGAGCGCAAACCCTTTAGGCAGTCGCGCATCGACCTCGGCCGCGACCGGCGAGGTGGCAAGATTTCCGACATTCGGACAGCTGAAACCTGCTGCAAGTGTCGAATTGGCAAGGAGCAGAGACGTGACGAGCGAGATACCGGCGGTCGCTGCAATCTTCTTCATCGATCGTCCTCCCAACCTTTCCGTATTCGCGTTGGCCAGCGTCATTTCCCCGACGGCGGCTTGCCGGTCGAGCCGCCGCGCGCGACACCGACCTTGGCCGGGCGCAGCGGGCGTGTCCCGATCGAGTAGCCGGGCTCGACGATCCGGCTGACCGTCCCGTCGGGAACCGTGGGATCGGGAACCTCGAACAGCGCTTCGTGAAAATTCGGATCGAAGCGCTCACCGACCGGCAGCAGCTTCGTGACGCCATGCCGCTCCAGCGCGCGCAAGAGTTCCTTCTCAGTAAGTTCGACGCCTTCGAGCAGGGCTTTGACGATGCCGTCGTCCCTGAGGGTTTCGGCTGGAACGCTGGCGATGGCGCGCTCCAGGTTGTCGGCCACGGGCAGCAGGTCCGCCGCGAACTTCGCAACGGCGTACTGGCGCATGTCGCCGAGATCGCGCTCAGCCCTGCGCCGGACGTTCTCGGTTTCGGCCAGCGCCCGCAGCAGGCGATCCTTCAGAGCCGCGTTCTCGGACTGAAGCTCGGCAAGGGCTGCGCTTTCCGACTGTGGCGGCGCAGCCTCCTCGATCGGATGGTCGCCAGGCGATGTCGTGCCTGGCTCGGTCGCCCCGCCTGCATTGACCGAAGGAGCGCGATGATCGGCCCGGCTGCCGGCTTGCCTGTCCCGGTTCGCATCCCTGCCACCGACCATGATCGCCTCCGATCCGATTGCGTCGCCTTGCTGGAGAGGGCTGCGAGAACCCAACTCGCCGCGCTCGCCCCAGTTCCGCTACGAAAACCGCCTGTTCTGCGGCAGTGCCATTTTTTCGGGTCCAGACCACTCAGCTCGCGGATCTGAGCCGGAGCCCTGCTGCAAGCATCGCACAGCCCTGGAAAACCAGGTCGACGGCCAGGACCAGGCCCAGCACCCATGAGCTGTTGACCGGCCAGCCCAGGAGGAGGATCAGCCCGACGACGGTCGAGAGAACGCCGGAGGCGACGACCCAGCCCCAGCCCGGCTCGGACATGGCACCCGCTCCGAGCCAGGTCCGCGCGATGCCGGATGCGGCCGTAAACAGCGCCAGAAGCAGGGTCAGCGCCGAAGACGCCAGAGCCGGATTGAGGAACGCCATGGCGCCGGCGACGGCATAGAGGATGCCGCTGGCGAGCCATAGCAGGAAACCGCCCCACTGCGTGAGCTGGAAGGACTGGACGACCTGCAGCGCGCCCGCCAGCACCATCAGGGCGCCGAGATAGTAGACCGTGACCATGGTGGCCAGCAGCAGATGGCTGCTCGCGATCAGCCCGAGGATGATGAACGCGACGCCGAGCGCGGCGAACCACCACCAGCCTGCGCGGATGGCTGCGAACGGAAGGACGTCATGGCCTTTGTCGATCTGCGTCATGG
This sequence comes from Allobosea sp. P4_H5, assembly GCF_056400825.1. Lineage (NCBI taxonomy): Bacteria > Pseudomonadati > Pseudomonadota > Alphaproteobacteria > Hyphomicrobiales > Alloboseaceae > Allobosea > Allobosea sp. P4_H5. The sequence goes on along the minus strand of NZ_JBFUKM010000001.1, from coordinate 48,317 downwards.
GCCAGCTCCGCTGTTCAGCGCCAGAGCCCGTGCTTGCGACCGGGTTGCTTTGATCCGATCGGGGCCGGCTCTCGTCACGGGGAGAACCGCAACAGGCATGCCAAGAGCAAATCTTCGTTATATCAATAGCTTGGCCAAATCCGACGCAGAAGGAGAAGACATTCTGTCTTTGTTTCCGCAGACAGAATGTCCGGCCGATCTGCCAGCGACGATCTCAGGAGCGGGGGGCAGGAAAGACGATTGCGCCGAAGCGCACCCTCCGTGCGGTCTCGAACTGCTCCTGAGTCTGCGGTTTGACGAACAGGGCGACGACATTGGGATGGGCCTCCCTGACGCATTGCTCGATCCGCGCCACGCAGGCTTCGATCTCGTGCGTGTGCAGCCCCGGATCGAACTCGATGCTGAGCGCCACCATCGCCTGATCCGGCGCGAGCTGGGCGGTCAGCGCGGTGTTGGCATGGACGACGCCGGGCTGCTCCTGTGCCAGCCGGCAGATCGCCTCGACGAGCGCAGGCGTCGCCCGCTCGCCGATCAGCAGGCTCTTGCTCTCGATCGCCAGGAGGGTGGCGACGACGGCGAGGACGAACCCGATCAGGATGGAGGCGATGCCGTCGAAGACCGGCCTGTCGAACCATTGCGCGGCGAAGATGCCCGCTGCCGCGATCGCGATGCCGATCAGCGCGGCCGTATCCTCGAACAGCACCATGAAGGCAGGCGGATCCTTGCTCTGCCGGAACGCCGTCCAGAACGGAACGCGCCCCCGGATCTTCGAGAAGCTGCGCCAGGCGACAATCCATGACGCGCCCTCGAAAAGGAAGGACAGCCCGAGCACCGCATAGCTGACCCCGGCATGCCGGATCGGTTCGGGCGCCATGACATGGCGCACGCCCTGATAGATCGAGACGCCGGCGCCGAGCGCGAACAGCATCAGGGCGACGATGAAGCTCCAGAAATAGAGCTCGCGGCCGTAGCCGAAGGGATGCACGAGGTCCGGCCGCCGCGCGGCGCGACGATAGCCGTACAGGAGCAGGCCCTCATTGCCGCAATCGACGATCGAGTGGACGGCTTCGCTGAACATCGCCGCGCTGCCGGTGACGGCGGCCGCGACGAGCTTGGTCACGGCGACGGCGACATTGCCGGCAAGCGCCGCATAGACCACGCGCCGGCCGGCGGAATGACGCTGCAGCTTCGGATCGGACACCATGGCGGTCATGTCAGCCTCCGATGATCGGCGAGCGCTGGCCGAATATTATCGTACCGCAGGTCCTGCTCCGCTCGGCGGAGTGGCGACGGATCCTCCTCGCGCGACGGGAGGGGCCGCCGCCTCCACAGGCCAGCTCTCGACATAGATCGACTGACTGGGGAAGGCGAAGCCGGTTCCCGCCTTCTCGACGAGCGCCTTGATCGACAAGGCGAGCGCTTCCTTGATCCGCAGCCATTCGCCCCAGTCCGTGCTGCGGGTGAAGCAATAGAGCATGAGGTCGATCGAGGAGGCGCCGAAATCGGCGATGCGCACGAGGACCGGAGCCTCGGGCGGCGCAACAAAATCGGGATTGCCGCGGATGAGCGCCTCGATGCCGTCGCGAACCTCACGCAATTGCTCGACGGTCGCGCTGTATTCGAGACCGATCGTCCAGGAGATGCGCCGGGAGGTCATCTGCGAGAAGTTGGTCAGCGCATTGTCGGCCAGCTTCGAATTCGGCACGAAAACGGGGGCCATGTCGAAGCGGCGCACCTTGGTGGTGCGCAACCCGATCGTCTCGACCGTGCCCTCGACCACACCATCCACCCGGATCCAGTCACGGGTCTCGAAACGCTGCTCTCCAATGATGAAGATGCCGGCGATCAGGTTCTTGAACAGGTCCTGCGCGCCGAGTGCGACGGCGACACCGACGAGGCCAAGGCCGGCGAGGACCGGGCCGACGCGGATGCCCCAGATCTCGAGCACCACGGCAGCGCCCAGCGAGAGCAGGATGATCCGGCATACTCTCACCGCCCAGCCGACCATCGCTTCGTTGAAGATCGAGCGGTTTCCGTGAAGCAGCGAGAAGGCCGGCTCGACTATCGCGAACAGCGCCCAAAACAAGGTCGCCGCGGCCAGCGACCGAGCAACTTCCACCAGCAGGTCCTTCGCCCATGCGGGCAGGCCGAGGAAAACGGAGATTGCGAGGACCGCAAGGACGATCGGAACGAAGCAGAGTGGTGGCGTCAGCGCCGTGAGGATGCCTTCTCCGGCATCGTTCTTCGCACCGACGGTCCATCGCTGCAGCTGTCGCAGCAGCGCACGGCCAATGAAGCGCCTGAGCGCGACCGCTAGCGCCAGGATAACGAGGGCCAGTGCGATCTGGCCGATCGTGACGCCGCCGAGATCATGGCGCCAGGCGCCCTGCAGCATCAGCCAGACGGTGACGAAGCCCCGATCTGCCGCTTGTGCTTCCATGTCGATTGCCCGCCGACCATGAGGATGGACGTCACGGCTCAGCATGCCAGCCGGTCCGACACGCCGCACACAGGAGAAACGCGGTCCGGTCGTTCAAGGTGACAAGGCGAGCTTGATGATCCCGCTGACCAGGCCGAGCAGTGCCACGCTCGCGGCCCAGATCCCGGCCATCCAGGCAAGCTGCTTCCAGAACGGCGCGCGCGTCGTCATCAGTGATAGCCGTGCGTGCCGACCTTGCCCCGGAATACCCAATACGCCCAGCCGGTATAGGCGAGGATCAGCGGGATGATCACGAGCGCGCCGGGCAGCATGAAGAGCTGGCTGCTATAGGGGACGGCCGCATCCCAGATCGTCACCGCACGCGGCACGATATAGGGGTAGATGCTGACGCCGAGGCCGACGAAGCCGAGCAGGAAGAGCGCGAGCGCCATGGCGAAGGGCAGCCGGTGGGAGCCTCGCTTCAGGCTCCAGAAGAAAGTCGCTGCGCTGATGACGACGAGGAGCGGCACCTGAGCGGTCAGAAGCACCCCGGGCAGCGCGAACCAGCGACGCCAGTAGTCATAGCTCAGGAAGGGCGTCGCGGCGCTCACGGCTGCGAGCGAAAGCAGCGTGGCGATACCGAGCCAGAAGGCGGCGCGCCGCGCATGCTCATGGCTGGTGCCTTCGGTCTTCCAGATCAACCAGGTCGCGCCGAGGAGCGCATAGCCGATCACCACCGCGATGCCGGTCAGCAGGCTGAACGGGCTCAGCCAGTCGAGCCAGCCGCCGGCATAGGCATGGTTCTCGACGCGGACGCCCTGCAGGATCGCCCCCAGCGTGATGCCTTGGGCGAGCGCCGCGATGACGGAGCCCAGCGAGAAGGCGACGTCCCAGAACGGGCGATGGCGGGGGTCGCGCCAACGGAACTCGAAGGCGACGCCGCGGAAGATGAGGCCGAGCAGCATCGCGATGATCAACGGATAGGTCGCCGTCAGCAGGATCCCGTAGGCGAGTGGGAAGGCTGCCAGCAGCCCGCCGCCGCCCATGACCAGCCAGGTCTCGTTGCCGTCCCAGACCGGCGCGATCGAGTTCATCGCCTGATCGCGCTCGTCCCCCACCTTCAGGCTTGGAAACAGGATGCCGATGCCGAGGTCGAAACCGTCCATCACGACATAGGCCATTACGGCGAAGCCGATGACCGCGGCCCAGAAAATGGTGAGGTCGATGCCGGTCATGACGATCACCCCCTTGCCCGCGCCGAGGCTTCGACAGCGACGCTGCGTGCCGGCGCGATGCCCGCCGCGCGCTGCGGTACGTTGGGCGGCGCCGTCTCGCCGACGCCGGGCGGCTTCGCCATGAGGTGCAGCAGGTAGTAGATGCCGGCGCCGAAGGCGATGAAGTAGACGATCACGAAGGCAAGCAGCGAGATGGCAACGGCCGGCGCTGCGAGCGGCGACACTGAATCTGCCGTCCTCAACAGGCCGTAGACCGTATAGGGCTGGCGCCCCACCTCGGTCGTCACCCAGCCTGCGATCACTGCGACGAAGCCGGAAGGCCCCATCAGGACGGCAGCGCGATGGAGCCAGGACCAGTCGTAGAGCCTGCGGCGCAAGCGGGCGAACAGGCTCCACAGGCCGATGCCAAGCATGGCGAAGCCGAGCGCGACCATGATGCGGAACGACCAGAACACGATCGGCACCGGCGGCCACTGGTCGCGCGGGAAATCGGTGAGGCCGGGCAGCGGTGCGTAAGGGTCGTGCTTCAGGATCAGCGATCCGACATGCGGGATCGCCACCTCGTAATCGACGCGTGCCTGGGCGCTGTTGGGCAGGCCGAACAGGATCAGCGGGGCGCCGTTCGGGCTCGGCTGGTAATCGCCCTCCATCGCCAGGACCTTGATCGGCTGGTGTTCGAGCGTGTTGAGGCCATGGGCGTCGCCGGCGAGGATCTGGATCGGCGAGACCAGCGCCGCCATCCACATCGCCATCGAGAACATCTTGCACGCGCCGAGATTGCCGCGGTCCTTCAGCAGGTGCCAGGCGCCGACTGCGCCGACCGCGAAGGCGGTGGTCAGGAAGGCTGCGATCACCGTGTGCACGAGCCGGTACGGAAAGCTCGGGTTGAAGATGATCGGCAGCCATGAGCCGGCGGGCACGAACTGCCCCTTGTCGTTGATGGCAAAGCCTGCCGGTGTCTGCATCCAGCTGTTCACCGAGATGATCCAGGTCGCCGAGATCAGCGTGCCGAGCGCGACCATGCAGGTGGCGAAGAAGTGCAGGCGCTTGCCGACCTTGTTCATGCCGAACAGCATCACGCCGAGGAAGCCGGCCTCCAGGAAGAACGCCGTCAGCACCTCATAGGCCATCAGCGGCCCGATGATCGGGCCCACCTTGTGCGAGAAGACCGACCAGTTGGTGCCGAACTGGTAGGACATGACCACGCCTGAGACGACGCCCATGCCGAACACGACCGCGAAGATCTTGAGCCAGTAGCGATAGAGGTTGGCGTAGACGCCCTGTCCGGTCTTCAGCCACAGCGCCTCGAGCACCATCAGGAAGCTGGCGAGCCCGATCGAGAAGGCCGGGAAGATGAAATGAAACGAGACCGTGAATGCGAATTGCGCGCGGGCCAGGATCACCGGGTCGAACTGGTCGAACAACGTCAGTCCTCCTCGAAACGGAAGCGATGATCGCCATGCCGACGCTCGAACGAGCGTCGGCCGATGGGCGATCGAACGGGTTCAGTCGGCGGCGATCCGCACCGGTATGGATTTGGCGGCGGGCGTCCCGCTAATCAGATCGTAATAACCGAGCGGCAGGAGCGGGTTGAGCTCGGGGTAGTAACCGGCGACGGATCCGCGCGGCATCGGATAGTCGAGGACGGTCAGGCCATCGACGCGGCGCGCTATGCCATCGTCGCTGATGGTCTCAAGCGCGATGCGCGCGCCCTCGTCCAGTCCGCGATCCTCGCGATCCTCGGCATTCATGAAGAGGACCATGCGGTCGTTGTAAACGCCGCGATAGCGGTCGTTGTAGCTGTAGATCGTCGTGTTGAACTGGTCATGCGAGCGCACCGTCGCCAGCCGCAGCATGGCCGGGTCCGCGACCACGTCGTTGACCTCGAGCCCCGGCAGCAGCAGGAAATTCGCCTTGCCATTCGGCGTCGGCCAGACGCGCCGGCGCGGCGGAATGTCGAGATGGAAGCCTTTCGGCTCTTTGACCCGCTCGGAGAAGCCCGTGTAGATCTCAGGATAGACCTCCGCGATCTTGTCGCGGATCGGCCCGTAATCGTCGATGTAGCTTTGCCACGCCACCTTGCTGTGCGGCAGGGTCGCCATGGCCATCCGGCAGACGATCTCGACCTCGGCCATCACATGTGGACTCGCCGGCGTCAGCACCCCGCGCGAGGCCGTGACGTTCGACATCGAATCCTCGATCGTGACGAACTGCTCGCCGGCCGCCGTGACGATCCGCTCGGAGCGTGCGATCACCGGCAGGATCAGCGCGTCGCGACCATGCACGAGATGGCCGCGATTGAGCTTGGTCGCGATCCCCACCGTCAGGTCGAGCTTGCGCATGGCGGCATAGGAGCGCTCCGTATCGGGGATCGCCCGCACGAAATTGCCGCCCATGCCGATGAAGACCTTGGCGGTGCCGTTCTCCATCGCTTCGACGGATTCGATGGTGTGGTGCCCGTCATGGCGCGGCGGCTCGAAGCCGAAGACGTCGCGCACGCGATCGAGATAGTCCTGCGTGGGCTTCTCATCGATCCCGACCGTGCGGTCGCCCTGCACGTTCGAATGGCCGCGGATCGGCGAGATACCGGCGCCCGGCTTGCCGAAATTGCCGCGCAGGAGGAGCAGATTGGCGACCTGCTGCAGCAGGCGCGAGCCCTGCTGGTGCTGTGTCAGACCCATGCCGTAGCAGATCATCGTCGCACGCGAGCGGATGTAGATCTCGGCGCAGCGCCTGATTTGAGCCTCCTCCAGCCCGGAAATGCGCACGATCTCGGCCCAGTCCTGCGCCATCGCATCCTCGCGGATGGCGTCGATCCCGACCGTGTGCTCGTGGATGAAATCGCGATCGAGGATTGCCTCGCCCTGCGCCTCGCGCTCGAACATCACCTTCATCATGCCCTTGATCAGCGCGAGGTCGCCGCCGATCCGGATATGGACGAACTCGCTGGCGATCGCGGTCGAGCCGAAGGTCGCCATCTGGACGACGTCCTGCGGCTCGGTGAAGCGGATCAACGCCCGCTCCGGCATCGGGTTGACCGCGACGATGGGCACGCCACGTTTCCTGGCCTCGACCAGATTGGTCATCATGCGCGGCGAGTTCGTGCCGGTATTCTGGCCGATGACGAAGATCGCCTCGGCGTGCTCGAAATCCTCGAGCACGACCGTGCCCTTGCCGATTCCGATGGCCGGCGGCAGGCCGCGGCTGGTCGGCTCGTGACACATGTTCGAGCAGTCCGGGAAATTGTTCGTGCCGAACTCCCGCACGAAGATCGCATAGAGGAACGCCGCCTCGTTCGGTGTGCGGCCCGAGGTGTAGAACTCGGCCTGGTGCGGGCTTTCGAGCGAGCGCAGATGCGCGCCGATCAGCTTGAAGGCTGTGTTCCAGTCGCAGGGGACATAGCGGTCCGACCGCCGATCGTAGCGCATCGGCTCCGTCAGGCGGCCTTGCATCTCCAGCCAGTAGTCGGATTGCTCCATCAATTCGGAGACGGTGTGCTGGGCGAAAAACTCGCGCGTGACCCGGCGCTTGGTCGCCTCGAAGGCGAGCGCCTTGGCGCCGTTCTCGCAGAACTCGAGGGTCTTCTTGCAATCGGCGTCCGGGAAGGCGCAGCTCGGGCACTTGAAGCCGCCCGGCTGGTTCATCGCGAGCAGGGCTCGCGAGCCCTTGGTGATGACGCTCTGCTCCATCAGCACCTTGGCCGTTGCCGCCGCGGCTCCCCAGCCGCCAGCCGGATGGTGGTAGGTCTTGTAGCGCGGTTTGCTGTCGGCCATGGCGATCGTCCTCCGTACGGGACTATACGGCGATTAAATCATCCTATCACATTGAAATCTATGGACATTTTGTCCTTTTAAAGAAGACAAAATGTCCATCGGGGCAGGCCGGCCCCCGGCTAACCTGTTGACTTCACGTGTCCGGGGAATTGGCACGATCGATGCTGACGATCCTGATCCTGCAAGAGGCATCCGTCCCGATCGAAGCGGCCCCGTCGATGATAGTGCGATCCAAGCCGAATTTTACGGACATCGTTTTCGCGGTGAACGGCTCGATCCTGCCTCGGATCATCCTGCGGCTTGTCGTGATCGCCGCCGTCAGTGTCGGCGCGATCCTGGCGGCAGAGGAGCATCCGGGCATCTTCGCCAAGATCAGCGCGATTCCCTTCACGCTGATCGGCATTGCCCTTTCGGTCTTCATGAGCTTCCGGAACAACGCCTGCTACGATCGCTGGTGGGATGGGCGAAAGCTCTGGGGCGAGTTGATCGTCGCTTGCCGTTCGCTCGCGCGGCAGGTCTCGGGCCTGGACGAGAGCCACCGGCGCTTTCTGCTGCGCGGGCTTTGCGCCTTCACCGCCGGGCTCGTTGCAAGGCTGCGCGGCGGGAACGAGCGTATCGCGATCGGGCAGTGGTTCGAGTCCGAGAGCGTGACGAAAAGCCCGAACCCGACGAATGCCGTTCTGCAGGAACTGGGAGCGTACTGCGTCATCCTGATGCACAATGGTGAACTCGGCGCGATCCACTACGCCGTCGTCGAGGGGCAATTGACGGCGCTCTCAACCGTGCAGGGTGGCTGCGAGCGGATCGCGCACACGCCGGTCCCGTTCGCCTATTCGCTGCTCCTGCACCGCACGGCCCTGGTCTTTTGCCTGACCTTGCCGTTCGCGCTGGCCGGATCGCTTGGCTGGTGGACGCTCCTGCCGGTCCTGCTCGTCGCCTACACCTTCTTCGGACTGGACGCCCTCGGGCACCAGCTCGAGGATCCGTTTGGGCTCGAGCCCAACGCCTTGCCGCTGAACTCCATGCAGCGCAACATCGAGCGAGAGCTCCTCGCCTTGCTTGGTTGCGAGGATCTGCCCGAGCCGATCCGCTCGAAAGACAATATCCTGACCTGAGCATCGAGCCCGCCGGCCGACGTGACCAGGAGCGACCAACGAAGCGATCATCAAGAGGAGCCCAGCATGGCCCTGACCCGCAAGGAAGAAGAGCGCGCGCTCAATGCCGACGAGCGTGCAATCGTGGCCCAGACCCGGCACCCGGCCGTGCAGGACGTGCCGGACGATGAGCTGACAGTGCTCCTGAAACACCTGCGCGATCTGCGCGACAAGGCCTCCGCGCATGCCAATCAGCAGCGCCGCGAAATGCGAGGCAAGGCCGCGCCAAAGGGAGCCGAGCCAAGCACGGGGAGTGCCGGATCGAGCCTGAAAGCGACAGTTCTCGCTACGGCCTTGAAGCGGCTGAACGCGGAAATCCAACGCCGGGCCGAGATGGCAAGAAACCACACGCTCGTCGAGAACGCCCAGCGCGCCCTCCATATGAAGATGGAAGCGCAGCGGAAGAGCGTTCCGTTCAATACGCGGCACGCCAATCAGGGAATGCGGGACATTCCGGACAAGGAGGTCGATTCACTGATCCGCCCCGCGGAGCGAGGGCGCCTGCGGAAGGCGTTCCACGTTGCTCAGGCGAAGCGCGACGCCGCCGGGCGATAGGCAAATTTCTCTCAGAAGCTGCTGTCAGATGTGGGGAGCACTCCCGCATTGCTGCTGTTGGCACATAGCTGACTCACGCAAGGTCCGCTCTCGGGCATCCAATCTCGACGGTGCTGCTTCGAGCCGACGAACGTCTTCGACATCTGCGCCGCGGGGGCCCTGCCGCGCCTCAAAAACCAATCGCTCGACACTTTCAGCTGGACCGGAAAGCGCTGCTTCCACGGTGCCGTCTGCGCAATTGCGCACCCAACCACTTACGCCAGCCGTGAGGGCGCGGTCGCGGAACCACTGCCGGTAGCCCCCCTGGACTCGTCCGGAAATGCTGATGTGCAGCTCCATGCGATCCCGCTCTCCGTCAAGAAATCGCAATACGAAGTCTAATACCCGGCCTTGGCCACTCTCAAGGCGCTCGTTCGAATGTCCGTTTTAGGCTCGCGGGCCAATGTCTGGAAGTAGCGCTTGCGGCATCTCTTACGTGCGTCACTGATAGGAGCCCGCTCTCGCGGGAGAACGGCGCTCCTCTACGGAAGCCGTGGGACTCAGCGAGCGAGATCTCGGGCGTCGGCGGCCGGGACAATCGGCAATACAACAAACGCTGGATTTTTCGGGTCGAAGTGAAGCGTGTTGGGTCCCTTGAAAACAGATGCGGGGCGATCTTCCGGGTCATCATGAACGAAGGGGCCGGAACCCTTGAGCGGGTTCTTCATGTTTGACAGCGTTGTCGCGGCACCTTCCCACTCATAGTCGCGGCCCAGGATAGTCAGGCCAATGCGGTAACCCTTCGGCACGACGATACAGGTTGGCCAGATCTCGACATCGAGCTGAACCGGGATGTCGGGCTGCAGCGGCTGCAACTCGTCGTGGGTGTGCCATGGGCGGTATTCACGCGTCTTCGCCTGATCGAGCTTCCGATGCGAGGCGCGCAGCCAACCCTGTCCGATCGGGGCGTGTGGTTCGACCGCCCCGAAGAACGTGACTTCACGATCGTCGGGATTGAAAAGCCGAAGAACGAGGAAGGCATCGGCGTCGACGGTCTTGGAAGACAGCAGCAGACGGCCCGCGACAGGCCCCGTAATTTCGGTCTCGGCTTCGAACGGTGCGGTCTTGAAGGTCAATCCCTCCCCCATCGGCGGGTAGTCGAGCCGAGCAGCCGTCTGCGAGGGCTCGGTGGACAAGGCCATGTGGTCGAAGTCGAGGTAGAACCTCGTCCATTGCGTGCGGGCGAGCGGCCATTCCCTCTCATGGCGGACCGCGAACTTCGTCTCGCCCGGGCGCCGGATCTGCAGCTGAACCTGCGGCTGGTCCTCCCAGCTTGTTCGTTCGCCCTTGAGAAAATGGCCGAAGAAGCGCTTCTGCAGGTCGAGGCCGTAGTCGGTATAGAACTCGGCCCAATGCGCGCCGCCATGGATTTCAAGCCACTTCTGCTCGGAGCCGGCGGCGAGGAAACCTTCGACATTGCCGCGCAGATGCAGGCCCTGCCCGCCCCAGTTCGCCGCCGAGAGCAGCGGCACTTCGATCGCTGCGAGGTCACCGTCGATGGCGCGATAATAGGCGTCGTCGAGGGGATGATCGAGAAGCTCGCGAGGCATGTTGGCGCGGCGAGACGCGAGCTCGTCGTCGGAGAGGGTTTCCGGCCCGCAGACGGTTTCGCCAGTGACGCGACTGCGCGGGCCGCGGTCGCCTCGCCCGTGCTGAACCGTCTTGACTTGCATGTCCTGCCAATTCCGCCGGAACGTGGACAGAATCCCGCCGTGATGGGTCGCGTCGCGATAATTGTCGGAATAGCCTTCCCAGATGCAGATCGCGGCGAGATGCGGCGGGCGCTTGGCGGCCACTCTCCACTGGTTGGCGGCGAAATAAGAGATGCCGTTCATTCCGACTTTGCCGGTGCACCAGGGCTGCTGCGCAAGCCACTCGATGCAATCGTGAACATCCTGCGTCTCGCGTGGGCTGTGAACGGAGAGGAAGCCCTCGGAGCGCCCGGCCCCGCGCGAGTCGACTCGGACGATCGCGTAGCCGTCCGGAACCCATTTCTCCGGATCGGGGACTTCCCAGGACTGGTAGAGGTTCGACGAGTTGGCGACCGCGTCGGGGTAGTCCCTTTCGAGAATCTCCCACGCCGTCTTGTAACCGTCCTGGAAGGCAAGGCCCTTGCCATAGGGGCCGTAGGTCAGCAGCACCGGCACGCGCGTTTCGCCCAATGGCCTGAAGACGTCACAGCGCAGGATGACGCCATCATCCATCTCGATCTCGACGTCCCAATCGATGCGCATGCCGCTGCGGACTTTGCTCTTCGTTGTCATTTTTGGCTTCCGATCCCACGCTTCTGCGATCGCGCTCCCAAAGGGAACGCGGCAGTCATCCCGGCTTGTGATGGTCGGCTTGGCGGACGAGCCGCCGGACTTCAGAACTTCAGTGACGTCGCCTGGCGAACGATTGCTTCGCGATCAAAGGCGTTGATCTCGTCGAGCAGGTCGTTCGTGAACACCTTCGGCCAATCCCGGATCTGCCCCTCGGTGCCGGCGAAGCGCGACTGGATCTCCCATTGCAGCTGCGACTGGGCGCCGAAGCGCTGATCCGGCTGTCCGGGCTGCGGCATCCATTTATCGAGACGCGACTGCATGATCGCCTTGGCCTCGCCCATGGCCTGCTCTTCCGGGCGCCCTTTCGGCTTGCTTTCGGGGAAGAGCTCCCACTGGATCCGCACCGCGTTTTCCAGATTGGCTGCCGCGAAGATGGTGGATTTCGCATGGGCGCGGAGATAGCCGACCAGCGCCTTCCGGTTCTGGGCAAGGGTCGAGCGCCGGACACAATAGGTATTGCCGAAGCTTGCGTCGGAACTGGGCGAGTTCTTGAGGTATCGCAGGGGGAAACCGGCGATCTCGATCCGCACGAAGGCGGCATCCCAGAAGGCCATGGCATCGACGCGGCCGCGATAGATCGCATCGCCCGCCGGTCCGCCCTCGCTGATCGCGATCCACTCCACGTCCTTGTCGGGATCGATCCCCAGCTCCTGCAGCATCACGCGGGCTGCGAGATAGCCGGTGTCGCCCTGGTTGCGGATGCCGATCTTGCGACCCTTCAGATCCTTGAGCGATTGAATCGGGCTGTCGGGCTTCACGCCGACCGTCCAATGGGGCTGGCGCAGCCAGCAATAGGCCGAGGTGACGTCGAGATTCGGCGCCTTGACGAAGGTCGAGAGCAGAGCGAAGGGCGAGATGGCGGAGACATCGACATTGCCCGACGCCAGCGCCTGCAAAGGCTGCCCGGCGCCCGACATGTTGACGACGTCCATGTCGACGCCCTCTTCGGCGTAGAAATTCAGCCGCGGGCTCAGGCCGATCGTCAGATAGGCAAGCTGCGCATCGATGATGCCTGCCGCGTTGCCGTGCCGGATGACGGTCTTCTTCTGAGCGCGCGCGACAGTCGGGCTGGCCAGAGCTGCGGCGGCTGCGAGAAGGGAGCGATTGAACGAGCGACGATGGATCATGCTGCACCTGTCTGAATGGTGGGCAGAAGGAGTTTCACGAATTGCCGTCGGAGCGGGCGTCGGCCTCGGCCCAGAACAGGACCCGCCGCCGGATCGCGCCGAGGGCCGCATGCATCAGGATGCCGATCAGCGAGAGCACGATGAACACCGAGAATGTGGCGGCGGTATCCATCGAGGCGTTCATCGACAGGATGAGGACGCCGAGGCCCATCTGCGCGCCGACGAATTCGCCGACGACGGCACCGACGACCGAGAACACGGCCGCCATGTTCAGCCCGGCGAAGATATAGGGGAGCGCCGAGGGAAAGCGGACCTTCCAGAAGGTCTGCCAGGCCGTTGCGCCGACCGCCCGCATCAATTCCAGACGCTCGCGCTCGACCGACTTGAAGCCGACCATCGAATTGACGAGGAGCGGGAAGAAGGTCAGCAGGCAGATGATGACGACCTTCGAGGTCAGCCCGAACCCGAACCATAGGACGATGATCGGCGCCAGCGCGATCTTCGGCAGGCTCTGGATCGCGACCAGGAACATGCTGAAGGTCGCTTCGACGATGCGTATCTGGGAGATGATCGTCCCGAGCACGAGCCCCGAGATGCTGCCCAGCACGAAACCGAGCAGAACCTCGGTCAGGGTGACGCCGGCATGGAGCCAGTAGCCTGCGCGCGAAGTGAAACTCTCCGCCAGGCCGCGATAGAGCGCCACCATGATGTCGGAGGGCGGCGGCAGGACGTAAGTCGGGACCTCGAAGATGCGGACGGCATACTCCCAGGTCACGAGCAGAACGGCGAGCGTCATCGGCGCCAGGACCAGCTCCGGGCGGGCCCTCAGCGTTCGCTTAATCCGTTCACCGATCGCTATAGGCGCAGATCCACGCTCCGCGGCGGGAACCATGGCCGTCCGGCTGGCAGTGTCGATCATCATCCCAGCCCTCCGGCAGGAACCTGCGTGTGATCGGCATCGCTCATCTGGTAGAGCATCCGCCGGATTTCGTTGCAGAGCCGGCCGAATTCCGGATCGCCCATCGCATCGAGCCCGCGCGGGCGCGGTAGATCCACGTCGAAGACTCGGGCGATCCGGCCCGGCCGCGGCGTCATCACGACGACGCGATCGCCCAGAAACACGGCCTCGGGTATCGAGTGGGTGATCAGGAAGATTGTCTTGCCGCTTTCCAGCCAGATGCGCTGGAGATCGAGATTCATCTGCTCGCGCGTCATGGCGTCGAGGGCGCCGAACGGCTCGTCCATGAGTAGGATCTCGGGATCGCAGACGAGGCCGCGCGAGATCGCGGCGCGCTGCTGCATGCCGCCCGACAACTCGCCCGGATACTTGTTCTCGAAATCGGCGAGCCCGACCATGGACAGCAGCGACCGGATGCGGGCGTCCGTCACCTTGCGGTCCGCTCCCCGAACTTCGGCCGGCAGCGCGACATTCTCCCGGATCGTTCGCCAAGGAAGCAGGACCGGGCTCTGGAAGACGATCCCGACTTCCTTCCGAGGGGTGGTGACGGGCTGCCCGACAACCTGAACGTGTCCTGAGGTGGCTGACGTCAGGCCGGCGATGATCTTGAGCAGGGTCGACTTGCCGCAACCGCTCGGCCCGACGATCGAGACAAACTCGAGCGGTTCGACGCGAAGGGAAATATCGGACAACGCAACGACATTCTCGCCGCTGACGGTACGATAGACCTTGTTGAGCGATTGGATGTCGATGGCTGCAAGCGTATTACCTGGATTACTCTTCAGGAACGGCCTGCCGTTACCATCTGCGATCGCAGAGGTTTGAATCATTGTCCTGCCCTAGGATTGCCGATGGCTTGATGCGCCGTCTTTGCCTTGTTGAGGAAACGCTACGGGTATCCGAAGGCGCAATCCAATATTTAATGGCTATTTGAGTGATGCCTTTTCAGCATCATGTCTGCCCACAAAATCACCAGTCGGCATCGCGAAACGATCAGTCGTTGAGCCCAAAGGTGCCTTGCTGTTGCAGCTTCTCGATCTGCTGGCGGATCAAAGCCACCATGGCACGGACAGCGGGCGTCGATGGACGGTCCGTTCGCCAGCCGAGGACGCGGTCAAGCTTGTAGCCCTCGATGCGGCTCAGGGAGAGATAGCCTCGCTCGTCGTCGCCGTAGACCGCGCAGTAGGGGAGCACCGAGTAGCAGACGCCGGCGCGAACCAGCTTCTTTTGGACGTGGAGGCTGTCGGTTTCGACCTTGATATCGAGTGCCCCGCCATTGTCGAGGGCGCTCGCCTCGAGCCTTGTCCGAACCGAGCTCGAATGCCCAGCCTGCGCCAGCGGAAGTCGCGCGACCTCCGCCAAAGTGCAGGTCGCCCCGGGAGCGAATTCGCCGGGAGGGCCGACAAGATAGAGCGGCTCGCGCACCAGCGTGACGCTGCCGATGCCAGCTTCGATCGGCGCACCGCCGGTCGGGAGGATGGCCAGATCGAGTTCGCCGGACAGGAGCAGACTGCGGAGATGGCCGACGCCGTCGTAGAGGCGCAATTGTACGCCCGGATAAAGTTTCAGATAGGCCTCGACCAAAGGCTCGAAGAGCACATGCGCGACCGAGCCGGGAGCCCCCAGAGAGACGGCACCACGTGGAACGCTGCCCTCGGAACGGACGTCGGCGATGGCCTGCTCGGTCTGCCGCTGGATGAACTGGGCACGCTCCAGCAGCAATTCGCCGGCATTGGTGAGGATGATACCGCGCCCGCCTCGGAAGAAGAGCTGGACTCCAAGCTCCTCCTCAAGGTGCTGGATATGGCGCGTGAGGGCCGGCTGGGCAATCCGCAACGCTTCGGAGGCTTTGCGGAAACTCCCGAGTTCGGCGATGCGGATGAAGTAGTCGAGCTGCTTCTGGTTCATGCCGTTCCCGCTTGGCACGCGCCGCTATCGGCTTGCCACCAGTCATCCGGGTGACTGCGGATAGTCAAGGAGCTCCCAAGGCGTCATGCCGACCATATCTGGTTGTTCGAGGTCGTGCGGACGTGATTGACGAGGAATTCGTTGAAAACCCGGATCTTGGCTGGCAGGTGATCGCGGTTCTGATAGGCGATGTTCATGGTCAGCGTCGGTAGTTGCCAGTCGAGCAGTACCGGAACCAGAAGCCCAGCATCGATATCGGCCTGCACGATGTAGAGCGGCTGGATGAGGATGCCGAGCCCCGCGATCGCCGCTTGGCGGATCACCTGCCCGTCATTGCAGTCGAGCGCCGCGCTGATCCGGACGATCCGTTCGGTATCCCCCTTGGTCAGGCGCAGCGAGAACGGATCGGCAGCGAGATTGTAGACCAGCATGTCGTGCTCGGCGAGGTCGGCGGGAATTCCGGGCCGACCGCGCTCCGCCAGATAAGCCGGAGACGCGGCAAGGACACGGCGCATGCGCCCGAGCCGCCGCACCACAATGTTACTGTCGGGCTCGTGCAGCCGCGTGCGGATGGCGACGTCGATGCCCGCCTCGATGAAGTCGAGATAGCGGTTCGCGACGGCGATGTGCACACTGAGCTTCGGATAGAGCTTGCGGAAGGCCGGCAGCATCGGAGCCAGGTAGATCGCCGCGAAGGACAGCGAACTGGTGACGCGCAGCACTCCCTGGGGCGCGTGAGTGTGTGCGTTCACCGCATCCTCCGCCTCAGCGAACTCGCTGAGCAGGGCACTGCTGCGGTGATAGAAGGCCTGCCCTGCCTCCGTCAGCCAGAGGCGACGCGTATTGCGTTCGACAAGCCGGGCGGCGAGACGCTCCTCCAAGGCAGCGAGGTGCCGGCTGGCTGCCGCGTTCGACATGCCGAGTGCCTCCGCCGCCCGTGAAAGGCTGCGCATCTCCGCCGTCTTCACGAAAAGCTCGATCTGTGTGATCCGATCCATATTTCCGATTTTAGGAAAAGAGACTTCCTAGAAGTCATCTTTATTTCCGCATTCCGCAAGCCTTAATTGGTTGCAACGAGAACGACCCTAGGTCGAGGAAACGCTTATGTCCGGTCCGGTCCGCCACATCGTGATGTGGCGCTTGCGCGGTGACACGCCGCAGGAGCGCGCCGCTGCGCGCACCAAGGTGAAATCCGCCTTCGAGGGGCTCAGGGGCCTGATCGACGGCCTCAGCCATATCGAGATCGGTGCCGATGTCAGCGGCGTCGACTATGCCTGCGATGTCGTGCTGGTGAGCGAGTTCACCGACCGCGCCGCGCTGGAGGCCTATGCCGCCCATCCCGAGCATCTGCGAGTCCGGCAGGAGCTTGCTGATCTAAGGATCGCGCGCTTCCAAGTCGACTACGTCGCCGACGAGAATGCTGCGCCCTTCGCCGAAAGCCGTTCGCAGCGCCGCAGCGAAGTCGTCGCCGGCGAGTGAGCCGGAAGCCATTCCCCGATCCCGTTCTTCCGTGAGGAGCGCCCCATGATCGAGACTTTCACCTATGAGGCTCTTCCCTCGCGGGTCCGCTTTGGGCGCGGCACGATCAACGAGGTCGCCGCTGAGGTCGAGCGGCTCGGCAGGCGCGCGCTCGTCTTGACGACGCCGCAGCAAGTTGAGGCGGGCGAGCGCCTCGGGTCCCTGCTCAGCTCCGCCCTTGCCGGCTATTTCAACGAGGCGACCATGCACACGCCGGTCGAGGTGACCGAGCGGGCGCTCATCGCCTTGCGCGAGACCGGGGCCGATTGCATCGTCGCACTGGGCGGCGGCTCCACCACCGGGCTCGGCAAGGCGCTGGCGCTGCGCACCGGCGTGCCGCAGATCGTCATCCCGACCACCTATGCCGGCTCGGAGATGACCCCGATCCTCGGCCAGACCGAAGGCGGCCGGAAGACGACGATCCGCTCGCTCGACGTCCTTCCCGAGACCGTCATCTACGATGTGGATCTGACGGCCAGCCTGCCGCCGATGCTCTCGGCAACCTCCGGCGTCAACGCCATCGCCCATGCGGTCGAGGCGCTCTATGCCAGGGACCGCAATCCGATCATCTCTCTGATGGCGGAGGACGGCATCCGCACGCTGTCCTCGGCTCTACCGATCCTCGTCCACGAACCGGCGAACATGGAGGCGCGTACGAATGCGCTCTACGGCGCCTGGCTTTGCGGCTGCTGCCTGGGCGCGGTCGGGATGGCGCTGCATCACAAGCTCTGCCACACGCTCGGCGGCAGCTTCGACCTGCCCCATGCCGAGACGCATACGGTCGTTTTGCCGCATGCTGTCGCCTACAACGCCGCGGCCGCGCCGGAGGCGATGGCGGCGATCCGCAGGGCGCTCGGCGCGCCCGACGCGGCTCAGGGCTTGTTCGATCTAGTGCGCGCGCTCGGCGTGCCCCTCTCGCTGGCCGAGTTCGGCATGCCCGAAAGCGGCATCGACAAGGCGGCCGATATCGCGGTTGAAAACCCCTACTGGAATCCGCGCCCGATCAGCCGCGATGCCATCCGCGACCTGATCGCCAATGCCTATGCTGGCGAGCGGCCCCGCGCGGCCGTAGCCGCTGACGAGACGGCCTGAGCCATGGCCCGCCGCATCCTCCTCTCGGGCGCCACCATCCTCTCGATGGATCCCGCCACCGGTGACCTGCCCCGCGGCGACATCCTCGTCGCGGATGGCCGGATCGCGGCGATCGCGCCGCGGATCGAGGCCGAGGGTGCGGAACAGGTCGATGCCACCGGGCGGATCGCGGTACCGGGCTTCGTCAACGCCCATATGCATAGCTGGCAGACGGGCTTGCGCGGACTCGCAGCCGACTGGACGCTGCTCGAATATTTCCACTGGGTCCATGCCGGGCTCGCCACCCTGTTCAGGCCGGAAGACATCGGCATCGCGACCCTGATCGGCGCGCTCGGCCAGATCGATGCCGGCACCACGACGCTGGTCGACTGGTGCCACAACAACCCGACCCCCGCCCATACCGATGCCGCCATCGAGGCGCTGGCCGAAAGCGGCATCCGCGCCGCCTTCTTCCACGGCTCGCCCAAGCCCGACCCGAAGCCCGGCGAGCCGCATTTCTCGGAGGTGCCGCATCCGCGCGCCGAGGTGGAGCGTTTGCGGCACGGCCGTTTCGCCGGCGATGACGGGTTGCTAACGCTCGGCCTCGCCATCCTCGGCCCGCATTACGCGACGATGGAGGTGGCGCGCGCCGATTTCCGCCTCGCCCGCGAATTCGGCCTCGTCGCCTCGATGCATCAGGGCGGCGGCGCGGCGAAGACGCCGAGCGGCTGGGAAACGCTGATCGAGGAGGGGCTGGTCGGCCCCGGCATCAACATCGTGCACGGTAACGACTTGCCCGACGAGCTGTTCGGCCAATTGGTCGATCTCGGCGCCTCCTTCTCGGTGACACCCGAGAACGAGATGACGCAGGGCCACGGCTTTCCGATCACCGGCCGGCTACTCGCGCGCGGCGTGGCTCCGTCTCTGGGCGTCGATCTCGAATCCGTTCTCGCCGGCGACATGATGGGCGGCGCCCGCATCGCGCTCGGCATGCAGCGCGCGCTCGACAATGCCGAAAGCCGCCGGGCGACCGGCGCCATCCCGCCGACCTCGACGATCCGCGTCCGGCAAGCGCTGTCCTGGATCACCATCGAGGGCGCGAAGATGCTGGGTCTCGACCATCGCATCGGCTCGCTCGCACCGGGCAAGCAGGCCGACATCACCCTGATCGACGCGCGGGCGCTGCACATGCAACCGGTCCACGACCCCGCCGCCACCGTCATAATGCAGGCCGGGCGCGGCGACATCGAAGCCGTGATGATCGCAGGCCGCTTCATGAAACGGGATGGCCGGTTGCTGGCCGACGGACTGGACGAGAAACTCGCCCGCCTTGCGGCCTCCGGCGCGCGGATCGTCGAAGAACTTCGCCGCACGCAGCGAGCAGCTTGAGGGCAATGGAATGGTGCACACGCAAACCATCGGCTGGATCGGTCTCGGCAAGATGGGCCTGCCCATCGCGACCCGCCTCGCGGCGGCCGGCTACGATATCGCCGGCTTCGACCGCGACCAGAGCCGCATCGCCGAAGCCTCGAAAGACGGCGTGAAGCCCGCCGCCACGCTTACGGATGCCGCCTCGCGTGACATCGTCTTCACCTCGCTGCCGGACGACAAGGTGCTCGCCGCCGTCACACTCTCGGACGGGTTCTTCGAGGCGATGCGCAAGGGCGCCATCCTGGTCGAGACCTCGACAGTCAGCCCCACCATCTCGGCCGAGGTCGCGCGGGCTGCCGCGCATCGCGGCGTCGCCTATCTGCGCGCGCCGGTCTCCGGCAATGCAGCCATCGCCCATACCGGCAATCTGACCTGCTTCGTCTCGGGGCCGCGCGCCGCCTTCGACGCCTTTCTGCCGGTGGCGCAGGATTTCACCCGCGCCCAGAAATATCTCGGCCAGGCCGAGGAAGCTCGCTTCGCCAAGCTCGCCGTCAACCTGATGATCGCGGTCTCCGCCGCGATGATGGGCGAGAGCATCGTACTTGCCCGCAAGGGCAACCTCGCCTGGCAGGATATTCTGGACGTGCTGACCAACAGCGCCGTCGGCTCGCCCATGGTGCACTACAAGGCCAAGAGCCTGGAGACGCGCGATTTCTCGCCGACCTTCTCCTGCCGGCAGATGGCCAAGGATCTCGACCTGATCATCGGTGCCGGCCATGCCGCCGAGATGGCGCTGCCGCTCGCGACACTGACCCGCGAAACCTATGGCGCCCTGATCGGGCGTGGCGAGGGCGAGACCGATTTCATTGCGACGGTACGCCTCGCCGAATGGCTCGCCGGACTTGGTGAGCCTGATCTCGACAAGAACGAAGGGAGGCTCGGATGAGGAATTTCGACCAGAATAGCATCACCGAGGCGGTGCTGGAGCGTGTCGCCGCCGCCCCGGATCCGCGCCTCAAGCAGCTCAGCGAGGCGCTGGTCCGCCACCTGCACGATTTCATCCGCGAGGTCCGCCCGACACAGGACGAATGGGCGAAAGGCATCAGCTTCCTGACCGATACCGGCCAGATGTGCACCGGCTCCCGCCAGGAATTCATCCTGCTCTCCGACACGCTCGGCGTCTCGATGCTGGTCGATGCGATCAATCACGACCATCAGGGCGCCGTCACCGAGAGCACTGTGCTCGGCCCGTTCTATGTCGAGGGTCCGCCGGAGGCCGCGCTCGGCAGCGACATCTCCGGCGACTTGCCGGGCGAACCGATGTATGTCTCCGGCACCGTCGCCGCTGCTGATGGCAGCCCGCTCGCCGGGGCGATCGTCGATGTCTGGCATTCCGACGAGGACGGCTATTACGACGTCCAACACTCGGACGACGCGGCCGATCTCGTCGCCCGGGCGCGTTTCCGCACCGATGCGCAGGGCCGCTTCCACTTTTGGTCGATCAAGCCCGCCGCCTATCCGATTCCGCATGACGGCCCCGTCGGAAAGATGCTGGAGGCGCAAGGTCGCCATCCCTGGCGACCAGCCCATGTCCATTTCATGATTGCGGCGCCGGGCCACGAGAAGCTCGTCACCCATGTCTTCGTCTCCGGCGACCAATATCTCGATTCCGATGCCGTATTCGGCGTGAAGGACTCGCTGATCAGCGATTTCAGCGAGCAGTTGGCCGGCACCACCCCGGATGGACGGGTGCTCGACCGGCCATGGTGCCGGCTCACCTATGACTTCCAGCTCAACTCCGCAGCCTAGGCGGCCGCCTGCGTCGCCAGGGAACGCCAACGACAATCGCATCGACAGAGCCCGGTCAGCGGGCCAACGCGAAGGGAGAGACCATGTTGACCAGACCCTCATCCGACGGGAAAGCCGTGGAAACGGCACTGGCGCGGCTGACCGAGACGTTCGGCCCGCGCGTCAGCCGAGCTCCCGGCATCCTCGCCGATCACGGCCGCAGCGAAGCCTACCACGCGCCTTCGCCTCCCGACCTCGTGGTGTTTCCGGGAACCACGGAAGAGGTGCGCAGCATCGTGACGCTCTGCCATGAGCTACGGCTGCCGATCGTGCCGTTCGGGGCCGGCACTTCGCTCGAAGGCAACGCCGCGGCACCCCAAGGCGGCGTCTGCATCGACATGTCTCGCATGAACAAGGTTCTGGCGGCGAGCCCGGAGGACATGGATGTCCGCGTCCAGCCCGGCATCACCCGCAAGCAGCTCAATGCGCAGTTGCGCGACACTGGCCTGTTCTTCCCGATCGACCCAGGTGCCGACGCCTCGATTGGCGGCATGGCCTCGACCCGCGCCTCCGGCACGATGGCGGTGCGCTATGGCACGATGAAGGACAATGTGCTGGCGCTGGAGGCGGTGCTTGCCGATGGCCGCGTGATCCGCACCGCCCGGCGCGCCCGCAAATCCGCCGCCGGCTACGACATGACCCGCCTGCTCGTCGGCGCGGAAGGCACGCTCGGGGTCATCACCGAGGTGACGCTGAAGCTGCATCCTCAGCCGGAAGCGATCTCCTCGGCCGTCTGCGCCTTCCCTGATCTGAAGGCCGCGGTCGATACCGCAATCGCCGTTATCCAGTCGGGTGTTCCGGTCGCACGTATTGAACTGCTCGATGCGGTGATGATGCGCGGCATGAACCTGCACGCCAAGCTCGACTTGGCCGAGGCGCCGCATCTCTTCTTCGAGTTCCACGGCTCGAAGAACTACGTTGCCGAGCAGGCAGAGACGGCGCAGATGCTGGCCGGCGAGTTCGGCGGCCAGGACTTCGCCTGGGCAACCTCGCCGGAAGAACGCAGCCGCCTCTGGCAGGCTCGCGACAACACCCTCTATGCCGGGCTCGCCTTGCGACCGGGCGCGCGCGCCCTCGTCACCGATATCTGCGTGCCGATCTCACGGCTGGCCGAATGCCTCGTCGCGACCGCTGCCGACATCGCGGAAAGCGGCCTGATCGCCCCGGTCGTCGGCCATGTCGGCGACGGCAACTTCCACCTTCTCGTCCTGCACGACCCCGAAAGCGTCGACGAGCTCGCCCGGGTGAAAGCGTTCAACGAGCGCCTCGTCAGGCGTGCGATCGCGCTCGACGGCACCTGCACCGGCGAGCATGGCATCGGCCTCGGCAAGGTCGATTTCCTCGAGCTGGAACTGGGCGAGACGGTCGACGCCATGCGCCTGGTGAAGCAGGCGCTCGACCCGCTGGGGATCATGAACCCCGGCAAGATCTTCCGCTCGATTTCGCGCACGGGAGGCGAGTCATGAGCGCTGTGGCTGCGATCAAGCCAGATTTCGAAGTCACTGCTCCACCGCCCTCTACAGCCGAAGACACGCCGCTGTTCGAGCTCCGGGGCATTTCCAAGACCTTCCCCGGCGTGAAGGCGCTCGACGATGTCTCCTTCGCCCTCTGGCCGGGTGAGGTGCATATGCTGCTCGGCGAGAACGGCGCCGGCAAATCCTCCCTGATGAAGGTGCTGTGCGGAGCCTACCAGGCCGATGCCGGCGAATATTTCCACAAGGGCGAGAAGGTCGAGATCCGCTCGCCTGCCGATGCCCGCAAGCTCGGCATCGCCGTGATCTTCCAGGAGTTCTCGCTCGTCCCCTATCTCGACGTAGCGCAGAACATCTTCCTCGGCCGGGAATTCCCGTCCCGGTTCCCCGGCTTCGTCGACCGCCGGCGGCTCTATCGCGAGGCGCAGGCGGTGCTCGACCTGATCGGGCTCGACGTCGATCCGAGGACCAAGGTCCACACGCTCGGCGTCGCTCAGCAGCAGATGGTCGAGATCGGCAAGGCCCTCTCCCAGAACGCCCGCATCCTCGTCATGGACGAGCCGACCGCCGCGCTTTCCGACCGCGAGACCGAGCGTCTCTTCGCGGTGATGCGCCAGCTCCAGGCGAAGGGCGTCGCCATCGTCTACATCTCGCACCGCATGGCGGAGGTGTTCGCGCTCGGCGACCGCATCACCGTGCTACGCGACGGCAAGCTCGTCGGCCGGGCCTATCCTGGTGAGACCACGCCGGACGAGCTCGTGCGCATGATGGTCGGCCGCACTGTCGACATGAGCTATCCGCGCAACTTCGCCGAGCGGCCCGGAGAAATCGCGCTGGAGGTCAAGGGCCTCTCGTCGAAGAACGGCATCCGCGACATCGACCTCACCGTGCGCGCCGGCGAGATCGTCGGCCTCTGCGGCCTCGTCGGCTCCGGCCGGAGCGAGGTCGCGCGCGCCATCTTCGGCGCGGACGAGGTCACGGCCGGCGAAGTCCGCATCTTCGGAAAGGCCAGGCGGGGCGGGCCGGATGCCGCGACCGTGGCCGGCGTCGGCCTCATCCCGGAAAGCCGAAAGACGGAGGGGCTCGCGCTGATCCGCACGGTCGCCGACAATCTCGCCGTCGCCGGCCTGCCCAAGCTGTTCCCGAACGGGCTGTTCTCGCCCGCCCAGGCACGCAGCTCAGCCGAGACGTTGATCAAGCGGCTGCGGATCGCGACGCCCTCGCCGAACCAGAGCGTCGCGCTGCTCTCCGGCGGCAACCAGCAGAAAGTGGTGATCGGCAAATGGCTCGCCGCCGGCACGCGGCTGTTCATCTTCGACGAGCCGACCCGTGGCATCGATGTCGGCGCCAAGTCCGAGATCTTCGCGCTGATCGACCAACTCGTCGCCGATGGCGCGGCGGTGCTGATGATCTCGTCCGAGCAGGCCGAGATCGTCCATGTCTGCGACCGCGCCTACGTCATGCGCGGCAAGCGCCTCGTCGGCGAACTCTCCCGCTCCGAACTCTCCGAAGAGAACATCGTCCGAATGGGGATGCACCATGACTGATCAGGCGATCTCCTCCGCTTCACCACGCCTCCCGGCCGTGCCGGGCGTGGCCGTCGCGCTGGCCGGGCTCTCGCTGCTCTTTGCGCTGGCGAGCCCCGGCTTCCTCACCGCGGGCAACCTCTCCAACGTGCTGGTGCAGTCGGTCATCCTGCTGCTGCTCGCCCTGCCGATGACGCTGATCATCATGACCGAGGGGCTCGACCTCTCCATGGGCGCGGTGCTGACACTGGCCTCGCTGGTGCTGGCGCTGATCGTGGTCGCAACGCAGTCGCTGGCGCTTGGCCTGCTGGGTGCGCTCGCGGTCGGGCTGGCCTTCGGCCTCCTGAACGGCTGGCTGATCGCCGGTCTCTCGATCCCGCCCTTCGTCGCCACGCTCGGCACGCTGGGCGCGGCGCAGGGCCTGGCGCTTGTGGTCAGCGACGGCCAGAGCGTCGTCGGCATCCCGCGCTTCGTGCGGCTGGTCTATTCCGGCGAGACCTTCGGCATCCCGACGCCGATCCTGATCGGCGCGGGCTTCTACGCGCTCTTCCACATCCTGCTCTACCACACCCGCTTCGGCACCTATGTCTGCGCGCTCGGCGGCAACCGCGATGCGCTGACGCTGGCCGGCGTGGCCTGGAAGCGCCTGCTCGTCGCCGTCTACATGCTCGGCGGCGCCATGGCCGGGGTCGCCGCCCTGCTGATGACCGCGCGCATCAATGCCGGCCACCCGACCGCGGCGATCGGCCTGGAGTTCGATGCCATCGCCGCGGTGGCGCTGGGCGGAACCTCCTTCGACAAGGGCAATGGCTGGCTCTTCGGCACGCTGCTCGGCGTGCTCACCGTCGGCGTGCTGCGCAACGGCCTCAACCTGATGGCCGTTCCCTCGTCTGTCCAGGTCGCCTGCATCGGCGCCCTCGTCATCGCCGCCCTTCTCATCGACAGCCTGCGGAGCACACGGTCATGAGCATCGCCAGCGACGCCTCCACCCGCCCGGCCGGCTTCCATCTCTCGCGCGAGACGCAGCAGCTCGCCTACCGGCTGCTGGCGGTCGCGCTGCTCTGCGCCGCTCTGAGCGTCGCGACGGAAGCCTTCTTCACCGCCAACAACATCCTCAACGTGCTGAGGCAGGCGAGCCTGCTCTTTTTTCTGGCCTCGGGGCTGACGCTGGTGATCCTGACCGGCGGGCTCGATCTCTCGGTCGGCGCCAATATCGGCCTCTCCGCCTGTTTCGCGGCGACCGTGATCAAGGCGACCGGCTCGCCCGTGCTCGGCACGCTCGTGGGCCTCGCCACCGGGCTCGCCATCGGCATCTGCAACGGGCTGATGGTGGCGAAGCTCAGGATCCCGTCCTTCATCGCAACCTACGGCATGCTCTGGGTGCTGCACGGCATCACCTATTACTACATGGCCGGCGAGACCATCCACGGCTTCCCGCCCGGCTTCCGGCAGATCGGCTCGGGCTATTTCCTCGGCGTGCCGATCCCGGTCTATCTGATGCTGGTCTTCCTGCTGGCGGGCACGATCTTCGCCCAACGCACGATCTGGGGGCAGCAGATCTATGCCATCGGCGCCAACCCGGTCGCGGCGCGCCTCACCGGCATCCCGGTCGATCGCCGCCTGATCCTGGTTTACGGCTTCTCCGGCGCCATGGCGGGCGTGGCCTCGATCGTCTTCCTCGCCCGGCTGAACTCGGCCGAGGGCGATATCGGCGAGGCCATGACGCTGCCGGCGATCGCCGCGGCGCTGATCGGCGGCGCTTCACTGTTCGGCGGCGTCGGCAGTGTCTTCGGCACCTTCATCGGCGCCCTCATCCTGACGCTGGTGCTGAACGGCATGAACCTGCTCGCCGTCAACGCCAACTGGCAGCCGCTGGTCACCGGGCTGATCGTCATCCTCGCCGTCTGGTTCGACATGATCGGCCGTCGGCGCACCTAACCAAGCAGCAGAACCACCGAACCAAAGGGAGGGAACAATCATGTCGAAATCAAAGCTTCTGGCCGCAGCGCTGCCCGCCATCCTGATCTCCACTGCGGCGCTCGCCGCCGGCGAGACGATCGCGGTCTTCACCAAGAACCAGACCAATCCCTATTTCCAGACGGTGCGGGTCGGCGCCGAGGTCGCGGCGAAGTCGCTCGGCGCCAAGGCCGTGCATTACATTCCGACCAAGCCCGACTCGATCCCCGAGCAGCTCAGCCAGGTCGAGGACGTGATCGTCAAGAAGCCCAGCGCCATCGTCTTCGTCCCCGTCGACTACAAGGCGATGGTGCCGGGCGTGGAGCAGATCAACGACGCCAAGATCCCGATCGTCAACGTCACCGACCGCAGCGCCGGCGGCAAGTTCCTCGCCTTCGTCGGCGCGGATGATTACAGCCTCGGCCTGGAGACGGCGCGCTACCTGCTCAAGGAGATCGGCGGCAAGGGCAATGTCGTCATCCTCGAGGGCGTGAAAGGCTCCCTGACCAATATCGACCGGGTGCGCGGCTTCAACGACGCGATCAAGGAATCGAAGGACGTCAAGCTGCTCGCCAGCCAGCCGGCCAACTACCAGCGCCTGCAGGGCCTGCAGGTCATGGAGAACCTGATGCAGTCCCACCCGCAGATCGATGGGGTACTCGCCGCCAATGACGCGATGGCGATCGGCGCGATCGAGGCGCTCGACGGCGCCAACCGCAAGGCCAAGGTCGTCGGCATCAACGGCACCAAGGAGGCGGTCGACGCGATCAAGGCCGGCAAGCTGCTCGCCTCGGGCGACTATAACGGCTTCCTGCAGGGCTGCATCGGCACCCTCGTCGCGATCAGGGCCTTGCGCAACGAGCCGATCGTCACCGAAGTGGTGCTGAAGCCGACCGTGGTGAACGCCTCGAACTTCCAGCCCTACGACACCCCGCTGGAAACGCGCAGTTGCCCGAGCTGGAGCGAGGCGGCCGCCCTGGCCAGCAAGCCGAACTGATCCTCACCCGTAGCGGCGGCCGGGGAGCCTTCCGGCCGCCACAGGAGCCCATTGCATGCTGTTCGTGATCCATGCCCTCGACAAGCCGGGCGCGTTCCCGGCCCGTCTCGCCCATTACGATGCCCACAAGGCCTTCCTTTCCGACACCTCTGCGCTAAAGGTCGAGATCTTGATGTCGGGGCCCTTGGTCGCCGAGGACGGCTCGACCATGATCGGCAGCCTCTTCCTCGTCGAGGCGGCGGACCTTGCAACCGTGGAGCGCTTCAATGCCGCCGATCCGTTCCACGCCGCCGGGATCTGGGAGCGCATCGCGATCACCGGCTTCATCAGGCGCCAGGGCTGAGCCCGACAACCGACCAAGCGTTTCAGGAGACGAGACATGACGAGGGATAGCCGCCCGATCCGGGTCGTCGGGATTTCAGGCAGCCTGCGGGCCGGGTCCTACAATACCGCCGCACTCAAGGCCGCCATTGCATTGGCGCCGGAGGGGATGACGATCGAGACCGCCGAGATCGGCGATATTCCGCTCTACAATGACGATGTGCGCGTCGCGGGCTATCCGCCGGCGGCCCAGCGCTTCCGCGACCAGCTCGCGGCGGCCGACGCGATCCTGTTCGTGACGCCGGAGTACAACTACTCGATCCCGGGCGTGCTCAAGAACGCGATCGACTGGGCCTCGCGGCCGCCGAGCCAGCCTTTCGACAACAAGCCGGTGGCGATCATGGGGGCGAGCGGAGGCATCTTCGGCACCGCCCGGGCGCAGTATCAGTTGCGGCAGATGCTGATCTTCCTCAACGCCTTCCCGCTCAACAAGCCGGAGGTGATGATCGGCGCCGCTCAAACCAAGTTCGACGAGGCCGGCAAGCTCACCGACGAGGCCACGGCCGGCTTCATCCGCCAGCTCCTGGAAGCGCTGCGCGACTGGCGCGACCGGCTGGGCTAAGCTTCGCGCTCACCCTCCTTGCATGGACGATGATCCGGCGTCGTGATGACGAGCCTCTTGCAGGCGCCTTTGCGGGAGGCAAGCGAAGATCATCCTCGGACTTCTGCTCGGCCTCGTCGGGACTGACGTGAATTCAGGCGTCCAGCGCTATACGTTCGGTCTGCCGGAACTGTCGGACGGCGTTGGCTTCGTGATCGTCGCCATGAGGATGTTCGGCATCGGCGACATCATCGCCAACCTGCAGGATGAGAGCACGCTGAAGCTGCGGAGAGAAGGGAATGTTCACACGACGAGAAGAGCTGTCGCATAGGTTGCTCTAATCTTGCTATTTCTCAAGGTGTCGCTGCACGTGGGTCGGCCGATATTGTTTTGCGACCGGAACGAGCCTGCCTTTTAGGATCGTGGTGACGTGGCTGGTGATCACCTCGCGTGCAAAGCCGTCCGGCGTAAAGCCGGGCACGAGCGCCGCGTTGATGCCCGTGAAGCTGCGGTAGCCGGTCTCGCTGAGGAAGGGCTGGTCCCAGTCGAGGGCATGGACGCTAAAGCTGAGGTACGGCATGAAGCGTGCGCCAATGCCGAACAGGCCGCTCAGCTTGATGAGGACGCGCATGCCGGCGATATCGAGGATGAACTCGCCTTGTTGACCCCAGGCCGGGATCGTGCCGGGCTCGGCGGCGGTGAGATCGGCGAGCTTACAGCCAGGGGCGTCGGGGCCGGCGAGGATGCCCGGCTCGCCGTGGTTGAGGCGTAAGGCAAGATGACCGGCCTCCTCACGAAGCGCGATGGCGGCCTTGCCGTCGCCAGCCAGCATTGCCGCGTGGTGCCGGGCGATGAGGTCGCGGTAATAGGGCAAGGCCTCATCCAGGGCGTCCGGCAGGTGGCCGATGGCACGGTTGAGAGCAGCGGCCTGATTCGCCTTGTCGGTCTCGGCGAGCAGGAGGTCGAAGCCGAGCTGGCTCGGGTCGGTGATGGCGCGCCGCTTCATGAAGCTTGGCGGCAGGCGGCCGGCTCGACCGGGCGGATGAAGGCGAGGAGGAAGTCGGCGGCGCGCTGGGCCTGGGCCGCAGCGGTGAAGATGGCGCGCTTGTCGGCCCGGAGGACCTTGAGCCAGCAGGCGATGTAGGCGGCGTGGTCTTCGCGGATCTGCGGTGTGAGCTGGAGCTGGGCGCAGATGAAGGCGGCCCCAAGTTCGGCGACGAGTTCTTCGGCGGCATAGGCGGCAGCGCCCCAGCGCGTGCGGCTGAGGTCGCGGTCGAGGCGACTCTTGTGGCCGGTCCAATGCGTGAGCTCATGGCAAAGCGTGGCGTAATAGCCTTCCGCCGCGATGAAGTTGGCGAACGGCGGCATCTGGATGTGGTCGCCGCTGGGGCTGTAGTAGGCTCTTGCCCCGCCATGGCGGATATCGGCTGTGGTCGCCGTGATGAAGGCCTCGGCCCGCGCGTTGCGCGTGGTGTCGGCGGTGGGTTCGAGCGGCTGAGGGATGAACCGGTCCGGCAGGCCATCGATCTGGTCGGCGTTGAAGACGGCGTAGGCCTTGAGGAAGGGAATGCCGCGCTCGACCTCGGTGCCGGTGGTGTCGTCGGTCTCGGTCCGGTTCAGCGTCCCGGCATACACGACCTGGCTGGCCCGCTCGCCCTTGCGAACCTGGGCGCCGAGCGCCTGTGCTTGTTTGAAGGTCAACCAGTGCGGTGAGACGAAGCCTTTGTCGAGGGCGTGGAGCCACAGCAGCAGGACGTTGATGCCGCGATAGGGCTCGCCGTTGGCGCGGAGTGGGAGAGATGCAATTCGGAGGTCCGCAGCGAGCAGGTGATCTCTCGGCGCAGGAAGCGCGGGCGCAGATCGACCGGGATGCCACGGCGGAAATGGAAGATGCGATTGCGCTGGACGACGTTGCGGAGGAGACGCGCCAAAACGGTGCCCCTTGTAGCAACCGGACGGGCAAATCGCTTTGCCGGCCAGGAGAGGGCAGAAGAACCGCTTGAAAATCAGCCGCTTATAGGAAAGTGGCTGGGGGACTAGGATTCGAACCTAGACAACCAGAGTCAGAGTCTGGGGTCCTACCGTTAGACGATCCCCCAACGGGCGCGCTGTCTGCGACGCGTCGGATGGGGGCGATCTAAACAACCTCGCGCCCGGTTGCAAGCCTTCTGTGACGATTTCGACATGCGAGCCGTTCACGGCACCTTGCACAGCAGCTCAAACGATCGCCGGAGCCCGCGCGACGGGATATCAGCGCGCGCGTCAGCTCCCGCTCAGCGTGCGCCTGACGGCGTCGCGCCAGCCGGCGACGTGGTTGCGGCGCGTCTCCTCGGCGAGGCCCGGCGAGAATCGCCGCTCCAGCCGCCAGCGATCGGCGAATTGGGTCGGCTCCGGAAGCAGGCCGGCATCGAGACCGGCGAGATAGGCGGCCCCCAGCGCGGTGGTCTCCAGCACCTGCGGCCGGTCGACCGGGGCGGCGAGGATGTCGGCGAGGCGCTGCATCGTCCAGTCGGAGGCGACCATGCCGCCATCGACGCGCAGCACCGTCTCCGCCCCGTCCGCCTCCGGCCAGTCGGAGCGCATCGCCTCGAGCAGATCGAGCGTCTGGAAGCAGACCGAATCGAGCGCGGCGCGGGCGAACTCGCGCGGGCCGGTGTTGCGGGTCAGGCCGAACATGGCGCCGCGGGCATTGGCGTCCCAATGCGGCGCGCCGAGGCCGGTGAAGGCCGGCACCAGATAGACCTGCTGGCCGGAATCGGCCTTGGCCGCGAGCGGGCCGCTGTCGGAGGCCTTCTCGATGATGCCGAGCCCATCGCGCAGCCATTGCACCGCGGCACCAGCGATGAAGATCGAGCCCTCCAGCGCATAATGGCGCACGCCCTTGAGCTGGTAGGCGATGGTCGAGAGCAGGCGATTCTGCGAGGTGACGGCCTTGGTGCCGGTGTTGAGCAGCGCGAAGCAGCCAGTGCCATAGGTCGACTTCAGCATGCCGGGCTCGAAGCAGGCCTGGCCGACGGTCGCCGCCTGCTGGTCGCCGGCAATGCCGCGAATCGCGATCGCGCCGCCGAGTAGGCCGGGCTCGCTGTCGCCGAAATGAGCGGCGCAGTCGCGGACGTCCGGCAGCATCGCCGCGGGAATGTCGAGCAACGCCAGCAGTTCCTCATCCCAACGCCCCTTGTGGATATCGAACAGCATGGTGCGCGAGGCGTTGGTCGCGTCGGTGGCGTGGACGCGCCCGCCGGTCAGGCGCCAGAGCAGGAAGCAGTCGACCGTGCCGAAGGCGAGTTCGCCGCGCTTCGCCCGCTCGCGGGCGCCGGGGACGTGGTCGAGGATCCAGGCGATCTTGGTGCCGGAGAAATAAGGATCGATGCGCAGGCCGGTGCGCTCGGCGACCAGCTTGCCATGGCCTTCCGCCTCCAGCGCGGCGCAGCGCTCGGCGGTGCGCCGGTCTTGCCAGACGATAGCGCGATGGATCGCCTGGCCAGTGCTGCGGTCCCAAACGAGCGTGGTTTCGCGCTGGTTGGTGATGCCGATCGCGGCGACCTCCCCTGCCCGCGCCTCAGCGCGAGCAAGCGCCTGCCGGCAGACCGAGAGCGTGCTCTCCCAGAGATCCTCCGCCTCGTGCTCGACCCAGCCCGAGGCCGGATAATGCTGCGGGAATTCCTGCTGGGCGCTGGCGACCGGCTGCAGATTCTCATCGAACAGGATGGCGCGGGAGGACGTCGTGCCCTGGTCGATCGCCAGAATCATGCGCCGCGCCGCCATGCCGTTTCTCCCGATTGGTCGCCGCCGGCTTGGTCATGCCGGCCAAGGCCGAGCTTTGCCGCGAAGACGGGACACAGGCAAGCACAGCCGAAGCTCGCCGCAGTTTCGCCACAGGTTCCGCTTGGCAGGGGCCGCGTGCTGTTGTTACGCTGCCCTTCGAATGGAAACGTTCCAGCTTCTTGCTGGACTCCGGCAGGCCACCATGACGGTCCTGACCGGCGAAGGGTTAGCAAGTGACGGTCGAAGACCGCCAGGATTCCGACCGCCCCCTCGTGGCGGCGATCCCTCTACCGGGCGAGCGGCCCGCGCCGCCGGACGCGGTTCGGTTCGCTCCGGCCCCGTTCCAGCGCCCTCATCCGACCACCTATGCCGCGCTCGATCTCGGCACCAACAACTGCCGTCTGCTGATCGCCCGGCCGGCCCAGCACGGCTTCCGGGTCGTCGACGCCTTTTCGCGGATCGTGCGACTCGGTGAGGGGCTGGGCGCCAGCGGGAAGCTTTGCGACGACGCGATGGACCGCGCCGTCGAGGCCCTGAAGGTCTGCAAGAGCAAGATGGACCATCGCGGCGTGACGCGGGCCCGCCTGATCACAACCGAGGCCTGCCGGGCTGCGACCAATGGTGTCGAGTTCGTCCGCCGCGTCGGCGAGGAAGCAAGGCTCGAACTCGAGATCGTCGACCAACGCACGGAAGCCTCGCTCGCCGTCACTGGCTGCGCTGCGCTGGCGGCGCCGGAGGCCGGCGCAGTCATCGTCTTCGACATCGGCGGCGGCTCGACCGAGATCGTCTGGCTCGGCGGGCGCGAGGCCGGGCGCGACCCAGCCTCGCGCATCCGCGAATGGGCCTCGCTGCCGATCGGCGTCGTCTCGGTGGCGGAGCGCTATGGCGGCATCGAGGTCGGGCGCGAGAAATTCGAGCGCATGGTCACCGATTGCAGCGAGGCGCTGGCGCCGTTTGCGGCGAAGGCGGCGGCGGCACGGAATGCACCGAATTTCCACCTGCTCGGCACCTCCGGCACCGTCACCACCGTCGCCGGCATCCATTTGCGCCTGCCACGCTATGACCGGCGCCAGGTCGACGGGCTGTGGATGCAGGACCGGGACATTTGCAGCGTCATCGACGAACTCGTCGCGATGGACTATGCCCAGCGTCAGGCCAATGCCTGCATCGGCCGCGAGCGGGCCGATCTGGTGCTCGCCGGCTGCGCCATCTTCGAGGCGATCCGGCGGGCCTTCCCAAGCCCGAAGGTGCGCATCGCCGATCGCGGCCTGCGCGAGGGCATCCTGCTCAGAATGATGCACGAGGATCGCGCCTGGTGGCGCCGAAGGCAATGACGACAACAAAATCCGGCAGCGGCGGTGGCGCACGCGACCTGCGCATCAAGGTCAAGAAGCCCGCCAAGCGCAGCCATTCCTCGCAGCTCTGGCTCGAGCGCCAGCTCAACGACCCCTATGTGAAGCGGGCGCGCGAAATGGGCTATCGCTCGCGCGCGGCGTTCAAGCTCGCCGAGATGGATGAGCGCTACAAGTTCCTGAAACCCGGCCAGAAGCTGCTCGATCTCGGTTGCGCCCCAGGTGGCTGGTGCCAGGTCGCGGGCGCCAAGATCGGGCTCGAGAACGGCAAGGGACGGATCGTTGGCATCGACCTTTTGCCGGTCGATCCGATCCCGCATGTCGAGCTGATCGAGCTCGACTTCATGTCGGACGAAGCCCCTGCCCTGTTGACGGAAAAGCTCGGCGGCAAGGCCGACGGCGTGATGTCCGACATGGCCGGAAATACCACCGGCCACAAGAAGACCGACCATCTCAGGATCATCGGCCTCGCCGAGGCGGCGCTCGAATTCGCCAACAACGTGCTGGCACCGGGCGGCTTTTTCCTTGCCAAGCTCTTCCAGGGCGGCGACACGGCCGGGCTGCTGGCGGAGCTGAAGCGCGACTTCGCCCAGGTTCGCAACATCAAGCCGGCAGCGAGCCGGGCCGATTCCTCCGAGCTCTACGTGCTGGCGACCGGCTTCCGGCGCAAGGCCGAGCCGGGCGCAGAAGACTGATCGTCTCAGCTCTCGGTCTGACTCTCGGCCAGTCGGCCGTCGACGAGATGGATGCGGCGACTCGCCTTCGCCGCCATCCCGGTGTCGTGGGTCACGGCGATGACCGTCTTGCCGCGCTCGCGCACCAGCGCATCGAGAATCGAAAAGACCTGCTCGGAATTTTTGCTGTCGAGGCTGCCGGTCGGCTCGTCGGCGAGGATCACCGGCGGATCGTTGGCAAGAGAGCGGGCGACAGCGACGCGCTGGCGCTGACCACCCGAGAGCTGGTCGGGCCGCTTGTCGAGGTGATCTGCCAAGCCGAGCGCGCCGAGCAGTTTGGTCGAACGCTCATGCATGGCAGCTGCGCCGAGGCGGCCGAGCCGGCGCATCGGGATCTCGACATTCTCGCGCACCGTGAATTCCGGCAGCAGGAAGTGGAACTGGAAGACGAAGCCGAGCGTCGCCAGCCGGATTGCGGCGCGCTCGCGTTCGCTGAGCCCGGCCGTGTCCCTGCCTTCGATGGCGAGCAAGCCCTCGGTCGGCTTGTCGAGCAGCCCGAGCAGATAGAGCAGCGAGGACTTGCCCGAGCCTGACGGACCGGTGATCGCGACGAACTCGCCCGTCCCGATCGCGAGCGTGATGCCCTGGACCAGCGTCACCGGCACGGCGGCGGGCAGGACGCGGGTCAAGCCCTTGGTTTCGATCAGCGCGCTCATGTCGCGCCCCGGATGATGTCGACCGGGTTGAGCCGGGCCGCCTGCCTTGCCGGCAGGTAGCCAGCGATACCGGCCGAGACCAAAGCGAAGCCGGCGGCGATCAGATAGTGCCAGATGCTCCAGGCCAGCGGCAGGCGCGTGATCTCCTGGGCGACGCTGGCGCCCGACAATTCGAAGCGGACGAGCGAGAGCGCAAAGCAGAGCGAGAATCCGACCACCCAGCCGACCAGCGAGCCGCCGGCGCCGAGCGCCACGCCTTCCAGCAGGAAGAGGCGGCGCATATCGGTCTCGGTGAAGCCCAGCGACTTCAGGATGGCGATGTCGCGCGCCTTCTCATGGGTGATCGTCGAGATGATGTTGAAGATGCCGAAGCCGGCCACCAGCAGGATCGCACCGACGACCGTGTACATGATGACATTGCGGATCACGAGCGCCTGCAGCAGCGACTCGTTCGCCTCCTGCCAGGCCATCGCCTTGTAGCCGATCTGCGCCTCGGCCCGCCGCGCCACCTGCGGCGCGGCGTTGGGATCGTCGAGCTTCAGCCTGATCTCGTTGATCGCATTCGGGCGCTCGCTGAGGATCTGGGCGTTCTTGAGCAGGACATAACCCTCGCCTTCGTCGCGCGCCGTGGTACCCGTGTGGAACAGGCCGACGATCTTGAAGGCGCGGCTCTGGCCGGTCGAGGAGACGACGGTGACGGTGGTGCCGGGTTCGGTGCCGAGACGCTGCGCCAGCCGGTCGCCGACGACGATGTTGTTGCCGCCGGCGATCAGCGAGGCGAAGCTGCCCTGGCGGAAATCCTTGGCGAGCGAGGAGACCTTCATCTCCGCCTGCGGCTCGATGCCGATGATGGCGATGCCAACGTCGCGGCCGGAATAGCGCACCACCCCTTGCGTCTTCAGGCTGAGCGCCAGCCGCCCCGGCACCCAGGCCCTCAGCATGGCGACTGCCTCGGTCGGGTTGAGGATGCCGCGCCGGTCGTCCTTCGGCCGCAGGCCGGCAATGTGAACTGCGGCAAAGGCGTCCTGCGCCGGCTGGCGGCGGGCGTCGCGGTATTCGTCGGTGATGTCGACATGTGGCATGGTGTCGACGAGGCGCGCGACGAAATCATCCTCACCGCCCTGCATCAACGCGGCCATGGCGATCGAGAAGCCGACGCCGAGCGCGACGCCGATGATCGCGACCAAGGTCTGCCGGCCGCGGCCGCGGATATGCGTCAGGGCCAGGGCAATGATCAGGCGCATGGATCAGCCGCCTTGTGGCGCGACGCGGGCGCCGTCCGCAAGCTTGTCCGGAAACGGCGTGATGACGCGGGCCTGCTCGGGCAGCCCCGAGAGCACCTCGACATCGCCGGTGCCGCGAATGCCGATCGATAGCTCGCAGCGGCGGGCGCGATCGCCGTCTTGGACGAAGACGGCGTTGCCCTGCACAGCGGCGACCGGCAGCAACAGCGCTTCCTTCGCCACCCGCGCGATGATGTTGAGCTCGACCGTCATGCCGATCAGCAGCGGCGTGTCACCCGGCAGAGCGAGATAGACGCGATAGGTCTTGGCAACGGGATCGCCCTTGGGCGTGATGCTGTCGACGGTCCCCTCCAGCGTCCGCCCCGGGAAGGCGTCGGCCCGGATCAAGGCACGCTGACCGGGCTTGACCTGGGGAATGTCCTCCTCATTGACCTCGGCGACGACGCGTAGCGGCTTGGCCTCGCCGATCCAGAACAGCACGGTGCCGGGCTCGGCGATCTCGCCGACCTCGCCGTCGCGGCGCAGCACGGTGCCGCGCATCGGGGCGCGCAGGACGTAGCTCTCCAGGCGCGCGGTCTGACCAGCGATCAGGGCCGAGGCCTGGCTCATCTCGCTGCGGGCGCGGTCGAGCGCCTGCTGGCTCATCACATTGCGCTCGACCAGCACGGCGAGCCGGTCATGCTCGGCAGTGGCGAGCTTCTGGCGGGCCTTGAGCTCGGCCAAGGTCGCTTCGGCCTGGACGCTGTCCAACCGGGCGAGGACATGGCCCTGCTCCACGCGCTGGCCTTCACAGTCACAGCGCTCGACGATGCGCTCGCGCACCAGCGCCGTGACCTTGGCCCAGTTGCGCGGCTCGACCGTGCCGGTGGCGTGGACGATCTCGACCGCATCGCCGCGCCTGGGTGTGACCGTCGCGACCGCGGTGGGCTTCGTCAGGGCCCAATATCCGCCCCCGGCAGCGAGGAGCACCACGACGGCAAGAAGACTGCGAGCGAACGTCACGAAACCCTCCGCAGGAGGCGCCGCGCCGGGCCTTCCCTGTTCGCGATCGCCGCGATCCGGGAGCGTTGCGCCGGCGGCGTCTTGCGCGCACAATCGCGAAAGACCGACCGTCGGTCACTTTGCAGACCGACGGTCGGTCGTCAAGAGAAAGCGCGTTGCATGCCCCGTATCGTGAAGTCCGCGGATGATCGCAGGAACGAGATCCTCGACGGCGCGCAGGCGCTGTTCTTCGAGCGCGGCTATGAGCGGACGACGGTGAACGACGTCATCGCCAAGGTCGGCATCTCAAAGGGGGGCTTCTACCACCACTTCACGGCCAAGGAGGATCTGCTGGAGGGGATCACCGCCCGGCTGGCGCAGGATGCCGTCGCGCGCATCCGCGATATCCTCGATGACCCCACGCTCAGCGCCCTGGAGCGGCTGAACGGCTTCATGGCGCGCTCACGCAGCATGAAGCTGGCGGATGCACCGAAGTTTCGGGCGGCCTTCGACGTGGTCTTCCGGCCGGAGAACCTGCTGCTCTACCACCGTATCAACGCCGCCTCGATCGCAGTGATGCGGCCGGTTCTGACCAGGATCATCGCCCAGGGCAAGGCCGAAGGCGCCTTCGCCGTACCCGATCCCGAGGCCGCGGCGGAGATCCTCCTGCACCTCAACGCCAGTACCCACGACGCCGTCGCGCGCACCATCGATGCGATGGGAACGTCCGGGGAAGACGCCGCGATCGCGGCGCTGGATCAGCGCTTCCAGTTCCAGGGCATCGCGATGGACCGCATCCTCGGGCTGCCCGACGGCAGCCTGACCATCGTCGAACCAGGATTCACCCGTGCGGTGATGACGGCGCGCTGAGCGCGCCGTCTCATACTTTAAGTTCAGAGACCATTTTACCGATCAGCTTGCGGTGCACGCTGATCAGAATGGGCTCAGCAGAGGCCGGATCAGTCGAGCTTGAACTTCGACAGCTCGCGGTGCTCGCCATAGATGCGGCGGACCGTGCCGGTGATCGAGCGGTAGACGATCGTCTCGGTCTCGATCACCTCGGGCCCGAAGCGCACGCCCGAGAGCATGCCGCCATCGGTGACGCCGGTGGCGCAGACGATGACGTCGCCCGAGGCCATCTCCGACATGTCGTACTTCTTGTTCGGGTCCTTGACGCCCATGGTCGCGGCGCGCGCCCGCTTCTCCTCGGTGTCAAGGATCAGGCGGCCCTGCATCTGGCCACCGACGCAGCGCAGCGCCGCCGCAGCGAGCACGCCTTCCGGCGCGCCGCCGATGCCGAGATAAAGGTCGATGCCGGTCTTTTCCGGCTCGGTGCAGAAGATCACGCCAGCAACGTCGCCATCGGTGATCAGGCGGATCGAGGCGCCGGTCTTGCGGACTTCCGCAATGAGCTTCTCGTGGCGCGGCCGATCCATGATCAGCGTGTTGATCTCGTGCGGCTTGACGCCCTTGGCGCGGGCGAGCGCATTGATGTTGTCCGCGGCCGAGGCGTCGAGATCGACGATCCCAGGCGGATAGCCCGGGCCGATCGCGATCTTGTTCATGTAGACGTCGGGGGCGTAGAGCAGTTGGCCGGCGCCGGCCATCGCCATCACCGCGATCGAGCCCGGCATGTCCTTGGCGCAGAGCGTCGTGCCCTCGAGTGGGTCGACGGCGATGTGGACCTTGGGGCCCTGCTTGTTGCCGACCTTCTCGCCGATGAAGAGCATCGGCGCCTCGTCGCGCTCGCCTTCGCCGATAACGATCTCGCCATCGATCGGCAGGCGGTTGAGCTCGCGCCGCATCGCATCGACCGCGGCCTGGTCGGCCGCCTTTTCGTCGCCATGGCCGCGCAGGCGGGCGGCGGCGACGGCGGCGCGCTCGGTGACGCGCACCAACTCCATCGAGAGATAGCGCTCGATGATCTGGTCGGGCGAGATGCGGAGATCGACGGACATGGGGGACTCCCTGAGCGCGTTAGCGGATGGCCGAGGTGAATAGCGAACGGATTGGCGATGATATGGCGAAGCCGTGGGCGACCGCGCCTTTCACGCTCATTCCCGCTCGATGCGGATGACTTGCGGCGCTTCTGCGATGTGGCCGTCGGCGCTGACCTTCTCCAGGGCGCCGCGGATGGCCTGCTCGCTGGTGGCGTAGGTGATCAGCACGACCGGAACCGGTGCGCCGGAGCGCCCGCCGGGATCCTGCTGGGCGGCGATCTCGGAACGACGCTGGACGATGCTCTCCAGCGAGATATCAGCTTCGGCCATCCGGGTCGCGATCGCCGCGGCCGCACCGGGACGGTCGGCGACAGCGAGGCGGATGTAATAGCCGCCCTCATGACGCTGCATCGGCGCCCGCGTCGGCTGCTCCAGCCGGGCGACCGGCATGCCGAAGGGCTGGCCGGCCGTGCCGCGGGCGACATCGGCGATATCGGCGATCACGGCCGAGGCGGTCGGGCCGCCACCGGCGCCAGGGCCGACCAAAGTGATCTCGCGGACCGCGTCGGCGTCGATCGTCACCGCATTGGTGACGCCCATCACCTGCGCGATCGCAGAGGATTTCGGCACCATGGTCGGGTGCACGCGCTGCTCGATGCCGGTCTTGGTGCGCTCGGCGACGCCGAGCAGCTTGATCCGGTAGCCGAGCTCGTCGGCCATCTTCAGGTCGAGCGGCGTGATCGAGGAAATGCCTTCGACATGAATCGCTTCGGCATCGATCTTCGTACCGAAGGCGAGGCTGGTCAGGATGGCGAGCTTGTGGGCGGTGTCGAAGCCCTCGACGTCGAAGGTCGGGTCGGCCTCGGCATAGCCGAGGCGCTGGGCGTCCTTCAGGCAAGCTTCGAAGGTCAGGCCCTCGAGCTCCATGCGCGAGAGGATGTAATTGCAGGTGCCGTTGAGGATGCCGTAGAGCCGGCTGACATTGTTGCCCGAGAGCGCCTCGCGCAGCGTCTTCACCACCGGGATGCCGCCGGCCGAGGACGCTTCGAA
Organism: Allobosea sp. P4_H5; assembly: GCF_056400825.1. NCBI lineage: Bacteria > Pseudomonadati > Pseudomonadota > Alphaproteobacteria > Hyphomicrobiales > Alloboseaceae > Allobosea > Allobosea sp. P4_H5. Next base: position 8,422 of record NZ_JBFUKM010000001.1, on the reverse strand, counting down.
GGCGAGCGCCGCGCCGTTGCTCTCGGCAAGCTCGGCAAGCGCGACGCCATGGGCAGCGAGCAGCGCCTTGTTGGCGGTGACGACGTGCTTGCCGGCGGAGAGCGCGGTCTCGACCGCCTTCTTGGCCGGCCCGTCCGAACCGCCGATCAGTTCGACCAGGCAATCGATCTCAGGGGACGCGGCGAGCGCGACCGGATCGTCGAACCAGGTAAAGCCGGAGAGATCGATGCCACGATCGCGATTGCGATCCCGGGCCGAGACCGCCGTCACGCGGATCGGCCGGCCGCAACGGGCGGCGAGCGCATTCTCCTGGCGCTTCAGAATGCCGGCGACCGCCGCGCCGACTGTTCCCAGGCCGGCAATGCCGACGCGCAGGGGCCTGATCTCGGAGGGAGCAGCGTGCATGGTCATGAGCGGCGGGGTCGCATGAGGCGCGCGGGGAGTCAACGGCGAAGGGGTAGAGGGAACCTCTCCGGAAACGCCGGATTGAGTACGCAACGAGGAGATATCGCGATGCTGAAGGTCGGCTCGATCGTCTGGGGCGTGCGCGACGTGCCGCGCGCCATCGCCTTCTGGACGCAAGCGCTCTCCTATGAGCCGCTGCGGCCGCCCTCGCCCGACTGGGCGATCCTGGTGCCGCGGGAGGGTTTCGGCGTGCAGCTCGCGATCACGCAGGTCTCATCGCAGGCGCATGATCATCAACGCCATCATCTCGACCTCTATGCCAGCGATCGGAATGCCGAGGTCGAGCGTCTGCTGCGCATCGGCGCTAAGCGGGCCGAGTGGCGCTACCCGGACGGCGCCGACTACATCGTGCTGGAGGACCCGGACGGAAACCGCTTCTGCGTCATCGAGAAGTGAGGCCCTGCCGCCTCACTCGAAGCGGCAGACGACCTCGGCGGCGAGCTTATGGACCTTGCCGTTCTCGAAGCCGAGATAGAGCCGCAGCAGCTGGTTGCCGAAGGCGGTGATCTTGATGGTGCGCAACGCCTCGACACTGTCGCCGTCGGCCTGGGTCGAATTCTCGTCGATCGGCTTCCAGAACCAGGGCTTCGGTGCCCGGATCACCGTCTGCGCCAGCAATTGCTCGGCTTCGGCCCGGCCCATGCCAGCCGGAAAATACTTGCCGGCGATCTCGGTCGCGTCACGGCCGCATTCCTTGGCGCGCGAGGCGGTCAGCACCTCGGCGATCAGGGCAGAATCGGTGTCGCTGGTGCGGCCGCGCGAGAAATCATAGGTCGCGAACAGGCAGACCAGCGCGAACAGGCCGAACATGATCCCGATCAACCGGCCCTTCGAGACCATGATGCGCTCTTTATCCCTGCTATCCGCCCCGGCGCTGGGTTCCCATGTTTCGACGGCCCGGTCCAGTGCCGGCGCGCAACACTGGGAGGCCTCTTTCCGGGACAGCCCAAAGGGCTGAGCCCGGAACCCAGAACCGATGCCCATCATCGCGAAGGCTTGGATATCGAGAGCTTCAGCTCGGATGACATCGGTTCTGGGTTCCGGGCTCGCTGCTACGCAGCGCCCCGGAATGACGGCGTGCGTTGCTTACGCCCTACCCCGCCTTCGGCATCTGGATGACGTTGTGCAGGGTCTGGTCGGCGCTCTTCAGGAAACGGCCGATATTGCGCGCCGCCTGGCGGATACGCTGCTCGTTCTCGACGATGGCGATGCGAACATAGTCGTCGCCATGCTCGCCGAAGCCGATGCCCGGCGCGACCGCGACTTCCGCCTTCTCGATCAGCAGCTTGGAGAACTCCAGCGAGCCGAGGTGGCGGAACTTCTCGGGGATCGGCACCCAGGCGAACATCGAGGCCTGCGGCGCCGGGAACTCCCAGCCGGCCTTGCCGAAGCTCTCGACCAGCGCGTCGCGGCGCTTGCGATAGATATCGCGCATCTCGCGGATGCAGTCGTCCGGGCCATTGAGCGCCGCAGCAGCCGCGACCTGGATCGGCGTATAGGCGCCGTAGTCGAGATAGGACTTCACGCGGGCGAGCGCCGCCAGCAGCCGCTCGTTGCCGACGGCGAAACCCATGCGCCAGCCGGCCATGGAGAAGGTCTTCGACATCGAGGTGAACTCGACGGCGACGTCGATCGCGCCCGGCACCTGCAGCATCGAGGGCGGCGGGTCGTTCTCGTCGAAATAGACCTCGGCATAAGCGAGGTCCGACAGCAGGATCAGCTCGTGACGCTTCGCGAAGGCGACGAGGTCGCGGTAGAAATCGAGCGAGGCGGTATAGGCAGTCGGGTTCGCCGGATAGCAGGTGACCAGTGCGATCGGCTTCGGCACCGAATGCGCCATCGCCCGTTCCAGCGCCGGGAAGAAGGCCGGGGTCGGCTCGGCCGGGACGGAGCGGATCACACCGCCCGCCATCAGGAAGCCGAAGGCGTGGATCGGATAGCTCGGATTGGGCACGAGCACGACGTCGCCGGGACCGGTGATGGCCTGCGCCATATTGGCAAAGCCTTCCTTCGAGCCGAGCGTGGCGACGACCTGCGTGTCGGGATTGAGCGTCACGCCGAAACGGCGCTGATAATAGTAAGCCTGGGCGCGGCGCAGGCCGGCAATGCCCTTCGAGGCGGAGTAGCGATCGGTGCGCGGCTTGCCGGCAGTCTCGACCAGCTTCTCGATGACGTGCTTGGGCGCCGGCAGATCGGGATTGCCCATGCCGAGGTCGATGATGTCGACGCCCTTGGCGCGCTCGGCAGCCTTGATCTTGTTGACCTGTTCGAAAACGTAGGGCGGCAGGCGCTTGATGCGGTGGAAATCGGTCATCTCGACTACGGGTCCTTGCGGATCGCCATGCGGCAGCACAGCAAATCACATTCTTGCGTTGCGATGCCTTACCACCGCAACTTCCGCCCCAACAGCAGAAAAAACGCAAGATTCAACGAACGACGGTGCATGCCGCATTGCTGCAACGCTTCAAGCCGGCGGGATGAAGGGCTGGCTGATCGCGCGGAAGACGTCGAGCGCCTCGCAACGCGCGGAATGCGCCTCCAAAGCTGGATAATCGCCGAGGACGACGAGATCGGGATGCGCATCGCTGGCAAAGCGCAGCGCGCAGGCGAGCGCGATGTCGGCATGGCCGATGCGATCGTCGAACCACCAGTCACCGAGGCGCTCCTCCCGCTCCCGCTCGAGAGCGGCAAGGACACCCAGGATCTGAGAGCGGCAGCGTCCGGCCCAGACCTCGGAGACCTGGTCGTGCAAGCGCAGCTCGTAGAACAGGCTCACCGCCTTCTCGGCGAGCCCCATCGCCAGCGCCGCGACGCGCAAGGCCCTGTGACGACCCGGCTCCGTGCGCGGGAACAGGGCAAGCTCGGGAGGAACGAGACCGTCGAGATAATCGAGGATGGCATGGCTCTCGACCAGCACGAGCCCGTCATCGAGCTCGAATGTCGGCACGCGAACCAGCGGATTGAGCGGCGCGATCCTGTCGCCGTCGCCGAAGACCGACCAGGGTCGATGTTCGAAGGGCAGCTCATAGAGCGTCAGCGCGATGCCGACGCGGCGCACGAAGGGCGAATCATACTGGCCGATCAGGATCATCGCGGGTGCTCCACCGAGGAGCCACCATTGGGGCGCCCCGCGCGGCGCAAGGCAAGCGGCCCACGCCCGCCGCCGTCACTCCTTCGGCTGCGGCGGCGGTGCCGGCGGCGGCAGGACCTTGCCGAGGCTCTGCGCCTGCGCGCCAGCAGCGTCATTGGAGATTCGCTTGGCTTCCAGTTCGGCCTCGAGCTTCTTGAACTCGTCGACGGTCTTGCGTTTGGCCTGCCGCGAGACGGTGGTGCCGATCGGGATGTATTTCGGATCCTGCGGCCGGGTCTCGGTGACGAACGGCTTGGGCTCGCCGGGTTTGGTGGCGAGATCGGTCATTTCAGCCACGCCGCGCGTGGCTTCGCAGCCTCCAAGGCCGACTCCGACCAGCAGAACCAGTCCAGCCGCCCCGAGCGAGATTTGAGTCCGCCTGTCAGCCATCGCCCCGCTTCCGCAAAATTTCTTTGTCACTCATACCGGTTAGGTCCTTAATGGGTCTAAAATGGGGAGTGCAACTCCTGCGTAAGGCTATCAAGGGGAGCGCCATCATGTGTCCGCCAGCTGACGAGAAGGGCAAGACCGGGCCAAAGCCTGCGGAGGCGCCGTTCGCCGAGCTTCCGGCCGTGCCCGATTTCGAGGCGATGGCGCAGAACATGGGCAAGCTGGTCGAGCAGGCCGGCAAGGTGACGGCGGCGTATCTGAAACCGATCGAACGCGGCGAGGCCAAGACCGGCCAGGCCGACGAAGCCAGCGAAATGGTCAAGGTGCTCGGGCGCGTCGCCGAGCGCTGGGTCAGCGACCCGCAGAAGATCATCGAGGCCCAGGGCGCGATCACCAGCGACTTCCTCTCCCTGTGGAGCTCGACCCTGAAGCGCCTGAGCGGCGAACAGGTCGAGCCGGTGATCGCTCCCGAGAAGCGCGATGCCCGTTTCGCCGATCCGGAGTGGAACAGCCATCCGGTCTTCGATTTCGTCAAGCAGGCCTATCTGCTGACGACGCGCTGGGCCGAAGGCATGGTCGAGCAGGCGGACGAGCTCGATCCGCATACCCGTGACAAGGCCCGCTTCTACGTCAAGCAGATCGCCGGCGCCCTCTCCCCCTCCAACTTCGTCGCGACCAATCCCGAACTGCTGCGCGAGACCATGGCGCAGAACGGCGAGAACCTAGTGCGCGGCATGAAGATGCTGGCCGAGGACGTCGAGGCCGGCGGCGGCGAGCTCAAGATCAGGCAATCCGATGCCGGCGCCTTCCAGGTCGGCGTCAACATCGCGACGACGCCGGGCAAGGTCATCTATCGCAACGACATCATCGAGCTGCTCCAGTACGCGCCGGCGACCGAGACCGTGCTGAAGCGGCCGCTGCTGATCGTGCCGCCCTGGATCAACAAGTTCTACATCCTCGATCTCAACGCCGAGAAGAGCTTCATCCGCTGGTGCGTCTCGCAAGGGCTGACGGTCTTCTGCATCTCCTGGGTCAACCCGGACCACCGCCACGCGCTCAAGGATTTCGAGAGCTATATGCGCGAGGGCATCTTCGCCGCGCTGGAGGCGATCGAACAGGTCACCGGCGAGAAGCAGGTCTCGACGATCGGCTACTGCGTCGGCGGCACGCTGCTCGGCGTGACCCTGGCCTATATGGCGGCAACCCGGGACAAGCGCATCGCCAGCGCGACCTTCTTCACCACGCAGGTCGATTTCAGCCACGCCGGCGAGCTCTCGGTCTTCGTCGACGAGGAGCAGATCCGCGCCGTCGAAGAGCAGATGGCCGAACGCGGCTATCTCGACGGCTCGCGCATGTCGGGCGCCTTCAACATGCTCCGGCCCAACGACCTGATCTGGTCCTATGCCGTCAACAACTACCTGAAAGGCAAGGCGCCGACCCCCTTCGACCTGCTCTACTGGAATTCGGATTCGACCCGGATGCCGGCGGCGAACCACTCCTTCTACCTGCGCAACTGCTATCTCGAGAACAAGCTGAGCAAGGGCGAGATGCGCCTCGGCGGCAAGCTGCTCGACCTCAAGAAGGTGACGATCCCCATCTACAATCTGGCGACGCGCGAGGACCATATCGCTCCGGCGAAATCGGTCTTCGTGGGCTCGCAGACCTTTGGCGGCCCCGTCGACTATGTCATGGCCGGGTCCGGCCACATCGCCGGCGTGGTCAACCCGCCGAACAAGGTGAAGTACCAGTACTGGACCGGCCCGAAGCCGGAAGGCGCCTTCGAGGACTGGATGAAGACGACGCAGGAGCATCCCGGCTCCTGGTGGCCGCATTGGCTCGCCTGGCTGGAGAAGCAGGCGCCCAAGCGCGTCAAGCCACGCATCCCCGGCGAGGGGCCCCTGCCCGCGCTCGAGGATGCGCCAGGAAGCTACGTGAAGATCAAGGCGTAACGCTCCGGCATAGCGGCGGATTCGCCACATCGCGGTTTTTAGCGCGGATGTGAACGGCTGTTCATTGCCTTGGCGCCGACATGGCCTAAGCCTGCCATGTCGGCCGGGGCTTCTTGATGTCAGTGCGAACCAGTTCGAAGCGCGCGCGGATGCCGTCGGGGCGCGGCCCGCAGCCAAGGCGGCTATATGCTTCGACATCGATATTCGCGCTCGCCCTTGCCTTGCTCGCCAGCGCGCCTGCGGTCTCCGCTCCCTCCGTGGAGGCGACCGGCGACGTCAACCCGGGCGGCCCCGGGCCAAAGCCCGCGAACTGGAACCTGGGCGGCGCGACCCTCACGGTCGGAGACCTCGCCGATGGCACGCTGACCATCACCGATGGCGGCCTCGTCTCGAGCGGCCCCAGCGCTATTGGATTTACCGGCCGAGGCACCGTGACGGTGACCGGCCAGAATTCAAGCTGGACCGCTGGCCCCCTCTCCGTTGGCTTTGGCGCGGCCGGCACGCTGACGATCATCGAAGGCGGCAGCGTCCATGCCACGAGTATCGTGATCGGCCAGGATCCGTTCGGGACTGCGGCAGATCCATCGACCGTAACGGTGAGTTCGGCGGGATCCCAATTGATCGCCACGGGCTCCATCGACGTCGGAACCAGCGGTTTCGGCACGCTCGTCATCAAGGAAGGCGGGCTGGTCCGGTCGCTGTCGGTCAGCGTGTCTCGCTCCGGAGCGACCGGGGTCTTGCGCCTGCTTGGCGATGCGGTGAACGGCCGTGGCGTGCTGGAGACCCGCCAGGTCATGAAGTTCGGAAGCGGGACGGCCGTGGTCGAGCTGAACGGCGGAATCCTGCGGGCGATGGCCAACCAGGCCAACTTCCTGAACGGCTTTTCGGCGCTGACCATCGGCACGAACGGCGCCTTCTTCGACAGCAACGGCTTCAGCATCGGCGTCTCGACCAGTTTCGACGGCACGGGCGGCCTGACCAAGCAGGGCGCCGGCACGCTGACCCTGACCGGCACCAACACCTATTCAGGAGCGACCACGGTCGAAGCCGGCACGCTCTCCATCGAGGGCTCCGGCGCGATGTCGGCGGCGTCCGACTACCAGGTCGCATCGGGCGCGACGCTGCAGGTCAGCGACGGGCTCGGCGCCGTCACCGCCGGCTCGCTCGCCGGGGCCGGCTCGATCCAGGTCGGCACCGGGACGACGCTGAAGGCCGGCAGCAGCAATGCCTCGACCACCTTCTCGGGCACGATCACCGGCAATGGCGGGCTCGACAAGACCGGTACGGGCACGCTGACGCTGACGGGCACGAACACCTACACCGGCGGCACGACGGTCTCGGGCGGCAAGCTGGTGGTCAACGGCTCGATCACCGGCTCGGTGAGCTTGAGTGGCGGCACGCTCGGCGGCTCAGGGACGGTCGGGCCGCTCGTCGTCGCCAACGGCGGTACGGTCGCGCCGGGCAATTCGATCGGGACCTTGAAGGTCTCGGGCAATGTCTCCTTCGCGAGCGGCTCGACCTATCAGGTCGAGGTCAACGCGGCCGGCCAGAGCGACAGGATCGTGGCCTCTGGCAGCGCGACGCTCTCGGGCGGCACGGTGCAGGTCCTGGCCGAGAGCGGCAATTACGCGGCCTCGACGAACTATACGATCCTCACGGCAAGTGGCGGGGTCAGCGGCAGCTTCAGCAGCGTCACGTCGAACCTCGCCTTCCTGACACCGTCACTGAGCTATGGCGGCACGAGCGTCACGCTGACCATGACCCGCAACAACACCTCCTTCGGGCCGGACAATAGCGGCGGCACAGGCAGCACGAGCGGTAGCTCTGGCGGCACGACCAGCACCTACGTCGCTGCCACCCGTAACCAGGGCTTCATCGCGATCGCGGCCGAGCGTTTGGGCGTCGGCAATCCCGTCTATGACGCGCTGATCTCGGCGACGGCGGCCGAGGCGCGCGCCGGCTTCGACCTGCTCTCGGGCGAGGCGCATGCGCAAGCCGTCAGCGTCATGATCGACGAGAGCCGGCTGGTGCGCGACACCATCCTCGGCCATCTGCGTGGGCCGCTGCTGACGCAGCCCGGCCAGCAGGTTGCAGGCGCCTTCACTGCCGATCTGCCSGGCCGCAAGGGCGCGGTCRYGATGCCCGCSCCGRTSCCGCAGCCGCGYTATGCGCTCTGGGGCACGGCCTTCGGCGGCACGGGCAATACCGACGCCGACGGCAACGCCGCGAGCATGAGCCGCCGCAGCGGTGGGGCCCTGCTCGGCGCCGATTTGATGGTCTATGACGCGCCGGGTTCGTCGCTGAAGGTTGGCGTCGCCGGTGGCTACAGCCAGTCGCGCTTCGATCTCGATGCCCGCCTCTCGACCGGCAAGCTCGAGAGCGGCCATGCCGCGCTCTATGCCGGGGCCCGCTTCGGCCAGCTCAGGCTCGATGCCGGTGCAGCCTATAGCTGGTCGGAGAGCGACATCCGCCGCCAGGTCCAGATGAT